>JALEGI010000011.1 GCA_022763045.1 Simkaniaceae bacterium | reverse complement strand
GCAGCCTCCCGCTGAGCTTATCCTATCACAGATTCTCGCCACTTGGACGAGGCGGCGAGGTCGCGTAGAGTATGGGAGGAGCGTATGCGACAAGTGGGTCAGATTTTGTTTATTTTGAGGAGTCCCATAGCTTCAGATATGGGGGACGATAAAGAAAAAAAAGATGAGCTACTTTCGTAGCTCATCTCATGCTATCCGCGGCCGAGCCGCCTCTCCGGATGCTAGATTCGAACTAGCGACCAATGGATTAACAGTCCACTGCTCTACCGCTGAGCTAATCCGGAACAGATGGAGGTAGTTTAGCATAAGGAGAAAATTTAAAGCAAGAAAGGGATCGGCAAAAATTTTTAGAGGAGGTATAGTAGTCGGCCTATGATTGACGTAGAAGCTATAAGATTTGTTTTAAGAGACGACGAGCACCCAAATGATGTGCAGTCGACATTTGGTTTTCACACGCGCAAAACGCTGCCATCTAGAAAGCGAGAATTTTTGATTTCAAAGAAGGGAGATAGAGATAAAGTGCTCAATGACCTTCCTGTCAAAGATTGCTATATTCTCAATGGATTGAATATTTTGGGGTATATCCCTGTTTTGGGATTAATTTCTGCAAGGGAGCGGCTCTATCGCCCCCTATCGGATGCCCATCACCCGATGCATGTGGAACCGAAAAACGTAAAGATCTCTCTCTATGTTAGAGGTGTTTTTGAAACGGTAGGGCTGGGAAGCGTGTATCTAGTTCCTGACCTTTTGGTTACGGCTAAAAGGTTTTGCTCACTTTCAAGTTGTGTTGCTTGTGATTTAAATATGAACTATACTACCGGATATGAGTGAAGAATCTCTTGCTGGCAGTGTTGATCACATCGTTTATTCCAATCCGGAAAATGGCTTTACTGTTGCCCATGTGAAGAATGCAAAAGAGGGTAAGGTGTGTGTCGTGGGAAACTTCCACACACTGCATCCAGGAGAAATTCTCAGCTGCAAGGGCAACTGGAAGCACCATCCAAGTTTTGGCCGGCAATTTGAGGTGAGCGAATATCAGCTCGATGCACCACAGGATATTGTAGGGATCCAAAAGTTCTTGGAATCTGGACTCATTAAGGGCATTGGCCCTGTCTATGCCGAGCGCATTGTCGCTAAGTTTGGCAAGCTCACCCTTGATGTTCTCGACAAGACCCCTGACAGGCTCAAAGAGGTGGGCGGTCTCGGTAAAAAGCGCATTGAGCAAATTAAGGATTGCTGGGATGATCAGCGGGAAATTCGCAAGGTCATGATCTTTATGCGTGGCCACGGCATCTCTTTGACGCTCGCACAAAAAATTTACAAGCGCTATGGCGATGACTCGATTCGCATTATCCAGGAAAATCCCTACTCAATCAGTCGTGATCTTTTTGGGGTTGGATTCAAAACGGCCGATCGGATTGCACAAAGCTTGGGACTACCCCACGATGCACCCGAACGCATTGAGGCGGGCATTGAGTTTGTACTGCTCGAGCTCTCAGACGATGGAAATGTTTGCTTCCCCTTTCCAGCGTTAGTTGAGAAAGCGGGAGAGGTTTTAGATGTTGGTCACGATCCTGTGAAATTAGCGATTCAATCGCTTGTTGATGAGCGGCGCCTTGTCGAAAAAGATGGGATGATTTGGCTGAAACTCCTGTACATGGCAGAGACTGGCATTTCCCAGGAGGTTGAGAGGCTACTGGCCTCTGGAACTGCATTACGAAGCGTTGATGTAGGCAAAGCGACAAAGTGGGCTGAAGAGAAGCTCTCGATTGAATTTGCCGAGCAGCAGGCAATTGCCTTAGAAAAGAGTCTCAGCGAAAAGATGCACATCATCACCGGCGGACCAGGTACGGGAAAGAGTACGATTACCCGCGGCATCATCTCGATTACAGAAAAGATCACCGATAAGATTATTTTGGCAGCGCCAACTGGCAAAGCGGCTAAGCGCTTGAGCCAAATTACTCGCAGGCGCGCATCAACGATTCATAGCCTACTCGAGTGGGACTTTACGACTGGCAAATTCAAGCGAGGGCGAGAAAACACCCTTGATTGCGACCTGGTTATTGTCGATGAGGCAAGTATGATCGATACCCACTTGATGGTCGCACTCTTAAAAGCGGTACCAACTGAGGCTCGAGTCATTTTTATTGGAGATATCGATCAGCTCCCAAGTGTAGGTCCTGGCAATGTTTTGAAAGATTTAATCGCCTCAGAGCGCTTTGCTGTTACCACGTTAACGCAAATTTACCGCCAAGCATGGGGCTCGCGAATTGTCACCAATGCTCACTTGATCAACAAGGGAGAATTCCCCGACCTCTCCTTCGAGCACAAATCAGATTTCATTTTCCTCGGCAGAGAAAAACCCGAGCAAATTCTCTCAACGGTTATCGAATTGATTACCACAAAACTGCCGGGACGCTTTAAGTTCAATCCAATCGGCGATATTCAGGTATTAGCGCCAATGCGTCGAGGTGTTGTGGGAATTGAAAACCTCAACCATACCCTCCAGAGGATACTAAACCCCAGCGGTGAGTTTGTTGAACGCTTTGGGCGTCGCTACCAAAAGGGCGACAAAGTGATGCAAATCCGCAATAACAACAAAAAGCGCATCTATAATGGAGATGTAGGCATTATTGAAAACTACAGCAAAGAGGAAGAGACTCTGCTTGTTGACTTTGATGGCAAACAGATCTCCTATGAATTTTCAGAACTCGATGAGCTTGTTCTTGCCTACGCCTGCTCAATCCACAAATACCAGGGTAGTGAGTGCCCCTGCGTCGTGATTCCCATTCACACAAGCCACTTCAAACTTCTCTACAGAAACCTTCTTTATACGGGAATTACCCGAGGAAAACGCCTTGTCGTCCTGGTAGGTTCAAAAAAAGCGATAGCAATAGCCATTGGCAATGACGATGTTCGCCAACGCCACACTGGCTTGAAAGAATTTCTAAAGCGCTAATTTACAATATTTTACGCGAAACTATTATAAATATTTCTATTATGTTATAATAAAGGCATGACTTTTTTCTCAAGTAGCGCTCCCAAGGGATCTACAGACCTCGAAGGAATGCGCACACTATTTGGCACAGGCCTATTAAGGCGCTCTGAAGGGGTAAAATACACCTTTGATGCCTCCTATTCAGATAAAGCGACGAACACCGCTCTTCGCTACCTGACAAAGAAAGAAGACTCTCTACAAACCGATTCACTCGTTCTAAAACTTGGTGGGTTTGGGGTGCTGCGCGCGCTCGTTTCCTCTGTGATGCTATTCGCTCATACGATTGAAAATATGGGCTCTATTGGCCTGACTCTCTTAACACTTCCTGCGTATGGAATTACAAAGCTTGTCGCAAAAGATCATAAAGTGACCCAAATATGGCAAACCTTTGCTAAAACGCAAGTGAGTAGTCTAAAGAGTACATTTGGAAAGCCAATCATTGCCTTTATTATCGTCTACACAGAAATCGGAGTGGGACTGATAGACTTCACAATGGGAGCTAGTGTACTTCCACCTGACAAGAGATTGAATCAAACCTTCAATTCGAACCAGTACTTCCCCTGGTTCAATGAACATCGACGAGAATTAACTGACAGAGGATCCGGGGGCTAACCCCTCTACCATTGGCAGTTTTAGCATCTTACCTTCATGAGCGGCAAGAATCATTCCCTGACTCTCAATCCCCATCAGCTTTGCAGGCTTGAGATTTGCAACCAAAATGACCTGTTTTCCAACAAGATCCTCTGGTTCATAGTGCTCAGAAATCCCCGAGACAACGGTACGCTTTTCACTCCCGAGATCAACCTCGATTTTCAAGAGCTTTTTACTCTTTTTTACCTTCTCAGCTGAGATTATTGAGGCGATTCGTAAGTCTATTTTACCAAAGTCTTCGAAAGAAATAAGCTCTTTTATCTGGGGTAGATCTTTTGCTTGTGAAAGCTCCTTGAGCTTAGCAAGCTGCTCCTCGATAATGGGGTCTTCGATTTTTGTGAAAAGAATTTCTGGCTGGGGCAGAGGCGTTTTAGGCTCCATAGGCTCCTCGATAATTGTGTTCCACCTAAGCTGGGCAAGCTCTCCTTGCTGCCCAAGCATCACCCAGAGTTTTTGCGCTGCTTCGGGTAGGATTGGACTCGAAACAAGAGCTAGGACCTTGAGACAGTAGAGACAGAGATTGAGCGTCGTCTCAAGCTCATCTTGGCACTTGGGGTCCTTAATGAGCTTCCAAGGCTTTTTGCTATCAAAGTAGACATTCCCGAGCTGACAGAGCTCCATCACAAGATTTGATGCGCGGCGAAGGTGATAGGAGGCGTAAGAGAGCGAGATTTCACCCTCAAGGCGCTTAATATTTTCTAAAAATTCTTTGTCTGCTGAGCGAAGTTCATGCTGAGGAGGAACTTTAGAGTCGAGTCTTTTCAAAAATGTCAGCGTGCGATTGGCGAGGTTTCCATATTTTCCAAGAAGCTCTGAATTACAGCGGGTTTGAAAATCCTTCCAACTAAACTCTGAATCGCTTGTCTCTGGGGCATTTGCTGCCATCGTATAGCGAATTTGGTCAGCGGTAAAGTGCTTGAAAAAATGCTCAAGATCAATTGTCCAACCACTCGATTTGCTGAACTGCTTCCCTTCTAAGTTGAGAAACTCATTTGCTGGAAGATCATCGACTAGCTTGTAGGGCTGATTTTGCCCCATGACCATCGCGGGGAAAAAGATCGCATGAAAGGGGATGTTGTCTTTTCCAATAAAGTTGACAAGCTTTGTCGACTCATCTAACCAAAAGGGCTTCCAGGCATCTGGATCACCCTTTTTCTCTGCCCACTCTTTAGCTGCAGAGATATATCCAATGGGGGCATCAAACCAGACGTAAAAAACCTTTCCCTCTGCACCGTCTAGGGGAACGGGAATTCCCCAGTCAGAATCACGTGTAATTGCTCGTGGTTTGAGATCATCGATGTAGTGGCTGACAAAATTAATGACATTGGGCTTCCACTCTTTGGCCTTGATCCACTTTTGCAGCTGCTCTTTGAATTTGTCAAAGAGCAGAAACCAGTGTTTGGTTGCCTTTTTTGAGAGTGGGGCATTAGTGAGTTTTGAGCGGGGATTAATGAGATCTGTTGCCTCATAGCTTGCTCCACAGCTGGTGCACTCATCGCCTCTGGCCGCTTCAAATTTACATTTTGGGCAGGTTCCAACAACATAGCGATCGGCTAAAAAACGATTATCAGCCTCTGAAAAGAGCTGATCTGTCACCCGCTCTTCGATATAGCCATTCTCAAGTAGGTCAAAGAAAAACTGCTTGGTCGTTTCAGCATGCTGCTCCCAAGTCGTGCGGGAGTAGTGATCAAAAGAGATATTCACCTTAGAAAAGAGATCTTTGATCAATTCGTGGTAGATATCGATGTGCTGTTTTGGAGTGCGTCCAGCCATTTCGGCGCTTAAGGTGATCGCAACACCGTGTTCATCAGATCCACAAAGATAGAGCACATCAGCGCCCTTGAGCCTCTGATAGCGTGCAAAGCAATCTGCAGGCAAGTAGGCTCCCGAAATGTGGCCAAAGTGGATCGGCCCATTAGCATATGGGAGCGCGGAGGTTATCAGGACGCGCTTAGTCACTACGATTCGACTCTTCGGTTACTTTTTTTTTTAACTCATCTATTACTTTTAGAAGAGGGGCCTCACCAATATTGTGAATCATGTTGCGAGCGAGCTCAACTCCTCGCTTAGTCAACTCGAAGTTGTTGTTCGAGTGCTTTGTTAGCTCTTCATTTGTGAGCTTGTTTTTGTTACTCATTCATTTGCCTCAATACAATTGTTTTTAACTCTTCAAAAGCCTCTTTCAGATTACAGTTAACGACGCTAAAGTCGTACTCACCTGCCATTGCGAGCTCCTCTTTTGCCTTTGCAAGGCGCCCTTCAATAACCTCTTCTGAATCGGTCTTTCTTCCTCTCAGCCGCTCTTCTAACTTCTCCTCTGACGGGGGGAAGAGAAAAAGTAATACTGCATCTGCTTTTTCCTTTACCTGGATTGCGCCTTGAACATCAATCACTAAAATAACCGACCTGCCCTCATCTTGAAGGCGCTCGACATCTGTTTTTAGCGTGCCGTACTCATTTCCAAACACAGTTGCTGTCTCAAGAAAGTCCCCTCTCTTTTGACGGCTGATAAACTCTTCTCGACTAAGAAAATGGTAGTCGACACCATCTTTCTCACCCTTTCTTTTTGCCCGAGTCGTACAAGTGACAGAGCGGACAAGTTCAGGGTGTAGGGCATCTGTTAGCATCGCAGAGAGTGTGGTCTTTCCACTGCCCGAGGGGCCGCTAAGAACAAACAGTTTACCCCGCCTACTCAATATTTTGCACCTGCTCTCTTACCTTCTCGATCTCACTTTTGACCTCTAAGGCAAGCTTAGTTATCTCCAAATCGCTTGACTTCACGCTCAATGTTTGCGCCTCTCTCAGCATCTCTTGACAGAGAAAATCGATCGATTTACCAACGGCCCGATCTTCATCCAAAAGAGCGCTTACTTGATCAATGTGCGATAAGAGCCTAGCAAGCTCCTCTGTCGTATCTACCTTTTCTGCAAAAAGGGCCGCCTCTTTGTAAAGGCGCTCATCGTCTTGCTTCACATCAAGTAGCTCGCGCATCTTAAGGTGAATTTTCTCACGATAGGCAGATAAAATCCCTTCGCTGCTCTTTTCAATCTCAGTCACAAGTTCTGTTAGCCGCTTCAATCGTGGAGCGATTTCTTCACAAAGAGCTCTCCCCTCCACGCGGCGCATCTCAATCCAGGCATCAGCAGCCGCATCAAAAACAGGTTTCAGCGCATCAACCAACTCCTCAGTCGTAGCGCGTGGGCCCTGCACTGCAGCCCTAGAGGCTTGCTCTGCCAAAAAGGCAAGAGGTAGCTTACTCTCAAGCCCAAGCTCATCAGCAATTGCCTGCCAGTGCTCTTTTGCAACCCGAACCGAGTTTACATTCAATAGAGCATCCTCAGGACTATTTTGCTCTTTAGCAATGCGCAGAGTCACTGTGCCTCGGCTGGCACGCTTGCCAATCCACTTGCGCAGTTGCGGCTCAATCTCAGAGAACTCTTTTGCCAAGAAGAGATTCATTTCGAGAGATTTGCGATTGACCGAAAGAAGCTCAAAAGTCAACATCCCAAAAGGGGTGTCGAGCGTTGAACGCCCATAGCCAGTCATACTTTTTGCCATATACAAGAGCCTAGAAAATTGACCCTAGATTATAGTAGATCTTTGAGCATTTGTCAATGCAATGGGTTTAAACGATTGCCTATGATAGCGGCAGGGACCCTCTCTATCAATTGCCTCCAAGTGCGCCTTCGTTCCATAGCCCATATGCGAGGCAAAACCATAGGCGGGAAATTCCTGATCGATAGAGCGCATAATCTGGTCGCGCAAATGCTTTGCAACAACTGAGGCCGCTGCAATGCAGTGAGACTTGGCATCCCCTTTAACAAGCAGCTCTGTAGTAATCTCAATTTGGGGGGAGCGATTGCCATCGATTAGAAGGTAGTCGGGTTGAGGCTCGAGCGAGGCCACAGCAAGACGCATCGCCTCATAAGTTGCCTGCAGGATATTGATCTCATCAATGCGCTCTGCTTCAACTATCCCCACCCCAAAGTGGTAGCTGGGATTTGTTGTCATTTTTTTAAACAAATCCTCTCGCCTTTCAGCTGTAAGCTTTTTGCTATCGTTGATTCCGTCAATGTAATTGCCATCCACAATGCAGGCAGCAGCGACAACAGGACCTGCAAGGGGTCCGCGTCCCGCCTCATCGACTCCAGCTACATTTTTAAAACCATTTTTTCGCGCGCGCGATTCGTGCTCAAACCAAGTATCCATGTTGCTCAGGTTAAAAGCATCGCTCATTTGATTTAAAGAAAAAAAAGCGGATCTTGAAAAAGATCCCTAACTCATTGAACTACACAAGCATTCTAGTGAAGGAAGATAGAGATAAAAAAACTACACGACCTATTAGATATAAAAAGCTGCAAAAAATAACTTAAAAAACCTGATTTAATCAGGTTTTAGAGCGCTTTCAGGGCGCTCAAGGGGCCCCAAGTTTGCACTATACTTGACGAGGTCGCTAGGGCCTAGCCCTGCGCGAGGAAAGTTAGGGTGAAGGTGGGGTGCCGTGATGCGGCCATAAGGCTGTGTTGCAGAATGCAACACAGCCGAAACGCTGGAATTGAGTACTACTCGGGAGCTTTCTCTGGCTCTTGAGCAGCAGGTGGCTCTTCTGCTTTAGGTGCAGCAGGAGCCGGCTTCTGTTTTTTGACAGCCACGATGCGCTCTTCAACCTTGGCTTTCTTACCTTGGTGGCCACGGATGTGGTAAAGCTTCGAACGGCGAACTTTACCGCGACGTGTCACTTCAAGCTTGTCGATAAGAGGGCTGTGGATGTTAAAAACTCTCTCCATTGACGAGCCATAAGCAACGCGATAGAGCGTTACAGTCTCTGAGAGGCCAGATCCATTTTTAGCGATAACTGTGCCAGCAAAAGCCTGAACACGCGTACGCTTCCCTTCAATAATTTTAATCGAAACGCGAAGAGTATCACCAACGGCATACTCAGGGATTTCGTTTTTCTGCTGCTCTTTTTCAAGAGCCTCGATAATTGCACATTGACCCATTAGTCACTCCTTATTAGCTCTGGTCTTACGCGTTTTGTCTTCTCAATTGCCTGAGACTTGCGCCACTTTTCAATCTCACTGTGATTCCCTCCAAGGAGGACCTCTGGCACCCGCACGCCCTCAAATTCTTCGGGACGCGTGTAGTGAGGGGCATCAAAAACACCCTCTTCAAATGAGTCGAAGTTTGCCGAGGCATCCTTTCCTAAAACTCCGGGTACAAATCGCACCACAGAATCAATGAGAACAATCGCAGCTGGCCCACCGTTTGTTAAAACGTAGTCGCCAATACTGATCTCCTCATCGACCTCGAGAGCATTGACACGCTCATCGACCCCTTCATAGTGGCCACACACCAAAACAAGGTGGGGCTTTTTTGCAAGCTCACGGCATTTTGCTGCACTCAGAGGATTGCCCTGAGGCGATAGCATAACAACGTAAGAATCGTCCCTTTTCACGCTGCGGATGGCATCAACAACGGGCTTGGGCTTTAAAACCATCCCTGGTCCACCACCGTAGGGGCGGTCATCCATTGTTTGATGCTTATCCTTGGCAAAGGAACGCATATTTAACACATTGATGTCGATCAGCCCTTTCTCACGCGCTCTCTTCAGCATACTTACATCGAAGGGTCCCTTGAAATAGTCGGGAAAGAGCGTGAGCAGATCGAACTTCATTTAGCTCTTCTTTTTGGCCTCGCGACGCTTTTGAGACGCTTTAAGTCTTTTCGCGATGATTTTAGCCTTGTACTCTTTAACAACCTCAGGCGCCTTGTGCTTGATGAGAGCCTCTGCCTTTTCAGTCAATTGAGCTCCATTGCCGAGCCAGTAGTTCACACGCTCGATTTCAATAGCAGCGTTTTTTTCGTTTTCCTTAGCAGGATCGTACCAGCCAAGAGATTCGACGTACTTGCCATCACGTGGATTGGTTCCTTCAGTTACGACGAGTCGGTATGTCAAATGATTTTTACGTCCTTGTTGGCGAAGACGAATCTTGAGAGCCATGTTGTATTCTCCTTTCAAATTTACGAAGAGAGTATAGAGCAGGGAGGGAAGAAAGGCAAGATTTATTTTAGGCCGGACATTAATTTGGAAAACATTTTATTGTTTTTCATCTTCTTCTGGAAACCGGGCATGTCTTTCAAAACTTGTTTAAGACGTTTGAAGCCCTTAACGAGCTTATTGACATCGTCAATCGTCGTAGCAGAGCCCGCGGCAATACGGCGGCGACGAGGAGGAATGAGCTCATCAAGCCCTTGGCGCTCTCGCCTGGTCATCGACAGAATCATCGCCTCCATTTTATTAAATTCGCCATCAGTAGAGTCTAAATCGGGAAGCTTATTCATGCCTGGAAGCATTTTCATGATGCTCTTCATCGATCCCATTTTGCGCATACCAGCCATTTGCTTCAGATAGTCTTCGTAGGTAAAACTGGCATTTTTCAATTTTTCTTTGAAATCTTGATCTTCCCCTTCACTGAAGGTCTCTTTTGCCTTTTTGACAAGGTTGATCACATCACCCATCCCAAGGATGCGATCTGCCATAGAATGTGGATTAAATAATTGAAGATCTTTGACCTTTTCGCCAACACCCTCAAATTTAAGAGGCATACCAGTCACCTCTTTGATCGAAATGGCAGCACCGGCTCGCGCAGAACCATCGAGCATCGTCAAAATTGACCCCGTGATCCCAATGCGCTTATTAAATTCATCAGCTGTCTTTGCCGCATCTTGCCCAATTGCAGCTGATGCAACAAAAAGCACCTCATGAGGGTTGATCGCTTTTTTAACCTCTTCGAGCTCTTTCATCAGAGAGTCATCGATGTGCAGGCGCCCCGCAGTGTCAAAGATAATGAGATCGTGACCTCTCTTTTCAGCCTCAACAAGAGCCGCTTTTGCAACTTTTGTCGGGCGCTTCTCACCAGGAAGCGTAAAAACAGGCGCCCCAACCTCTTCACCGAGAACCTTGAGCTGCTCAATTGCTGCAGGCCTTGCGAGATCACAGGCAACGAGCATGGGGTTTTTCATGAAGTTTTTGCCCTTTAAGTAGAGAGCAAGCTTGGCTGCATGTGTTGTTTTACCCGATCCCTGCAGGCCGCAGAGCATAATGATTGCTGGATTCGATTTTAAGTCGAGCTTTGCCTCATCACCGCCCATGAGCACCTTCAGCTCATCATGAACAATTTGGATAAATTGATCTGTGGTCGAAACCGACTTGACGGCCTCCTGGCCGAGAGCCTTCTCTTTTACCCTTTTGACAAAGCGCGAAGTGACCTTGAAATTGACATCGGCATCGAGAAGAGCCATACGCACCTGTCGAACGGCATCACTGATATTGTCCTCTGTCAGCTTTTTGTTTTTTGACAGGGATGAAAAAAGATTTTGAAATTTATCGGTGAGAGATCCAAACATAGCAATATGGTAATGGATTATTTATTGATATTCAAGGGAAAAGAAACGGTCATGACCTGCCCAATCCTTCTCGCATTTCACTGATTTCCAGTGGCTTGAAGAGAATATCTCACGCATAGACTCACCTTGATCAAAGCCAATTTCAAAGAAAACCTTAGCGCCAGGGTTTAAATGCGCCGGCAAAGATATAGAAAGTTTTTGATAGATCTCAAGCCCTGTCTCTCCCCCAACAAGCGCGAGCCTAGGCTCAAAATCCTTTACAGAGCTCTCCAAGCCCTCATAGGCCGCCTTTGAGATGTAGGGAGGGTTACATACGACAAGATCAAATTTTTCGCGGTTAAAGGGGGCGAGCAAGTTTCCACAGGCAATTCCTACAGAGAGTCCATTGCGCTTTGCATTGCGACGCGCGAGCTTGATGCACTCTTCAGAAATATCAGACAAAATCACCTTCATCTCAGGAAAGTGCTTTTTAAGCCCTAAGCCAAGACAGCCGCTGCCCGTACACAGATCAAGGGCGCGAGCAGCTGGACGATCGACCACAGAGCCACAAACCTTTTCGAGTAAGATCTCTGTCTCACTTCGGGGAATTAAAACTGAAGGGGTCACCTCAATCTCGCAGCCGTAGAAATCGACAATTTGTAAAATGTATTCAAGAGGTTCACCTGAAGTGTGTCTCTCAATTAAGTTGAGACACTTGCGCCACTCAGAGGTTCCTACATGCCTATCAAATTGCAAATAGAGCTCCATACGACTAATTTGCAAGATGCTTGCAACGATCTCCTCGGCAATCCTGCGCGAGGAGGGAATGCGAAACTGATCTAAGAGAGACTTAGATTGTTGTAGTGTCTGCCTAATCGTTTTCAAACTTCTTCTGGTAGTAGTAAGCGACCAGAGGACCGGTGACCATGTCAAGCTCACCCTCCATCACCTGATCGAGTTTAAACAATGTAAGATCGATTCGGTGATCAGAAACCCGGTTTTGCGGGAAGTTGTAGGTGCGGATTCGCTCAGAGCGGTCACCAGACCCCACCTGACTCGATCTCATTGAGGACATTTCAGCGTTTTTCTTACGCTGCTCCTCTTCAGCAAGGCGCGCTTTTAAAAGACGCATTGCCTTATCTTTATTTTTGTGTTGCGAGCGCTCTTCACTACAGTATGCAACCGTATTTGTTGGAAGGTGTGTAATGCGCACCGCAGAATCTGTCGTATTCACGTGCTGCCCACCCGCACCAGATGCGCGATAGGTATCGATCTTTAAGTCTTTAGGATCGATTGCAATATCCTCATCTTCACCAGGCTCTAAAAGAACGGCTACAGTGATCGCAGAAGTGTGCACGCGCCCTTGTGCTTCCGTTTCAGGAACGCGTTGAACGCGGTGGGTCCCCCCTTCATACTGCATTAAGCGAAAAACATTTTGCCCAGACATCACCATGATGACTTCCTTGAATCCACCCATGTCCGATGAGGTTGCAGAGAGCACTTCAACCCCCCAGCCCTTTTTACTGGCATAGTACTGGTACATGCGGAGGCAGTCGCCGACAAAAATCGCCGCTTCATCACCCCCAGTTCCTGCACGAAGCTCAACTAGGATGTTGCGACTATCGCGAGGGTCTGGTGGAACGATGAGCGTTTCAATTTTAGTCAGCAAGGATTCTGTAGACCCCTCCAGACGCGTGATGTCCTCTTTGAGCACATCGGCAAACTCTGGATCGCTCTCGTCCTCGACCATCTCACGATTGTCAGCGAGCTCTTTGATCTCGCGCTGATACCGCTCCCAGTTTTCCCGTAGATCAGAAAGATAGGCGTGTTCTTGGGTGAGCTCGCGATAGCGTTTTTGATCGCTAACAACATCGGGCTCACCTAAAAGCTTTTCAACTTCAGCAAAACGGGAGAGAAGCTTCTCTACCTTTTGCTCAATCAAGATTCTTTCTTCTTCTTAGGTGCCGCTTTCTTCTTTGGAGCTGGCTTCTTTTTTTCTTTCTCTTCAGGCTTGTCGTCGACAGGCTTTTTCGCTTGAGCCTTTGGCTTTTGGTAGCGCTTCAAGAACTTGTCAACGCGTCCCTCGGTATCGATGAACTGCTGAGAACCTGTAAAGAAGGGGTGAGAAGCTGATGTGATTGCCGCTTTGTATACAGGATACTCAACGCCTTCATAAACTTCTTTCTCTTCAGGTTGTAGCGTGCTGCCACAAACAAACTTATCTCCAGTCGCGGTGTCGACGAAAAGAATATCTTGATAGGGAGGGTGTCCTTCCTTTTTCATATAAAAATCTCCTTGAATCCAAAAATAATTTTATCAAAAATATTATAGGATTCGATCACCTTAATTTCAAGCAGAAAGGTATGCCGCCGCTTTGGTAGCCTCCAAAGTAGCTAACCTCTCCTCAATTTTCTCGATCCAATAGCGGCTTTCTTTAGGACTCAACATTCCAGAAATCAGTAAATTGAATTGCACTTTCCATGCCATTGCAAGAGGACCACGCCTCTCTAAAGAGATTTTTATTAAGTTGAAAAGCTTTCCAAGGGCATAAATATCGGCTCTTTCAGTTGCATCCCCTCTTCTTTCAACCTCTGGAGCTACGTAATTGATAAAACCGCCACTTCCATCAACCTCAATCGAACCGACCGTAACACTGGCAGGATCGGAGGGGATCACCCTATCTAAAATGTAGCGTCTAACGCATCTTGCTCTCTGCTGTAGCTCAAATGGCGTGCGAAAATGGATCCCCTTCAAAGCAAGTTGCGCAGAAAACCCTGATTCTTCCCGCAACCCTCCATCATTTTCAAATAAACAGCTACTAACATCTTCAATTCCCATATCTATTTCAAAGCCCGTGCCCGCAATATGCTCAAGAAAACTTGCCGCGTTTCTCTCTTTGGCTTCAACACTCTGACAATACCCATCAAAGACACCAGCCAATCGATAGAGGTGTTCATTTGCAACAGGAATTTCACACTCCACGTCCAAAAAATTAGTAATTGGCGTTGGAAGCTGACTTGAAATACCAAAAAAGCGCGCTTCTCTTTTAATAAGCCTCTCTCGGTTTGCTTGATAATCAGTCTGTTTACGAGCAAGCCAAAATCCTCCTAGCTCAACTCTCCCCTTATCAACTCTAACGCTTGTTTGGGATATCCCTAAATGGAGGTAACTCTGCGCATACATCTCTTTGACAGCCAAGACAAGCTGATTCATCAAAGATAGGCCCTGATCCACTGTTACCTCTCCCTGAAGAACCTCTCGCAGCGTTTTGCCGGTTTGTACGAAAAACTCGCGCCCACTAACGTCAAAGACTCCCTTAGGCCTAAGAAGGTGAACCGTTGATTCACTAACCACGCGAGCGATTTGAAATTCAGGCACCATCGAAGGATCTCCAGCCTTTCTCTCTACTAGTGTGACCTGCCGCGCTCCACCAGACTTAAATGGCAAAGGAATCGAAATAGCATCGTGAAATACACGCCCTGCAGCGCGATCGACCTGTTCATTGCGTATAAGAAGAACACAGTACTTAAGCGCGATAACTGTCCACGGCAATCCTGTAACCAGTGTGGGGCGCTCAGCCGTAGCCGATACCCTATCTCTCAACTGGTGCAATTCTCTCTTTGTGATGGTCGGAATGAATCGTCTGAGATCAACAAGCATCGAACTTCTTACAAACCGATGGATGAGAGCAGGAAATGTTAAAAATGTCGTTTCATACACATGATTTGGTTGAACAAAAAATGAGACGCGCTCATAGGGGCCTCCTTCTGGCACACGAATTGGGCTACCAATTGCTTCAGATGTTTCAGTCCCTGACCGCATCCGGCACCCCTGGTCCCCCAAAGTTGTTTCGATCTTTAATGCTTCCATATCACACTCCCTGACTTGGGTTTTAATCGCCTTTGTGAAATAATATCGCTGATATGTTTGATTCAGCTTTCCAATTTCAAGCAGCGCCCAAGTCGCTAAAATTTGTTATAACAACCATCTTGTCATTGAGCCTCATCGCTGCTCTCACTTTGATGGTCCCTTTGCCGTTTATAGGCGTTAATTTACAAACTCTTCTCAGTCTCTCATCGTGGGGGGTGTCAAAAGGATTTTTGTGGCAACTTGTCACCTACCTCTTTGTCCAACCTATCGGAACCGAGGTGACATTCTCATTCCTTTTGACCCTTTTTCTCAACAGTTTTTTTCTATTTGTTGTTGGGAAAACGTTAATCTACTATAAAGATTCGCGAGATTTTATCAAATTATTTTTTGGTGGAGGCTTGGTAGCAGCGCTTGCTGCCACCCTGATAATGAGCATAACTCCCTACCCTCTCGTCTTAGCAGGCCCCTCAACCGCTCTTTATGCTCTACTCGCTGCATGGATCTTCATCTTCCCCGAAAGAGAGGTGCTCCTCTTCCTGATCCTTCCAATTCGCGTTAAATGGCTGTTAATTGTTATTTTAGGCTCTTCGCTCTTTATCGATCTTGCAAACGGTAACTTCTTAAGCTTTTTTACCTATGCATCGGCCATCTCTTTTGGCTACTTTTACGCTCTTTTAACTTTTGAAGAGCATAGCCCCTATGACTTCCTACAACCCTTTGAGGAGTGGACCCTATCTAAAAAGCGCACCCTCTTCAAACGCGAAAAAGTCGAAGTCTACATCGATCCCGACCGCTCAAAAGTGTACGATTTTAAAACAGGAAAAGTCATCTTAGACGACGACACCTTCGTAGACGTCTGCCTCGAAAAGATCTCTCGCTTTGGACGCAGCTCACTCACCCTACGCGAGCGCATCCGCATGCACATCATCTCGCGCCGAAAGCGCCGCTAAAGCAGACTGCAGTCCCTCTAAAACCCCCTCCTCATAGCGGAAAAAAGGATGATTTTCCAATTCAGGAAAGTCATTGGGCTGCATAATATCCTCAGAAGTTAGGTAGGGAATAATCTCATTTGCGCACCTAAGCAGGCGCGCCCTTTGCTGCTCGACCATCTCTTTCAAGACGTCGATTTCTAAAGAATGATTTGATAATAGATGCGCATTCATCGGCAAGCAGATCCCCTTCAATTTCGACCACATGGATCGGATGGTTAGCAAAAATTTGACTCCCCCCATGCCGCAGATCAGGGGCGCCGTAGAATATTTTTTTAACACGCGAGAGAATAGCAGCGCCGGCGCACATAAAGCAAGGCTCAATTGTGGTATAAAGTTCGCAGTCGATAAGCCGCCAATCTCCCACCGCCTTTGCTGCAGCCCGCAGAGCTAAAAGCTCGGCATGAGCGCTAGCATCGCCAAGCTCCTCGACCCGATTGCCCGCCCGCGCAACAATATGGCCGTCCAAGACGACAACAGCCCCGATGGGGACCTCGCCCCGCTCGCCAGCCGATTTGGCCTCTAAAATAGCCTCTCTCATAAAATCCATGCTGAAATATTACCAAAAAAAGTACTTTTGCGAGCCTCAAATAAAAAATTAGCAATAAGGACTCGTAGAGTGCCCCAGATTTGTTCTATCTTGGCGAAGGGTGTATATTGGGAACCATACTCCCGAGCCAAGATAGGACAAAGATGGGGTGCTATGCGAGTCCGCCGTTGTACCTAAGTTGCTTATTTATATGACTTCATGCTAGAATAGAGGGACCTGTTATAAACACGAATATATATTTTATTTGTCTATAAACCCTAACCTAGGTGAATTTATGCAGTCTAACAGCCAATATACCGGAGGTGACGACCTCATAAACTAGCCGTAGGTACAAACTCCTGACGCATTATCGGGGGGGAGAAAATTGTCTATGTCTCTAGATAGAGGATTAAAAGAAGAAATTACCAAAAAATTCCAGCTTCACGAAAAGGACACAGGCTCAGCCGATGTTCAGATCGCCCTTCTCACAGAGAAGATTTTGGAGATCACTGATCATCTTAAGAGAAGTCCAAAAGATCACGCCTCAAGGCTCGCTCTTTTGAAGCTCGTTGGACAGAGAAGGAAGCTTTTAGACTACCTTAACTCAACCGACACAAAACGCTACCAAACGCTCATCAATCGTTTGAAGCTTCGTAAGTAATTTCTCATCAAGAAGAAGCGCCAGGTTTTCCTGGCGCTTTTTTGTTGGCACTGATATACTATATACTCAAAAGTTTACGCAAGAAATATAGGAAAGTGAATGGATAAAAATCGCTTAGTCGTCTCCGTTGCCGGAAAGGAGCTTATTTTTGAAACCGGAAAAATCGCAAGACAGGCCAGCGGAGCGGTCACAGTAAAATCAGGCGACACTCTCGTCTTTGCCTCAGCATGCGGCAAAAAAGACAAACCCGACGACATCGACTTCCTCCCCCTACGCGTCGACTACCAAGAAAAATTCTCATCAGCCGGAAAAAGCCTTGGCGGCTTCATCAAACGCGAAGGAAGACCCACTGAGCGCGAAACACTCGTCTGCCGACTCATCGATAGACCCATTCGCCCCTTATTCGAAGATGGCTACTTCAACGACGTTCAAGTCATCAGCTACGTCTTCTCATACGACAACGAGCACCCACCAGAGCCCCTCGCAATTTGCGCTGTTTCTGCTGCTCTTACTCTTTCTGATATTCCATTCAAAAAGCCAATCGCTGGCGTTCGAATGGGAATGATCGACGACAAGTTCATCATCAACCCAACAATCGAAGAGCAAAAGCAATCAAAACTCGACCTCATGCTCGCAGGAACAAGCGATGCAATTCTGATGATCGAAGGCTACTGCGACTTCCTAACAGAAGAGCAAGTACTTGAAGCGATCAACGAGGGTCACGAGGCAATCAAAACGATTTGCGATGCCCTATCCGACTGGCAAAAAATTGCAGGTAAGGAGAAATTCACCGCCTCTCTCATCACTCCTCCAAAAAAGCTCATTGATGACATTCAAAAGCTCGTTGGCGGCGATCTGAACAAAGCTCTGCGCATTGCAGACAAACTCGAGCGCGAAGCGGCTCAAAATGAGATCAACGCACGCATCGACGAGGCGTTTAAAGGAGAAGAGAGCGAGTACTCTAATGCTCAAGTCTCAATCGCTCGTAAGAAAGTCACCTCTGGCATTCTCCGCGATATGATTTTCAACGAAAACACTCGCGCCGACGGAAGAAAATGCGACGAAATTCGCCCGATTTCCATCGAACCAAGCCTACTGCCAAGAGCTCACGGCTCCGTTCTTTTCACCCGAGGTGAAACGCAAACAATTGCCGTTTGTACTCTCGGACCAGAAGACATGGGCCAGCGCTACGAGACGCTCGAGGGCGATGGACTCAGACAATTCTACCTCCAATACTTCTTCCCTCCATTCTCTGTAGGCGAAGTTGGTCGTATGGGCCCCGCTGCCCGTCGCGAAGTGGGTCACGGAAAACTCGCAGAGCGCGCACTCGAATCATCGATTCCCGCTCAAGAAAACTTCCCCTACACAATCCGCTTGGAATCAAACATCACTGAATCAAATGGTTCTTCATCAATGGCCTCTGTTTGCGGTGGCTGCCTAGCGATGATGAACGCTGGTGTTCCAATCAAGCGCCCCGTTGCTGGTATTGCAATGGGACTTGTTATGGGCGAAAATAATTTTGCAGTCCTCTCAGACATTCTCGGAGTTGAAGATTTCCTCGGAGACATGGACTTTAAGATCACTGGCGACGAGTCGGGCATCACTGCCTTCCAACTCGATATTAAGGTTGAAGGGATTACTCCAAAAATCATGCAAGTTGCCCTACAACAGGCAAAACAGGGCCGTATCCACATCTTGAAAAAGATGCTCGAAGTTGTTCCATCTGCAAACGAGTCTCTATCTCAATACGCTCCACGTATTGAGTCAGTTCAGATCCATCCCTCAAAGATCGGTATGCTCATCGGTCCCGGTGGGAAGCAAATCCGTGCGATCATCGAAGAGAGCGGTGCTGAGGTCAACATCAATGACGACGGCGTTGTGCAAGTCTCTTCAACAAACGGTGAGGCGATGCAAAAGGCGCTTGAGATGATCAACGATGTTGTTGCAGACGTCGAGGTTGGCAAAACGTACAAGGGAACTGTCGTTTCGATCGTTGCTTTCGGTATGTTTGTCAAAATCTTCAGCAAGGAGGGCCTCGTTCACATCTCTGAGCTCGACCATAAACGCGTTGATGAGGTCTCAGATCTTTTCAAAGAGGGCGATGAAGTTGAGGTCAAAGTGATCGAAGTCAATGATCGTGGCCAAATCCGCCTAAGTCGCAAGGCGCTTCTTCCCAAACCTGAAGGAATGAGCGATGATGATGGCGAGGGTGGCGAGAGACGCCAAAAGCGCGAAAGACGTGAAAAAAGAGACAAGCCCCCACGTCAAAAGCCAAGTGGCGAGCAGAAGACTCACTCGATTCTTCCCCCTCCCCCAGTCATCCAAAGATAACTTATTAAAAGCCGTTTAAAACGGCTTTTAATATAAAAATCCTTTTAATTGTTATCTTATTGATTAATAATAACCTCGTAGTTATATTACACGTAAAAGCAACGAGGTTATTATGTCAAATCATGGAATTCATAGAACAGTAAGTGAACCTAATACAACTATTAGGTTAAATGCAGAAAACTTTATGACAAGGTATTGTCTGGACCCAAGGTCACCTAATCTCAATAATAGAGATAGCACTGATGCCTTGATCTTGACGATTGTTCTGGGCGTTTTGACTGCTGGGATGCTTCAAATCGTAAGTGCTATGATGAGAAATGGCGGATCTTGCCGCTCTTTATCGCTAAGCCCCAATGGGGTACGCTTTGGCGGTAGAAATTTAACCTTCGATTTCCCTTTTCCATCTGCTGTGAGAGGGCTACCAACCGTTTCATTTAACAGATAGTAAGTGGCTGACTTTCAGCCTTTTAAACACTATATAATAATTAAAATTTATTATATAGTGTTTTATTTCTTTGTTTTTGCTATAATTTAATCAATTATTAATAAAATTGTACATGAGGTTAAATTATGGATAATCCAGCTACAGCAGTAGGACTGCAGAGACCACAAAGCACTCCCCTACCAGCAACTTCAACACAAGCACCTGGAGTCAGCAGAACAATGAGCGATTTGCTATTTCCCAAAGCAGCAGCCGCACCAACACCAATTCGCACTCCTGAGACGCCAGTTAGCATCGCTCAAGAAAGAGTTGTTAATCTTGGCCCAAAGGTTCACAGTAAAATCAATGCAGGCCTTGCACTACCACTAGAAAGAGTAAACCCAAAAGAGACTACTATTGCCGGGACGTTTCACAATGTAATGAACAAAATGCGTCGTGAAGGAACAAATTCAACACACCCACTCGCTTCACGTGCCCTATCGGCCTTAACAAATATGGCTAATGCCATTGGTTCTTTAGCTGTCATGGTTTCAGCAGTCGCTGAGTTAGTTATTCTCTCAATTGGCGGCTTTATCGTGAAACACGCAATGAGCCATGTAGATACAAACAACAATGATGCAGACTTTGGTAAAGTCAAAGCGCATTTCCAATCACTAGCTAAGATTATCGCTCTTTCCGCAGCAAACTTTGGCTACGCGATCGCAGGTTCAGTTAGCTCACTTGTTTCACCTTTCCGCTACGGCACTGCTCCATCGGTTGTACCTAAGCAAACGGAAGCGTACAAAATGCTTAGTGAAACATCATCATATACTTCGACTGATGCAGAGGGTCTTGAGACCCCTGATCATCAAGGCCTCTCATCCCCAAAGCCTGGAAGACCTACAATGGGAATGGGCAAAACACCAACAGCAGGTGATGTAACACCTCCAACTAAGGGATCTCCTCCAGGATCACCAAATGGAGTAGGTTCATCTGGTTTCATGAGTGTGCCACTAACCGAAGTTATATAGACCTCTTAACTAAAAAAGCTCTCCAAAAGGAGAGCTTTTTTTTATACCTGCTGAGGGGCCTGATCCTCTGAAGAGATCGGCTTGGTTGGCCGAGGCGTATGCTCGATAGGAGGTGGTGGTGGCTTTTTCGTATGCGCATCATGCGCTTTTTGAAGCCTTTCGCGCTTTTCGTCTGCGCTCCAGGTGCCCGCCATGATATGGTCAATATCTTCACGGTCTAGCGTCTCAAATTCAATAAGCATCTCAGACATCAGAATGACCTTGTCGCGGTTCTCCTCAAGAATGCGCTTTGACTCTGCATAACCGGCGTCAATAAGCCCTTTAACCTCATCATCAATAATACGCGCCGTCTCATCTGAATAGTTGCGCTCAGCTCCAGCTTGCATGAGGTAATTTCCCTCCTCCTGGCGGCTATCGTAGGCAACTGTTCCAAGCTTATCTGTCATTCCCCATTCACAAACCATTGAGCGAGCAAGGCGTGTGGCTTGGGTAATGTCCATTTGAGCGCCTGATGACATATCATCGATAAAGAGCTCCTCAGCAACGCGTCCACCCATGAGGACGGCGAGCTGATCTGTTAGCTCTTTTTTCCAGTAGCTAAGGCGATTTTTCTTCGGCACGAAATGTGTCGCTCCAAGAGAAAACCCTCGAGGAATGATCGTTACCTTTTCGACAGGATCTGAGCGTTTCACAACAAGACCGACAATCGCGTGGCCCGCTTCGTGATATGCTGTTGTTTTCTTCTCCTCTTCATCCATTTCAAGGCTTCTGCGCTCTTTTCCAAAGCGCACCTTATCTGTCGCCTCAAGAGTATCCTCTGCAGTCACAGCACTTCGCCCTTTACGGGCAGCAATAAGAGCCGATTCATTCAAGATATTCATCAGGTCAGCACCAGAGGCGCCAGGTGTTTGGCGAGCAACGAGCATGAGATCGACTGACGAGTCGAGCTTGATCTTACGAGCATGCACCTTGAGAATCATGAAACGCCCTTTAATATCGGGTAGATCGAGAACAACGCGGCGGTCAAAGCGTCCTGGTCGCAAAAGCGCTTTATCAAGAACATCTGGACGGTTAGTGGCCGCCATTAAGATGATCCCCTCATTCGTATTCATTCCATCCATTTCAACGAGAAGCTGATTGAGTGTCTGCTCGCGCTCATCGTGTCCTCCGCCGATGCCAGCGCCACGGTGGCGACCAACAGCATCGATTTCATCAATAAAGATAATACAAGGAGCTGACTTTTTCGCCTGATCAAAGAGATCGCGAATTCGGCTTGCGCCAACCCCAACAAACATTTCCACAAAATCTGACCCTGAGATTGAGAAAAAGGGACGATCGGCCTCACCAGCCACCGCTTTAGCAATAAGCGTTTTTCCCGTTCCTGGAGGTCCTACGCAGAGAACGCCACGTGGGATGCGGGCACCGAGTGCTGTAAACTTAGCGGGATCTTTTAGGAAATCGACAATCTCTTCAAGCTCCTCTTTTGCCTCATCAACTCCAGCCACATTTTTAAATGTGACCTGGTCGCCACTTTTAGATAGAAGACGCGCAGGAGACTTACCAAAATTCATGGCATTTGATCCGACACCCTTCATTTGGCGCGAGAAAACAAAGTAGAGAACAACGAGAAGTAAAATAACGGGAAGGAGTGTAAAGAGATAGCTCATGTAATTTGGAGCTGGCTCTTCACTTTTAAAAGTCTTCTCTAAAACGGCATTTCTTGGTTGATGGGGAGCTGAAAAAGCGAGCCCTTGATTTTGAGCGAAGTTTTCCCACTCCTCTTTTGCTCCAACAAACCATTGAGAAAAGGCCTCAGGAGTTTGGCGCTCAAGAGCTTTTGTTGAGATCTCTTGGTTGTTAAAAAACCAAATGGCATCGGCAACAGTAGCGCGCGCCTTTTCAAGCTCAGCAGAATTTGTAGAGAGAGACGCCGAAATGGTCTCGTACTGGTCAAGTGTTTCAACATAGGTTCTTACAGAGCGAAGAGCCATGAGCCTGACATGCTCTTGAGGCGCTCCAATTTCGGCAACAACGCGCTGAAGATTTTCGATTTCTGTATGGTAAACAGCGAGTTTTTCTTGCGTGGTAATCGCAGAACTATTTGTCTCTTCGATTTTTTGCGTCCCATCACGCAGAATTTTCTTAATTGGCTCACTACCAACGCCTAAAGAGGGCGATTGAAAAGCAGAGTAGAGAGCTGCAAGATCGGTGCCTAGCTGCTCGACTCGCTCTGCTGTTGGATGGGTTGAAACTTCCATGTAGCGCATTTCAACATCTTTTAGCGAAAGCGTCTTCTTGTCAGAGAGGCGATCAATAATTACGCTATTTTGTCTCTCAGGAGTATTATATCTCTGTCCAACAACAGTGAAGCCGCCTCGAGGCATCTTAGCGCCGCTGAGGTGGAAAAACCAATCTGCCGAAACGCGAACATCCTTTTGAAGGGTTGATAAATTCGAAGCGAGAGTTTTTTTCTCCTCAGAGAGGGTGTGACTTTGGTTAAGAAGCTCTAAATAACGGTAGCGCGCTTTGGCCTGATCAGAGAGGTTATCCTGGAATTTTCCAGAGAAGGTGACCAAATTATCACCTAGAGCATACTTTTTACTCTGGTCTTTATGAATTAGGTCTAGATTGACCAAATGCTCAAGTTGGTGGCTAAACGAGACGCTACCCGTTTTGCTCCCACCGAGATTTTGAAGGGTCAAAATTAGGAAAATTGCCGCGAGAAGCAAAAGGAAAAATCCACCTGGAAAGCCTTTTTTCTTCTCATTATTCTTTTTTTCAAAATTCATATTAGTGCGCTATTTTATTTGATTTAACCAGAACTTCTAATTACTAATTATTACTAAAGAAAGCAATACAAAAAGCAATCCTTTTACAGCTGGCTGTGGATAAGTGTCCTATAATGAGTCTTTAATTTCTACATGATTTTTTTTCAAGACAAAGGTCTTTTTTCCAATTTCTACCCGCTTTCCTGAGACCCCTTTTTGGCAAATTGACACCATCTGCTCCATTTGAGTGGCACTTGGAGTCAGCTCTAGATTTCGGCAAACGGTTTTTAACAGATATGTCAGCTCAAAGGGATCCAAATCGGGGAGAGCAAAAGAGGTCAAATCACTTGGCAAATGGGGAGAGATTTTTCGATCGAGATAATCTGCCAGCTCTTGGCTGTAGAGACTAATCCGAGAGAGAGAGCTCGATAGCCCCTTTCCAAACTGGCCCTCTAGGCTAGGCAAAATCTCCTCTCGCATGCGAGCGCGCAAATACCTGACATCGCGATTAGTCGGATCATCAATAGCGGTCGCCTTTGTAGTAAGCTCTTTTTTTGGTGTGTCAAGAAGGGGGCGTAGCAGCCGCATGCCATGTAGCGATGAGATTTTTCGCATAGCACCTAAACTAGTTAAAGTTGCACCTTCGAGCAAGCGCTTGAGGGTTGTCTCTGCCTGGTCTCCTTGGTGGTGGCCGAAAACAATTGCATCGGCATTGAGCTGTTTATAGAGCTTTTGAAAAAACTGCAGGCGCATTTGCCTAGAGCGATCTTCAAGATTTGGGCCATGCATGGGCTCTAAAGTGTGGAGATGGAAGGGCAGATCGTAGCGACTTTCAAGCTCTTTTGCCTCATCTGTACTCTCAGGGCGCCACCTATGGTCGACGTGGGCTAGGTGTGGACGGTAGCCGAGTCTGAGCATGAGCTCAAGAAGAGCTGTTGAGTCGGGCCCTCCAGAAAAAGCGAGGATACAGGTTGCCTCTCGATGGAGGTGTTTAATCAGAAAATTCTTCACATCATTGAGCATGGGGCTTATCATAGCACAAATGAACGATTCAAAGCACCCCTTATGACCGTCTTGTGGCGCTACTTACTCCGGCAATTTTTTCAGGTCTTTGCCCTTTGCGTGAGCATCTTCATTTGCGTCTTGCTTGTTTTAAGGTTTCAAGACCTCGCGCGCTTTGCAACGCTTGGCACCTCTGGGGGAAAAACGGTCCTTTTTATCCTTCTACAAATCCCCGAAATCCTGCCAATTGCCATTCCAATCTCAGCGCTAATTTCATCGACTCTATTGATGCAACGGCTAAGCGATGGACACGTTTTAACCATGGTTCGCGCTGCAGGGCTGAGTCTCTCAGAAGTTCTTTTCCCCTTAAAAGCGGCAGGCCTCGCCCTAACTCTCTGTAGCTTCATATTTACAGCTCAGCTCACCCCCTATTGCAGACGAACAACAAAAGTGATTCTCTTCAATGCCACAATGACCAATCCCCTTCTCTTGCTTAAGAAAAACCGCCTATTCAAAATTAAAGACTCCTACCTTGAAATGGATATGATTCGCTCGGGAGAGAAGGCCGAGAGAGTCCTTTTTGCCTTTAAAAATCCCAGCAACAAACGAATCAACTTAATTACAGCAAAGCAGCTCAGACTGAATAAAGAGAAAAAGCTCCTCGGCAATGGAGTCTCGATGATTCACCACATCAATACAAAAGAGGATCAATTCGATCATCTACTTATCGACAACCAAAAGCACTTAAAGACTGACGTCATTGGCTTTACGAGCCTCACTTCTATAAAAAAGTCCCTTTCAAACTCTGAGATGGAGCTCTATCCCATGCTCAAAAAGGGATTCACAAGTGGATCAAAAGAGGCCCGCAAAAGCCTGAATGAACTTTGTAAACGCCTCTCCTTTGCCTTTATCGCCTTTGGGTTCACTTTTCTTGGTAGCTCCTATGGGATTCGCATAAATCGGGGAAAATCTAGACGGAGTCTAATTATTGCCACGGCTCTGTGCATTTTCACCTTCACTCTATTTCTGGTTGCCCGCTCGCTCAGTAAAGGCTCTCTACTTGGATCTTGTTTATACCTGATTCCCCACCCATTACTATACTACTCTGCTTGGCGAAATGCTCACCGTATATCTAGGGGGATGCAAGCTTGAAGATCTACCAACGCTACATCTTCAAAGAGGTCGCAACGATATTTTTCAGCTGCCTTCTCATGTTTTACCTGCTCTATGCCCTTCTCGACTTTTCCCTGCACATGGGTTTTATGCTCTACCACGAAGGGCTTAAAATCTACCAGATCATGCTCTATTACCTACTTCAGTTTATCAAAAGGCTCGACCTGCTCCTTCCACTCTCTCTTGTCATAGCAACGATTCGCACCCTTTTTAGTCTCAATGTGAATCACGAACTTGTCGCTTTCCGCAGCTCTGGGGTGAAACTGCGTGAGCTATGCGCCCCGATGATCTATATCTCCCTTTTTTGCGCTCTACTCGGCTACGTTAACTTTGAGCTCACTCTCCCAAGTGCGCGTAAATACATCGATCACTTTGAAACAACCTATCTCTCCCACATCAAAGAGAGTCAAAAGAGCTCAAATGAGCTAAAATCGCTCTTTTTGCAGGATGGATCACGTCTGATCTATCAAAATGAGGGGGAAAAGCTGCACGATGTCTTCTGGATACACTCGATCGATGATCTATGGCACATGAAATACCTCGATGTTTCAAAAGAGATGCCAACTGGGCGCTTTGTCGATCACCTTGTCCGCAATCGAGAAGGAACAATGGAAAAAATCGCTTCACACGATTTCCTTGTTTTTGACAATATGCCCTTCCACTCACGTATTAAACCAAGCAAGGTGATTCCCCATGAAAACCGCTCAATTTCTCAGCTTATAAAACTTTTGATCTTGCGCCGCTACCAATCGCTTGACGAAAAGTCAGAAATCCAAACGCAGTGCTTTTCTAAACTTACCATGCCTTGGCTTGCACTGATCACTGTCCTCTTTGCGATTCCCTTTTGCACCCGCTTTTCAAGAGCGCCGAAGATTTTTATCACCTACACAATTGCTCTCTTCAGTTATATTTCGATTTTCACTATTATGGACGGGTGTATTATCTTGGGGTCGCATCATCTGGTCCATCCCGCTTTAGCGGTTTTTGGCCCGATGCTTTTGCTCTTATCGATTTCAGGTGTACGCTTTTTGCAAAGGACATAGCTTTTGGCCCACTGGAACATAAAACGCCTTGCTCTCTTCGCTCTTGCTATTTGCCTCCTCTACGCAAGTTGGCTACTTCCTGGAGTGCGCCTCATGTGGCAGTGGCTCGACCGCAACACTTTTTTTTTACTCAACAGCTGGATTGGTCATAGCCCCTATTGGCAACACTTTTGGGCGCTCATCAATCACTCGCTCACGGATTGGGTCTTTGATGTGGTCATGCTCGGCTTCTTTCTCTTTTATATTTTCCGCGATCCAAAGGAGCTTCG
>JALEGI010000002.1 GCA_022763045.1 Simkaniaceae bacterium | reverse complement strand
CTTTACAAGTGCTTAGATTTCTCTAAAACAGATCATAGCAACCAATCTGCTGCGCAGCTCTCCTCGCCAATAGCTGGGCTATTGGACTGCGTCGCGCACTTGCAAAACCGCTTGCGGCTTAAAAGACATTTAAGAAATTGTAAAGAGAGATTTTCTTTACTTTTTGCAAGGGCGCGTCAATAATCCCAATTGATGGGAGTTTGATTTGGCAAAACTTACGCTACAAGATGTCGATGTTTCTGGAAAACGCGTCCTGATGCGCGTCGACTTTAACGTTCCAGTCGATTCAGAGGGCAAGATTAATGACGACACGCGCATTCGCCTTGCGATGCCCTCAATTCGCTATGTAATCTCTGAGGGCGGCAAGCTGATTTTGATGTCACATTTTGGCCGGCCAAAGGGGGAGCGCAAGCCAGAGTTTTCGCTCTCTCCGATTGCCAAAAGGCTCTCGGCCATTCTTAATCACCCTGTCACTCTAGCCCCCGATTGCATAGGCGATGAGGTTGAAGCTCTAGTCGCTGGAATGAAACCGGGTGATGTCCTTTTGCTTGAAAATTTACGCTTTTATCCCGAAGAAGCAAAGCCAAAAGAGGATCACGCCTTTGCGGGTAAGCTTGCAAAATTGGGCGACATCTACGTAAACGATGCATTTGGAGCCGCTCACCGCAAGCACAGTTCCACCTATTTTATTTGCGATTCCTTTCCAGGTAAATGCGTGGCGGGTTTTTTGGTGGAAAAAGAGATTAACTATTTATCGGGCGCCCTCTCGAATCCGAAACGCCCCTTCTATGCAATAGTGGGCGGCGCAAAAATTTCGACAAAGATTGGTGTTTTAGAGGCACTTGCCGATAAAGTCGATGGGATGTTTATTGGTGGCGCGATGGCCTACACGTTCTACCTCGCCATGGGAATCAAAGTGGGCGCCTCGCTTGTTGACAATGAGCACATTGTGACAGCAAAGGCACTGCTCGATCGAGGCGTGAAAATTTGGCTTCCAATCGATTCTGTGATTGCAGAGAGTATTGAATCGGGAGGACAATCAAAAGTCGTCGAAAAGATTCCAGAGGGGTGGATGGGCCTTGATATTGGCCCCAAAACTGTCAAGGAGTGGGAGAGCGCCTGCTTGGATGCCAAAACGATTTTCTGGAATGGCCCCGTGGGGGTTTTTGAAGTTGAGGCGTTTCAACATGGTACGTTTGAACTTGCCAGATTTATTGCAAAACTCTCTGCAACAACGATTGTTGGGGGTGGAGATTCAACTTCTGCAATCAATAAACTTGGTCTCATCGATCGATTCGATCACGTTTCAACAGGTGGTGGAGCAAGTTTAGAATACATTGAACAGGGACATCTGCCTGCAATCGATAAGCTGAGTGACAAATGAAAATTCTTGTAACAGGCGCTGGGGGCTACATCGGTATGCGCCTTATCCCCTCTCTAATAGAAGCTGGGCACGAAATTTGCGCTGCTGTGCGTGATAAAGATCGCTTTTATCTACCCGAGCCCTTCAAGGAGAAGGTGCAAGTTATTGAACTCGATTTCCTCAAGCCCGAAACGCTCGATGTAATTCCTGAAGATATTGAGGTCGCCTTTTTCCTGATGCACTCAATGGCCAATCACAAAGTCGATTATGCCGAACTTGAGCACCAGCTTGCGGGCAATTTCATTGCTCGGATGAAACAAATTTCAATCAAGCAGATCATTTTTCTCAGTGGCCTCTCAAATGAGCTAAAGCTCACCAAACATATGGCCTCGCGGCGTCATGTTGAGGACCTTTTAGTCTCAAGCAACCTCCCCTACACGATTTTACGAGCGAGTATCATCTTAGGCGCTGGGAGCATTTCGTTTGAAATTATTCGCGATCTTGTTGAGAAGCTTCCCATTATGGTCGCACCGATTTGGGTTGGAAAAAAATGTCAGCCTATTGCCGTTTTTGATGTGATTTACTACCTTGTCAACTCTGTAGGAAAAGAGCAGATGTTCTCTCACATCTATGAAATTGGCGGTACCGAAGTACTCTCTTACAAAGAGCTTTTACACCGTTATGCCAAAGTGCGCAAGCTCAAGCGCTGGATTCTTCTGCTACCACTTTTAACGCCCCGCCTCTCCTCATATTGGCTTGTCTTTATTACCTCATCGAATTACTACATTGCACGCAGCCTTGTCGATAGCATGCGAGTCAACTCAACAATGCAAAACCACGACATCGACCAAATTATTCCCCATGAAACGCTCTCGATCGAAGAGGCCCTTCAGCGCGCCCTGAGTAAAATTGAACAAAATGCTGTCATCTCGAGTTGGAAAACAGCCTTTAGCTTTTCCGATTTACACACCAAGCTCGCTGAGTATGTCGAAGTGCCACAAGATGCCGTCTGCAAAGATGTGCGCGAGTATCCCCTTAAAGCGACGCGGGAGGCGGTAATTGCTTCCGTCTTTTCAATCGGTGGCAATCATGGGTGGTACGCACTCAATTGGGCGTGGGAAATCCGTGGCCTCATCGATCGCTGCTTTGGGGGGCATGGATTGAACCGCGGTCGCACTAACCCAGGGGACTTGCGACCCGGAGATACTGTCGATTTTTGGCGTGTGATTCGCGCTGACAAAGAGCAGGGCATTTTGCTTCTCTATGCTGAAATGAAAGTGCCCGGAGAAGCATGGCTCTCTTTTGAGATCTCAGAGACAACAATCAAGCAAACGGCCACCTTCCGCCCTAAGGGAGTGGGTGGACGCCTCTACTGGTATTCCCTCTGGCTAGTACATCAATATATCTTTAGTCAGATGTGTAAAAAATTATCTATGGCGAAGTAAGAATTCATAAACATTTTGTTGTTTTTTTTCACTTTCGTGGTATACTCACGCTCTCCTTCAACGGGAAAATAGAAATAATTTGCATCTAATGCATAGTTTTTTCTTTAGGTTTAACGTTGGATTAGACACATTGGGGTTAGAGGTTTTGGAGAGAGCTAACCTCACAATTTTGGATCATTTATGTCTGATGTGACCTCACCAGGTTTTGGTAGGTTTCGTTCACTGGTCTGGCCCATTCATCGCACAGAGTTAAGGAAGTTCATTCCTATGCTCTTGATGTATGCACTTATTGTATTCAACTACAGCCTACTCAAAGCCGCAAAGGACGCTCTAGTTGTCACCGCCCCCTCATCGGGAGCTGAGGCCATTCCATTTATCAAATTTTGGGCCATCCTACCAATGGCCGTCTTTTTCACCTTTATCTTCACCCGCCTATCGAACCACTTCAATCGTGAAAAAGTATTTTACATGATGATGGCGATATTTTTGGGATTTTTCTTCCTCTTTGTCACAGTCTTGTACCCATTCAAAGAGTATTTACACCCCAATGGAGCTGCCGACTGGCTTCAACAATATCTGCCCACGGGATTCAAAGGCCTAATTTCGGTCTTTCGCAACTGGACATTCACCCTCTTCTACGTGATGAGCGAGCTGTGGGGCACGACAATTATGACTGTGCTCTTCTGGGGATTTGCCAATGAGGTCTCCTCTATCAATGACGCAAAACGCTTCTATGCCATCTTGGGCATCGGCGCCAACCTCGCCACCATTTTAGCAGGAAAAGTCTCCGTAATGCTTTCTGGCGAGTCTCTCTATAAGATGGGCGGCCAAGATCGCTGGGGTCACTGCCTTGTGATGCTTACCCTTCTGGTTATTGTTGCAGGAATTACCTCTACCCTCATCTACTACTGGATGAACCGCCGCGTCTTCAAAAACTGTCCTCCAGGATTCAACGAGTCGAAAAAATCGAAAATTAAAATGGGAATTCGCGAAAATTTTGCCTACCTTGCCCAATCAAAATATTTAATGCGCATTGCTTTCATTGTTCTCGCCTTCAATATCGCGCTGAACATGATCGAAATCGTTTGGAAAGATCAAGTGCGGATGCTCTATCCCGACCCAGTCCTTTTCAACGCCTACATGGGCAAAGTCATGATGGTCATTGGGGTCGCCTCAACGCTCGTTGGTCTCTTCGTCTGTGGCGCTGTCATTCGACGCAAGGGGTGGACTCTTGGAGCGATTATTACCCCGCTCATCCTCTTCATCACCGGCATTCTCTTCTTCTCCTACATCATGCTACGCGACACCCAACTCAGCTTTTTAGCCACAGCTGTCGGGATCTCACCGCTAGCACTTGGCGCACTACTCGGTTCGACACAAAACATCTGCTCTCGGGCGTGCAAATTCACCTTCTTTGATGCCACCAAAGAGATGGCCTTTATCCCCTTAAGCGAAGAGTGTAAACTCAAAGGGAAAGCGGCAATTGATGGTGTTGGCTCAAGGCTCGGCAAGTCGGGTGGATCGGTTATCCACCAGGGACTTCTGCTCATTTTTGGCAGCGTCTCGATGAGCACTCCCTATGTGGGCGTCTTCTTATTCATCGTCTTTGTGGGCTGGATGTTCTCTGTGAAGTCACTTGGGCGTAAGTTCGAAGCGGCATCAGAGCGAGGAGAGGCTATCGAGGAAGAGGAAGCTCTACCTCTACAGGAGGCGACAGTTACCCCATGAGCGAGTGGATCATAAACAATTCCCACCACGCTCCCTGGGTTGTCTTCTTTGCTATTTTACTTGCCGGTCTGAATCTGCCCATAAGCATCGATTTACTGCTTGTTACAATTGTTGTGCTCGCCTCCACCCTCATTCCAGAATCGACACTCACTCTCTATCTCAGCTTTCTGGGCGGCTGTATAGGCGCAGCGATTCTTGCCTTTTGGATGGGCCGCCTCCTCGGCCCCTATCTACCAAATTGGCGCCTGACTAAAAAGCTCCTGACACAAGAGCGGATGGAAAAAATCGATGCCTATTTTCAACGCTACGGCGCTTGGACTCTTGTGATTGGACGCTTTATTCCCTTTGGTGTGCGGAATTTGATCTTCTACTCCTCTGGCATGAGCCGCATGTCATTTATTAAGTTTTTAATAGTCGATTCGCTCGCTTGTATCGCCTGGTCGAGCCTATTTTTCTTTTCGCTAATGCGCCTTTCAAATAATTTTGACTATCTTGTTACTCATCTCAAATGGGTGAACATCACAATTTTTAGCGTATTCTGTCTAGCTGTAATTGGCGTAATTTGGTATAAGTATACCAAGCTAAAACGTTCTAGATAACATGATCACACCTTCCAATACATTATCGCTGATGCGAGGTCCGCTGGGACTGCTTTTTCTCATCGATAATCCCTTTGTCCGGATTAGTGCGATTGTGCTTGCCATGGTCACAGACATCATTGATGGCTATCTTGCTCGCAAGTGGAAACTGACCTCTCGCCTAGGCCGCCTTCTCGATCCAGCTATGGACAAAGTGTTCGTGCTTACCGTCTTAGCTATCCTGCTTTTTGAGCACAAAATTGCTGGCTGGCAAATTGCGATGATGCTCTCGCGAGACATCGCTCTGATCGCTTTTGGAGTGATTCTAATTGCCTCTTTTAAGCTCACTTCATTCAAGTTTAAACCCGCAAAGTGGGGCAAAATCTCCACAGCAATGCAATTTATAATTTTAATTATACTCTCGATTGGCTACCCAATCCCTAGCTACATCTACTTTTTGTTTGCCCCTCTAGGCCTTCTCGTCTTTATCGAGCTCTGCTGTCGCCTAAACAAAAAACTAAGCTATTAATTAAAATCATAAATCGTTTAAAATATTAGAATCATGAAGAAGTTTTTTACAAACCAACTTATTTTTATTACGTTTTTATTAGGCGTTATATTTGGCGTATGGGGGCCCTCATTTGTCGTATCAGGGGCTAACCTAGTTGCAGATCTGTTTATCAATGTCCTCAAGCTCATTTCCCTACCAATGATCTTTCTGGCCATTGTTTCGACAATCATTAATATGACCTCCCTGAGTGAGGCGCGTAACCTATTGCTGCGGACCCTCAAATACACCCTCATTACCACCATTGTTGCCGCGACCATTGGACTTGTCCTGTTTTTATGCATCCACCCTGCCCACAATGGAGCCGCCTCTGCCGCCCCGCTAGATATCGGAAATAAAGGCTATCTCGAGTACATTCTTGGGATATTCCCTGACAATATCATTCGCCCCTTTGTCGAGGGCAACGTGATTGGTATCGCAGTGATCGCAGCGATTTTGTCCATTGCCATTCTAAAGCTGCCAGAAAAGCAGCGCGATGTGCTTCGCCCCTTTTTCGGCGCGCTTTTCAACGCAATGCTCAAAATCACCACAGCAGTGATTCGCATCCTACCGATTGCTGTTTTTGCCTTTACCGTCCAATTTATCGACAGCATCCGAGAAAACAGCCACCTGCTTCACTCCATTGTCCTCTACGCCGTTTGTGTTATTGGAGCCAACCTGATTCAGGGCTTTGTCGTTTTACCCCTACTGCTTAAAATGAAGGGCATCTCGCCCACGCGCCACTTCCGAGCGATGCTACCCGCTGTATCGATGGCCTTTTTTACCAAATCCTCTAATGCCACACTCCCCCTCACCATCTCATGTGCGGAAAAGCGCGCTGGGATCTCACCGCGCACCTCAAAATTTGCCCTCCCGCTGTGCTCTATCATCAACATGAATGGGTGCGCCGCCTTCATTCTGATCACGACACTTTTTGTCTCAATGAGCGCAGGCATGCACTTTACCGCCTTTGAGCTCGTTGGCTGGATCTTCCTCTCGACACTTGCAGCAATAGGCAATGCGGGCGTTCCCATGGGGTGCTACTTTCTGACCACCTCTTTTCTCATTGGGATGGGCGTTCCCCTTGAGTTGATGGGGATTATCTTGCCGGTCTACACCATTATCGACATGGTGGAGACTGCCCTCAACGTCTATTCCGACTCGTGTGCCGCTGCAGTTGTTGACAAAGAGCTCGAACCAGTTGCAGAAAAGGCCTAAAATTCCTGGCTTTACAGAGACAAAAAGTTAGCTTTAAAAGTAATGTTTTGCCCAGATAGCGCGCGCCACCCACCGATTCATTGAGAATTGTTCACCATCCAGAGCAAGTCATCATTTCCTGGGCATTATATATTACTGAACCAATATTGTTTAAAAGGCCCTGGACATTAGGATCTGAGTCAATCTTACCACCCAGAATTTTGCTGTTATATATATTACTAATACTTCCCATGCTTTCATAAATAAGACGTGCAGGATCGGCATCTTGCACACTTATACCATCATTAGAATTCAAGATAGACTTTAAACACGTCTCTTGACTTTGCCAATTCCCCTGGTTTGGAACCATATTTTGATATGAACAGTCAGAAGGCTTTGTTATACCCAAACCCAAATAAGTCCGATAGAGCTCTCCATCAACCGAATAAGTGTCATTGATACAATTGTTGTAAAAGTCGAGTAAAGGATTTGCACCTACCATATTGAAGGTGTTGAGCGTGTTAATTAAAATTTCATAACCATTCGGAGGTGCCCCCTTTGCTGGAGGTGTGTTTGAAAGAACTTTGTCTTGCACAAGCGTATTTAGAGATAGCACAACGTGAGCAATTCCCTGCAAAAGATTGTAAAATCCTCCTGCTAATCCCTGCTGTCCAGTTAGGTTATTGTTTGAGACATTCAAAAATGATGGTTTAGGCAATTGAGTAAACTCTTCCATCGCACCTACAACCATCGGGTTTGGAACAGGCGTTTGCATTAGGTTCTGAAACAGAGACAAATAGGTCACTCCGAAGCCAGGTGAGTCCTTTAGAATCCAATTCTGCAGCTCCTCGATTGGAGCTATGTTTACTGGGGTTGAATCTGAGCTAAAATTACTATTACCAGAACCTTTTACTTCCATCTACACCTTTCCTCCGTATTTGCTTACCTGTAATCGTTTTCAATGAATTAGTTCAACGCATTTATTGAATTGAATATGCAAGGCTATTCCTGGCTTTACAGAGACAAAAAGTTAGCTTGTAAAGCGGCTTTACAAGCTAACTTTTCGAAGCCGAATAGATATTGAAGATCGTGCAAAGGTTGACATTTTAGCTCATCCAAATCATACTTTTAGCATGATACGGTTCCGTCCACATCATTTCCTATGTACCTATAATTTCCGTGGCAAAGGCTACTCTCCCTCTTTTATCACAAACTATCAGCAGGTCATTCAAAGACTCGAAAAAGAGCCAATAGAAATTGTAAACAGCTCTGATTCGATTTGCGCACCTTGCCCGCATCGCCGCGGTGGAATGTGTCAAAGTGAGGCGCGTATTCGCACGCTTGATAGGCGCCACGAGGAGGCATTTGGATTTGGGAAAGGCCCTATCTTTTGGAAGGAGGCGAGGGCTAAAATCGAAAAGCACTTCTCAATTGCTCTGATGCGAAAGACGTGTGACGGGTGCTCTTGGCTCAAAATTTGTGAGGAGATCAATGAAAACGCTTAATTTAGTTTATATTGCCCTTTTTGCAGCTCTAATGGCAGCGCTTGGCGTGGCACCTCTCTTTATGGTCCCTCTTATTGGCGTTCCGATTACGGCTCAATCGATGGGTGTGATGCTTGCAGGAGGAGTTCTTGGAAGCAAGCGGGGCGCACTTTCGATGACTCTTTTTCTAACTATGGTTGCAATTGGACTACCTCTGCTTCCCGGAGGTCGTGGAGGCTTTGTCGTCTTCGCAGGGCCTTCGGCAGGATTCCTTGTCAGCTGGATTTTAGGGGCCTACATGACGGGATGGCTCTTAGAAAACTCGCGCTGGCACCCCTTTTTGTGTTGTCTCTTTGGTGGCATTGTCTGCGTCTACGCTATTGGGATTCCCTGGGTGGCTTTTTCGGCTTCAATTTCTCTGTGGAATGCCTTTGCCGGCTCTCTGGTATTTCTCATCGGCGACACTCTGAAGGCGCTAATTGCAACTTCCATTATTGTAACCGTGAAGCGCTATAAACTGGTGAGTCCCGCATGATCGATATGGAAGCGGTGACAGTCTCTTTTGATGGGCGTGAGGTGCTCAAACATCTCAATGTCCACCTTTTGGAAAAGCGCATTGGCGTCATTGGGAACAATGGGAGTGGCAAAAGTACGTTTGTAAGACTGTTAAATGGATTGCAACTTCCCTCAAGTGGGCGCGTGAAAGTTGGCGGCTATGACACGAAGTACGAGGGCAAAAGGGTAAGAAAGCAGGTGGGCTTTGTCTTCCAAAATCCCGATAATCAGATTGTCTACCCGATTGTCGAAGAGGATTTGGCCTTTGGACTACAAAATTACGACCATGAAAAGATTCGTAAAACATTAAAAAAGTTTGGTCTGGAGCACCTAAAAGAGCGCCTAATTCACCAACTTAGTGGTGGAGAAAAGCAGATGATTGCGCTTCTTGGCGTCTTGATTATGGAGCCGCAGCATATTGTTTTTGACGAGCCAACTACCTTACTCGATCTGCGCAATCGTCGGATGTTGATGGAAACGATCCTGGAACTTGAGCAGCAGGTCATTTTAGTCACACACCAATTTGATGTCCTTGAAAAGTTTGATCGCGTACTCTGTTTCCATGAGGGGCGTATTGTGATCGATGATACCCCACAAAAGGCGATTGCTGAGTACCAAAGGATGTGCGAATGAAAATCATCGCTCTACTTGTTTTGGGGACGATTTTATTTGTTTTTCCAATGCTCAGTGTCGTGAGTATTTTTCCTGTTTTTTTTCTCTTTTTGCGCATCCCTTTTGTCTCTGTAAAGCCAGCAATTCCGATGGTAATTTCAGTTGTCGTTTTGCAGTTGATTTTTTCTGAATGGATCGTCTCTGTACGCTTTCTCACTCTGATCATGGCAGCGAGTTATTTCACACACGTCACGCGCTCTTCTGAGATGGTTGCAAGCATTGAATATGGCCTAAAACCTCTTGGCCGTTGGTGGCGTGTTGAAAAGGTGAGCCTTGCAATTGCACTCACCTTTCGCTTCATCCCCCTGCTGAAGATGCTATCGGATCAAGTAAGAGAGGCGCAGCGCTCGCGAGGCTTGGAGCGCAGCGCTGTTGCCTATGCAATTCCCCTGATCGTCCGCACACTCAAAATGTCAACTGAGATTGCCGAGGCAATCGATGCGCGCACTAGCTAATAATTCCCAGATGGGTGTAGAATAATTCCAATCTTGAAAATCAAAGGTTTTCCCTATGCAAATCGCTCGTGAATCTATTTTCGTTTCCGCAATTCGTAGCTTAATCAACGCTTTTTTCGCTGTAATTGGTGTTTTAATTGGTGTTGTTGTCTTACTTGCACTCTCGACAATTTCACTGAGCAAGAAAAACGATTTTGGCGAGCCGGGAAAAACAAAAATCCGCCTTGTACCTAATGGTGAAGGCAACCGGAGTTTACTTCCCGATTCTGCTCCTGTAATTTTGAAGCTAAATGTTCACGGTGTCATCGGATCAGAAAAACTCAACAGCCACGCTATTGAATCGATTCTTCTCTCCTCGCGTGAGGGAATACTTAGCGGTGATCGTGTGAAAGGGATTTTCGTCGATATGAATACCCCTGGAGGGGCAGCAGACGACTCGGACGAAATCTATCAGATGCTCATGGACTACAAAGAGCAGTACAAAGTGCCAATTTACACCTACGTCAGATCACTCTGCGCATCTGGTGGAATGATCGTTGCCTGTGCAACAGATAAAATTATCTCATCACCCAATGGCATCATAGGATCGGTTGGGGTCATCAGCGGACCCTACTTCAATTTCAGCAAAGCAATGGCCAACTGGGGTGTTGCAGCAAAGACCTTCACAGATGGTAAAGACAAGGATTTAATGAACCCCACACGCCCTTGGAAAGCCGATGAAGGGCAAGACCTTGAAAATATTATCCGCTCTTCTTACAAACAGTTTGTGAATCTTGTTGTCAAGCACCGCCCACGCATCGATCGCGTCAAACTTGTTAATGACTACGGTGCTAGCGTCTTTGACCCAGAAACGGCCGAAGAGTATGGTTACATCGATGAGGCAAATGTGACCTATCGCACGGCCCTCAAAGAGTTTGCCAAGGCGTGTAACATTGAAGATGAGTACCAAGTTGTTGAAATCAGTCACTACCCATCACTTGCAGCTCAGCTTATTGAGAGCTCCTTTTTGAAAGGGACCATCAAGCATGAGTTTTCAAATGGGATGAACAACCAAAGCAAATTGCTCTACCTCTACCAATAATGAAGAAGCTCTACATCGTTGATGCGGTCGCCTATCTCTTCCGCTCCTACTATGCCATTCGCGGCATGTCCAACAAAACGGGACAGTCAACGAATGCTGTGTATGGGTTTGTCCGCTCAATCCTGAAGGTCCTCAAAGACTTCAATCCCGACCACCTTGTCTGTGTTTTTGACGGCCCAAACAATAAAGCCTCTCGCGTGGAGCTCTATGAAGCCTACAAAGGTCATCGCGAAGGGATGCCCGAGGACTTAGTGGAGCAGCTCGAGTTGGCCCACCGTTTTTGTGAGCTGTATGGAATTCCAATGCTCTCGATAGAGGGCGTTGAAGCTGATGATGTGATGGGATCAATCGCCAAATGGGGTGAGCTTGCCGATACAGAGGTCTTTTTGCTCTCCTCTGATAAAGACCTTGCGCAACTTGTTGACGATAAGATTAAACTTCTCAACACACACAAAGACAACCTACTCATTGATAGCGAGAAGGTGAAAGAGATCTACGGCGTCAGACCCGATCAAGTGATTGATCTGCTCGCGATTATGGGAGACGCCTCGGATAACATCCCCGGAATTCCAGGTTTTGGTCCGAAAACTGCTGTCAAACTCCTCGATCAATTTGGCTCGCTCGAAAATATGCTGGCAAATGTCGATCAGATTGACAATGCAAAGAGGCGCCAAAAGGTAATCGACCACACCGAAGATGCGCGCATTTCATACAAGCTTGCGACAATTCAGCTCGATGTCCCCTTCCCAAAAGAGAGTGCATTTTTTGCCCTCCATGAGGGTGACCCCGACGAGCTGCGCCGCTTTTATGAGGAAATGAATTTCAACACGCTTGTGAAGGAGATGGCAAAGCCACAAGCGCCCTCTGAGGGGAGCTACACACTTATCGATACCCCAGAGAGGCTCGAAGAGCTGTTGAAAACGCTGAAGCAGCCGATCTGTGTCGATACTGAGACAACCTCTCTCTCTATTCTGAGCGCTGAAATTGTTGGCATTGGTCTGGGAGACACGCCCGGAACTGCCTACTACGTCCCTTTTACTGAACCGCTGGCAAAACTACTTAAGCCCTTTTTGGAATCAACGCCAATTTACGGACACAATATCAAGTACGATTTACACGCCTTAGCAAACCATGGGATTCATCCGCAACATGTCTGCTACGACACCATGCTCGCCTCCTACACACTACACGCTGAAAATCGCCACTCTCTCGATCACCTTGCGCTTGAACATTTTGGAAAAGTAAAAACCCCAATCAAAGATCTCATTGGAACGGGGAAAAAAGAGATTTCCATGCGCGATGTGCCAATTGAAAAGATCACGCACTACTGCTGTGAGGATGTCGACTACACGATGCGCCTCAAAGAGCTTTTTGACAAAGAGCTCGATGGAAAACTACGTGAGCTCTTCTTTGAAATGGAGCTGCCTCTTTTGAAGGTCCTCTACGCCATGGAGCGCGCAGGAATCTTTGTCGACCAAAAGATGCTCTCTGTTCTCTCCTCTGATTTTCGCGCCAAAACAGAGCAGCTGCAAGCTGAAATCTATCAACTTGCGGGCGAGGAATTTAACATCAAGTCACCGAAGCAGCTATCAGAGATTCTTTTCAACAAACTTGAGATCAAACCTAAGAAAAAGGGGACCTCAACAAGTGCTGATGTCCTCGAGGCGATTCGCGATGATCACCCTATTATCGAAAAGGTGCTCTTTTTTCGCACATTTGACAAGCTGCGTAGCACCTACGTCGATAAACTCCCTGAGCAAATTGATCAAAAAACGGGCCGTATTCACCCCACATTTACGCAAACGGTGACGGCAACTGGACGCCTCTCGTGTCAAAATCCCAACCTGCAAAATATTCCAGTTCGCTCAGAAGAGGGGCGCAAAATTCGCTTTGCATTCATTCCAGAAAAGAGCGCTTCCTCCTTTATCTCATTTGACTACTCGCAAATCGAACTGCGCATACTTGCCCACCTTTGTGAAGATCCGCACCTCGTGCAAGCCTTTCATGATGACGATGATATCCATAGAGTGACTGCAGCCCTTCTCTTTGGGGTTGAGGATGTAGTTCCGCAAATGCGCCACGCAGCTAAAGCGGTAAACTTTGGGATAATCTACGGTCAGGGCGCCTATGGCCTCTCGCGCGAAACAGGGATGAGCGTCAAAGATGCAAAGTCTTTCATCGAGACCTATTTCAAGACCTATCCAAGGGTCAAAGAATTTATCGAAGGATGTAAAGAGCGCGCGCGTAAAGAGCAGGCGAGCTACACGGTGATGGGGCGCAAGCGTGCACTGCCCGATATTCTATCAACCAATGGGATGCTCCGATCGCAAGCTGAAAGGCTAGCCGTCAACTCTCCTATTCAAGGGACTCAAGCCGATATCATTAAGCTCGCAATGATCGAAATCAACACCGCTCTTTCAAAAAATAATTTGTCATCTAAGCTGATTTTGCAGATTCATGATGAACTTATCTTCGAGACACCAGATAGCGAAATTGATCAGCTCAAACCTCTTGTTTCTCACGCCATGGAGAGCATCTACCCCCTCAAGGTCCCCTTGAAGGTCGATATTAAGATTGGAAAAAACTGGGGAGAATGTTAAGATTGAAGAAAGTGGCCGTTACTGGCGGTATCGCCTCAGGAAAATCGCAAATTTGTCGATTTCTCCGTGAGGAAGGCATCTATTTCTTAGATGCTGACAAAATTGTCCACGAGCTTCTCACACCTTCAACCCCACAAGGCAAAGAGGTACTCAATCAATTTGGTGTGTTGGATCGACAAAAACTCGCTCAAATCGTTTTCAATGATCCAGATAAGCTAAAGAAACTCGAGAGTATTTTGCATCCGGCAGTGATAGACAAGATTAAATCGGCATTCAAAGAGGCTGCAGGCTCTCTGTTTGTCGTTGAATTTCCCCTTCTCTTTGAGATTGGATTTGATGATTGGTTTGACACGACGATTGCCGTGATCGCCGACGATGAAATGCGATTCAAGCGCGCCATCGAGCGTGGAATGTCAGGGGATGATTTTAAAAAACGCACTTCTCGCCTCCTACCTCAAGAGGTTCTCGCAGAAAAGGCAGACGTGACGTTAGTAAACAATAGCTCAATCGATGAGCTAAAAAGTCAACTTAACAAGAAAAGGAAATATATATTCAATGAGTGAACAAGAAGAAGGCACATCAAGCAAAATCCTCCCTCCCCCAGAAGTTCCAAAAGCAAAGCCCAAAGCTCCAGTTAAACAAACTCTTACGAAAATCGCCGATCTTCAACGCATGAATCCTGAACAGCTGAGCCAATATGCAAAAAACATGGGACTTCAGCACCTATCATCAATGACTAAATCCCAAATGGTCTTTGAAATTGTGAAAGCAAAGTCTTCTCGTCCTGGCGAAATTCTCGTAGGCGAAGGTGTCCTAGAAGTTCTGCCGGATGGCTTTGGTTTTCTACGCTCCCCCCAGTACAGCTACCTCCCCTCACCTGAAGACATCTACGTTTCCCCCGCACAAATTCGACGCTTTGATCTGAAAAAAGGTGACACTGTTTATGGATCTCTTCGCTCTCCAAAAGAGAAAGAGAAGTATTTTGCCCTCCTTAAAGTAGAAAAGGTCAACCACAAAACTCCTGAAGGAGCCAAAGAGCGTATCCTTTTCGAAAGTTTGACCCCTCTTTTCCCAGAAAAGCGCTTCATTATGGAGTCTGGCAAAGAGAAAATGTCGACACGCGTACTCGATCTAGCTGCGCCGATTGGTATGGGACAGCGTGCACTGATTGTCGCCCCACCAAAATCTGGTAAAACTGTTCTACTGCAAAACATTGCCAACGCCATTGCAGGTAACCACCCCGATGTGACAATGATCATGCTGCTTATCGATGAGCGCCCGGAAGAGGTGACCGATATGCAGCGCACGGTGAAAGGCGAGGTCGTCGCCTCCACATTTGATGAGCCCCCAGAGCGCCACATCCAAGTGACCGAAATGGCACTTGAAAAGGCCAAAAGGCTTGTCGAATATGGAAAAGATGTTGTGATTGTCCTTGATTCGATCACCCGACTTGCCCGTGCATACAACACAGTTCAACCCCATTCTGGAAAAATTTTGACCGGTGGTGTCGACGCCAACGCGCTACATAAACCCAAGAGGTTCTTTGGGGCTGCGCGTAATATCGAGCATGGCGGATCACTCACAATTATCGCCTCGGCGTTAATTGATACGGGATCAAAAATGGACGAGGTGATATATGAGGAATTCAAGGGAACGGGCAACATGGAGCTCGTCTTGGATAGACGCCTGGCTGACCGCCGCACCTATCCCGCGATTGACCTCATAAAGAGTGGAACGCGTAAGGAAGAGCTTCTCTACCACCCAACTGAGCTGGAAAAAATTCACCTGCTCAGACAGGCGCTTGCCGACTTGTCACCGCTTGATGCGATGAACCTACTATTGGGTCGCCTCAAGAAGACAAACAGCAACGCCGAGTTTCTGTTGTCCATGAAAGAGTAGATGGTAAAAAAGAAGCCGAAAAAAATCATGATCCTCACCCTCTCTGGAGGGGGTGGGCATCTACAAGCCGCTAAGGCTAAGTATTCTCAGCTCAAAATAAAAGAGCCGACGGCAACTATTATTCAACAAGATCTCTTCTTAGACTGGTTTGGCCCCTATATTGGGGGCTTTTTTAGTAATATCTGGAATGTGCCCCAAAAAAAGGGCCTTGTTCGCATTCAAGAGTTTTTAGCAAATGCCATCCATTTTGCTGATAAACTCTTTGCCCCCGTGATTTTTGTCCAAGCACTACGCACTCTTCTCAAGGAAGATATTGATCATATCATCGACACCCAGCCAATGGGCACTCCCTCACTCTTGCGTGCGATGCACATCATTTATAAACTTACAAACAAAGAGATTTTGCTCGAAAAAATCATTACAGAGCTTCCGACAAAAGAGGTCACTCTCTTTTTCAAGCCGATCAAAAAGCTCTCCTTGAAATACCGCTCGAAAATTCGCCTTATCACAACCTACCCACTCTTAGATAATCACACCTCAGCAGAAGACTTTTGGCAAGAGCAGTGCGGCCTATCTGAGACAGATATCACCTATGAGGCGCTCCCACTGCGCCCCCACTTTGCAGAGCTCTCCAACCAACAGCGCAAACCCGCGCCTCTCAAGCTGCGCATTACCACCCACTGCAGCGAGGAAAATGCCCTCGTATTTGACACCATCTCTCGCGGTGCTATTGGAGCAAAGCAGCGAAAACACTCGATTGATCTCACAATCAAACCCGATGAGAAAGTCTCAATTGTTATGCTCGGCTCCAAGCCGCACGAAACCGCAACCATTCAGTATGTTGAAAAATTCATCAACGCCTGTCAAAAACAGTCTTGTGGCAAACGGCGAGACCACCTCTTTGTCTTTTGTAGCGCCTCTATGTGCGGTAACACCCCGCTACAGAAAAAAGTTCACGAGCTTGTTAAAAACTACCCAAATTACCCGAAAAATCTCACAATTATTCCGCTCTCCTACCAAGATGATGAAGTGATAGCCCCACTCTTTTTCCGCTCAGATGCTACCTTCACACGCTCAGGCGGCCTCACCTCAATGGAGCTTCTCTCCGTATGCCAAGGGCACATCTGGATTCACGCAGAAGAAATTCAGTCTTCCTATTTTTCCGCATTTGACGCTAAAATGCCTCACTGGGAAGAAGGCAATGCCTACTATTTAAAAATTAAAAAGGGCGCAGAATTTATTAACCCCGAAACCTTTCAAGAGGTCGCCAAACCCTACTTCCTCTCCTCGGATGTATAGACTCCTTCTACTCTTTTCCCTTCTTCACAGCGCACTGCCCGACCACTTCAAACCTGCACAAAACAAGCACCCCATCAACTCGCTGCAGGGCATCGACTACATCTACGTCATCAACCTCGATACGCGCCCCGAAAAATTTGCCCTTACCTGCAAAGAGCTCGCTCCCTACAACATCACCCCCTACCGCTTCTCCGCCGTCGTTGGCAAAGAGCTCACCCCCGAACAAATCAACGACATCGGCCTCGTCTACAAAAAGGGCATGCGCAACGATATCTTCGGCACCACCTACCGCAATGGCCACGTGAGCCATGAAATGGTGGAAGAGGAGGGCACCACCTACTTCTGTCACACCCTATCAAAAGGTCCCATGGGCATCTATCTCAGCCACCTCTCAGTGATCAATGACGGCTATCACTCGGGCTATCAAACCATTTGGATAATGGAAGACGACATCGAAATCGTACGGCACCCCTCTGAAATCTCTCTTTGCATCAACGAGCTCAATGAAAAATATGGCCCCGACGGCTGGGACGTACTCTTCACAGACACCGATTTTCGCCGCAATGACGGTGGTTATCTCAAAGTATACAATTCAGAGGCGCGCCCCAACATCGAAACACGCCACCTGCTTCCCATCAGACGCAAAGCAACCAAGCACACCTTTCAAATCAACATGCGCCTCGGCGCCCAATCGATGATTTGGTCGCGCCGTGGAATGAAGCGCATGCTTGATTTTGCGCAGCGCTACAAAATCTTTCTCCCCTACGACATGGACTACCACCTACCTCCCGGAATCAAGATGTTCACCACTAAGCGTGACATCGTGACAAACATGCTCAACCCCATATCCGACAACAGCTAGATAAAAAATAGCTTGCAGTGCGGCAAGCCGTTATGCACAAGTCTATTTTTGGGGAGTCTAAGGACTTGTAAAGCCGCAAGCGGATTTACGAGTGCGTGATTTTATTAAAATTGTCAGAGTGGTTCAGATGCAAGCGATATGACGCAGTCCAATAGCCCCAGCTATTGGCGAGGAAGAGCGCGCCGCAGATGGGCCCGCTCTGATCCATTTTTAGAAAATCTAAGCACTTGTAAAGCCGCTTTACAAGCTAACTTTTTGTCTCTGTAAAGCCAGGAATTTTCGCTATTTTTTGAAAAAAATGCGGCGGTAACACCCTTCATAAAAACGCTTCTTCAAAAACAGCGCATGCCCAACCTGGTTTTTTTCCCAATGATGTGTGAGCAAAACAAAACCGTGGTGTTCCATTAGCGCAAAAAGGTGCCACAATTTGGGATTGTCCCAGTAATCATTAAAGTAGGTTTGTACATGTACAACAACTGCGCTGTCGAGTATTTGAGGCGCGCACTTGAGGATCTGGTATTCACTGCCATTGGTTGTCAGCCACAGAAGATGTGCTTGATAAATCCCCCGCCTGTGACACCAGTCTTGTAGATTGACTGTTGAAACTTCCTTAACCCAAAAGGCGTCATTGGGCTCAAGTAGTGAGGCATTTTTTTGATTTGGGGGCACGTAGAGTGGCAACTCAGCATCTGTTTCATAGACAGCTTGGTTGACGATAATCACATTGGGGTATTTTTGTGTGCACTTTTGCAAGAGTTGAAAGAGTGATTTTTGCGGCTCAAAGGCGATAACTTTCCCATGAGGATACATTGAAGCATCACTTGCAACGCGCGCGCCAGCAGCCGCACCTATATGAATAATTGTTGGGTTGTAGGGCAGATAAAGAGAAACATCGTAGGGACTAAAAATGGGAATTGCACCTGATCGCTCATGGGCGTGGATGCAAAAGGGTAAAATCAATAAAAGTAGACGAAACAATCCCACCTCTGGCGCTTTTCTTGTGGTGGAAAAGCATACCAGAGTTAGGCTTTAAGTTGTGCACAAGGTGCTTTAGACATCAGTAAGGTGCGCACGTAGAGCTTCAGTTTTTTCTCCAGCCTCATTTAAGAGCTCATAATTGTGTTCCATATCTTTAACTACGGCTTGTGTGTATCGGGTCCCTATCACTTCATGCGTTTGTTCATCTATTTCAAAATCGGGCGAAGCATTTGAAAGCTGGCCAACAAGGGTTTCGGCAATTTCATTGAAAGCAGCCCCTCTATCAAGAGAGTGAAAAATTGTCTTAACTTCTGAATAGAGATTCGTATATTCGGGGGGAAGAGTATCTCTTTTCTCAGCCTTTTGCCCCATAACACCATAGGAGAAAAGCGCCTCACGAATGATGTTTTTGATCTCTTGTCTAAAAAGTGGTGTTCTATCACTAATTGGCGTCGCTAGAAATGAGCTGATCTTTAAATGCTCACTATCAGTGAGTTCGTCGCCGATTGGCAGTTCAGGAATTCTATTTAGTTCTGATCTTAAATGATCCATAATACCTCCGTTAAATATAAGAGATACTATAACTAAATTTAAGTTAATTTTATATAATATTTTAAAATAGTTTTTATTATATTGACAATTAACTATTTAGAATAAAGCTTCAACAAATCCATCAAAATCCCCATCATCAAGACGAGCTTTTAGCGAGTCATAGCTACGACCAACGGCCTTTGAAAAAGCAGGAAGCTGGGGCTGGAGCGTACCTGACTCATACTCAGAGCGTAGCGTCTTTTTCAATCCACCAATGAGATTTGACCATTTGAAAACATTTGAACGAATTTTGGGCATGTATTGAGGTAGCTCCTCATGGGTGAAAATCACACCAAGAAATTGTAGAGGGGGAACATTATCGATTTCATCGCCCATGGCCTGGAGCTTCTTTTTCTTCTTCAAAAGGCCAAAGACGCTATGGGTTCCCATTGTTTTGATAATGTTGTAGATGCACTCTTGTTGTCTTGAGCTGATCACAATTTTGAAGTCATCCTCGTTGGCACGCAGCGAGGCGGTAAGACAGATCAAGACCAGAAATAAAATCGATTTTGTTTTAATCACAAGACGCTCCACTATTCAGTTTTTTCTTCAACATAATCGGTTGATGCACTTTGTTGCAAGATCCGCTGCAGGTTTTGGGCCTTTTGATAATCGCTTTGAACCATTGAGCGAACAAGCGCTTTGAAGCTTGTTTTAGGCTGCCAGTTTAAATGGCGATGGGCCAGCGTTGCATCCCCAATGAGTTGCTCGACCTCTGTGGGGCGGAAATAGCGTGGATCGATACGAACAACGACCTTACCGCTCTCTTTATCGATACCCACCTCATCAAGTCCTTTTCCCTTCCAAGCAATATCAATGCCCACCTCTTTAAAGCTAAGCTCAACGAATTCGCGTACAGAGTGCATCTCACCAGTTGCAACAACATAGTCGCGTGCGCAGGTTTGCTGTAGCATCATCCACATCGCCTCGACATAATCTTTAGCATATCCCCAATCACGCATTGCATCGAGATTGCCAAGAAACAGCGTCTCCTGCAGACCCGTTTTAATTTTGCTCACTGCTTGAGAAATTTTACGGGTGACAAAAGTTTCGCCGCGCCTTGGAGATTCGTGATTAAATAAAATACCATTGCATGCGTACACTCCATACGCTTCCCGGTAATTGATCGTAATCCAATAGGCAAAAAGCTTAGCGCAAGCATAGGGTGAACGTGGGTAAAAGGGCGTTGTTTCCGTTTGGGGGATTTCCTGAACAAGACCGTAGAGCTCACTTGTTGACGCTTGGTAAAAGCGCGTTTTTTTCTCCATATGCAAAAGGCGAATGGCCTCTAAGATACGCAGCGTCCCGAGCCCGTCAACTTGAGCTGTATACTCGGGGACCTCAAAAGAGACCTTAACATGACTTTGCGCCCCAAGATTGTAAATTTCATCGGGCTGAATATCTTGAATCAGGCGAATAACATTTGAAGAATCGGTCAAATCGCCGTAGTGAAGAATAAAGTTGCGATTGGAAACCTGCGGCCCTTCGTAAAGATGATCGATACGAGAGGTATTTGCAGAGGAGCTGCGTCTTTTCACGCCGTGCACCTTATAGCCCTTTTCAAGCAAAAATTCTGATAGGTAGGCGCCATCTTGTCCAGTAACACCAAAAATTAAAGCTGTTTTTCCTGCTGAAAGAAAGCTCAAAGCAACAAGGGAAAAAACTAAAAATCGCACCATATGACAAATCCTTTTTTCAGGGCTGCAGAGGTTACACCTTCTAAAGATTCTTTGTCAATTTCGATTGATCCAACAGTTTTTTTTATGGATTTTTTAGCTTGTAAAGCGGCTTTACAAGCTAGTTAGATTTTTGCACCTTTCGACTCAAGAACGATTTTCTGATAAGCATCCAAACCAACAACTCCATGAAAGTTTGCGCCCCGGACGCTCGCCTCCTTGAAACTTGCTCCATGTACAATAGCCTGTGACAAGTTCGCTCCACGCAAATCGGCGCTCATGAAGTTAGCGTCTGTAAGATCTGCACCAGAGAGGTTCGCCTCTTGTAGATCGGCCCCTTCAAGGTTAGCTCCTGAAAGGATCGCTCCACGCAAATCAGCGCAGCGCAGGTCTGCTTTCTTTAGATTTGCACCCGTCAAATCTTGTGAGGCAAGATTACGATGTGCGAGGTTCGACCCATCAAGGGCCGAATAGGGACAGGCTTTAGATTTTTTCTTCTCGCAAGCGGTTAAAACCAGCAAGGGGAGGAAAGCGACTAGCCAATATCTACGTATTTTATCTATGATGCTCATATGACAAGTTATAATATAGCGAAGAAAATCGTTCAAAGGTTTGTTGATGCTGGCTATACCGCCTACTTCGCTGGCGGCTGGGTTCGCGACTATTTGATGGACCATCCCTCTGACGATATTGACATTGTGACAAGCGCCTCAGTTGAGGTGACGCAATCACTTTTTGAAAAAACGATTCCGGTTGGGATCAATTTTGGTATTGTGATTGTCGTTGAAGATGAGCACCAGTTTGAAGTTGCGAGCTTTCGAAAAGAGTCGGGCTACGATGATGGCAGGCGTCCGGGATTTGTTGAGTCGGCAAATCCGCAAGAAGATGCGCTGCGTCGCGACTTTACAATCAATGGGCTCTTTTTTGATCCGCTGAGCGAAACCATTTACGACTACGTCGATGGACGCGCCGACTTAGACCGTGGAATCGTTCGGGCAATTGGCGATCCCAATGAGCGCTTTTTAGAAGATCGTCTCCGTATGATTCGCGCCGTGCGCTATAGTGCACGCTTCCACTTTCCGATTGAAAAAGAGACGGAAAAGGCAATCATCCATCACGCAAAAGACCTCTTCCCCTCAGTCGCAATTGAGAGGGTGTGGAGTGAGTTTGAAAAACTCGGGAAGTTTCCAGGCTTTGAGAGAGGGCTACTCTCTTTACACAAGTTGGGCCTTCTTGGCGTGATTTTTCCAGCTCTTGTATCACTCTCCGTTGAAGAGATCGATCGGCGGATTGATCGCATTCCCGATTTACCAGACAACACACCCACGATTGCCAAACTTCTCGAGCTTTTTCCAGAGGCAGGCCTCGATGAGAAGCTCTCTTTATGCGACTATTTCAAACTATCCAATCGCGAGCGCGACTTTGTCATCTACTACGATCACGCACTGAAATCACTTGAGCTGCCGCTAGAGAGTCTCGATAAATACACCTGGGCCAAGCTCTACGCTCATCCCCATTTCGGGCTCTGCTTGGCAAACGTGGCAACGCGCTGTTTGGAAGATCATCGCGAAAAATTTGTTCAAACACACGAGAATCACTACCTCTCCCTCGAACCCTACATTTTGCGAATCAAGCAAAAATCGCCTCTTGTGAGAGCGACGCACTTGACTGAGCGTGGGGTGAAGCCGGGACCCAAGATGGGTGAGCTTTTGCGCGAGGCAGAAAAGCTATCTATCAATGAAGGCATTCTCGATATCGATAATGTTTTAGATCGTCTAGAGCTTCCGGATGGCAAGTAGTGTGATATCGTCGTGCTGGGGCTCGCCCTCACAAAACGTGTGAACATCACCATTCACTTTCTCGACAATTTCATGTGCGCTCTCAGAGGTGATCCCGCCCACTAGCTGATTGAGCCGCTCTTCACCATAGAGTTTATCAGCTTTATTGTGCGCCTCAGTGATGCCATCTGTGTAGAGAAGAAGAAGATCTCCCCGATTGAGTGTTGTCTCTTGGACATCAGGAGTAAAATCTGCAACGCCAAGGGCCATACCATCAGTTGCTAGATTTTCGATACTTCCCTCACTGCGCTTAAGAAGCGTCGGGGTATGCCCAAGCGAGCTGTAGCGCAACTTTCCGCTATTTAGATCGATCTTTCCAATCCATGCCGTTACAAACGTTCCGGTATTTCCTGTGTCGTCTAAAAACAGCTCGTTTGAAGCTTTGATGATTGTCTCAAGCGAATCGTTGTGTTTGGCAAAGCCGCGCAACATCGAGCGCAAACACATCGAATAGAGACACGCAGAAACTCCCTTACCGGAGGTATCGGCAATACAAATCCAGAGCTTATTGTCATCCAAAAGCATCACATCGTAAAAATCGCCTCCAACCTCTTTTGCTGAGATGAATCCATAGGCAATATCGAGTGTGTTGATATCTGGAATTGCGCTCGGCAGAATCGATTTTTGCGTCTCCTGGCCGATTGCAAGCTCTTTCGAGAGCACCTCTTGCTCGATATGCGTTTGCTCTAAATCGCGCATGTGCTGAATGAGTGAATCGACTGTTTGATTGAAGACGCCACCGATGTAGTTAATTTCAAAACCGACGCGATCAATTTCAAAGCGCGTGTCAAGCTCGCCTTCAGCAACAGACTGCATCGTATAGCAAAGGCGGCGCATTGGTCGCGAAAAGCGCCAACTGACAATCGAGGTCGCTACACCCCCTACCAAAAGGATCATGACGAGCAAGCCGAGAAGGAGATAGAGATAGTGTTGCCAATTGCGAAAGAGCACACTTTTGTGAACCCCCATCACAATTTCGCAATTAAACTTTGGAACTTCAGAGAGAACCGCGAAATAACTATCTCCCTTGAGCTCATAGCTCCACGCGTCATTTGATCCCTCAATGGGTTTGAGATAGATATCCTTTTCAATGAGATGAGCATCTGAGCTTGCGAGGATTTTGCCCTTCTTGTCGATAAAAGATAGCATCGCAGGATAGGTCGTTTCCATGGCAAGTAGCCGCTTGACTAGCACATCGAGCGAGAGAATTGTCGTGAGTATGCCATGCATTTGCCGACTCTCCTCATCGATGTGTGCGCGCGAAATCATCAAATTATACCCCCAACCAGGGAGATTGACAATTTGAACAATAGAGCCTTTGTGGTAGAGGGTATCAACATCAATAAAGGGAGTGAGATCAAGATTGGATACTTTGGGATAGGAATCGGTCACGCAGGCGTAATTGTGACATTTTTTCATATCAGAGAAGATAATTGCTGTGAGCTCTCCCCTTTTCACAAAGTTTTTCAAAAGCTCACTAAAATTTCCCTCACTAAATGCGTGGCCCTCAGTGTCCCTTTCAACCATGAGGACTTGAAGGGTATGAAGAAAATCGAGCTGAAACCCAACCCACCCTTCGATGTAGCGATTTTGCTCCTGCTCGAGCTTCTCAATTGAGGTGACAATCTCATCGAGCTGCCGGTGGTACTCTGAATAGTAAATAAAAATTGAATAGACAATTAGAGGGATAACGAGAAAAAAAAAGCAGACAAAGACTACTCTACGCACGAGAGAGCCTCGGGGAGGGCGCGCTGTCTTGTGATACTCGTTGACGTCGGGCATTGTTCAGGGTAAAATAGGCTTAAAACTCCTACTTAACAAAGATGAAGACCCAGAGTCAAATTAAAAGCTTAACAAACCCCCAGATCAAGCGCCTCATGCGACTCAGGCTCGACCGCGCCTTCCGCCACTCAGAGGGCTCTGCGCTTATCTTAGGAGAGAAGCTCATATCCGAGCTCCGCCCGCAAATCAAACAGCTTTTGACCCTCCACCCCCAAGAGGGGAGCATCCAAGTGACTCTTCCAATTCTAAAAAAACTCTCTGGAACGCCATCTCCACAAAATCAGCTCGCCGAGGTTGCAATCCCCAAACCCTCAGACTTATCGACAAAAAAACGTGTCCTTATTCTCGATCGTATTCAAGACCCTGCCAATGTCGGCGCTCTGTTGCGCTCAGCCCTTGCCTTTCACTTCGATGGCGTCCTCTATCTAGAAGGCACGGCAGACCCATTTAGTGAAAAGGCTCTGCGAGCAGCAAAAGGAGCAACATTCAAACTCCCCTACAACTTTGCCAAAGAAGTTGATCTACCCCATAAACTCTATGTTGCCCACACAGATGGAAAAGTTTTTCTCTCTGTAAAGCCAGAAAATTCATACGCCTTAATTGTCTCAAATGAGGGATCCGGTCCCACACCTGAGCTCCTAGAAAAAGCTGAGGCGATCACCATTCCAACAAGCCCTGAAACAGAGTCGCTCAATGTCGCCGTTGCCGCCTCCATTATCATGCACCACCTCGGAGCTTAAAGTGAAAGACCACCTAGATATCGAAGAAGATTTTCACACCTACGAACACAAAGAGAGCCGCAAAGAGCGCAAGATTGCGCAGGCATTAGACAAATCTAAATACAAAAAAACCAACCAGAAAAAAAAGAGCGCTCCAAATACAGATAACCTCGAAACGGGTCGTGTGCTTTCAATTATCTCAAACGAAATCATCGTTGATATTGAAGGAACAAAAGTTGTTTGCACGCTGCGCGGCGTGCACAAAAAAGAGAAGACGCGCCAAAAATCGCTCATCGCTATTGGCGATATTGTACATATCGACCGCTCTTCAAAAGAGCAAGGCGTCATCGTCCATATCGCCGAGCGCTATAGCGTCCTCTCGCGCGCAGATAATTTACGCCGCCGTTTTGAGCAAATCATTGCCGCCAATATCGACCAGGTGTTGATTACCACCTCTGCCCTTTTTCCCACTTTTAAGCCAACTCTCATTGACCGCTACTTGATCATGACCGAGCGGGGAAATATGCAGCCGATTATTTTAATCAACAAGTGCGATGTCCTTGAAGATCCCCCCTCTTTTATTCAAACTGAAGAGGTGGAGGAGGCCAAAGCTCTAATTGAAGAGAGTTTAGAAACCTACCGCGCCCTTAATATCCCAATTCTACGCCTCTCTGCAAAGAGCGGTGAGGGTCTCGATGAGCTGCGCGCGCTCATGCGCAACAAAACCTCTGTTTTCTCCGGACAATCTGGGGTCGGAAAGAGCTCGCTTATCAATCAGATGCTGGGAACCGATTTTAAAATTGGTGACATCGTCCCAACAACGCGTAAGGGGTCGCACACAACCACTCGCGCCCACCTCGTTCCTCTGGAATCGGGCGGATTTTGCATCGATACCCCTGGGATTAAGTCATTTGGGGTCTGGGACATCCAAAAAGAGGAGGTTCAGGCCTATTTTCCTGAAATTCTTGCTTGCTCTGGGGAGTGCAAATTTTCTGGTTGCACCCACACCCACGAGCCCGACTGTGCGGTCAAAGAGGCTCTAGATCAGGGAGTTATCTCTCCTCTACGCTACTCTTCCTACCTCAACCTTCTTGAGGATCTATCTAACAATTAACATCTTGTAGTTTATAATTATTACTTTATATAAATTAAATTTTAAGTTATAATAAAGATGTGATTATAATAAGGAGATAATAATGGCTGTTGATACAAATTTAAGAAATCCTCTAGAAGCTGCTTTAGCTGCTCGCGAAAAAGAAAAAGCAGATAGACCACCGTCACCTTTAACACCCTTAGTAGCAGGTATTATTGGTAAAACTGAGCCAGGACGCCGCTCAATTCGAGCGATGCGCAAACAACCTGACGCCTATAGAAGACGCGATGTAATAAATCCGGCACACATAAGCCGAACAAGCTCAAGAAAAGGGGCAATTCCTACAGCAATTCTTGATGGAATCACTGATTTCGTGAAGTTTTCTCAAGCTCGAGCGAGAATTAGTCCCGATAGTGGTGAAGTTCATTCAACGTTGAACCCAGCGCTTCTAGCTGTCGCTGCAAACAAATTAATCGGGACCGACTTTCCTCCAGGGCCAGAAAGGGCAAAGGCCATTGTGAAGGAACTACTTACTGACGGTATTTTAAACCCCTCATCACCCAGATTCGATTCACAGATTAACGATCTTTTGGAAAAAGAAAGTCTCTATACTGACCTGCACTCCTTGACCCCCGATGTTGAAGAGGTTAAAAAAGACCCAAGTAAAATGCGCGCATTCTTGAGAAAAGCCAATCCATTTATTCAAACGAATATGAAAGACCTCGCAAAGTCACTTGCGATGGATGTCACTGTCGCTTTAATTCTCATGCTCTTTATCTAGTTTTTTACTTCGCGCCCATTGAGCAAATGGGCGCCATTTGTTAAGCTTGTTCAAAATTTTCATTTAGATTAAAATATATCTCCATAAACCATTTAGGAGGTATTTTCATGTCCGTAGAACGCATTTCAACTCAAGAAACCCAACCAAGATTTGCTGTCACAGTTGCTCGCCACCCATTAACGCACTTACTTGTAAAAGTCGCAAAATATACGCTACCTCTCATTTTGATTCACGTTGCGCAAGCTAATCCAACGAATCGCCCAAACGTGACAACAACTTCCGATGCAATTCGCAGCCTAAGAGGTTATGTTGGTTGTGTTGCCGATGCTTTTGGCCAGCAAATTTGCAATTAAAGACTGCGATTTGCTATTGCTTATAGGGTTATGAGCAAAATCAAGTCTGTTTGGGGTCGAGAAATTCTCGACTCTAGAGGAAACCCAACTGTTGAAGTGAGAATTGAAACCGAGAGCGGCGCTAAAGGCGTTGCTTGTGTCCCTTCAGGCGCTTCAACTGGTGAGCATGAAGCTCTCGAATTGCGTGATGGCGACAAGGGACGCTACCTAGGCAAAGGCGTTTTAAAGGCCGTTTCCCACGTCAATGGAGAGCTAAAAGAGCTCTTGATTGGCAAGGATGTCTGTGATCAAGAGGCGCTCGATCGCGCAATGATTGAGGCCGATGGTACGGAAAATAAAAAGACCTTTGGCGCCAATGCAATTTTGGGCTGCTCGCTTGCAATTGCGCGCGCTGCAGCAGACGAAAAAGGCATTCCCCTCTACCAATCAATTTGCCCCTCGAAAAATATTTTGCCTATCCCAATGCTCAATATCATCAATGGAGGCGAGCACGCGAATAACACGCTCGACTTCCAAGAGTTTATGATCCGCCCTATCAAAGCGCCCTCTTTTGCTGAGGGGCTGCGCATGGCCTCTGAGGTCTTTCACACGCTGAAAAAACTTCTCGCAGCAAAAGGGCACAACGTTGCTGTTGGCGATGAAGGGGGCTTTGCACCCAATCTCAATACACATGATGAGGCGCTCGCCTTTATCATCGAAGCCATTGAAAGGGCAGGCTACAAGCCCGGTAAAGAGATGACAATCGCCCTCGATTGCGCTGCAAGTTACATGTTCGATCGTGAAAAAAAATGCTACATCGACAAGAAAAAACAAATGCGTGGTGAATCCTTTGAAGAGCGCAGCAGCTCAGAGCAAATCGACCATCTTGAAGAGCTCATGCGCGCCTACCCCATTGATTCCATTGAAGATGGCCTCGATGAAAATGACTGGGAGGGATGGAAAGAGCTCACAGAGCGACTCGGCAATCAAACACAACTTGTTGGGGACGATCTTTTTGTCACAAACCCAAAGTTTTTACAAAAGGGCATTGATATGGGAGTCGCCAATGCCATCTTGATCAAACTCAATCAAATTGGCACGCTGACTGAAACGCTCGAAACGATTTCCCTTGCCCACAATAGTGACTACAAAACAGTTGTCTCCCACCGTTCAGGTGAAACCGAAGACACTTTCATTGCCGACCTTGCCGTTGCTACAGGCTCTGGACAAATTAAAACTGGCTCAGTTTCTCGCTCTGAACGTGTTGCAAAATACAACCGTCTATTATTAATTGAATCTATTGCACAATAATCTTCTATTTTTTATTTATAAAAATTAGTGGAGTAAATAATGCACGATTTAATTGCCTTGTTTGGCGAAGCAGAACTAGGTGAATTTCGTCGTTTAATTTTCCTCGGATCAATTCAAGAGTGTTGTAAAAGACTTGGCAATCCGCCAAGCAACACGCTTGGTGTTGGAATTGCGGTGCAGACATTGATGTTTCAAAGGCACGTTGTCTACATCCGCGTTAATGAGGAAGGCTATTCTGATGAAGACTACTTTCAAGGACTCGAACTCCTGAAAGCTCAGAATAGCTTGCCTCAGCTTTCTGCAGTTTGCATGCCAGGAGTCTCAAATCCCCTCATCATTGATGAGGCGATGAAAGTTTGTAAACAAGAGCGCGCGCTTTTCATTTCGCTCGAGCGCGACCTCTATGACATGCTCACAAATAAATAATTTCCCCACCCACAAGCACCTCTCAAGCCCTTTTTCACTTGCTCATATAAAATATTTCAATCACAATGTCTCCCATCGAACTTAACCGAAACTACACATATCCGGAGAATAATATGAAAAAGAAATTGATGATTGGCCTTTTATTTGCCATGCCCTTCATGGCATTTGCAGACGAGACACCTGTAGTGGTCGAAGAAGAGCCTGTAGCAGCATCGGAAACTGTTGTAGAGCCACAAGAGGCGCCTGCTGAAGTAACTGTGACCGAAGAGCCAGCAGAAGTGGCAACCACTGAAGAGCAGCAAGAAATCTCGTGCGAGCGCTGCGACGACTCATGTCAATGCCCGGCAAATGTTGCACAAGCAACCGAGCCAGAATCGACCTGTCAACTTACAGGCGATGCGTGTCAGTGCGAAAAGCCACTCAAGAGTGAACCAAAACTCATTGAGCTCTCTGAGCTAACGCCTGAAATTCTGCAAAACCTCGCTGCAGGAGAGGCCAACGTCGTTGTGCACTTTCCAGCGGAAACGCAACTGCCCGTCTCTTTCAACCTCACAGGAAACATGGTCACCTGTACTACCGCAGAAACGCACAACATGTTGAGCGTGCAGAGCGACCTTTACGTAAGATGTGGCGAGCAGGGACTTGAAATGAGCAAAGACCTTGAAATCTGGAAACCATTCAACGAATTTTTCCAAGGTTGCGCCTCAGTTTGCCTACAAGTAGGCGAGAATGGTCCCGTTGCGACCCTTCACCTCAATTTGCAAAACTAGCAAAGCTTTTGCAATGCAAAACCCGGGTGATACCCGGGTTTTTTTGTGTCCAAATTCCTGGCTTTACCGAGACAAACTATAGCTTGTAAAGCCGCTTTACAAGTGCTTAGACTTCCCAAAAACAGACCAGATCACCCTAGTTAAAAGAGCGCCGTCAGGGCGCTCAGGGGGCCCCAGATTTGCACTATCGCGACGAACCAGCGTATCGTTTAATACGTGTGAGGAGCGATAGGGTAAGAACCCAATCTAGCAAACCTTTCGTTGATTTTGGGGATGATTTTGACCGCTTTTGCAATTTTAATTGAGCAGACATATCCGCAGAATATGACACCTCAATTAAAATTGGAAAATCGGCTTAAAAGCACCCTAAAATCAACAGAAATTATTGTTAGATTGGGTTCCTAGATGGGGTGCTGTGATGCGGCCTTTATAGAAACAAAGGAATTTTATGCCTTTGTTTCTATGTGCCGAAGTAGTCGGTTAGGCCCTCTTTCGTCGGCTTCATTGACTTATCGCCAGAGTGCCAGTTAGCCGGGCAAACCTCGCCATGCGTCTCGAAGAAGATAAGCGCATCAAGGGTGCGAAGCGCCTCATCAACAGAGCGGCCGAGAGGCAGATCGTTGATAAGCATGTGGCGAATAATACCCTCTTTGTCGATGAGGAAAAGTCCACGATAGGCAACGCCCTCATCTTCCTTTAAAACGCCATAGTCGCGAGCGATTTCTTTTGTCAGGTCAGCGATGAGTGGGTATTCAATTCCTTCGATTCCGCCCTGTTTTTTTGACATCATTTTCCATTGAGCGTGAGCATAGTGGCTATCAACGGAGCAGCCTACGACTTGGGCATTGCGAAGGGCAAATTCCTCTTTGCGCTCTTGAAAGGCGTGAAGCTCTGTTGGACAAACGAAGGTGAAATCAAGTGGGTAGAAAAACAAGATCACATATTTTCCACGGAATTGCTCAAGACTAAAGTCATCCTTGAAACCTTCTTGAGTTACTGCCATTGTTTCAAATTTTGGCGCCTGTTTTCCAATCATTTCATCTCTCCAATCATTTGTTTTGCTTCTTTTACCGTGGTGGTCGGACCGTGTCCGGGATAAATTTTCGTCTCTTCGGGCAGGCTTACTGCTCTCTCAAGGCTTGCGCGCATTTTCTCAGGCTCTGCTGTAGGAAGGGCGGTGTTGCCAATTCCACCATGAAAAATGAGATCCCCTCCGATGATGACTTTTTCTTTTTCGAAGTAGAAGATGCATCCTCCGGGGCTGTGACCGGGGGTATGAAGCACTTTAAAGGTAAGCGCACCGAGTTGCACCGTTTGATTGTCTTCAAAGTGAGCATCGGGATGGATTCCTTCAATGGGAAACGCAAGCGGTAAACCATCAGATCCTGGTTGAATGAGGTTCGCCTCATCGGCAGCGTGGATAAAAACGGGGACTTTGAGCTCGAGTTTGAGTTTTGCAACGTCGACGATGTGGTCCCAGTGAGAGTGAGTGAGGCAAATGGCAAGTGCCTTTTGACCCCCTCTTCGGAGCCTCTCTAAAAAGACTGCAGCGCTCCCTTCACCTGGATCGACGATAATAACACCCCCATGTCCATCATCAATAAATAGCGCATTTTCTTCGAATGCCCCGCAGGGCAGGACCTCTATTCGCACAAGCTACCACAGTTGAAACACACCGGAGAGGGTTCGAACCTCTAACCTCCTGGTCCGTAGCCAGGTACTCTATCCAATTGAGCTACCGGTGCAAGTACGAATATTTTCCACTAATTGTTCTTTTCCTTCAAGGAGAATCGCGTTATAATCTCTTCTATGGAAGTGAATTGGAAAGAGCAATGGGCACTTTTTGCCACAGGATTCGACGGTGAGTACGCCAATATCCCGATCGAAAACACCACTTTCCGCCTCTATCCCGGACCCGGCTTTGGTGACCTTTCTCATCCAACAACCCAAATCATGCTCCAATTAATGCGCCCGATCATTCGTGGGCGCCCGGTTATTGATATTGGCTGCGGCTCGGGGATCCTTTCCCTTGCCGCTCACTACCTGGGTGCCGACTCAGTCACTGCTGTTGAAATTGACCCAGACGCTACTGCCCACGCCAAGAAAAATTTTGAACTCAATGGACTTTCTATTCCAATCTTGAAAGAAACGCCAAATATCCCCGATGAAGCTGTTGTCTTGATTAATATGACCAGAGGAGAGCAAGAGATCCTCTATGCTCATTCGCCTCATCTTATTGACGCTAAGAGCCTTATAGTTTCAGGTCTTTTAGCGCAGCAAAAGCCGCTCCAAACAACTCCCGCTCAGTCATTTATCATTCGTGAAAAATGGTTAGGATTTTTACTAATTAACTAATCTTTATATATATTTAATATATCTCTTAGTGTTATAATATTATTATTCGACTCTCCATATAAGTAATAAAATAATAAAACAGAGGGTCAGGAGGGAAACATGACACAAGGTGTAGAGCCAAGTCCATTGGCACAAATTCTTGCTTTTGATCCCAACACACAGAGGATCAACAGCGAAAGCTATAAAATTCAGCGCACATACTCTCGAATGAGCGGGCTGGATGCATTTATTCAACGTATTATTAATTTTTTCACTCGTGGAAGCTTTTCACTTAAAGATACTGCACGAGCAATTGAGCAACTCATCCCGACTGTTCAGGGTGATCGGGCGCTTGAATTGCTAGCCAATAAAGTGGATCAAATCCGCGGCGTTCTAGAAATCAAGGGGAAATATCAAGATACTCAGGAGCAGCTGGAGAACATTGCAGCTCTACTTAGAGGGCGTATGACTCCACCAGCGAGCCCAGTAGAGCCTATGAGCCCAGAGCTTGCCGCTCGTGTCGAGTTGCTTTCAGAGAGAGTGAGTCAGCGCTTACTTTCTCGAAGAGATGCTTTATCAAGAATTGAGGATAGACACCCGAGCAAAATAGAAGGTGTTCAAGCACAACTTGAAGAGATCGCACTTGAGGTTGGTTTAGATACCCCTAATCTAACACCAGAGAGCTTAAATGCATCAATTCAAGATGAAATTACTCATCTCAGAGGTTTGCTTACTCAGGATGTATTGACTCCTGCAATGGCAGAGCTCGATCGTCATGAAGCTGATGCTGAAGTCTATTTTGAAAAAAACAAACAGCATCGACAAGAGCTATCTCATGAAAGAACAGTCAGTTTAAAGGGCTATAACTCTCTTTTGGTAAATATTAAGTCAAAAGAAGAAGAGCTCACTGCAACAGAAGCTGCTCTTGAAAACTTGATGACAACAACTCCAAAGATCAAGAAAGGGACAAAAAGCTATCGAAATCAACGCGATGGGCTAAAAGAAGCTGCTCTTCGTCTCAAAGGTGAACTAAGTGGGCTTCAAGAGCAGCTACAGCACTTTGAAGATAACTTTGTTCGCATTGATGATACCTTGAGAGTGTTAGAAAAATCTGAAAGAAGCGAAAGGAAGAGATTAGAAGACTTGCGTCAAGCTACTGTCGCAGATAGCAGAGATGACAGAACTGGTATTCAAGAGGAAATAACTCGCCTTAGAGGGTTCCAAAGAACGATTAAAAAGCTCGATAGAACTTTAACATCGCTCAATAGCATTCCAGGTGATCTTGCTCAACTTAGAGAAGATTGTGAGACTCTGCGCACTGAGATGAGAGCCCTTAAAAGGATCCAGCCAACAGCTGAATTTGTGGGACAACTGGAAACTTTAAATACTCATATTGGTGATCGTATTGCTGAACTTCAGCGACTGACACGCTAATCAAAAAAAAGGCTCCCAATCGGGAGCCTTTTTCAATTACATCATTGGCATGCCACCCATACCGCCCATGCCTCCCATTCCACCCATCATGGGATCCATGGCAGGTGCCGCAGGGGCATCGGATTTCGGTTCGGGCTTTTCAGTCACAGTGCAAGATACCGTGAGCAGAAGTGCGGCGACTGAAGCTGCGTGCTTCAAGGCGCTCTTTGTCACCAAGACAGGATCAATGACACCCGCTTTCACGAGATCTTCGAACTCACCTGTTAGACCATTATAGCCAAAGCTCCCCTCTTTTTCAGCGACCTTTTCAGCAATCAAATTGCCCTGTTGACCGCAGTTGTCTGCAATGGCAATTGCAGGAGCAAAGCAGGCGCGTTTGACGATTTGCATTCCAATCGCCTCATCACCTGAGATGTCCATTTTTTCAAGCAGCTTTGAAGCGCGAATGAGAGCAACGCCTCCACCTGGAACAACGCCCTCTGCCGCTGCCGCCTTTGTCGCATGCAGGGCATCTTCGACGCGCGCCTTCTTCTCTTCAAGCTCGGCCTCAGTTGCAGCACCTAGCTCGAGGACAGCGACGCCGCCAGAGATTTTCGCCAAACGCTCAGTGAGCTTTTCAACATCGTACTCCGAAGTTGAGTTGGCAATTTCACCGCGAATTTGTGCTGCGCGCTCTTCAATGCGCTGAGCTGAACCTGCGCCATCGACAAGTGTTGTCTCCTCTTTGGTCACCTTCACGCTCTTAGCCTGACCAAAGTGGCCTGCTTCGAGATTATCAAGTGTGAGACCAATCTCCTCAGAGATGACAGTCGCGCCGGTCACGGTTGCGATATCTTCGAGGACGGCTTTGCGACGATCCCCAAATGCAGGCGCCTTCACCGCACAGACTTGAGCTCCACCCTTCACCTTGTTCACAACAAGAGTCGCGAGCGCTTCGCTGTCGACATCCTCTGCGATGATGAGAAGTGGCTTGTTTTGCATTGTTTCGAGAATCGGAACGATATCCTTTGCGTTTGAGAGCTTTTTGTCTGTGATGAAAATCATCGCATTGTCTAGCTCAACGCTCATTTTCTCAGCGTTTGTGATGAAGTAAGGAGAGAGATAACCCTTGTCAAAGAGCATTCCCTCAGTCACCTTGAGTGTCGTATCGATTCCCTTCGCCTCCCCAATCGTGATCGTTCCATCTTTGCCAACTTTTTCCATGGCATCAGAGATGAGAGAGCCAATTGCTGGGTCGTTATTTGCAGAAATGGTCGCGATTTGGCGGATCTCTTCGTGACTTGAGATCTCAATGGCTTGATTATCTAGTGCCTTGGTGAGCGTCTCAACAGCGCGCTCGATGCCGCGCTTGATGCTCATTGGGTTGTGACCAGCTGTTACGCTCTTCACCCCATCGGTGAAAATTGCCTCAGCAAGAACAATTGCCGTTGTTGTTCCGTCACCCGCTTTGTCGCTTGTCTTAGAGGAGGCCTCTTTGACTAGCTGAGCGCCAACGTTTTCAAATTTATCTTTTAATGAAATCTCTTTTGCAACAGTGACACCATCTTTAGTTGAAAGTGGTGAGCCCATGCCCTTTTTGATCACAACGTTGCGGCCGCGAGGACCGAGCGTGACAATTACAGCACGAGCGAGCTTGCGCACACCCTTGAGAAGAGTTTTGAGAGCATCATCTTTAAATTTAATTCTTTTCGCCATCTGCTCCTCCTATTGTACAACTGCGAGTACATCTTCTTCGGACATGATGAGGTACTCACACTCATCTTGAGCCTTAACTTCAGTTCCAGCATAGGAAGTGAAGAGCACTTGGTCGCCCACTTTGACCTGCATGGGCTCTAAAATGCCCTTGTCATTGGCCTTTCCAGGGCCAGCAGCGATCACTTCGCCCTTCTTTGGCTTCTCTTTTGATGATTCTGGGAGGAAGATTCCGCCCTTGGTTTTTTCCGCTTCAGCGCGTTTAACTAAAATTCGATTTCCTAGAGGTTTGACTTTTTGCATGTCGGTGCTCCTTAGTTGATTACAGGGAGAATTTTACAGGCAAAATCGATTTCGGTCAAGGCTTGTAAAGCCGCTTTACAAGTGCCCAAAAATGGGGTGTTTTTTCTGGCTTTACAGAGAGAGAAAGTTAGCTTGTAAAGCGGCTTTACAAGCTAGTAGAACAAATACTTTGCGCGGATTTTCATGAACTTCTCGCGCTCTTTGCGGTCAAATTCCATCAAAGGATAGGCGATGAACTTTTGCTTGGTTAGCATAGTAAGCATTTCATCGTTTCCGTTGGCTTTACAGAAGAAGTCCTTGGCTCCTTGACTGGTTGAAGCAAGGGCGCTGAGCACTTTTTTGGGATAGAGACTTTTCAGGACACCGATTAGCAGATACTGCACCGAAAGGGGGCGGTAGGTGCTTGAATCGGTTACGTTGATTAGAACGCCGTGGCACTCTTTGCCCTTGAGCGAGCCTGCAAAAGGGCGGTAGTGGAAGGGGGTGAACTGGACGCCGGGAAGCTTTTGATCATTGAGGGCTTTAGCAAATTGGTTGGCGTCAATCCAGGGGGCGCCCACAACTTTGAAGGGCAGAGTGTAGCCAATGCCGATGTTGACAATGGAGAGCTCACCAAGAATTCCAGTTGAGGCGCAGAAGGAGGGGGTGTCTGGCTCGGGAATGTTGGGGCTGGGGGGAACCCAGCTTAGACCTGTTTCTTTGAAGGTCATAGAGCGAGTCCACCCCTTCATTTGCACGACATCGAGGTTACACTTGATGCCATATTCGCTATTGAAAAAGCTAGCTAGCTCACCAATTGTCATTCCATGGCAGTAAGCAATATTGACATACCCCAGAAAGGAGCGCCATTTGGGTTTGAGCATGGGTCCATCAACGACGAGTCCTCCCTGGGGATTGGGGCGATCGAGGACGATGACAGGTATTTTGTGTTTAGCGGCCTCTTCCATGGCGTAGTAGAGGGTGGAGGCGTAGGTGTAAGAGCGCACTCCAATATCCTGGATATCGTAGATAAGAACGTCGATTCCCTTGAGCATCTTTTCGGTCGGTCTACGCGTTTTTCCGTGGAGCGAATAGACGGGGATTGTTCCCTTCTTCGTTTTGATGTGCTCTCCAGCATAGGCCGATCCTGTGATCCCATGCTCAGGGGCAAATAGGGCGACTACTTTGTAGTTTTCTGAGAGCCGCTCGAAGGTGGGGCGCAAATTTTTATCGACCCCTGTGTGATTGGTAATCAGTCCTAGGCGCTTGGCTTTCAGCTCATGAATTTTCCCTGTGCTGAAGAGGCGATCAACGCCAAGCTCAACGTCGGCGTGAAGGAGTGCCACTGTAAAAAGTAAGACTAAGAATCGCATTGTTCCTTGACAGATTTCGGCAAATGTAAAACAATTTCCAAATACTTTCAACGGCTTGTGAGTAGTATGAAGCGATTTCTTGTTTTTTTTCTCATCGCTTTTTCTTTTGTTTGCGCAAAGGAGGTGGGTCTTTGTGTGATGGCAACTGGCAAATATGCAGCCTATGCGGAAGAGATGATCTCTTCTGCTCGCAAACACTTTCTCAAAAATCACAAAGTGACGTTTTTTGTTTTCACAGATCAAAAAATTCAAGATGCGCCCGACATTGTGCGCATCGAGCAAAAACGTCTGGGCTGGCCAAATGATACCCTCAAACGCTTTGAGTGCTACCTGAGAGAGAAAAAGCTCTTTGAAAACCTCGACTACATCTATGCCTGTGATGCCGATATGCTCTTTGTCGATGCGGTAGGGGATGAAATTCTCAGCGACCTCGTGGGAACGAAACACCCTGGGTATTACAATCAGCGCGGTACGTATGAGAAAAATCTCAATTCAAGCGCCTATGTGAGCGATCAAGAGGAGCTCATCTATTTTGCTGGCGGCTTCTATGGGGGGAAAAGAGAGAAATTCCTACACCTTCTCAAGACAAATGTCGAGAATATCGAGACCGATTTGCGCGCAAACTACATTGCCGCGTGGCACGATGAGAGCCACCTAAATCGCTACTTTATCAATTTCCCTCCAACACTTGTACTGCCCCCAGCTTATTGCTTTTCTGATGCCTATCAACTCCCCTATTCACCGAAGTTGATGGTCATTGAAAAAAATCATCAGGAGATGCGCAAATGAAACGTTTTTTTCTCTTGCTTTTTGCCGTTTTCCTTTCCGGCTGTTCGAAACCAGAGCAGAAACCCTTTGTGATTTTGATCTGCTCATACAACAACGCAGCCTACTATGAGGAAAACCTGACTGGCGCTCTAAATCAGCGCTATGAGAACTACAGAGTTATCTATGTCAACGATGTATCAACTGATGGCACAGGCGAGGGCGTTGAGAAGTTGATTGCAACTCACCCCAAGGGTGAGAGGGTGACCCTTTTCAACAACAATGAGCGTTGTGGCGCCCTGAAAAATATCTACACTTCGATTCACGGCCATATCAAAGATAACGAAATTGTTGTGCTACTAGATGGTGACGATTTTCTTGCTGATGAGGATGTACTCACTCATCTCAACGAAGTCTATTCAACGCAAGATGTATGGATGACCTACGGGCAGATGCGCGAAAAAAATAGTGGGATGGAGGGCTTTTGTAAGCCAATGCCGGTTGAGATTGTAAACCAAAATAGCTTTCGCCAACACCTGGAGATTCCCTCTCATCTGCGCACATTTTATGCGGGACTGTTCAAAAAAATTAAAAAAGAGGATCTTCTCTTTAATGGACAATTTTATCCAATGACTTGGGATATGGCAATGATGCTGCCAATGATTGAGATGGCGCGCGATCATTTTACCTTTATCCCTAGGGTTTTGTACATCTATAACGACGACAATCCGATTAGCGATTTTCGCAAAAGTAAACACTTTCAACGCGCTTTGGACCTTTATATTCGTGGTTTGACGCCCTATCAACCTCTGGAGTCCTTGTAATGAATACCAAAACGCGACGCGCAGTTTTTTTCTCGATTCTAGCACTGGTTTTTGTTGGCTTTACAGGGGGAATGTTGATTTCGCGCACCCCTCAACGTTTTGGAATTTATGTCGGCTCATTCAACAATGAAAAGTATTGCGAATGGAATCTCAAGAGCATTCTTGACCAAGAGTATGACAATTTCTATGTGGTCTATATGAACGATCAATCTAGTGATCGTACGCTTGAAATGGTCCGAGAGATTGTGAAAAAGCACCCGAAGGGAGACCTTGTTACAATCATAGACAATGAGGTGCGCAAGCGCCCATGCGGAAACTACGTGACTGCAATCGAGAAGCATGCTGAAGATGATGATGTGATTGTGATTGTCGATGGCGATGATGCGCTGGACAATGACCAGGTGCTCAAAACTCTCAATCGCGCCTACAACAAGTATCGTCCTGAGGTTTGGCTCACTTACGGCCAATATCGGGAGAAAAACAGCGGGAATATCGGCTTTTGCCGCCCCTTCCCTAGTGCTGTTGTCAAAAACAACGCCTTTCGAAAGTTTGATGACATCCCCTCTCACTTGAAAACATTCAAAGCGTGGCTCTTCAAGCGAATTGCCAAGGAAGATTTGATGACAAATGGCGAGTATATGCCGATGTCATGGGATTTAACTTCAATGATGCCAATGATTGAGATGGCTGCACACCGCCACAAATTTATCAAAGAGGTGCTCTACACCTACAATGATAACAATGCGATAAGCGAACACTTTGTAAGTAAACACAAACAGATGTGGGTCGATCGCCTTGTTCGTGGTCGGCAGCCCTATAGACCTCTCTACCACAACCCAAAAACCTACTGCCTGCGCTCAGACTGCGTTCTCTGCCAGGAAAAATTTGGATATGAAGAATGAAAAAGTTACTATTTTTATTTGCTACTTGCGCCTCTCTCCATGCGTTTGATCAAGTCGTTATATGGGGACATAAACTGCATAGCCACACCCACTCGTACATCCACGAGGCCTTTTTTCGCGCCTTCAATCACATGGGCTACAAGACCCTCTGGCTTGACGACGAGGATGATCAATCTCTTTACAACTTTAAAAACTCTCTCTTCATCACTGAAGGGCAAGTCGATAAAAAAATTCCGCTGAGACAAGATTGCGTGTATGTCTTGCACAATTGTGATGATCCTAAATACAAAGGAATCAATGGATGCAAACTGCAAGTGTATACAGATGATGTGCTCTCTCGTAAAACAGCTAAAAAAATTGCCCCTTGCATCTACTACGACCTGGAAAACAAAACATTATATATGCCTTGGGCTACCGATCAGCTTCCAAATGAAATTGATACGATAAAAAAATCGATCAAGGGAATCGAGCGCTCTAACTATGTTGCTTGGGTCGGAACGATTTGCGATGGTGAACATGGAAATATTGGTCAGCTCGAGCCATTTTTTAAAAAATCCAAGCGTGAGGTTGCCAAAAAGCGGGGGATTGAGATTGCTGAACATATCGATTTCATCCGCAATGCCTACATGGCTCCAACAATTGTTGGAAAGTGGCAAAAAGAGAAGGGCTATATTCCCTGTCGCATTTTCAAAAATATTAGCTACGGCCAAATGGGAATCACCAATTCAAAGCGTGTTGCTGAGCTCTTTGGTGATCGTATTGTCTATGAAGAGAGCGAATCGAAGCTCTTTACTGCTGCGGAAAAGCGTATGAAATCGCTCAAAGAAGAGGAGCTTTTTGCCTTAATGGACTTTGTACGAGATAATCACACCTATGTGCAGCGTATAGAAACCATTTTAGATTTCATGGAAAAGTGCAATGTACGGTAGTATTGTTGCTATGTTAAATCCCGTTCAAGAAAAATGTGTTGAGCACGTCGAGGGGCCACTCCTTGTTTTAGCAGGGGCTGGCTCTGGAAAAACGCGCGTTGTCACTCACCGCATCGCCCATCTTATCGAAGTGGGCGTGCCCGCTCACGAAATTCTCGGTCTCACCTTCACAAACAAAGCGGCAGCAGAGATGCAATCGCGCATCAAACAGCTCTGTAGCCAGAATGTGTGGATCTCAACCTTTCACTCCCTCTGCGCTGCTGTTTTGCGCGAATCGATGGAGCAAAACTTTACCATCTACGATGCGCAAGATAGTGAAACGGTGATAAAAAATGCTCTCGCCTCACTTGAGGTGAAGGCCGACAAGAGCATGGTGCGCTCCATCAAGGCGGCGATCTCAAAGGCAAAAAACGACCTCACGGTTCCTGATGACGATCAGCTCACTCTTGCGGTTTATGAGCGCTATGAACAGCTTCTCAAAACCTCAAATGCGATGGATTTTGATGATCTTCTTGTGAAAACGATTGAATTACTGGAAAATGATGCCGAAAAGCGAGAGCACTACCAAAAGCGTTGGGCATTTATTCTAATCGATGAGTACCAAGACACCAATCACGCCCAATACAAGCTCATCAAGCTGCTTTGCGCCGCACACAACAATCTATTTGTCGTCGGCGACCCCGATCAGTCGATCTACTCTTTTCGCGGTGCCAATGTGCGCAATATCTTGCAATTTGAAGAGGACTTTCCTGGCGCAAAAGTGATCACACTCGATCAAAATTACCGCTCAACCCAAAATATCTTGAATGCTGCCAACGCGGTGATCGAGGAGAACACCAGCCGCTACGAAAAAAATCTGTGGAGCGACCTTGGTGAGGGAGAAAAGATAAAAACGTATCTGGCGGGCAATGACCGTGAAGAGGCAGACTATGTGATCGAGCAAATCGAAGATCGGTTGCGCCGAGGCGAGACAACCCTCGATGAGACGGTCATTTTCTACCGCGTCAATGCCCAATCGCGCTCCTATGAGGACGCCCTTTTGCGCGCGAATCTACCCTACGTCATTATTGGAGGCATCTCGTTTTACCAAAGGCGCGAAATCAAAGATATTCTCGCTCTGCTACGTCTCTCAGTCTCCCCCTACGATTTCCTCTCATTTGCACGCATGATCAATATTCCCAAGCGCGGAATTGGCAATAAGACAATTACCAACATGCACACGCATGCGGAAGGGCATCAAATTCCAATCATGGAGCTTTGCGAGAAGATCTTAGAGGGCGAGGAGATGAAACTCTCACCTCGACAAACAGAGGGGCTACGCCACTTTGTTGCTGTGATTCGTCTACTACAAAAAGATGTTGCCGAGAAAATTCCACTCCCCGAGATTGTCCTGAATGCGATCGAGCGCTCAGAGTATCTCGGCTACTTGCGTGAGGATCCCGATACCTTTGATGACAGGCGCGCGAACCTCGACGAGCTGATTAATAAGGCTGCTGAGTTTGAAGAGGACAACCACGATGCGACCCTTATGAGCTTTCTTGAAGAGCTGACGCTCAAATCATCGGCCGATGAAAAGCAAATTGGCGAATCAATTAAATTGATGACCGTGCACAACGGCAAGGGACTTGAATTCACCACTGCCTTTGTTGTGGGGATGGAAGAGGATCTTTTCCCCCATATCAACTGCGTTGAAGAGGGAATCGAAGAGGAGCGCCGTCTTTGTTATGTAGCGATGACGCGCGCAAAACGCTACCTCTATATGACGGCGAGTAAATATCGCCTCATTTGGGGTACGCCTAAATTCATGCGCCCCTCGCGCTTTTTTCAGGAGCTGCCCAATCAGTATGTGGAAAAAGATGGCGGCTTTATTGAGGTGCAAGAATCCTCTGGAGAGCTTGAGCCTGGCGCAACTGTAAAACACCAAAGTTTTGGTCTAGGAACCGTGCAAAAGGCCTACACAACCTCTTTGGGACCCACAGTCGATGTCCACTTTCATGACCTGAACTCGACCAAGACGCTCGTTGCAAAATACGCTAAGCTTCAAGTGGTTTAAGTTGGTTTTTTTGTAGGGTTTTTCTCCAGAACCCCCGACTCATCGAGATTTAACATTGTTGGTCCCCATGTAATTGGAGGCTCAAGGGTAGTAGCATCTTTCATAGTTTGAAGTGGAGGCGGTGAACCAGCCCATTGTCCTGAATAGATACCCGCACTTGGGTCATTTGGATATGTGCCAAAACATGAAGTCAACATATTCAAAGTATTAGAAGGATCATCAGGAATCACATCTAAATTTCTCATCATGTGATCTATCAAGTTTAAGGGGCAAATTATGGAATTGCGCACTGTGCGCATGACAGATGGATAATTTTGTGGAGTTACCCAAGCGTGGGGACTGAATTGTAGTGAACAAAATAACGGACTATTTATTAGAGCATCTGAAAGAGTGCCTAAAGCATCATATAATTGATTTATTAAAGTGTTATTGACTTCCCCTTTTCCTAAATCAGTTTGAAGCTCTCCTATAAGAGTATTGACATTCTGGACCGCTTGCGAATAGGTTGCTTGTGTAGTGTATGTAATTTGTTGTTCGCTCTGTGGAATAGAGTTTCCCGAAGCAGCAAGAGATAGCTTATCACTAACCTGTTGAAATACATTGTCCAGAATCTGAAACTTCATGTCATTTGATGTTGTCTCATTGACTGTGGAATTTTTCATAGAATTGAAAGAATTTCCCTCTGGATATCCAACATTACAGTTATATGTGACATTATTCACATAGGTGGATAAGTTTCTTAGAAGTGAAGAAACATCAGATGGAACTGATCCATCAGTAACTACTAGATTACCCAGTCCAGTAACCTGCTCTTGTATGGCTAATAAAGTCTGTTGTGGGTAATCTATATCAGAATTAAATAGATTTTTAATATTGTCGAAACAAGTTGTGATTATCGATTGATAGTCGCCCGGAGTATATCCCGCTACTCCAGTATCTATATTTAGCTGATTATTCAAATTTACAAAAAGATCTTGAAGTTTGCCAACATTTCCAGCTTTTGCCCCATTAATTCCATCATTTCCATCATAACAATTATCTGTCTTGAATATTGAGTTATTGGTACTTGTACCTGTGCCCTGACTTTGATCATGAAAAAAACCACCACTTGTTATCGCTTGCAGCGCCTGAATAGAGCCAGCTAATTGACCTTGATATGGGCCGCTGTTATTCATACCTGTCAATTCCGTTAACATCTCATTGAACATCCCAGCCATATTGTAAACCTGTTTCCAGCCAATCGTCTTTGTGACTCCATGTTCTACAATTAACCCAATCTGATCCTTAAAAGATTGCATCATTTGGGAGGGAAGTTGACTAGGGTCAGCCCCATAGTTATTTGATTTTTGTATTGATTCCATATTTTCCCTCCTAATTGTGAATAGATAGCACATCTGGAACAAACCTAATATGCTTGCGCGAGAGTTGAGCCATCGGCTTAAGCAGATGATGAAACGTTTCATCAAAGCTTTTGTCTTTGAGACGCTCGATCTCCTCTGGCGATAATAATTTAAAAACTGAAGCGTAGAAGGTTTTAAACGGCGCTTGCATCCAGTTTGTCTGCTGCGAGCGTTTCACACTCCACGACTTAGCTGCGCGATTGTGAGCAAGTCCCTTGCGATTGGTGAGCTGGTCGAGGTATTGCCCATAGGTCAACCAAATATCTTCGGTGCAATAGATGTGATTGAGTAGGTCCAGCACATTATCTGCCGCAAACCAGTCATTACTGCTCATGTGCACGATGATTTCGTCATCCGCACAACGCTGAATGATTTTACTGTAGCGCTCAATCATACTCTCAGATTGACCAATCACCTCCACTGAGCAGCGCGCGCGCTCTCCCTCTCTTTCAAGCAGATCTTCAAGGGTATTTGCTGTCTCTGGATTGACAAGATAGTAGGTGCGATAATGGCCATATTGCTGCGAGAGTATCGACTGCATTTGATGCTTGAGATCAGTTGTTTCGTGTGTCACTGGGACAATTACAACAAAGGTCTTCTCAGATATTGTGTGGCCATAGCTGCTGTCTATTTGTGCTGTTGCGACAGAGCGGTGCTTTTTAGATTTGAACATGGCGTAGCGTTTGAGGAAAAACAGGGGGAGCATCAGAGTGACGATCAGGGCAACAATGACTTGTAGGTGATGGCGCTTCATGGCCTCACTCTACGGATTCACTCCCCCTTTGTCAATAGGGCCTAACATACTTTCTCATGCTCTGCATCAATTTATCCAATCGTCTGCTATCGGCTTTTAAAATGCGGTAGCAAAAGCGCTTTGCATCGCGATGGCTCCATACAGGAGGGTGCTCTTTATCGCGGATCAACGCTACGCGATCACCCCCAATAATGATTTCCCAAGGCATTGGGTCATTCACTTCATCCCATTTTAGTTCTAGTAGCTTCTTATTTAGAAAGTCGAGGTTTGGATAAGCGCCATTGAGGGCCTTAAAAGTCATCAAATTGATTCCCGGGATCCATTCAAAGAGCTTGTCGATATCAAATACATCGTCTTTGATGAGAAATTTTTCGAAAAAATCGCTCTCAATTGTGTAGCGATTTGAGGCCTTGGCATACCAATGCCTCTTTTTTAAGTTCGTGCGGTTTTGCTCAAACCAATAGATCTCACCGAGCCCCTCAACACTCGAGTGGCGAGAAGCTACTCCTAAAAGCTCACCACCGAGAGAGCCGACATAGTCTCCCATATGGTATTCAATGTCTGTTGAAGTCTCAATCAAGACATTGTCACCAAGTGATAAAATTGCCTGTACATTCTCCTTAAAATCTCCACGAAGATGGGGAAGGATATCAAGGGCAAGCACGACGTCAAAATGCTCACATTCTCCTAAGCGCCTGAGCTTTTCTGTGTTAATTGTCGTTTTCAAGACAACAAGTCTGCCTAACTGATCGTTTTCTTCACACAGCTCAACAAGCAAATCCCCAGAGCGATCACCGGGAGAATAGCCATTTTCAATCATCACACAGGTAGCATCATAATCATGCGCTGCTCGAAAGCAGAAATAACCCTGTGCAGCACCAATGTCGAGTATGGTGAATGGGCGATCGTAAAGGTCAAAGACATCACGCAGGATTTCATAACGCTTGTGACATTCCCGCACCCCTTTTCTCATGAAGTGATTATTGACCATTACATCTTGATAGAGCTCGTGAATTCCACGAAAATTTGCTGCTTGAAGCGAGCAAAAAAGAAGCAAAAAAATGAGTTTTTTTATCATAAACTACTAATATTCAATGGTTAGGTTAGCTTGTAAAGCCGCTTTACAAGCCGATGTCGCAGCGAATTTCCCCACTCAATTGGCTTATTTTTTGCAAGTTGCATGATCTCTGAATCGGTAAGACACATCAGCAATTTGAGTGGGTAGCGGCGACGCACTTTGGCAAAGCGTTGCAAATCGCGTATCACTGTAAAGCCAAGCGCAATTGCAATCAATCCCAATATTGGCTGCCAAGTTGCAGAGATCAAACTCATCATAGAAATATAGACATTTCGCCGATTGCGAAAAAAGGGGCCTAAGAGCCGGCGATATTTTTTTGGCGAAAGAGAGTAGGCCAAAATCTCTTCAAAAAGGGGCTCATCGAAGGCAGCTCGTGCAAGGTGAAGTCTTTCATGCTCTAGGATTTCCGATTTTGAATAACCGAGCCAGTTTGCTTTGTTTTGAAATACTTTTCTGAGCTGGATCTGAGGCGAATGATCGATCCAAGTCACGGCTGCCTCAAAGGGAGAGAGTCCTGCATTTGAATAAATCACATCAAAATTCACGCTCTCAATACGCGAGAGAAAGCTCTCTTCATCCTCATTTGGGCCTGGGATGTGCCCCTCTTCACTAAGTTTGAGGAGCTTTTCGTCGCAAAGCATAGATGGCAATCAAAGCAAGTAGTAGGTTCAGTCCAAGCGAGGCGCCGCAAAGCAAAAGCATTTTGTTCGATTTTTTCGCGACTTTTGCTAGTTGCTTACGAACCAGGTGCTCAAAAGGATCATCGTTTTTATACCAGGTTCCCGCTAGGAAGTGGTGAGCATATATGCCGCCACCACCCTCAATTTTGTTGAAATAGCTCGCTGGAAAGACCCCATTTCGTCTACCTGGATCCATTGCTTTTGCGCGAACGGCCTCATTGAATGCATTGAATGAACGATGCCCAACGCGATAGATTGTGGATTCGACATCTTTTCCAGGAAATGCCTTTTCAACCGCTTGCCATCTTCCTTTAACGCGTGCGACTACATCATCAAAGATAGGGTGTTCAGGTGCTGCGGCAATTAAGTTGTTGGTGATAGAAATGCTTGTGTCCATAATTGGAGCATGAGGAGGCTCCACTCCACAGAAAAAATCGTACTCCATTGAAAGGGGGTCTAGACTTTTGTAGCACTCAACATCGTGATCGACATAAATGCCCCCCTCATTTTTTAATATTTCATAGCGAAGTAAATCGGATCGCTCAGCCCAATTATCAGATAAGCGATACTCAGAGGCGAGCTCTTTAAAGGGGTAGGCGTCAAATTGGACCACTTCCATTCTAGGATGGGGGGTGATACGCGGCCTGTCTGTCCAAAATTTGATCTGCCAATCGGGGTGCAATCTAATCCAGGAAATCACATTTTTGAGGGATGTTTTTGGAAATTCTTTAGGGCCCAACCAGATGTAGTGAAGTGTGCGGGGAATTGAGGCAAACGCCTCGCGCCTCTCACCAACATTATAGAGCGCTTCGACTTCACTTAGAGAGTTTTTATCCTGTTCAGTAACGACAAAGTCCCAGAGCGATGTGCCCTTACCCATCATCGTTTGAAAATTAACCTCTTTGTTTTCCTTTTCCTTGCAACCGAAGGTTAATAGTGCAACTAAGAGTAAGATCGACGCCTGACGCATAGTAAAATCCCAAATAAAACAATTAATAGAGCGCCAGTATAGACAATCAGCCAATTAAACGCTCTGGTTTGAGCAACAGCGGGTTTTTTCAATTTATCATGAACGAATTTTCCCTTGCTTTTGTTGCTATAAAAATTCCAGCTCGATCCATAGAGGTGCTTTGAATAGATTCCCTCTAAGCCTTCAAGTGGATAAAAATAAGCCGCTGGCAGAACAATATCTCGCTCACCCCAACGAATTAAACGCCGCTCAATGACATTTGTCATCGCTATGTAAGTGCGGTGCATGACCTTTTCAAATTGAGTCAGCTCGTCGCTTGTATTGAATTTTGCACTCACACTATCCCATTTTCGTGCGACCTCCTCAATCACCTCAAGCATTAAGGGGTGATGGGGCTTAATCCCAACAATCCCTATTCCATGTGTGATTGCTTTGCCATCGATTGCACTGTGCGGCATTTCTAGGCAGATATAAAAGTCGAGATTACGCCCCATATCATCAAATGAACGTAGAGCTAAAGCATCATGATCGAAATAGACGCCACCTTCAGCAGCCAAGATTTCAAAGCGGAGCATATCAGCTTTCTCCGACCAATTGACAGAGGCGTCATAGTAACGGCGCAATTTTGTAAATGGAAAATCATCAACAAATCGGACCTCCATCCCCTCAACAATTGGCATGCGCTTGCGATCTGTCCACAGAATAAACTTCCAATCGGGATGGTGCTGGACCCAACTTCTGACATTGTCAATTGAGCCAATCGGAAAACTCTTTGGTCCTAGCCAAATTAGATGTCCCACTTTCGGTATACGCTGCTTGTCATCTTGCTCGTCAATAAGTGGGAGCTTTTGCTCATAAATTTCACTGTAGCGCTTGAGCACCTGATGATCTCGATCTTCAAAGAGAAACTTCCACCTTGGAGTTCCCTCTCCCATGAGAGTATAGAAGTCATTTCCAAAAAGAGTAGTGATGCAAAGCAACAGGCTTAGATACTTCATCGCGGCACAAACTGGGGTTCACACTCATGGTGAGCAGAGCTATTTGCCACCTGGTAGAGTGGATTAATATCAATTTTTAGTCCCTCATTGAACTTATCTAAGAGCTCTTTTGCGCTAAAGCATCGCATTTGGCGGTTACCACGCTCATATTCAGAGACAATATTCATCGGGATATTCAAAATTTTTGAACGCTCATAGCAAAGACCGACACGCGTGTGATCAGCTCGATGTGTCCACTCCTCTTCCATTGTGTTTGGATAGGTGTAGATCATCTCGGATAAATCACCGAGAATATCTCCTTTACGGTAGAGTGTGAAATCAAGAGTGTGGGGATAATCCCAATCTCCTGTTCCCGACGAATACTGCCAAGCAAGCACCTTTCCATTTGTAGGCAAGAAAATAGGCATTTTTTGTCTACAATCGTCCATGTAGCAGTACTCAACATTCCGACCAAGTCTCAAGAAAAAAGCATGCGCTTTTTTCTTCTCTAATTCAAGGATCATCTCACTAAAATCGATGTGATCTTTTACAATAATATCATCGACAGCGAAGGTCACATAGCTACTAGGGGCCTTTTCATAGTTAAATAAACAATCAAGAACCATAGGCTTGAAGTTTTTATGAGGATTTGGGCCGTCTTGACGAATATAGTTCACATTTGGGTAACATTTGATCACCGAATCATAGGCCTTTTGAAAGGCGCGGTCATCAACGCGATAGATCACAAAAATTTCACCAAAATTTTTGACGTACTTATGAAAAGATTCCAAAAAACTATAAAGCTGAAGCGGACGATTGTAGGAAAAAACAATGACATCTGAGACGTCACTTTCATTCAGCTTTTTCATTGTGCTTGGATGCTTTTCCAGTTTGGGATAACTCGACTGTTTTCGAATATAGTTATCAAAAAACTGCTGACGATCGTAGCGCATTTTGGCATCGCAAATCGGGTTAGAAGTGTTATACATGTATAAAATGTCTGGAATATAGTAGGCGTGTTCACGAGCCATTTCAAGCATTGGAAGCATCGCCGCAACATCGGCACTTACTGGAAAAAAATTGCCTTGATAGAGAAAGTCTTCAATACGGATGCGTTTGAATAGTCCAGCGTAAAAGGTGCGCAGATGTGAGGTCTGCCAACTTTTTCTTCTAACGCTCGCGCTTTTAAGCGTTTTCAAATCAAATGGCTGATTTTGACCTTCAACGTATTCTGGATACTCAAGATAGTTTCCAGAGGTCATCCAGACGTCATCATTTTGGTAGTATGCGTTGAGATCGCGCAAAACATGCACATACGAGAGCCAATCATCACCGTCAACCACCGCTACGATTTCTTCATTTTTGCACGAGTGAACGGCATTGTACATATTGGCCATTGATCCAAAATTGCGCTTGTTACGAATCAGTTTGACCTTACCCTCGGCATTGTAGCGTCTAACAACTTGTGCAGCTTTTTTATAAGTGGCGTCCGTTGAGCAGTCATCGATATAAATCACTCGAAAATTAGAGTATTCCTGCTCGAGGATCGAGCTGAGGTTTTTTTCGACAAACTCTGCATTATTGTAAGAGGGAACGATGATGACAAATGGCTTTTGCTCTTTGATCTCTTTAGCTTTAACAGCAATATTGAGTGATTGTTTGTACTTGCGTGCGCGACGTGAGCGCTTGTAGTACTTTGTGCCAAAAACAACCATTGTTGAAATCGTTGCCAAAACAAAGAGGTGCATCCACCATCTCGATTTTTTAATCATTATGTTCCTCTCTTGGATTTTTTTTCAGACGTGGATAGATTGGAAGATTACGAATATATTTTTCGAAAAAGATTTGCTCTTCACGGTGAATTTTTCCATCATTTGATGGTGTGCCAAAATTGTAGATATATGAGACGTTTGGAGTAAAAAAACAGTGCTCACGTGCCATCTCAATCATCGGAAGCATGATCGCTAAATCGTAAGTTGTGGGGAAAAATTTTCCCTCATACATCAAATCTTCCTTTTTGATGTAACGAAATAGGCCAGCATAGAACGTGCGTAAATGAGAGGTGACCCATGGGTGTTCATTGCGACACTTGGCCCTTTTGAGGGTGTACTGGCTAAGGGGAGCACATAGTCCTTTTTCATACGTCGGGGCTTGAAGATATTGGCCGTAGGTCATCCAAACACGCGAACGAGCATAATAGCTATTAAGTTCACTCAAAACGTTGGGGTGCGCAAGCCAATCATCGCCGTCGAGAATCACGACAATTTCGTCCGCATTCAATCGATGTATGTGCTTGTAGAGATTAGCTAGAGCTCCTTGGTTTTCTTCGTTGCGGATCAATTCGATATAGCCCTGCATACCATATTCTGCAACAACGTCTTTGGCGGCTTCAAACGTACCATCTTGGGAAGCATCATCAATATATATGATCCGGTAATTGGAATACTTTTGGTCAAAAACAGACGAGAGGTTTTTACGGCAAAGATCGGCATTGTTATAGGAGGGAATGATAAACACAAAAGATGAATCTGTAAGGACTCTATCAGAGGGCTTTGCGATATTGAGCTTGCGTTTAAGGTTGTACTTGCTAATCTTTGGCTTGAGTTTGTAATAGCCAAATCCCAGGCCAAGCACGAGCAGGGAAAAGAGAAATAGTTTTTTCATTGGGTCGAGTATATGTCAAAGTTTGCTTTTTTATCACCACCTCGAGATCAATTTCCTTGGCTTGGTGATGAGTTAAGCCTAAAATACTTGATGAAAGGGCTTAATTTGCTTGGGCATGAAACAATTCGTGGCTACAACTTAGTCGATGCCGATTACATCTTTTTGTGTAACCTCACCTTCAATCACGCGCCACTTTATAACGCCCTAAAACTTATGGGGAAACCCTATGGGATGATCCCCTTTTATCCCGACTACGAAAAATACACACCTGCAATGTGTCAGTTTGCCGATCTTGTTGAGCTCGCCCTCGAAGACTCACGTATTTTAGAGGGGCTTCTTGCTCATCCAGAAATCGTGCATCGCAACACATACGCTCCACAAGATTCAAACGTTATTAATCAAGATGTCGTGCGTGATGCAAGTTTGCTAGTCACTTCAAGCCCAACGGAATCGGCAACGGTGATTCGCGATTGTAAGCAAGCAAATCCCCACAACCTATTTCTTTCTCCAGGTATGGCAACAGGGGAGATCAAGCGTAGCGATTGTTTTCTCAAAATTTCTGGAGCTGCAGAAAGAGAGTACTTGCTTCAAGTGGGGAGATTAGAGCCCAGAAAAAATCAACTTGCAACAGTTTTAGCCTCCCGCAATCTCGATATTCCACTTGTTTTCATCGCCTCTCGATCGATTGTCGGAGATTGGTATAGTAAACTTGTGATTGAGGCCATTATTAAGTGGCGTAAAGCCCCTACCTATATCTACTCAACAGAGATGGCCCCACTGAAGAGGGGAAATCTCTCCATAATCAATCAATCTTTTTCTAAAGAACTTTTAATAAGCGCCTTTCAAAATGCTGGCATGTATGTTCACCCCGCATTCACTGAATTGCCAGGCTATGTCTACTTGGAGGCTGTAAAGCTTGGCACTCCCACTGTTGCTTCAAGCTGGGCAACGATCAATGATTATTTTCCAGATAATATCATTCACTATTCATTGCCATATCATATCAATAATATTGAAAATTTAATTACCCGATTTTTTGGATCCAAAATTGACCCTTCAAGCCTTGAAATCTTGAAAAGAACCGAAAAAAATGTCGCTCAAGATTTCCTAAAAATCTTGGCTTTACAGAGAGAGAAAAGTAGCTTGTAAAGCGGCTTTACAGACATTTAAGAAATTGTAAAGAGCTCTTCAAAAAAATTTTTCTCTGGCTTTTAATAGGCCATCTTTATAATCATTGGTTCATTGGAAAAACGAAATTATCAATGAGCAAAGCTCTTATTATCGTAGAGTCGCCAACCAAAATTAAAACGCTTAAAAAGTTTTTGCGTGGTGACTACAAGTTTGAATCTTCTATTGGGCACGTCCGCGATTTGCCGGTCAAGCGCTTTGGAATTGACGTCGAGGGCGATTTCGAACCCGAATATGAGGTGCTACCCGGAAAAAAAGATGTTATTTCCAAGCTAAAGAAGTCTGCGAAAGAGTGTGACGTCGTCTATCTTGCTCCTGACCCTGACCGTGAGGGTGAAGCAATTGCCTGGCACATTGCTGAGCTCCTGCCCAAATCGACGAAGATCAAACGTATTACATTTAATGAGATCACTCGTGAGGCAGTACAAGAGGCGATCCAATCTCCACGCGAGATCAATCACGCCCTTGTCAATGCCCAGCAAGCGCGCCGCCTACTCGATCGCATGGTTGGCTACAAGATCTCACCAATTATCTCCCGCAAAGTGAAACGGGGCCGTGATGGCTTTTTATCAGCTGGTCGCGTCCAATCTGTTGCCTTGAAGCTCGTTGTTGAGCGAGAAGAGGAAATCGACGCGTTTAAACCAGTCGAATACTGGCAGGTTGGAGCCATGCTTAAGCTTCCAGATCACAAACGCTCGTTTCAGGCGATGGTCCATACGGTCATGGGCAAGCGGATTGAAAAGGAGAAGACCAAGGGCAAGGATGTCTTTCTTATTCCCAATGAGAAGGTTGCTAAGGAGCTAGCAGGTCAGCTCGATAAGGCCACTTATGAAGTGAGCTCGATCGATAAAAAGGAGAAAAAGCGCCACCCTGTTCCACCTTTTATAACCTCTACTCTACAACAAGAGGCCTCTCGCCACTATGGTTTCTCAGCGCAGCGCACGATGTCGATTGCGCAAAGCCTCTATGAGGGTGTCGATTTAGGTAATGAGGGAACAGAGGGTTTGATTACGTACATGAGAACCGACTCGGTCCGTATTTCTCCTGAAGCGCAAAAAGATGGCGCGAATTTTATTAAAGGGCATTTTGGCGCCGAATATCTGCCAGAAAAACCTCCTCGCTACAGCACAAAGAAAAGCGCCCAAGATGCGCACGAGGCTATTCGACCAACACATGTCCACCACACCCCTGAAGGGATAAAATCTTATCTCAATGCCGACCAGTTTAAGCTCTATTCGCTTGTTTGGAAGCGCTTTGTTGCCTCTCAAATGAAACCCGCAATCTACGATACTGTTGCATGTGAGGTAGAGACCGATCAAGATATTACTCTGCGCGCAACAGGCTCTGTGATCAAATTTAAAGGCTTTTTGGTCGCTTATGAAGAAAAAGCTGACCATTCTGACGAGCCCCACCAAAAAGACCACATTCTTCCTCCTCTGAAACTCGGTCAAGCCCTTGAGCATCTAGAAACGCTCTCCTCACAACATTTTACAAAGCCACCTCCCCGTTTTACCGAAGCCTCTCTTGTGAAAGAGTTAGAAAAATCGGGAATCGGTCGTCCCTCTACCTATGCAACGATCATGAACAAGATCCAGAGCCGCGATTACACGGTGAAGGAGAATCGCGCTCTCAAGCCAACAGAGCTTGGGAAAGTGATTTGCCAGATGCTCAATACGAGCTTCGGAATGATCATGAACATTGGCTTTACTGCAACAATGGAAGATCATCTCGATCAGATTGCCGTTGATGACAAAGATTGGAAAAATTACATTCGCAGCTTTTGGAAAGAGTTTGCTCCGATGGTCGAAGAGGCCTCGGAACATGCACACGTGCCAAAGATCGATACCGACAAAAAATGCCCCAAGTGTGGTGATATTCTACAAAAAATTTGGGCTGGCGGAAAATATTTCTATGGCTGCGCAAAATACCCCGATTGTGACTATACAGCACCGATTGATGTCTTTGAGCTCGACAAATCGCAATACCATCCCGACTTTGATTGGGATCAGAAGTGCGAAAAATGTGGTAAGCCAATGACAATTCGTTCGGGACGCTACGGGCTATTTCTTGGTTGCAGTGGCTATCCCGACTGCAAATCGATCGTTAACATTCCAAAAAAGGATGAAATGCTCCACGACGAGCTCCCCGACTGTCCTGCAGTCGGCTGCCCTGGTAAACTGGTTCAGCGCCGCTCTCGCTTTGGCAAGTCGTTCTTTGCCTGTTCGACCTATCCCGATTGCGATGTGATTGGCAATGAGATCGACCAGGTACAAGAAAAATTCAAAGATCACCCTCGAACGCCCTACAAGAAAAAAGCTGGCGGCAAAAAGGGTGGCGGTGGCGCCCGTGGTAAAAAAGAGCTGAGCAAGGAGCTCACTGCGGTTGTTGGCAAAGGGCCCCTTACCCGAGGTGAAATCACCAAAAAGCTTTGGGAATACATCAAAAAACACGATCTACAAGATCCAGAAAACAAGCGCCGCATCGTTCCCGATGCAAAGCTAGAGAAAGTTTTCGGATCGAAAGAATCCGTTGATATGATGAAGCTCGCTGGCATCATTTCCAAGCATGTTTCTTAATCGAGCTATTCTCCTTTTTCTCATTTTTTTTCTTATCTTCTTTCCCAAAGGTGGCATAAAAGTTGCCTCTATTCCCCTTACATGGGGCTACATGGCCCTCGCTTTTTTGGGGGTCATCTCGATTGGCAAAAAACAATTTTTCCTAAATCGCTACCGACTGGGCGCTCTACTTGCAATGCTTCCCTTTCAACTCTACGCCCTTATTCATATTTGGGTGTGCGGTTATCGCACTCTTGGAAACCTCATCGCATTTTTTGTCTCTCTTTTCGCCCTTCCCTTTATGTTCTTCTATCTTTTTGGCGACACCCTCCACTCTCTTGATAGAAAATGGTTTTACAAATGGGTTTCACGAGGCGTTTTTTTTACTGCAATGTTTGGAATTTTCCTCTTCTTCTGCAAATTTATCACGGGTCATTTTTTTACAATTCCACTGATAACAATCAACTTAAATGATATCGACGCATTAGAGGCGGAAAAATTTAATATGCGCCTGGGAATCTACAAGCTTTTTTCCACCTACAACAATGGAAACTTGTATGGAGTGTGTACTCTGATTTTGCTTCCAATCTTTTATGTTGAAACGCCCTCCTTTTGGAGGCGCTCAATTGTACGCTTAGCTCTTATTCTAACACTCTCTCGCTCAATCTGGGGGGGAATGATTGCAGCTGAGCTACTCTATCATGGCTATGTTGAGCGAAAGCTCTGGAGAATTCCCCTGATCTGTGGGGCGTTGATTGCGGGAATTTTGGCAATAGCTACGCTCTTCAACCGCCCTCTCTCTTTGACCTATCTATTCGACCCAGAGATGGGGGGAAGACTATCCCCTGAAAATATGATGCAGTCTCTGTCGATGTACACGACTACCCCCTTCCATACGATCTCAGAATTTATCTATTTTGGTATTTTGCGCGACTTTGGATTGCCAGCGACTCTACTCTTCACCCTCGGAATTGCCTTTCCATCTCTTATCTACTTTTATAAGCGTGAATTTTTCGAGAGGTCGATGTCGAATCGAGCACTTGCGATTTGTCCACTTGTCTATTTAGTCACAGCTCTTTCAGACGGTGCGATCCTGTTGATTCCCACACTTGCTCTCTACTGGTGCATCTGCTCCCTTCTCCTCGAGCCTCGAGAGATGCATCCCATGATTGGTGTTGACAAGCGCTACCCCTTGGAGGTGGGATAATTGAAGCGGTTTATCAGAAATAATTAGCGAATTTGTCACACTTTCAAGTTCAATACCTTCACCGAGAATCACATTATGATTGAGATCTTTGGGACTTGCATCGTAAATGCCCTCCCACGAGCCAACATCGTGCCATTGCCCATCAAGAAGAACATAGTCTGTTTGATTTGATTGCTCAAGTAGACCGCGATCAACCGAGGTGTGATGTGTCGGCTTGAGCTCTTTTTTAAACGTCCCCACTTCAAAGAGAAGCATTCCCGTATTCCAGAAATACTCGCCCGATTCAACATACTCTTTTGCCTTTTCAAAGCTCGGTTTTTCGATAAATCTACCCGCCTTCAAATAGCCATATTTTGTGCTAATTTTTCTTGGCTTTACAGAGAGAGAAACTAGTTTTCCGCTGCGCGCTTTTTCTACCGCTTTTGGCAGCGCACTAGCAAGGGCTTGATCCTCAACAAGGGTATCTGATGGAGAGACTAAAACAAGTGCATCATTAGGGAGGTTTGTTTGCTCAATGGCGTAGACAATTGCAGCAAGGGTTCCTGCAGCGACTGGCTCGCAAATGATGCGAGCACCTTTTGCCTGGCTTTGCGCAAGCTCAACCCACTGATTTGCTGTGATTACATAGCGCTCATATTCTTCAAAGCGAGAGAGCGTCTGCGTGAGAAGAGAGTGCATGAAATTGAGACGCAGAAATTGTTTCGGCAAGCTCTTGTGGGACAGCGGCCACAGGCGGGAGCCGATTCCCCCTGCGAGAACAAAGACATGCATCGACAAAATCCTTTAGTTGTTTCTCAAATCGGGGGCGATTAAATCTTCGCGCCCAGTTATGAATTGTTTCAGGATCGAATTTTAATGTTTCAAAGTGTTTTACCGCTTCAATTATCGACAAAGAGGATTGCTTGTCAAAAAAGATCCCTGTTTTGCCGTTTATAACTGTTTCAAGAGCTCCCCCTTTTCTAAACGCAATTACCGGAGTTCCACAGCTTTGCGCTTCTAAAAGGGTGATTCCAAAATCCTCGCGTGCAGCAAAAATCATCGCCCTTGCTCGCCCTAAAAGCTCCTTCGTATCGTCTATGTAGCCGAGGTATTCAACATTTTTTCCACAATAGCCCTTAATGCGCTCTCTTTCAGGCCCATCGCCGACAATAATCAGTTTTTTATCAGGCATCTGAGCAAAGGCTTGAGCAATCAAATCAATGCGTTTGTGGGGCACCAATCTTGAGACGACAATATAGTAGTTTTCCTTGGCTTTACAGAGAGGAAATTTTTCTATTTCGACAGGTGGATAGATGACAGCATCGACTTTTTTTCCATACGTTTTTTCAATTCGACGGGCGATATAGTGAGAATTTGCAATCCAATAATCTACCCGATGGGAAGAGGCGACATCCCACTGACGAATTTTGGGCATAAACCATTTTAAGAAGGGGCGCTTCCAGCCACTCACATCGAGAAGATCAAAATAGAGGTCCCATGCGCTGCGAAGCGGCGTATGACAATAGCAAATATGGATCTGATCGGAGGTCGTTATTGCTCCTTTTGCAAACGCAAATGAGGAGGAAATCACCACGTCATACTCACGGAAATCAAGCGACTCAATTGCCCTTGGCATCAGTGGAGTAAGTAGCTTGTAAAGCCGCTTTACAAGTGGCACTTTTTGCAAAAAAGATGCGCGCGCTCCTGGGGGAAGGTTGCCAAAAAGGGTGTAGATATCGCCTGGAAGTGCGTGGCACATCGCTTTAAAAGTGCGCTCGGCACCGCCAAAATCGACTAGCCAATCGGCAACAAGCGCCCGCTTCATCCAATTGCCTCAATAACCTGATCAACGGTGATCTCTTCCATGCAAGTTGCTTTGAGGCAATTGTCGTAGTGCTTGCCATCATAACAGGGCCGACAAGACAAATTCTCTCCACCCCACAGGGTCTTCACCCCTGGTGGCACTTTTTCATGCGGCATGGTTGGACCAAACAGCCCAATTACATTCGCACCAGATAAAACTCCCAAATGTAGTGGACCGCTATCGTGGGCTACCACTGCTTTCGCCTGCTTCATCAACGCAACAGATTCGGGCAAATCTTCACTTAAATAGACATTTTCAAAATAGTCGTAGAGCCAAGTGTCTTTTGGGCCACCCAAAATCAAACAGTTTTGCAAGCGTTTATCAAGCTCAACATATTTTTCAATCGGCCACATCCGAAGTGCTTTGCCAGGCTCAGTGCGCACATCACCACCGGGGGCTAACACAAAATCGGCTTCAAGCTCAACATTTGGCAGCTCTAACTCAGGCCACACGAGCTCTTGCGCACCTATCATTCGCAGATATTCATAAGCGTGATAGCGCCCAGGAACAGGTTTCCAGCGAGCTCCTCTTCCCACAGTCAGTGCTCCGTACCGCCAATCGTGGTGCAGGCGAAGCACCAGATCGTACTCGGCGCAGCCAGCTTTGTAAATTGCACGGATCACTTCCAAAGGCGACTTGCGCAGCAGTTCATACTCATCGACCTCAACAACCCGATCAATATCAGTCGCGCGAACAAGCGGGGCCACGCGCTTTCCGCACATCCAGGTAATTTCGGCCTCAGGCCACTTCCTGCGAGCCGCTTCAAGCGTTGGCAAAGCCATAACAACATCGCCAATCGCACCAACTTTAACTATTAGTATCTTCATTTTTCCCCATTGTAGATAATTTTCGATTTGATAGAAATCAACAAAACCACCAAACTATCTTTATGCTTCACAACTTACTGCTCTTTCTTGCATTCCTAAGCCTAAGCGACCTTTCAATCAAGCGTTTTTTCTACAATCGCACTGCTCCAAAGGCCTCCCTAGAGCTCACTCAGGAAGAGTTTCTGACAAAAAGTGAAAACATTGACCGCTCATGGATGCTTGAGCGCATAGAAAAAGACCTCTCTGCCTACCCCAAATTATCAAGACAATTTCTCTACACATTTTTGGGCAAACACAACGTCATTCTTTTCACAATTCGCGATGGAAAGCTTACCTGCACACCTGATGACCCAGGTGAGGTGCGCTTTGATGCGCTAAAATCAGGTATTGAAAATATACTTGCCTGCACACAGCTTCCCGATGTCGATTTTCTCATCACGCGCGACGACCACTTTGACACCGAAAATTTTCAAGGTGATCTTCCTCCCATTTTTGTTTTTGCAAAGAATAAAAACGCAAAAGGGCTTATTTTATTTCCCGATTTTTCCTGTTTTGCAACTCGCACAGCCTCTTACGCCTTTTCAAGTCATATCTATCCCACTATTTTGAAAACCGATAAAGTGTGGAAGAAGAAAAAAAACCAAGCAATTTGGCGCGGTGGCACCTCAGGAATGAACACCGATTGGCAAAGAGCCCCTCGCATGGAGCTCTGCAAACTTTCACAAGAGTATCCCAAGCTAATCGATGCCAAGTTTAGTTTTTTCACCCAACTTGATCCCTCAATAAAACCCCAAGTTCCAATGGGAAACTTCCTCACACCAACCGATCAACTCGCCTACAAATATCTGATATGTCTTGATGGCAATACGTGCACCTACCCAGGATTACACTGGAGACTACTCGCAAATTCCGTTGTCTTGAAACACGAATCGGACAATATTCAGTGGTTCTATGACGCGCTCACTCCTTTTGAGCACTATATTCCAATCAAGAATGACTGCGCTAACCTTGTAGCAATGCTTTCATGGGCAGAAGCAAATGATCCACAGGCAGAAAAAATTGCTCAAAATGCAACGGATTTTGCCAAAGAAAATCTCTCAACAGCAGCGATCTATCTCTATGTGAAGTGTTTACTTGAGCAGTACGCTAAGAAGTTTTCTTGATTTCGATGTAGGTCGGGTACTCTTGGTACTCAAATTTTGGGTTTGAGATGATATACTCGAAAAACAGCGCGCTCTCAAAATAGCTTTTGCCCTCTTGAATCCCACAAACAAACTTTCCGCCACTTGCAAGATGCGCATCAAGCATTTCTGCTAAAAGCTCAGGAGAGTTGAGGTAATCCTCAAGAGAGTTTGAATCGCTACGCAATTGATACTTCGAAACCATCTTCTCAAATTGCTGTCCCGAAATTTGCTCTGCGTCACGCAGACTCGACAAAAATTTCTCAAGCTCTTTGGGCTTAGCTGCTCCTACCTCTGCACAGAGATAGTCAAGATCATCGTCGGAATAGCGGTAGCTTTTCAACTCAGGAAAGACCTCGTCGACCTTATCCAAAACCTGCTTTCCCTCCATCATCACCTTCTGTGCATGCAACATCTCTGCAGGAGAGAGCGATACCGGGTCACGAGTGACAGCTGAGCCAATGATAACGTTGTACTTGTCTGTCCCTAAAGAGACATTTTTACCGAATATATAGACTGCGCCTTCAGGCCTTACCTCATCGATAAGTTTTTCCAAAGCGAGGTCATTGAGTTCTTGATCTAGCATGCTTCATAAGATACTATCCTGTGGAAATTGTTTCAAGGGATAGCCGATGCAAAAATCGATCAAATTCAACCTAATAAATGAAACATACAACAACCCAAAAACAATTCCTCTCGCTTTTGTTTTTTCACCGCAGTCTCTAACGCGTAGGCCTCCCAAAATTACCTATCAACAAATTGATGGAAAAGACCTCTATCTCCTTGACGATTTTTTCACTGAAGAGGAGGGAGAAAAAATGCGCCAATTCACAACAACCACTACCTTCAGTCGAAAAATATATGGCTCGCCAGAGGCCAAGGAAAAGGGTGAATTGCCTGCTAAAGCAATGAATGCCTCAGAGCGTTGGAAATTTTTCGCAAAACCTCCAGAGCCAATACAAGCACTTTTCGAATATTTCGGATATCTAGGAGAAAAACTCGATGCCCAAGTCACAACCCTACCATGGGACTTATGCAGTGGAACCATTAGCTCACCTGCCGTAGCTACAAACTTTTTAGTAGCATCGAGCGCAACGAGCATGGAAGAGGGTAAACACAAAGACTTTGATCCAGAAAAAGGGCTCGCATTTGGCATCCCCAATCTTCATAGCAGTGGAGAGCACACCCAGTTTGAAAATGGAGCCAAGGGAAGGCCGTGGATGGTGACCGCAATGCTCTATACAACAGCTCCTAACTTTGATCCAAGCTTTGGACTCGGCACAAACTTTTATTCAGCAAACAATACACTAGCGTCGCGTGCTAACTGTGAAAATATGCGCCTTGTTCTTTTTGAAGGCGATATTCTTCACACAATTGAACAATCATTTCTACCAAATGATTTAAAAACTTGGCGCGTTTCATACGTATTTAAATTAATTATCAACCCAAATAATAATGTTTCGTTAAAAGGTTCGATATAAAAACAATTTAACGCAATTTTATAGATAATAATCAACCTGGAACAAACAAAGCGTGGCGGCGCTCTTCGACCTGAATAAATCAGGTTTTCATACCTTGTAAAGCCGCTTTACAAGCTCTTTTTAGGGCAAAAAGTAGGGAGCGGGGAGCCAAAAAATGGGGCGCGATTTTCCACCAAAAAAGAGGCTCGCGCCAATATTTTTGGCCAATCACTTCGAGGTTTTGCAGGTGCTGGGAAAAGGGCGCCGAGAGGTATTTCATTTTGCGTATGCGTGCAGGAAGGTGAATGCGCAAAAAGGGGTCGAGCGATTTGCGATAGTAGGGTGAGGCTGGACCAAATACGTCATTGAGAATTTTTTCATAGCTAAAAGCATCAATCATGAGGAGTCTCTGGTTGGCTGAAATTGCCTCTTGGGGACTACGCGCTTCGTTACTGCTGCGCCAGCGCACGCACTTTTGTGGGATGTAGAGCCATGAGGGATGCATTTGCATGATGCGATAGATGACATAAACGTGAAAGTAGCCACCAAAATATTGCGAGATATCCTCCTCTTCAACAACTTTGAGCCAAAGATCTCGTCGAAAAAGCTGACGACCGATGAAGCTCATGGAGGTTCCCATTGCGTCAATGAAGCTTTTCATGTCGGCAAATGCGGTTAATCCGCGTACTTTGGTGGGATTCCAGTCGGGAATTGGGTGACGCAATTCACAGTCATAGGTGCGCACTCCAACGGAAATGCCGGCTAGATTCCGGTTGAGGTGAGGTAGGACGCGGCGCATTGCCCACGGCTCGAAGAGGTCGTCATCGCCAAATATCCAGCAGTACTTTGCGTCGGCAGCAGCAATTGCCTGCAGAGCATTGCGATCGGGGCCGATGTTTGTTGGCTGGCGAATGTATTTGATGGGATAGCGTGAAGCGAGCTCTTCGGTTCCGTCAGATGAGGCGTTATCTGAGACGACAATTTGCACATCTTTTTCAAGTTGGGGCACAACGCTCTTGAGTAGCTTTTCCAAACACGCTACCCTATTAAAAGTTGGGATACAAATGGCTAGACGATACATGGTCTTTTCCTGTACTATTAACACATTCTAAACATTTCGGCGAGTCTATGGCAACACAAACTATTGAAACTCATGTTACTTTTCTCAAATCCGTCGAGGATTCTTTCGAATTTTTGAAAGCGCCCCTCACCTATCACGAGCTCTTTTCTCGAACGATTCCTCTTCCTGAAGATTTTGGCTGCCTTCTTCCCGTGGCCCATCTGCATCTTAAGGATGAAAAATTGATTCATTCACTTGCAAAGTGGCGTGAAATCAATACCTTTGCCTTCCCCACGCGCTTTCCAGTCACATTTGAGGGTACGCGTTTGTGGCTCTACGAACACGTCCTTGCCAACCCCCATCGCATGTTATTTCTCGTGCTCGATCGCGTAGGTCAGGTCGTTGGTCATTTGGGATTTGCAGAGGCGACACCTACAACGCTCAAAATCGACAATGTCATCCGCGGGGTGCGCGATGCAACCCCTGGCATCATGAGCGTTGCCTTAAAAGCGATGATCACATGGGCGCAAAAGACGCTTTTTCCACAAAAACTGCTTCTAAATGTACTCTCCGATAATACACACGCTGTCAAATTCTACGAAAAAAATGGCTTTGTCACCGATAGAGAGACGCCACTGCGAAAAGAGGTCAACGGAGATAGAGTCCACTTTGTTCCTTGCACGCGCGGTGAGGAGGACAAAACATTTTTAACAATGCGCTACGTTCCAAACCCTTCAAAAGAGACGATTTTAACTGCTGGTCCATCGATTTCAGAAAGAGAAGTGAGCTACGTGCATGATGCTGTCCGTGAGGGTTGGAATGCACAAGCGAGTGGCTCAATTCAAGCTTTCGAGCGCGCCTTTGCCCAATTTATTGGCGCCGAGCACACAATTGCAACTGCTAGCTGCCACGGAGCGCTGCATATTGCACTTGCGGCACTTGGTATTGGCTCCGGTGATGAGGTAATTGTCCCCGATTTGACTTGGGTTGCAAGCGCCTCTGTCATCACCTATGTTGGTGCAACTCCGATCTTTGCCGACGTCGATCCAGATACGCTTACACTCGACCCCTCTTCGCTGAAAGAGGCGATTACTGAGCGCACAAAGGCGGTGATCCCAGTCCATTTATATGGTCACCCGGCAAATATGGAAGCGATCTGCAAGTGCGCACGCGAACACAATTTGTTTGTGATAGAGGATGCCGCGCCCGCAATTGGGGCAAAGTGTGGCAACCAAACTGTTGGAACATTCGGCGACTTTGCCGCCTTCAGCTTCCACGGTGCAAAACTTCTTGTAACAGGTGAAGGGGGCATGCTTGTTGCAAAAACAGCTGAGCTGCACGAGAAGGCGCTTCGCATTGCCAATCAGGGACGCGTTCCAGGAACCTTTTGGATTGAAGAGATTGGCCTCAAATACAAAATGTCAAATATTCAGGCAGCCCTTGGTCTTGCACAGCTCGAACGCATCGATAGCTTGATTGCAAAAAAAAGGCAGATTTTTGCGTGGTACAAAGAGAATCTTGACGATATTCCCTGGTTTCGACTGATTGAGGAGGCGCCCTGGGCTAAAAGTATCTACTGGATGCCCACGATTGTTCTAGAAGAAGAGGCGCCCTATTCGGTGCGCGAACTCTGTCAGGCACTCGACAAAGCAAAGATCGATTCACGCCCCATCTTCCCGCAAATTTCTCAATACCCAATGTGGCCCGACGCCGAAAATGTCAACGCCGCAATCATTGGCGGCAATGGCCTCAATTTACCTTCGGGAGTCTGTCTACAAAAAGAGGATATTTTGAGAGTTTGTCGCGCTTTGAGGTCTCTTTCATGACACTTGCTGAGAAAATTCGCGAAAAGTCGATAGAAATGTGCTTCAATGCCAAAGCTGCCCACTGCGGCTCCTCCCTTTCGCTCTGTGAAATTCTTGCGGCACTCTATGGCTGCGTGAAAAGACCGGGCGATCACGTCTTAGTAAGCAAGGGGCATGCCGCAGCCGCTGTCTACGCAGCGCTTGCCTACACCGGTCATTTTCCTTTGGAGCTGCTCGACACCTACATGAATGATGGCTCAATCCTGCAAGGGCACATCTCACACAAGGTGCCGGGTGTTGAGCTCTCAACTGGTTCGCTTGGTCACGCCCTCCCTGTAGGATGTGGCCTTGCAATGGGCGACCCCAAGCACGAAACCTATGTTGTGTTGAGCGATGGAGAGCTTGAGGAGGGATCGAATTGGGAGGCGCTCTTGTATGCCCCAAAGCACATCAATAACCTCTCTGTCATCATCGATTACAACAAAATCCAATCGTTTTCCATGGCAAATTTAGAACCACTTGCCGATAAATTGACCGCCTTTGGCTGGAAAGTGCGTGAAGTCGATGGCCATGATGTCAACGCCATTGAGCGTGCGCTTGAAACCCCTTGCGCGCTGATTGCCCATACAATTAAGGGCAAAGGTCTAGGCGAGCTCGAAAACACACTCGAATCACACTACAGGACACCCGCACATGCGCACAGCATTCATTCATGCCCTTCTTGAAGAGGCCGAAAAGGACCCCAATCTCCACCTTCTTACTGGCGATATTGGCTTTTCTGTTCTTGAACCCTTTGCCGAACGCTTTCCAGAGCGCTTTCACAATGTAGGGGTTGCTGAGGCATTGATGACAGGGATGGCAGCAGGACTTGCCATGAGCGGAAAACGCGTATTTACCTACTCGATCGCAAATTTTCCCACCCTTCGTTGTCTAGAGCAGATTCGCAATGATGTCTGCTACCATAATCTCGATGTGACTATTGTTTCAGTTGGAGCCGGACTTGCCTACGGATCCCTCGGCTATTCCCACCACGGTTTAGAAGACATTGCCATCATGCGAACGCTGCCCAATTTACAAGTGATTTCACCAGCCGATCCAAGGGAGACTGAAGCGCTCCTTCCAAAGCGCGGTCCAGCCTACTTTCGTCTCGGTAAAGCCAACGAATCGGTGCTGCATTCTGAGCCAATAATTCCTGGCAAATCCATCGTCATAAAACAGGGATCGGGACCCTTAATTTTAGCCACCGGATCGATCCTATCGATTGCTCTACAAGTGGAGGATGCTACGGTTGTAAGTGTCCCCTTCCTCAAACCATTTGATCCCTCTATTTTAGAGGGAGCGGATCATGTGATAACGCTCGAAGAGCATGGAGCTGGGGGACTAGCATCAATTGTCGCAGAGCATTTAGTGGGTAGAGCATGTCGCTTCACGCCCATTTTTGTACGCGAGCCAACTACAGAGGCGGGTTCACAGAATTATTTGCGCGAGCGCCTACACCTTAGTGCTAAGACAGTGCAAGCCGCCCTCGCATAGTGCAATTCGATCACGAGCGGGCATGCGAATAACTTTGCGTCCTAGTGTTGCTACTTTCTTACAAAAGTTTTCAAAGTAACGCGCAAAGGGTGCTGGAGGGGTTTCAACAACATAAGCATCGCCAATTTGCAGCGAATTCATCAAATTCATCTCCCCATCTTCAGTTTTGGCGACTCCATAGACTGGAATGACATTGAGTTTGAACCGCTCAAGCTGCTCTACTAAATTTTTTCTATGCTGCGCAAAAATGGCCGCTAAGCGCTCGTCAACTCCAGCATCATCGTGGACAAGGACGTGTGGGGTATTATTAACTGGTGTCACTTCCAAATCGATATGCATTTCCCGTTGTGGAAGAAAGCATACCTTTGAGACTACAAAAGCCTCGATCAAGCGCTCTGCTGTATAGAGCATTCCCTGGATTTGTTTTGCGCTTTCTTTATATGTTTCCTTGTCCTCTCTTGAAATTGGAGTTAAGACTGCATGAGCAAGTTCTGTATGTCCCCCAAAGGCTATTGCACGTTTAGAAATATCTTTCTTATCTAATACCTTATCAGTTTCGTACCGGTTCCAATTTCTTGCAATGTAGAAAGATTGTTCTGTGGGATCTTTAACAGGTGGTGGAAAATCATCAAAGAAATTGCTCTCATAAAGACCGAGCATCGTAGAAATAACCGAATGATATCCAACCAGAGCAACTCTTTCCCGATCACGATTACGAGTAAATTTTATATTTCCCCCATCAATCACACAATTCATTTCTACGGAGCGCATCCCAAGATGATCTAAAAGCTTTGAAACCTCTTTTGGATTTTTTTTTGAATTGGTATTTGAAACGGTCCGATTTGCTAGGGCGTGTTTGAAATCCCAAGTGGAAGGAGGAACTATAGCAGAAAAAACGCTTTGCATCTCTTCGCTTAAACCTGGACCGACAAAATGCCATCCATCGGGACGCCTTACCGTTAGATCCCGAAGCCATACTATTTGAGGGAAGGGATCCATCTCTGGAAAAAGTGAGATTTTACACTCGACTCCATTCTCATGTAGCTGTTTTTCTAACCCCTCGGTATCAATGCGTGAATCGCCTAAAAAAATATGTGGAATATCCATGGGGCAAAAACTCTAACATATTTTTGGAATTTTTTCTCTCTGCAATACTAGAAAATTCACAAGAATGACCAGAATAAAGCTGACGCTTGTTGCCCAGATAACGCCCGGCATTCCAAATTGCTTGCCCCAAAGCAAACTGAGGCCAAAATTGATCAGTGCCGCACAGCCATTTGAAATGACCTGGATTTTGATGCGACCGAGACCATTGAGTAAGGTTGAAATAGAGGCATTGAGGCTGAGCGCTGCTGTCATCACCCACAGTGCAAGAGCAACTTGGGGCATTGCAATGCGACTTCCCGTCCAAATTTCAATCAGACTTGGGTGAAAGTAGTAAAGCCACCCGCCAATGACAATCACAATCGATAGAAGTAGCGCTGTCGATTTGAAAAGAGAGCGGCGGAGCCACTCCCAGTCACCACGAATACTTGAGAGGGTGTAGGCCGACCACATGGGAGTTAAAATTGACCAATTGAGAAGCAAAATTAGGTTGTAAAGCCGCTTTACAAGCGTCAAATCCCCCACTGATTCAATGCCAAAAAGGTAGGTAAAAATCCAATCATCGGTCGAAATAATGAGCAGCGAAAATAGGTTCAAACACCAGAGCAAAATCGCTGGCTTTACAGAGAGAAAAAAGTTTTGTGGAATGACAAATCTAAGGCGCCAATTTTCACGCCAAATCACAAACAGTGTGGCAAAAATCCAGGGAATAATTTGAGAGACTAGATAGAGAGGGATTGCTACTTGAAAGGGAAATTGTAAAGCGATGATGCATGCGCCCAAGATAGCCGCAAATCCCTCAATCAAAGCAACGCGATGGGCCTCTTGTCTCCCTAAAAATGCCCCTTTGCAAAGAGAGAGGGGTTGGCGAAGCAAGATCAATCCAAAGGGCTGCCAAATGAAAAAGGCGATGACAACGGGAATAGTGAAAAGAAAGAGCGAGGCGAAAAAAAAATCTTCGGAATCTTCACTGCGCGCGATGCGATTTTGCAGAGCAGAAGAGGCGCCAAAATCAAAAATGTTTAACAAGAGCATGGAGCTGAGAATCAAGCACCACATCCCAAAATCGCTGGCACTCCAAATACGCGAGGCAATAGCGGTCACAATGAGCTGGCATACGACTCCAACTCCCCGTGCACCAATTGTTGTAAATGCGCCGAATATGACGCGTTTTCCCAGATTCATCAGAAGGTAAAGCTAAATTCAATTCCCAAAATATTTTCATGGAGCCATTGCCCATTCAGCGTTTTTCGGTTGCGATAGAGGAAATAGATGTTTTCGGTTGTGTTGGGATTGAGCTGAGCGCGCGCGCCAATGTAGACCCTGTTTTGTGCAAAGCCAACATACTGTCTGAAGAAAAACTCATCCGCGAGATAGGGGCGTATTTTTAGACGGGTCACCTCGATTGGCAAGCGCATTTCATAAAGATTTCTGTAGATCCAGAAATCTTTGAGTTGGTTTGTGAAGACATACATCGCACGACAACGGTTGGTGAAATACCACCCTCTATAGGGGCCATGAAACTTGATATCGAGCATGGGAGCATACGATGGGTTGAAGTCGCCACCAGATTTGCGTCTTTCGAAAATTTGGCGATACTGAGGGGTGAGGGCAAGCCAAGGGGTGATGTTATAGCCAAAGCCTGCTTGAAAAAAGTACTCAACGAGCCGCGAGGCATTCTTTGCATAGCGCTGTTCGGAGGAGTAGGTGAAAAACCACTTGTCATTTAATTTGTGCCCCAATCCCTGATCGACCCAAATTTCAAAATCCGCATGGGCAAAGAGCGATGAAAATGCAAAAAGTGCTGCTATCAGCCTATACATGCATGAACTCCCGAGTGAATAGTGTCTATCATGTAGCAAATCATCTCCTCTGTCAACCCAGGGTAGACCCCTACCCAAATCGTGTTGTGCATAATCTCATCTGCTACAGGCAGATTCCCAACAAGACGCATCTTGGCCCCTTGATAGGCAGGTTGGCGAGCTAGATTTCCGCCGAAGAGTTTGCGCGTTGCAATGTTATACCTCTCAAGAGGAAGTGGTGTTTTGCTTGTAATTGGAAATCCAAACCAGCTTGGATCGCTCTCATCAAGCCACTCAGGTAGCAAGATATCGAGACCAGAGAGTCCCTCATAGAGCATGGCAAAATTGCGTTTGCGTGCGGCAATGAATTCAGGGAGTTTTTTCAGTTGAGAAAGACCTACTGCTGCCTGCATATCGGTTGCTTTGAGGTTGTAGCCAATGTGTGAATAGACGTATTTGTGATCGTATCCGTGAGGCAAGCTGCCAAATTGCCAGTCAAAGCGCTTTTGACACGTGTTGTCACACCCAGGCTCGCACCAGCAGTCGCGTCCCCAATCGCGCAGAGATTCAACAATCCGCTTTAAGCGGTGCGATTGCATCGCTACAGCACCCCCCTCACCCATGGTGATGTGGTGGGCAGGATAAAATGAATAGGTTGCTAGATCGCCAAACGTGCCAACAAGCTGATTGTTGTAGCGCGATCCGAGTGCATCGCAACAATCTTCAATGAGCCATAGGTTGTGTTTTTTCGCAAATGCGGTCACTGCAGTGAGATCAAAGGGATTGCCAAGGGTGTGTGCAAAAATGAGCGCGCGCGTTCGGGAAGAGAGAGCAGCCTCAAGCTGCGAAACATCGACATTGTAGGTGCCCATTTGGGCATCGACTAAAACGGGAACAAGGCCATTTTGCAAGATGGGGTTGAGCGTGGTGGGAAACCCAGCTGCAACAGTGATCACCTCATCGCCTTCAACAAGGGCACGCCCTTTGAGCTGAGGAGATTTCAGCGCCGAAATTGCAAGTAGATTTGCACTTGAGCCCGAATTGACAAGGAGCGAGAAGCGGCGTCGGGTCACTTTGGCAAATTCACTCTCAAATTCGCGCGCAAAGCGTCCAGCTGTCAGCCAAAAATCTAGCGAAGAGTCAACAAGTGAGGCGAGATCCTCTTCATCAAATACCTTCCCACTCACTGGGATGGGATCGCCAGGTTGAAAGGCCTTTTTGGGCCATGTTTGATGAAAATAGCGGCGCACCCCATCTAAAATTTGCTCACGCTTCACACTGCCACCCTACTGCCATACCATGCAATTGTCTTTTCAAGGGCCTGCTCAAAGGTGTACTGCGGCTCCCAGCCAAGTCGGCGTGCTTTGCGCGAATCGAGATATTGATCGCGAATTTCGTTTTGCACCTCATCTAAAATGATCGGCTGGCACGTTGCACTCATCAACTCAATCAACAAATTGACGACCTCTAATACACTTTTTGGAGCACCAGGACCAAAATTGTAGGCGCCACGCGCGCGCTTTTCAGCCAAGAGCAAATAACCTGAAACGACATCTTCCACATAAATATAGTCACGCAAAAAGGTGCCATCGCTGCGAATGATGGGCACTTCATCGCGCAGTAAGCTGCGAATCGTCCCAGGAATCAGGCGTGAATAGTTTTGATCTCCCTCTCCAAAAATATTGCCGCAGCGGCTAATTGCAATGGGCATGTCATAGGTGTGTGCATAGCTCTGGGCAATGAGATCACAACACGACTTGGAAACGTCGTAGGGGTGCTTCCCATGCAGTGGCATCTCTTCGCGATAGGGGAGCTCAAGCGAGGTGCCGTAGGCCTTGTCGCTCGAGGCAATCACAATGTGCTTTACCAGATCGCGCTGGCGACGACACGCCTCTAAAAGAAGATAGGTGCCGCGAATGTTTGATTCAAAGGTAGCAACAGGCATGCGCTCGCCACAGCCCACAATTGTTTGGGCACCAAGATGGTAGACTTGCCCAATTTCATACTCGCAAAGTGTGCGTTCAATCACACTCTCATCTTCAAGAGATCCATTGACAATGGCAATATCGAGATCAGACTGAAGGAGTAAGCTTTGCGGGTCTTGATCGCGAACGAGTGCGATCACACGCTTATTTTTAAGCGCCTTCACAAGGTGATAGCCAACAAGTCCTGTTGCCCCAGTGACTAATACTGCTTCACCATCATCCATGGCGCTTCTCCTTTTTTCCACATGGCTTCGAGTTTTCTCTGTTCTCGCAAAGTATCCATCGGCTGCCAAAAACCTCCATGTTGGTAGGCCATTAGCTCTCCATCTGCCGCGAGCTTTTCGAGTGGCACCCTCTCCCACATCACTTCATCACCTGAAATATATTCGAGCACTTCAGGCTCAAGGACAAAAAAGCCTCCATTGATCCACCCCTCATCAGCTTGCGGTTTCTCATCAAAGCGAACAACACTTTGTCCATCTAGGTGTAGACAACCAAAGCGAGCGGGCGGACGCACTGCTGTCATGGTTGCGAGTTTCCCATGGCGACGATGAAAAGTGAGCAGCTCGTAAATGTCGATATCAGCAAGGCCATCACCATAGGTCATCATAAATGTTTCGTTGCCAATCCATTTGCGTAGCCGCTTGAGGCGCCCTCCTGTCATGGTGCGCTCTCCAGTATCAACAAGATGCACCTTCCAATCGGGCGTTCGACTCGCATGCACCTCACACTCCCCGGTGGCCAAATCAATAGAGAGGTCACTTCCACGCTGTGTGAACTTTGTGAAATAGTCTTTGATCACCTCTTGTTTATACCCAAGAGCGATGACAAACTCTTCAATTTCATGGGCAGCATAGACCTGCATGATGTGCCAGAGCATGGGGTGCTCACCAATGGGAACCATCGGTTTCGGACAGCGATCGGTATGTTCAGAGAGACGCAGGCCAAGTCCACCTGCTAAAATCACCACTTTCATAGGAGACAGTTATAGCAAATGTAAAGAATTAATCACATCGTTAGATGTGGCGCTTTGATAGAGTGCAATATTGCCTCCCCAAATTTTGGGATTGTCAATCGGCGCATGAATCGAAATCGATGGGACATCAAAAGCGCGGGCCAAATGAATAATCGCAGAATCCATTCCGATCACAAGTCTTGATTGGCGCACAACGCCGGCAAATTGCCTCAAAGTAAGCCGATCACACAAGTTCACAGGACGCTCCAAATGCTCTAAAATAGGCGCGATCAATTTTTGCTCTTCTCTCCCTGTAAAGCCAAGAATATGCCCCTGCTTTTCCAGCTCTTTTGCAACCGCAATCCACCGCTCTAATTGCCACCTCTTTCGCACAGCTCCGCCGCCGACATGTAGGAGGGTCAAATTGCGATATTGCTCCATCTCTTCAAACAAAACGTCACTTTTAAGTGGCCCCTCAACTCCAAACTCAGCAAGCAAGGGGCGATAGGACTCACAAAGCAGCCTTTCTTGCGGGCAAAAGGGGTGTCGATGTGTGTAGCATTTTCCAAAAACTCTCTCTGTAAATCCAACGCGAATGGGGATTTTTGCTTTGTAAAAAACATGGGCGGCATTCCAAAAAAAGGGGTACAAATCAATTGCCGCATCGTAGTCTGAAATCTCCTCAACAATGCCCCTTTTCTGCGCAAGATAGCGAAATAAAGAGGGATGCTTGCGATCGTGCTTGTAGTGATCAAGCACATGGATATGGTCTACGTCAAGCAGATCCTTTGCCCATGAACCGCATAAAAAACCGATTTCAGTCTTGGGAAATTTTTCGCGCAAACTCGGCAATACGCTCGTTGCAATAATCACATCTCCAATATGCGCAAGATTGGAGAGTAGGAGCTTTTTCATAGAGGATTGTCCTCGAGCATCTCGAGGTTTTGGTAGTAATGAAGCTGATCACGCAAGTTTGCCGCCTCTTCAAAGCGCATCTCTTTTGCAGCTGCGCGCATCTCTTTTTCAAGGGATTTGATCCGCTTTTTGATCTCTTCAGGAGAAATAATGAGCGGCTCTTTTTTCTTTTCTGTGGGTTCATAACCCAGGAAGGTCTCGCTTAAGGTTTCAACCACCTCGCGTTTCACCGTATGAGGCGTAATTCCATGCTTTTTATTGTGCTCTTCTTGAACCTGTCGCCGGTTTTCGGTAATCGCAATTGTGTTTTTGATTGCTGTCGTCTCTTTATCAGCATACAAAATAACGCGGCCATGCTCATTGCGCGCTGCCCGACCACAAGTTTGAACGAGTGCCGTTTCACTACGCAAAAAGCCCTCTTTGTCGGCATCGAGAATACACACAAGCTCAACTTCGGGAATATCAAGCCCCTCCCTCAAAAGGTTGATACCCACTAACACATCAAAGTTCCCTTGACGCAATTCTTTGATAATTTGCACACGCTCTAGCGTATCAATATCTGAATGCAAATACTTCGCTTTCACTCCAAGCTCGACGAGATATTTACTCAAATCTTCTGAGAGGCGCTTTGTCAAAGTTGTTACTAAAACACGCCCCCCACGGGCTTTCACTTTTTGGATCTCGTCCATGCAGTCATCGACCTGATTCCCTGCGCTGCGCACCTCAATCTTAGGATCAAGTAGCCCCGTTGGGCGAATAATTTGCTCAATCAACTCTCCCCCAGACTGCTCAAGCTCCCATGGACCTGGTGTTGCCGAAACGTAGACAACCTGTCTCAATTTTTTCTCGAACTCTTCGAACTTCAGGGGACGATTGTCAAAGGCCGAGGGGAGACGAAAGCCAAACTCAACAAGCGATTGTTTGCGCGAGCGATCGCCATTGTACATGGCGCGCACCTGCGGTACTGTTTGGTGCGATTCGTCGATGAAAAAGAGAAAATCATTGGGAAAATAGTCAATGAGTGTCGAGGGTGGCGTCCCAGGAAGGCGCCCTTCAAAATGGCGCGAATAGTTCTCGACTCCCTTGCAATAGCCAATCTCTTTGATCATTTCCATATCGTAGCGGGTGCGCTGATCAATGCGTTGCTTTTCAACGAGCTTCTGCGCTTTTTCAAAGTGATCTTTTTGATGCTTGAGCTCGCTGCGAATCGTTTCAATTGCTTTTTCGCGCACTTCAGGAGGACTGACATAGTGCGAGGCGGGGTAGATCATCAGATGCTCGATCCGCTGATGAACTTTCCCTGTCAGTGGGTCGATCTCGCTGATGCGCTCAATCTCATCGCCAAAAAATTCGACGCGATAGGCAATCTCTTCTTCGTAGGCAGGCACAATTTCCAAAATATCGCCGCGCACACGGAATTTTCCACGCACCAGCTCAATATCATTGCGCTCATAATGAATATCGACGAGTTTGTAGAGCACATCATCGCGGCCCACCTCTTGCCCCACCTTGAGCGGCAAACGCATGCTCGCAAACGACTCGGGATCACCCAAGCCGTAAATGCATGAAACGGAGGAAACGACGATGACATCGCGTCTCTCTAAGACCGCGCACGTTGCCGAGAGGCGCATTCTCTCGATGCGATCGTTGATCGCTAAATCCTTCTCGATGTAGGTGTCTGTTCGCGCAATATAGGCCTCAGGTTGATAGTAATCGTAGTAGGAGACGAAATACTCAACAGCATTTTCAGGAAAGAAGCTCTTGAACTCTTGGTAGAGCTGTGCTGCGAGCGTTTTGTTGTGCGCCAGTATCAGCGTTGGACGCCCGGTCCGCTCGATAACATTTGCCATCGTGAAGGTCTTTCCCGACCCAGTAATTCCAAGGAGTACTTGCGCGTTCTGCCCATTTTCGACACCCGCTACAAGTTTTTCAATTGCTTGGGGCTGATCCCCTTTCGGTTCAAAGGGCGTTTTGAGCTTGAACATAGGGCATCATAAGGTGTTGAAAAAGCCCCCACTGACCCATGCAGTCGATGATCACGACTCCAATGGAGATGAGCATCATCAAAATCAGTAAAAGACGCATTGAAATTGAGCGGTAGAGCTTCCACGCCATCCAACTCGGCAAAAATCCGAGGAGCAAAATGACAAAAGCACCGCCATGTTGAAGGGCGAGATAAAATCCCCGCTGATAGGTAAAAACAAAGATGAGTGGAGGAACAAATGTTAGGAAAATCGCAATTAACCTTCCCTCCCAACTCTTTTTTAAACTCAATCCATCAGTCAAAAAATCCGCTAAGCTCAAACTGACACCAAGAAACGAGGTGACAATCGCGAAAAAAGCAAAAAATTGAGCTGAGAGGGCCACCCAGCGATTTTGCAAAAGCATTGATAGGGGTGCAGCGGCCGACTGGCCCTCTATCCATCCCTTTGTGAGCGAAATCGGCCCAGTTAAGGGAACAACTCCGAGTACCATTGCCTGCCAAATGCCATACACGACAATCGTGACTAAACTGCCAATCACAGCGGTCATAATGAGGTGCTTGCGATCGTGATTAAGGTAGGTCGCAAGCGTTGGTAGAATAATGTGGTAGCCAAATGAGGTAACAACAATAGGAACCCCCACAAAACCGACCTTCCAATCGATATGCAGCAAGAGATTTCCACTCACATGCTCGGGCACAAAAGCGATCAAAATAATGTAGGTAAAGATCAAAAAAGCCATGAAGATGCGATTGATCACATCGACGCCCGCCGTCCCCAAATAGATGAAAAAGCCAAAGACTACAGGAAGCGCAAAGCAGCCGAGCCACAGAGGGATGTGTAGCGCCTTGCTAAAGAGAGGCGCACTGCCTGCAATGTAGGCAGCAACTAGCGAGTAGAGCAAAAGTAGATAGAGAATCCAGGTCACAATCTGCCCAAAAACCCCAATCGTCTTTCCAGCCATAGAGATGAGGTTGGGCTCTCCACCAATCGAATCATTGATATCGATGAAAAAAATCGCTGTGATCAAAAAGAAGAGCCAACAGGCGAAAAAGAGTGCTAGAGAGGGAAAAAACCCCATAAAACCTGTGCCAATTGGAACGGCAAGCATCGCCGCGCCAATCGTGGTTCCCGAAACAAGTAAGATTCCCCCAAGGTAGTGATTGAGTCGCATGAATTACTCCTTAAGGGACTGGGAATAGTGGAAAGTGAATCAGATCGCTCAACTGCTGAATGAAAATAACCAATGAAATGACAATCACAGCTATTAGCAAACCCTTCCCACCATAGGTTTGATAGGGAGACTCCATGCCTTGACGATAGCGCCCTTTCCAAACCATCAGCGCGGGAAAGACGCCAAATAAGATAACAGCACAAATTCCCCCTGCAAAGCAAAGCGCCTCAAAGAAGATTCCGGGGTAGATCATTGCCATCACAAGAGGAGGAATCAATGTGATGCACAAAACACCCATGCTTTCGCGATTTTCTCCACGATTTTCAAGCATATCGCTTATGAAGTGCACTAAACTTAGTGATTGAGCCAAAAATGAGGTAAGGATCGCAAAAAGCGCCAGTCCCAAGGAAGAGTAGCTAATTGCTTTCGCATTCTGAACAAAACTTTTAATGACTTGGGTTGCATCAGCACCCCTGTTATAGGCAGCTAGCAGTCCATCTGTTCCTTCGCTTGGAATAATTCCCAAACAAACAAACTCCCAGATGATATAAATACACAATGCAAAGCTCGATCCGCCGATGATTGCCCACCTAACACGCTTGGTATCCCCACCTAAATAGTGGTTCAGGGTCGGAATCATGTTATGAAAACCGAACGAAATGATTAGAATCGGGATAGGAAAAAAAGCGTATGTCCATTCCATGTGCACCAAAAGATGCGCTTGGATGTAGCTCAAGCCGAGAAAAACAACGATAAGAAAGGCACCAATTTTTAAAACCATCAAAAGACGGTTAAATAAATCTACCGATCGCGTTCCCATGTAGACAAAATTTCCGAATAGCAATACAAAGAAAAAACTCCCAATATAGGCGGGAATCATCTTTTTAAATAGATCGGATAGGTGTTGTCCACTTCCAGCAATGTAGGCGACAAGCAGAGCGTAGAACAAAAATAAGTAGAGAATTTGAGTGAGCCCTTTGAATACCGGCCCCAACGTCTTATCAACCATCGTCCCTAAATTGATGTCGCTGTCAAACCATTGGTTAACCTCGACCAACAAAAGACCGGTTGTGGTCATAAATGCCCACGCAAAAAAGAACATCACAAGTGAGGGAACAAATCCGGCAATCCCAGTGATCACTGGCAAGCCGAGCATCCCGGCTCCAATACAACTTCCACCAATTAAAAGGCTACCGCCAATAACACTTCCCTGCTTCATGACATCCGCGCTTTGAGTTTTTCTTCTGTACGAATCTCTTGACCAAGGCGGCCGAGATCGTAGCCATCAAAGTCGACAAATTCGAGGTAACGTTTGTATTCAGGGTAGGCTTTGATCACCTGACTTGCCATCTCTTGAGCGATATAGCGGTAGGTGGGGTGACCAGCGGCCTGCGAGCGTAGCTCAGTGAGCCATTGCAGCGCACGCAGATTGATGTGGAAATACCAGTGTACATTGTATCCCATCGGCACAACGTACTGCGCCTCTTCAGGAAGCTCTTCAGCTACAGAATCGTAGACCTTTTTCGCCTCATCCATTGCGTGACGGTAGAGCTTTTCCATTGGCGTGCCAACAATCTCTTCTGGAACAAAATAGTCTGCGTCACAAGTAAGTAACTGCCTCTCTTGAGTGAGCGTACGGTGGCGATGTAGATCGCGGTAGCATCCAAAGTCAGAAACAATGCTGAATGTAAATGAGACGTGCTCAAGAGCACGCGGCGACTTGTGACGGCGATTGTCGCGCTCAACCGCTGCCGCATCTAGAATCTCATGCAGCTCCTCAACAGGAAGCTGCTTGCAGTAGGCCTGTAGATCTTCAAGCGATTGGTTCGAGCTTGCAAAAAGCAGAGCTGCTGCGAGCTTTACCGGTCCCTCTGGGTCGTGATTGACCATCTGAACCATCGGCCCATTCACAGCTGGCATCTCTGGAAGAGCAGAAACAAGCGTTTTGGTGCGCTCTTTCATTGCCTCTTTGAATTTTGTGAAGGTATTTTGATACTTGTGATTGCTCTCGGAGCGGCGGATGAAAGAGGGGATCACTTTTGAGAGCTCTTCGTACGATTTTTTTCCAATTTCTTGGAGCTCAGAGAGGTTGTGACAGTTGAGTTTTTGAATTAACGTCTCGTAAAAGCGCCCATTTCCATACACGCCCATATTTGTCATCGTCGCAGCGGGGAGTAGGCCTCTCAAACAATCGAGTACTTTGGCGCGGATAGCTGCCGTGTAGGCTCCCTTCGATACGCCCTCTTCTTTCGGAAATTTCTTTTCCATGTATTCAGTTAGAGGTGGAATAATTTTTCCATAGGTATCAAAGAGCAAATTACACACATCGACATAGGCGTCACGGAAGGCTGATGTCATCAAAATTGGCTCTCTGTAAAAGAGATATTCGCCATTTACCTTCTGATCAAAATAGACGTAACGTGTCGACTTTTCCAGTGGGGATCCACCGATGCGACAGTCTTCGATCTCCTTTGCAGCAAGCATGGAGACATTTTCAACGGCCAAGTGGGCGCCACCCAATTCACCAATCGAGTCATCACCATAGCCATCTAGAATACGGTCATAGAAGTTTTGCGCCTTTTTGATCGCTACAAATTGTTCTCCGTTTTCATCCGTTCCGCCAACAATTGACTGGAAAGCGGTCTCATCATTGAGAATAAACTCTTTCAGAAGGAGTGAGCGAAGCCCTAAACTTGAGCGGGAGTAGCGTGAAAAGAGCGCCCCCTTAATGACTTCGGGCAAGTTACGCAAAACAAAAATGCTACCCGTTGTACTGGTAACAAATTTTTCTAATAATTTTACTTGTTGCTCGGAAAATTCTTCATAATTATCAATCATGTTGCGCCTTCTATTTTGAGTATCACCTAGTTTAACGCGAATTGTATTTATTGGAAACCGCTTGGGCAAAAAATGCCCTGTAAAGCGGAAAAATTTCTGGCTTTACAGAGACAAAAAGTTAGCTTGTAAAGCGGCTTTACAGACATTTAAGAGTTTGTTAAGATTGGCAATACGTGGTTTGCAGCGTAGGTGAAAATAAAACGCGCTCCTGCTCTTTTGATTGAAAGTAGCGTTTCATAAAAGACTGCAGACGCATCAAGTAGGCCCGCTCTATCTGCCGCCATCACCATGGCATACTCTCCACTCACATGATAGGCTCCTACTGGAAGCGAGGTGCTCTCAGCCATTTTGGCCACAACATCGAGATACAAACTCGCTGGCTTTACAAGGAGCATATCCGCTCCTTCAGCCTCATCAAACTTTGCTTCTAAAAGCGCCTCTTTTACATTTGCCGGATCCATTTGGTAGGTGCGTTTGTCCCCAAAAGAGAGCTCTGTGTTGATTGCGCTGCGGAAGGGGTTGTAAAGCGATGAGGCGTATTTTGCGCAGTAGGATAAAATTGTTGTCTCTGTAAAGCCAGCGTCGTCGAGGATTTCACGCAAGTATTTCACGCGTCCATCCATCATATCGCTTGGGGCAATAATATCGACGCCTGCTTCCGCCTGCACAAGAGCCTGCTCTCCAAGAGCGGCGAGGGTACGGTCGTTATCAATGCGCATCTGATCATCAACAATACCGTCGTGGCCATGAGATGTGTAGGGATCGAGAGCGACATCGGCAATGATGGTGAGTGTTGGAAGCTCTTTTTTCAGCAAGCGCACAGCCCAGGGGATCAGCCCCTCTGGATCGCGTGAGGCGCTTGCCTCCTCGTCGCGCACTTCTGCATCGAGTACAGGAAAAAGTGCAATTGCTTGAATACCATCGCGATGCAAAGCTGCTGCTTCTTCAATAACTAGATCAACTGTGTAACGATAGACACCAGGAAGTTCGGGAATTTCTTCTTGTTGATTATCGCCTTCAATTAGGAAAAAAGGAACGACCAAATCACTTGGTTTAAGATGTGATTCTGCAATGAGCTCTCGGATTGCAGGCATTTTACGATTGCGCCGTGGACGGTGTGTAAGAAAGATTTGTTCTGTTTGCAGCATTTGATTTTTTACCCTTTTTTTGACTAGTATCTTTGTACCAAATTGAGGTTCTATGAAAAAGGTTTTTCTGTTTCTGATTGCATTTACAACGCTTTTTTCCAAACATGCAATTGTATTTGTACATTTGGGAAGAGAAATTCCCTCTTATGTACAAACAGCAATTGATCAAGCAGCACTTTTCAATAAAGCCTGTCCCATTTATTTCGTTGGAAATTCCAAACCTGTCTTGATGATGCAGCGGCGACCTCAAGCAGAAAACGTCACTCTAGTTGCTATGGAAAAGCTCCAATTTGCAACTGAGCACAGAAATTTCGTGAAACGGGCAAAGCTCAATCGCCGCTTTCGTGGAGGATTTTGGCTCTACGCCACCCAACGTTTTTTTGTCCTAGCAGATTTAATGCGCGCAAAACAGCTTGAAAATGTCTTTCAGGTTGAAAGTGACAACATGATCTATGTCGATTTTTCAAAACTGCTACCTGTATTTGAGAAAAACTACCCACACATCGGCGCAACTTTTGACGACGATCTTCGCTGCGTTCCAAGCGTTGTATACTTTAAAAACGCGGAGGCTGCAGAACATCTTCGAAGCGAAATGCTTAACAATGCTCTCCGCGGCATGCACGATATGCGCTCGATTGCAAAATATCGCTTTGGGACTGGTAAAGCCCGCATCAAAATGCTACCAATTTTTCCAACTAGTTATGCCAGAAATGAAGATGTGCGCAGTCCAAAAGGGCGCAAACCGAGATCAACGGCCCCCTACCACCAACACTTCCATGAATTTGGCTCCATCTTTGATGCCTGTGCTCTTGGCCACTATCTTGGCGGAGAAGATCCACGAAATGGAAGCAAGGGGACGGGCTTTATCAATGAAACCTCTATCTTTATCGCATCAAACGGTCAATATACCTGGGAGCACGATGAGGAGGGGCGAAAAATCCCCTACTTGCACTACCGCGGCGAAAAGATTCGCATCAACAACCTGCACATCCATGCGAAAAATCTACAAAACTTTCGCTCTCGTTAGTAGATCCGACTGCGATGTATCATTGGATAGAGCTCATTTCCAGTCGCTGAAAAGGCTCCCACATCGCGAAGCCATGCAGAAATCCCATAACCAACTTGCGCACGCGCACTCTTTGGTAGAAATACATCAAATGGAATGGTGAATGAGACCCCTTTATCATTGTAGTGCTTGCCGTTGACCACGTCCCCCCCATTGGTTGCAGTCAGCCAGACACCAACGCGCAGACCGCTTGGATAGTAGCGCGACACTTCAAAGCGGGCCCCCACATCACGAGCTAGAAAATAGCCCGCCTTGATATGAAAATCTAGGTTGAGGGGTTTGAAATCGTAATAGAGATTGATAAATCCCTGTGCACCGACATAATCGACATACTCTGGTGTAAAACCGTTGAGTTTGCGCACCTTTGTTGTAAATCCAAGGCCCTTGTAGTCGCGTTTGAGAAGCGCGGCACCCTCAATACCAATTGCAAAGGGTGATCCGATAGGATAATAGAGGGCTTCGGCACCAATGCCCCCATAGGCGATTTCAAAATACCCACCGGCTAAGCGACAAAACCACCCATCCCCCACATTCCATCCCTTCTGAAGGTAGGCTTGGATGAGTGAAACAGTTTGTGTTTTATAGTAATTCACCAGATCTGATCGCACATTGAGTAGCTGAGAGGGGTTGTACTGGTCCTTGCTTCCAACATCTGATAGTGAGGATATGAGGTGATAGTTCACGGCGATCGAATAAAAAACATCGTCTCGAATATAGCCATTGAGAGCTCCAACAATTCCGATACTTCCTTTCACCTTACCGCGTGTACTACCAAAAAAAGTAATAAATTCCGGGCTCATATCAAAGACCCAGGGACTTTTTCGCTTGTAGTAGAGGCGCGTCGAATTGTACTCATCAAATGAGGGCACCTCCTGGGCAGGAGCGACCACCGCAAGCTCTTCATCACCCATTTTCCCCTCACGAAACTCTGTGAGATCTTCTGTACGAAAGGTGTACGACTCGACCTCAAGACCTCCCTCTTCGATCACCACCCGTGTTGCAGAAATATTTTCCGGCATCAGATGGGCAAGTAAGTACACCAGGCGCTCTTTGAGATCACGATTACGCCAGTAGCGCAAATTGATGAGACGAATGTAGAGATTCATCTCATTTTCTTCATCATAGTAAAGACGCACTTCGGTCAAACTCAGCCCCTGCTTTTCAAACGCAAAAGAGAGCTCATGAGCAAGCGCCTTTTCTGTGCGCAAAAGCCCAATCGGCTCTAAATCGCAAGGGGCTGTGTAGAGCTTGGGGTCTTTAAACTTAGGGAAGAGCCCATCTGTCTCACCAAAGTTGTAATAGAGTGAAAACATCGCAGAGACTTGATTGCCACGTAGAGTTGTCAGCTTGAGTTGGGCGGCGTCAAACACATTGACCACAGCACCCGCATTCACCCGCGATTTGACTGTGCGCCCCTTTTCGTGCTCATCGTGATGATTTTCATAGTCAATCGCATCGTATTCAGCTAAAAACGTTAACCAATTTGTCGGTGACCAAGCGAGGGCGCCAAACGGCCCTTTGATTCGTCCCTTTCCCCAACCAAGTGAGGCTTCAATTCCCCAAGGAATCAGTTTCTGTGTCGCAACAATGTAGGCAGAATAAAAGCGCTGGGAGCCAAAAAAGTCCTCGAATCCAACAGCAACTTTGGGTAACCACTGAAACTCGAAAGGGTAGTCGACCGAAAATTTCACATTTGCTGTACGATCCGCATCATCGCCAAAACCCATGTGCCCAAAATTGACCTCCTTGCGGTCGCGAAAAACACGATAATTTCCCGAAAGTTCTACCTCATTGAATGCTTGAAAGTTGAGTCCGTAGATAATGTAGGGGGGAGTGTAGGATAGACCAAGAGCGACATTTCCGCTCTTTTGCATTCTTGCTGAGGGCATATTGACATATCCCCCCATCAAAATGTTGCTATAAATAAAAGGCAGATCGGCATGAATTTCTTCATTGATCTCATCTAGAAGGTTGAGATCGCGCATCAACTGCTCTGCATCGTGTGCAAAAAGAATTAGCGGAAGAAAAAAGAGGAGATATTTAGACATACTGCTCAGAGAGATCGCTCAGACCCTTTCTGACGATCTCTACCATGTCAATATTCGAAGGATCTGCAAACGTGGGGAGTGCAAAATCTTCAGGCGCCACCTCTAAAAGCCCCAAATTCATTGCAAGCTCATAATCTTCTGCGAGAATCGCTTTGATAAGAGAGCTCACTGGAATCTTCATTGGCAAAAAGCGGTCATAGTAACCACTGTCGACAAAAGCGCGCTGCTCACCATGTTGATTTGTGGTGAAGGAAAACTCTTTTTTTCGAAAAAGACTCGATAGGTAGGTCTTACTTGCAGTGTAGCGGTTAAAACCAAGCCCGCAAAAATGGAGAAGATCTCGCCCTTCACTGCGCTTGATCGCACAAATCACATCGTCAAAAAGGCCAAGGTACTCCGCACTCGCTCCCATCAATGGATTCCCTGAAAGTATACGAGAGTTTTCGGGCAGCTGAGAAAAAAGCTGCAAAATTGATGTCCCCTCTCTCACCCGGTAGAGACCACGCACGCTCTCATCAAAGCCCTCACCTGCCACACTCACCAGACGGTCAGTCTTAATTTCTCCAGAAATGGCACGGCCTAAACACTCGACATCGTGCAAAGAAAGCGTCCAGTAAATCTGGCGCAGATCCTTGATTGGAGCTATATGAAAAATGTGCAGACTACTGTTACCAGCTGGGTGGGCCCCTTCAACTGTATGTACTTGGATGCCATCTACCTGGGGAAGCGTTGTGCTTTTCGGATGAATAAGATGAACCGTATCACAGAGCTTCTTTAGAGCTTCCAATCCATGGATGAAATCACTTCCTTCGACTTGTGGCGGGGGACTGAAAGGTGCCGAGGGAGCTCCATTAATAAAAACCGCGTTTGGTAGCTGACCCGGATTGGCAAGGATGTTGCACGGCCGCTTTAAAATGCGGGCAAAAATTCCCGTTTCGAGCATACGCTCAACTACCTCATCTTGCGAGGCATTTGCCGTCAATGCAGGCCAGTTGAGAGCCTCTTCAGGGCCATCAATTTCAATGACGATTTTTAAAAGACGTCTTTTTTCTCCTCTTTGCACTTCAACAAGCTTTCCACCTGCTGGAGAGACAAAAAATCGGTTAGTATTCGATTTGTCACACGCAAGGGGCTGACCAATTTTCACTCGATCGCCTTCATGAGCAAGAAGGGAAAAACGGGTTGAGGGGAAGGGCGTTAAATCCAAGGCAACGCGATTCACCGTGCGAGATTCTCGTAACTCATGTCCGGGCTTCCCGAGAATTGGAATATCAAGCCCTTTTTTAACTCTAATGTGCATAGGGATCGATGTTAGCGCCAAGATGAAAAAAAAGTCAAATTGCGCGGTGTTTTCTTGGCTTTACAGAGACAAAACCTTTTTCTTAATCATTTCTTAAATGTCTGTAAAGCCGCTTTACAAGCTACTCTTTTCTCTCTGTAAAGCCAGGAATTTTTTCCGTTTTACAAGCACCCAACCTTCTTTATTGATGATTAATGAGAATCAACTTATACTTCCCTTGAATCACCGATAGCCATTTTGAATTTTTAAAGGAGATGATGGAGTACTTCAAGCAATTTTCCAAACATATTGACCGCAACGACTTACAATCAATCGCTTCTCTATGGGAAGAGTATTGCCTATCTGATGAAGTTGAGCTCGACGAAGTAATAAAAATTTTAAATTCCATTCAAGCCTCACACATTGGCGAAGCTTTTAGCTCATGTGTCGATCAATTCCTGCCCCTTTGGGAAACTCTCCCAGACACGAAAAAATCTCGCGAAATTTTCCGGCTAATCATTGACATGACCAACTCAAAAGAACACGCGCTTCGGCAGAAAGTCTTTGACAAGTTAAAAGAGTGGTATGGAGAAAATGCCCGATTTGATTGGAAAATCAAGCTCTCAGGCCTAAACAATCCCGATACTTTCCGCTATGCGGTGAGCCGCTTTGAGCTTTTAACACATATGGAAGTAGGCAATTTTGTTTACCACACTGCTGGTTGGGGTGTCGGTGAGATTATGGATGTCTCTGCTGTACGCGAACAAATTTCTTGTGAATTCGATTTCGTTGCTGGTCAAAAAGATCTCTCTTTCACAAATGCCTTTAAAACGCTAATTCCTCTTCCGAAAGATCACTTCCTATCTCAGCGTTTTGGCAACCCCGATGCTCTTGAGGACAAAGCGCGCGTCAACCCTGTTGAGGTGATTCGCACACTACTGCGCGATCTTGGTCCCAAAACCGCAGGTGAAATCAAAGATGAGCTCGCTGATCTTGTTATTCCCGAAGAAGAGTGGTCAAAATGGTGGCAAACAGCCCGCTCAAAATTGAAAAAAGATACGCTTATTGAGATTCCCTCATCGATTCGCCAACCATTCAAACTGCGCGAGTCAGAACTCTCTCATGAGGAGCGTCTGCAAGATGCTCTCAAGAAAAAACCTGGCGTCAAACAACTGATTGAACTCGTCTATTCGTTCCTCCGTGACTTCGCCTCCACATTAAAAAATGAAGACTTTCGTCAATCGCTCGCTACTCACCTCCAAGAGGTGTTGCAACACGAAGAATTGACCGATTCACAAGAGCTTGAAATTCACTTCTTTTTGGAAACACTACTTCCAAATAAAACTCACACTCCGGTTGTTGAACTGGTCAAACGCTTCCATAACATCGAAGATGTTCTTGAGAGAATCGAGATCATTGCCCATAAAAAACGTGCTCTTTCTGAAGTTAAGGCACACAGAGATGACTGGGTAGCAATTTTTGGCTCTCTAATTTTCAAACTATCTCAAATTCCCCTCAAAGACTACATGTTCGACCAACTGATGAAAGCAAAAGAGCAAGTCTCTTTCTCACAAGAAGTCGACAAGATGCTCATTGAGCCCTGGAGTTCCCCACACACACTCCTTTGGTATTTCCACAAGATTATGCACGAAACGAATATCCCTTTTTCCAATCAAGAGGGAAAAAACCGCTTCTTGGAGGCCTTTTTTGCACTCTTCCACTTTATGGAGCAGTCAGAGCGTGGCAGAGACATGGTCAAAAAGATGTATACCATGCTCACAAATGGACGTTTTGCATGGGTAAGACAGATTTTCCAAGATGCAGATAAGAAATCGGTTCAAGAATTTTTGCTTTTAGCAACAAAATGTAGCTCTTTGAGCGAACACGACATTAAAATTTTGCATTCGCTTGCTGAAGTTGTTCATCCATCACTCTCTCGTCTAAACACACACTACTCAGATGAAGACCAAGAAGATGTTGTTTGGACAACTGATGAGGGTTACAAAAAGCTGCAACAACGGATCCATGAAATTGGGACCGTTGAAACGGTTGAAAATGCGCGTGAAATTGAAGTCGCCCGCTCTCATGGAGACCTCAAAGAAAATAGCGAATACAAATATGCACTAGAAAAGAGAGCACAGCTGCAAGCTGAGCTCAAACGCCTCTCGGATCTACTCGGTTCAATGCGCATTTTGACTGCAGAGGATGTCAACACTGATGTTGTTGGCGTCGGCAGTATTGTTGAGCTGAAAAATGGATCAGGCGAAGAGAAAAAATTTACTCTTCTTGGCCCTTGGGATGCAGATTTAGAGAAAAATATCTTGTCTTTTCAGTCAAAACTTGCAAAATCTTTGGAAGGCAAGCGCCTTGGTGAGTCTTGCCACTTCGACCAGAAGGATTGGGAAATCAAATCGATTTCGAACTATTTTGATAAAGTGAGCTAGAAAAAAGATGCGCTTAGTAATCGCAAGCCAGAATTTGCATAAGGTTAGAGAGTTCAAAACCATGCTCAAAGAATTTGAGCATTTTGACATCTACTCCCTAAGAGATTTCCCCGACTACACTCCACTTCCCGAGGAAGGGGAGAGTTTTGAAGAGATTGCAAAAACAAAGGCGATTCACGCGGCAAAAGAGCTCGATTCTCTGGTGATCGCTGATGACTCCGGTCTTGTGGTCCCTGCACTAGATGGGGCTCCTGGAATTTTTAGCGCACGCTATGCCGGGGAAAATGCAACTGACGGTGAAAATCGGATCAAGCTGCTCTCTGAGATGAAAAACCTCAAAGAGCATCAACGCGTTGCCTATTTTGAATGTGCGATTGCTGTTGCGAATCCAGATGGACTGATGAAATGCGTTAAAGGCTACCTGGAAGGGACTATTATGCACGAAGAGCGTGGTGCCAATGGCTTTGGTTACGACCCTCTCTTTGTCAAATACGACTACAACAAAACGCTTGCAGAGCTAGAAGAGCGCGTGAAAAACCGCATTTCCCACCGCAGTAAGGCCCTTGACAAATTGTTGCATTTCCTCCAACAACTCGAGGTGGATGCAGTTTCTCATTGATGGCTACAATTTGCTCTTCCGTCGCCCAGAAAGATCGCAATCCCTAAGCGAGTCTCGACGTGAGCTCATTGCCTACCTCATAAATAAGCTCTCAACGCGTAATTTCAAATCGGCTATTGTGTTCGACAGTAATCACGAACTGGCAAATATCAATCCCACCCGTTACGATAAACCACCGATTGAAATCATCTATGCTCCAGAAGAAAAAAGCGCAGATTGCTACATTATCGAGCTGATTCAAATTCACAAAAACCCTAAGAGCATCACACTCGTTACATCTGATCGTGGCCTTGCAATGCGCGCCAAAGAATATGGGGCAAAAACAATGGAAGTGGAGAGTTTTATGAAAATGATTGAAAAAACATCTCCAAAAAGTGAAAAGCGCGACTATCAAGAATCGCCCCAAAGAATTTCTCAGTTAGAAGAGATTTTCGAGAAACGATTAAAGGAAAAACCACCGTCTGATGACAAATTCACCTTTTAAATTTGCCTCAAGCGGACTGATATAGACCCCAAACTTCTCTTTTGCCTGAATTACCTGATGAGAGTTAATCAGTATGACCACATGGTCTTTCCAAACAACCAAATCAAGTGCGCGTGGCCTCCAATTTTCGCGCAAAACTTGCTCTCCAAAATTGAGTAATTGCGAACAATTTCTCTCTGTAAAGCCAGAAGTTGCCCAGTACAAAAGCCCCGAACAATCGAGCCCCTTCAATTGCCATGCATTTTTCTCATATTCACCCAGTTCAATAGGTGGATGAAAAAGGGTGAGCAATTTTGAAATCCCCTCTGGATAATTTCCTCCCCACAAGTAGGGAACTCCAATTTGCGAGAGCATCTTTTCAATAACTTCCTCTTTTTCGGGATGTTTTTTGTCCATCTTTGGCTCAGGAGTTTCTTGCAGAAAAGATGCGTGGATAAAAAGTGGCTTGCAACTTGGATAACAAGGGGTAGTTACCTCAAAAACCTCGCCATTCTTTGCAATGATTTGAAAAGGGGTCCCCTCAAACGCGATCATTTCAAGTGGACGGAAGAGCCCCTGCTGATCAAAAAGTAGATGTCCATCTTCTCCACCATAGATGCGCGCTAAATCACAACAGTTGTAAATAGGCGTTGGCTCTTTCGCTTGAATAAAAAGGTTTTTAAGTCTATTGTCAGGCATAAAATAAAATTTTATTTCGAGGTCTACTATGAACAAGCTCTCTCATCTCGTCAAGGGTGTGATACTCACCGCGCTCATTGCACTTACAGGTTGCAGCTCCTCTCGTGAATCGTGTGACTCATGCACCCCTAATGCTGCACAAGAGCAAGTCATGCGCATCAATATCGGCGTCGAACCGCAAACAACCGACCCTCGAAAAGCTCGCTGTCTAATGGACGTAAACATCATAAAAATGTTTATGGAGGGATTGACTCGAATAGACCAAGAATACAACGCGACACCTGCGATTGCAAAAGAAATAAACGTCTCTTCTGATGGGCTTGTCTATACGATAAAACTCAAAAAAACTTTCTGGTCGAATGGAGATGAGCTTACAGCACACGACTTTCTCTATGCGTGGAAAAAAACGCTCTCACCTCTCTTTCCCTCAGATAATGCCCACCTGCTTTATGTGATTAAAAACGCTGAAAAAGTGAAAACAGGCAAGCTGCCCATCGCTCTACTCGGCGTTGAAGCTCCAGCAGATGATCTATTGGTAATTCAGCTTGAAAGACCAACGCCCTACTTCACCAAACTCCTCGCTCTACCCACATATTTCCCCGTCAATGCAGCTGTAGATAAGCACTCCCCAAACTGGATGCAAAATGCCTCTACTTTTGTTGGCAATGGCCCTTTCGCAATGGCAAAATGGATGCACAGCGACAAGATGGTTGCTGTGAAAAACAAATTCTACTGGGACAAAGAGGCTGTTAAGCTCAAGCGGATTGAAATGAGCATGGTCACCGATGAAACAGGCCTGAAACTCTTTGAAAATCAGGAACTCGATTGGGAGGGCTCGCCCTTCACCGTAATTCCTGGAGATGCTCTTGAGAATCTGACTGAGCGCGGTATTTTGCAAAAAGCGCCCGGATCAAAAACGTTTTGGATTCGCGTCAATACGACTGTTGAGCCCCTTCAAAACATGAAACTAAGACAAGCACTCGCTCGCGCAATTAACCGCGAAGAGATCTGCCAAAACCTCTATTTAGAACAAGCCATTCCAGCAACAGGGATTGTGCCCTCTTCAATGGGATTAACAGAAACGCCCTTCTTTAATGATGGCGATGTCGAAAACGCGCGCATCTTGTTTGAAGAGGCGATGAACGAGCTTGGAATAGAGGCTAGCAACCTCGATTCACTTACACTCACCTACAAAGCTACAGAGGGGTGTCACCGTCTCGCTCAAGTGCTCCAGCAGCAGTGGTATGAGGCCTTTGGATTTATGATTGGGCTTGAAGCAATCGAACACAAAGTCTTCTTTGATAACGTTTCAAAGAAAAACTACCAACTCGCTTTTGGAGATTGGTTTGCTGATTTCGATGATCCGGTGAATTTTCTTGAAGTTTTCAAAAACAAGACAATGGGCACAAACAATACAGGTTGGGAGAGTCTCAATTATGCAAAAGCGATTGCCGATTCTTTTCATGTGAACACAAATGAAGAGCGTATTGCCCATTTGAAAGAGGCAGAGCACATCATCGCAGAAGAGTGTCCTGTAATCCCCATTACCCATGGTGCATGGACCTATGTAAAGAACCGTCATGTACACAATATTTCGATCTCTCGTGAAGGGCACATCGACTTCAAACACGCCTACATTGGAGTTGAGTAGTGAAATATCTCACAGTATGCTCACTTTTACTCTTTTCGATGGGGACTGCCGACTCGCTGCGGCTGATTAACGACAGTCCCTTTGTCCTCGATTGTATTGTCATGGCAGCTACCGGCGATGTGATGGTAGACAGACGCATTCTGCAGATGGAGCACTATCAGTGGAATTTCCAACCCCAACCTAATCGAGGCAACACGCCCGCACTTACCCCCTACACCGTCATCTGGCGCTGCGAAGATGGCCGCGATTATGGCACAAGTACCTACGTGGGACAAAATGAATGGGTCCCCGCCTCAACTGCAGAAGGGAAAAAAATCTGCCGCATCGACAGAAGTGCGCCCACCTACAAGCCCAATCCTGCCGACCAAAGTGAAGAGGGCGATTGACTGCAATCTCCCATGAGCGCATAATCCTCTCATGGAAACTTTCCCCACTAGCAGCCTACTCGAAAAATGCGCCCAGCTTTGGAAGCTCCGCGACATCACCTTCGTCAGAAAAATGGAAAACATCGTGTTTTCTGCCAAACGTGAAAACGAGAGCGTTTTTCTCAGACTAACAACTCCCCTTCGCAGAACAAAAGCTGAAATTCAAGCCGAGCTTGACTGGATAGATCACCTAGCCACCTGCGGGCTCAATGTTCCCAATCCCATTTTAAATCGCGAAGGGAAAAAGCTTGCCACCCTTCACGACGGAGAGCAAAAGTACGAAGCTGCCCTCTTTCAAGCTGTTGAAGGCTCACACCCCTCTGAAGAGGATGCAACAAGCCCGAAGTTTTTATACGCACTTGGTCGCCTCATTGCGATCATGCACCGTGAAAACAAGGAGCACAAGATCCAGCGGGAGGAGTGGAATCGCGAAAGAGGAATGCGCCACGCACTGAAAGCCGCTGCCAAAAGCGCCTCACCCCTCGCTAAAAAATTTCACACCTTGATTTCCTGGATAGAAACGCTTGATAAAAGCCCACGCTACTACGGCCTGGTCCATGCTGACCTCGGAGCAATGAATCTCTTTGTAACAAGCGATGAGACAATTTCCGTGATTGATTTTGACGATTCGTGCCACCACTGGTACGCCTTTGACCTTGCTATTGTCGTCTATTCCATGAAAAATCGCTTCCAACTTATTGGCGATGCACCCGAAATAAAGCAGTGGCTCACCCCTCTTATTAAGGGCTACCGAACTGAAAGGGAGATTTCTGATATAGAGATCTCTTGGATCCCAAAATTCATCGATTTTGCTAGCCTAAGGCTTTATTTTTGGATAGAAGATCACGAAGCGCTCGGAACCTTTCATGAAACGCAACTAGAAAAAATTGCCGCAATGAAGCAGTGGGCTAGTAAAGCGCTAACTTGCTAACTGCTACATCGTGGTCAAAGCGTGGAAGTGGGCCCTCATTGAGCTGCTCTTTGAAACCAACACCAATCGATTGGATGCCATTCAAGAAACGGTCGTAGAAGCCCTTTCCGTAGCCTAAGCGAAAGCCATCGCTATCAAAAGCAACACCAGGCACCAAAACGACATCAATCGCCGCACAGCCAATTCTAAGGCATTTTTCTGGGATGGGCTCGAGAATTTTCCAGCGTGTGATTTCTAAACTCTCTCTCAATGAGTTAACGCGGAAGGGAATCAACTCTTCTCCTTCAACGCGTGGCAGAGCAAGGCGCCCTTCAAAAGCGAGTTTTTCGTTAAATTCTGTAAGATCGATTTCCGATCCCATCGAGCAAAAAGAGAGCACACATTCAGCGCCATGAATCAGCTTGTAAAGCTCTTCGTTTAATTGAAGAATTGCCTCTTTTCTCCGCGACTGAGGAAGGTTATCGCGCATTTCTAAAAAGGCAAGACGCTTTTCCCACTTTTGAAAGTGGACATCCTCATTTTGTAATGATTTTTCCTTGAGCATACTTGATCTTCCTAACAAAGTAGCCATCTGAGTCGTATATTGTAGCAATCCCATTACCACCCTTGACCTCAGAAACAGGCACCTTGTCATTTTTTTTGAGATATTTTCCTTTTAAAAGTTTTCCCTCATCGTACTCCTCAACAAGCATGATATCTCTGTTGGGATACCAACACGTCGATAAACCATGCTTACAATTGCGCACCATATCGCGTTGCGACTCAAGCTTTCTTCCACGATACCACGTCTTTACCGTCCCGTGCATCTCTCCTTCGTACCACTCAATCATCATTTTAGGATCGAGCTCAATAAACTGCTCGCCAAGTGGCGGATAGTAGACCCACTCCTGTCCATGCTTTTTCCCGTCCTTGAGCGTGAAGTAGTTTTCCAAAATATTTGAATTGTAGAGCCAAACTTCCCCCTCAACAATCCCATTTTTAATCGTCTCGCGACGGTAGATATCACCATTTTTGAATAGAAGGCGAATTCCCTTTCCATTTTCTACGCGGGAGAGAATTTCCTCGTCCTTGCTGTAATAGGTCCCCTCAAGGAGTTTACCCTCTTTGTAGCTCTCCCAATAATGAGGCCAGTTTTCATCGCCCTCATGCTCTGTTGTCCCATCTTGCAACCCCTTTGAAAAGTTGCAGCGAGTGAGGACATTGCCCTTTTTATCGTAGGTAAGTTGAGTCCCATGTAACTCATTGTGCACATAGGGGTGCACCATCTGCACTTTACCACTTGGATAGTAGTAGATAAGCTTTCCCTCAAGCTTGCCGTTCTCGTACATCGCCTCAACAGTTAAATTTCCACAATTGTCCCAAATAAAACCCTCTCCATCAAAGACCCAGCCAAGCATTGCCTCTTCATCGAGCTCCCCCTTGCCCTCAATAACACGAGCTTGCATCTTTTTTTTGCCGTTATCGTGATACTCAACAAACCATCCATTGGCGCGCCCATTGACCACATCGAGCGACTGCCAGAGCTGCCCATTTGCGTGGTAGGTCGTCACCTTTCCAGGAGAGCGCCCCTTATCATCTCGTTTGAAGACGCGCACAACCTTCGTGTAGGGCTGAGGTGAGGAAAAATCGCTCTTTTGGTAGCGTTCGAGGCGCTCCTCGCTACTGATTGTCTCTTGAAAACCGTTGCGATCGTAGAGTTGAATGCTCGCCAATTTTTCTTGCTTAGCAACTTTAGTTGCACACCCAAATAAAAGGGCTGCTAAACAGACAATGGCTAATTTTCTCATCGAATTTCCCTTGTTAACACTTCCATATTGAGTTGATACGATTCACGATCTTTTGCAATTGTATCACGTTTGATCTCAAATTTCTTGAAAAACATCTGAGGACGGTAGCGATGAGAGCCCTCAACGCGCGTCAAAAAGGCGCTCAGATCGTTCAAATCAACTGTGACTGGATGAATAAATCGACTCTCAACCTCGACAAACCCCTCACTCTTGCGACGGTCGATCTCTTCAAAAAGAGGCTGATTTTTACCAAGGGTGAGAAATTGGAGCCGCTTTGTGATCGGCTCAAAACCTTGAAACGAGGGCATCTTACCAATACGCGTAAGCAAATCGACCTCAGCTTTGAGTGGCGTCAAACTCTCTACCTGATGAGTCAAATAATTTGGATCTGCACTGCCAAATTTCTCTCGAAAATAGGCGCGGCGCTCATTTTCGCTCACCATCTTTGAAGCAAGTGTCTCCAAGCTCACAAGCTCTTCAGACAAAAACTCCAAATCGCAAGCGCGTGCAGAATAAATACACCACACGCCAACTGGCCCTGCCATGCACAGGATAAAAAGTGCCACATAAAATCCAGGATGAAAGAGGACAAATTGCCAGCCCCCTTTCTTTCTCCAAAGTTCAGGAATTTTTGAGGTAAAAAGAGCAGTGATAGCCCTTTTCGCCTCTTTCCCAGTGAATTGTTTCTTTAACATCTACTATTTTCTCTTCACTCATGAGTGATTGATGAAAATCCCTTGCAAGCAGAGGGGAGTTTGCGCGAAAAGTCAAATCGACTTTCACCTTGAATGGGTGCAGTGGGTGGGCAAGGTTCGGATAGCTCTCTAGCGAGTAGGAAAGACGATCGACCTCAAAGCCCTCTTGTAAATCTGGGTGTGTGCTAATCCAGTTTAGAAGTTCGGTAACAGGCACGGGCGCCTTGTGGAAATGCACCGAGGGGCCGCGTCTCTTGAGATTTCGCCGCTCGCGATCGATGAGAGAAATCCACTCATCTGCCTGCGCTGAGGCCTCCACTTTCTTACCCGTCGCAACCTCCAACCGCTTCACCAAATTGTGCTGCACGCGGCGAATTTGACCATAACCCATCACACCTAAAAGAGCGCTACAGGCGACAGACAAACAGAGCGCGACCTTCACATAATTTTTGACTTTTTTCATATGTTGCGGGGCAACATCAGGCACACCTCTAAGCTGAAGCGTCTCGCTATCTTTGGCAACCACATCGATGCCTAATCCCACCTCAACAGCAAACTCTTTGAGCTCCTCATTGCTGAAAATTGTTCCATTGGAAATCGCCATCTGCTCAACACCCAAATCGATCGACTGGAATTTTGCTGCACCCAGCTGCAAAAGCCCCTCCACCTTACCGCGCGTGTCGCGCGATAAACAATACTTCACTGAGCGAATCAGCTCTTGTTGAAAGCGCTCATTAGCAAGCTCTGCTGCCCCCTTGTGCAAGTTAAGAGCAACGTCAATCTTCCCATCAATGTAGGATAAAATGTGCGTCTCACAGCGCCCAACAAAAATCACCAAACCCGACTCAGCATGGGGACAGACGTAGCGGGCAAAGCGTAAAAGTGCCTGCGGAATGCAGCTCACCCACTCAGCATCAAAACCAATCTCCTTATAGGTCTCAATCTGCTCTAGCAAGTGCGCGCGCATGAAAGCAAAAGGAGTTACTTGAAAGCCTTCATCACTCTTTTTCACAAGTGTCACCACCCGAGCATCTGGACTATCATAAAAGGGAACAACCGATTCGAGCTGAAAAGGCAACGTCTTCATCAACGCGCGTCGATTTTTGATTGGAAAACTCAACTGACGAATAAAAATTTGATCCGAGGGCATCCCAATCACACACTCGACATGCTTATTGCCGTGACTCAAATTGACATATTTTAAAATTGCCTCTTTGACATCTCCCTCATCAACAGATTGAATAAATTCAATTTTGAATTTTCTCTTTGATGAGGTAATCAAAGAAAATCTAACCGTATTTCCATCCTTGCGAATGGCAAGTGCATGCATTTAGCAACCTCACGAGTGCAAAAAATCTTTCGTTTGGGTATTATTTTAGTATGATCCTAGCAATTATCCATAACATTTTCTTGGTGTACACGATTTTAATTATCGTGCGCATCATCGCATCATGGTTTCCAACCCTCCAACATCAAGCGTGGATGCACTACTTGGCAACCGTGACAGACCCCTACCTCAACCTTTTTCGAAGAATCATTCCCCCTATCGGTGGAGTGCTCGACATCAGCCCCCTTCTTGCGCTGCTAGCACTCAGACTACTCGAGGCGTTTATCTTCTATGTCCTATCTTAGAAAGCTCAAACTCAAAAACCTCGAACTGCCCTCCAACGTGTGGTACGCACCCCTTGCAGGATGCTCCGATCTGCCCTTTCGCCAAATGTCGACACTCTATCGCCCAGGGCTCATGTTCTGTGAAATGGTTAAAATGGATGCGCTCATGCGCAACGACCCCGGCACCTTTCGCCTACTTGACTACACCCACGACATGCACCCCATTGGCGCGCAAATTGTTGGCTCGAAGCCCCACCTCGCAGGACCATGTGCCAAAATCATCGAAGATCTCGGCTTTGACGTCGTCGACCTCAATTGCGGCTGTCCCGTCGACAAAGTGACAAAAGACCTCAGCGGCTCAGGCCTACTCAAAGACCCCCAGCGCATCGGCGACATCCTCACGAACATGGTCAACGCCGTTGATATCCCCGTTACCGTCAAAATTCGTATCGGCTGGGATGAGGAGAGCATCATCGCAGAAGAGATCACAGAAATCGCCGAACAAGCAGGCGCAACTGCCATCACAATCCATGGACGCACACGCAAACAGGGCTACAAAGGCGATGCTGACTGGAACCCCATCGCTCTGTGCAAAGCAAAGGCAAAATCGATCCACGTGATTGGAAATGGCGACATCTTTTCTGGCCCTGCCGCAAAGGCTATTTTCGACCAAACCAACTGCGACGGCGTGCTCATCTCCCGCGGCACCCTAGGCAAACCGTGGATTTACGACGAAATCGTCGCCCACCTCAACGGTGACCCACCGCCTGCAACCGACCTACCCGCCACCCTAGAGGCGCACTTTAACCGCGTCAAAAACTACCAAACTGGCCGCCGCGCCGTCACCGACATGCGCCGCATTGGCTGCTGGTACCTGAAAAACGAATCTAAAATGAAAACCTTTCGAGAGAAGTTGAATAAATCGAAAGATTTAGGTGAAATAGAGGAGTTAATCAGGAGCTACCCATGGCAGAATGCCACCACATCATCGTAACTGGAAGAGTCCAAGGCGTTTGCTTTCGCGCCACCACCAAAGACCTAGCAACAAAGCTAGGAATTAGTGGCACTGTACAAAACCTCCCCGACGGAACCGTTGAAATTATCGTTCACGGCACGCAAACCCAAGCAAACGAGCTCCTTGCCGCGCTCAAAGCAAGCAATAATCCCCATTCCATCGACTCAATAACTCACTCCAAGAGAGCAGTAAAAGAGCCCCTAAATCACTTCAAAATCGTCTAAAATCCCTGGCTTTACAGAGACAAGTCGCTAGCTTGTAAAGCGGCTTTACAAGCGTTTTGCTTTTGCAAATTAACCACTCTGACTAAATTTGCTGAAACCACACACTTGCAAAACAGCTTGCCACTTTGTTCGCTAGAAGCATGAATCTAATGTCTAGCGTATATCACTCATGTTGATAGTTTTATAAAAAATAAAATTTATTTTAATTAATTTAATTAAATGTTATTTTAAAAATAAAAGGATTAAAAAATGGAAATTAATTCGAATAATGTGGGTGGAATACAACAACCCGATTCAACACCATCTAATCTCCAGAATCTTACTGAGGCTTTAAGCGATTATGTGAACTGGTCACCAGTTACTTCAAATGAGTCTTTTGGATATGCAGCAAACCAAGTCATTAATTGTGCCGACAAATGCAACCCTATATTTGCCGATTATGCCAAACTCCTTATGCCAGACGAAAAATCTCTGCAAAAAGATTACCCCAATTTCATAGCTTATAAAGGGTTAGGTCAAACCCTATCAGAAGTTGTAAAACTTTCAAGTAGCGATCCTAGTAGAATAACAGGGAGTACTGAATCAGACAGTGAAAATATACTGGTAACTCTTCAAATTTCCATGCACAACCTTTTTAATGCTCCCCTTCAAAACCATTGTGCCCCGTCAGAATTGCCAGAGCTAAAATCTAGTTATGCTAATGTCTTCTCTTCATTAGAAAACCTAACTAGTAATATTAAAAATCAAAATGAAATCTGGTATCCAGGTGGAGATACCAATTATGGGCCTGCATACGCCCTTCTAAGTGGATTACAAGCGGGAGCAAATGCATTTGCAGATGCAGGAACAATTAGCGATGCATGTAATAAGGGCTATAGTAGCTTTTATGAGAATATGGTCGATAAAATTCCAAGTCGTTGGATTCCAAATTCTCCGCACATTCCCTCTTCATTGGGTTAAAAGTGAACTTATGGAAGTAAACCCAAACGCTCCTAACAGTTTTGAGCACTCTTTCTCCTCACAAAACCTGGAGAATATGGAAAACGCGCTGAGTGATTACATCAGTTGGCCAGCTGCAACAAAGACAGAATCCCTAGAACAAGTGGCTCAAAGAATTATTTCTGCAGCAGGCCCATTAGAACCTACAGTTTCTGGAATCTTTAGTCTCCTAAAGCCACAAACTTCCCCTCCTCTTGATGGTAGCTACCCCGGGGATGTTATTTTAAAAGGTTTAGCTAGCACACTGCTTGCCACAATAACACAAAACCCCAAGGCCCTCCAAACTCCGTTTGAATTTACACTCACTTTTGGAGAGCAAATGTGGCACCTTTTCCAAGCACCGGAGAAATTTGACTGCGCAGAAAATGTCTTACCAGAGCTTCAAGACTCCTTTAAACAGATGACCGGGCTGATTTCAACACCCTTATCAAATTACTTGAAAAACCATGAAAAAATCACCCCATCAAACACCCAGTATGAATGGAGTGTGATCTACGCAGTGAATACCGCATTAAAAGAGAGCGTTTCGTGGAATGGAAGCGGATTTAATGACTCTCATACGATCTCTCAAGCATGCAACTCGGGATATGAGCAATTTTACAACAGATTGGCAATGACGCTAAATCCAACCGATTTAGAGAAGATACCCAAGTCCTTACCCAAATCTTAAACTAGCTTGTAAAGCCGCTTGGCAATGTTGCAATTATGCAACACTGCCTTTTGGCCGCATCATGGCACCCCATCTTCACCCTATCGCTCCTCACACGTATTTATCTATACGCTTGGTTCGTCGCGATAGCGCAAATCTGGGGCCCCCTGAGCGCCCTGACGGCGCTCTTCGACCTGATTAAATCAGGTTCTTATACAATGTATTTTCAAATTAATATTAAAATTCATCATAATTAGTTTGTCGTGTTTTGAATTATGCAAAACGGCTTGCCGCTTTACAAGCTAGACTAATTTTTGGTTTTTGATGCCATGTTTCAAAGACTTCACCTCTGTAAAGCCAAGATTTTTGAGGGTAAGGGCTGCTACCAAAGAGCGTGCACCACCTGCACAGTACAGTAAGATGGGCTGCGATTTGTCTTTGACGTGCTTTTCAATTTGAAACTCTAAAAGTCCGCGAGGAATGTGAATCGCACCTTCGATATGCCCCTTTTCCCATTCATTCTCTTCGCGTACATCAATCAAAACTTCGTCACCGATTGTTTCAACCTCTTCAACTACTCTTCTAGCCTGCTCTAAAATTGCTTCTAAATCCATTGTATTGCCTTTTTTTAACTGAAGGTAGGCTACCATACTCATGAGCTTTAGTAAATGGCTTAGAAGTTAACGCGTACTTTGAGCGTGGCACCGTGCATGCTCACATCTTCAGAGACATTATTGAAACGTGAGGCATTTGTTTGAAAGACTTGGATCATTTGGTTTTGGCTAATCCAAAACTCCCCTTCATACCAAAGGCTCACTTCAAAGAAGGCTTTGTGTTCGTTCACATATGTGCCGTAGCCAAGTCCAAGTCCGAAATCGATTTCGGGATCGAATTGGTGGCGCTGCTCATGAATGAATAGCGAATCTGTAATTGTGTTGCTGAGATCTTCTTGGTAGTAGATGTCGTACTTACCATATTGCATGGCAAAGCCGAGTGAACCGAAGAGCGAAAAGCCGTTTCCAATAAACCACTGAGAGCTGCCGCTTAGCTTGGGTCCTATGCCCCAAAACTTACTTTCATCGTCAACGTAATAGGAGTTCACGTCGAGAAAAGGGCCTCCAGAATAGGCCGTGTGCTGATTGAGATTCAGCCAGGAAGTTTGCAATCCAATCGCTGGCTTTACAGAGAGAAAAGGACTCACAAAAAACTCACGACCGAGCATGAGATCGATGGAGCTGAGTGTTAATTTTAAATTCGAGCGCGCTTCATCAACGTTACGATTGATGAGTAGTGTGCCTTTAAGCGGCGTGAGCGTGCTTAATCGCGTTGTATTGGTGTTGTTGCTATCTGTTGTGCGATAGTAGAGGTAGTGGGCGTCTAGGTCCCACCCATCGTAGGGAAGACAGTAGCCAAGTCCTACGCGAAAGCCAAAGTCCCACCCCATACTGATGGCTTTGGTCTCCCCTTTTGTTGGTAGACCGACTGTTGCGCGGTTGTTTGTGAAAGCAAATGCTGTGCCCCCAACTCGCGCGTGCCAAAGTAGAGGCTCTAAGTCAATATAGTACTGATCACCCTCAATTTCTGGACGTGCGGGAGCTGTGACCACTCCTAGGGTATCCATTGCATTGGGTACGACGAACTGTTTTAAGGTTGGTTCATCGCATAACGTACTGGAAGTTAGGAGGGAAAATAGAAATGCAAATTTACCGAGTTGCTTCAATTGTCCCATACGATTTTATTCTAATTTTTTTTATATATTTAGCAAGCAATCTAGACAAAAAAAAAGCCGGGACAAATTGTCCCGGCCTTTTTGAGTTCCCTCAAGGGCTTCTTAGAAGTCCCAACGAACTGTCAACTTAGCACCTTGCATGCCGAGGTTTTCAGTCATTCTACCATAACGATTTGTTGAGTTATCGAAGTTGTAGATGTACTGGTTAACTCCCCACATGTAATCAGCAGTGTAGCCAAGCTTCACGCCGATGTGGTGTCTGTTGTCATCAAAGTAGCGATCGTAAGATAGACCGAGTTCGTAGTGAACTTCTGGTACGAATCTGTTTGTGTCGCCGCTTAGACGAATTGCGTTGTTGATTGGATCAGCACCTGCATTCTCTTTGTGAGAAACATCGAAGTGAGCGTAGAGTAAAGATACATCTACATCACCAAAGATGCTGAAGTCGTAACCAAGATGCCACTTAGTGTTGATACCTGTACGAGGTCCAAGTCCCCAGAATTTGCAACGATCTTCAACGAATGTTGAGTTCACGCCGAGTAGATCACCACCGATATACTGAATGTCTTGGTTAAGTTTCAACCACTGAGCTTCTAATGAGTAGAAAGTACGTACTTGTAGTCTTCCGCTAACAAAGTAGTCTCTTCCTAGTTCAAGAGTAAGGTCACTGTAAGTGAACTTTAGGCTTGATCTAGCTTCGTTAACATTGATTAGCTGAACACCAGCGTTGTTAGCATTAAGTCTTGGAGTACCACGTGTTGCCACGACAGAACCTTGACGACCACCTGCTGCGCTAGATGAGTGAGCGTTTCTGAAGTATGTGTAGTTAAGTTGAAGATCCCAACCATCGTGTTGAAGACCAGCACCAACTCCTACAGTAAGACCCCAGTCCCAATCTAGTTTGTTCTCTTTAACCTGACCTTTTAGAGGATATGTACTTGCAGTATTATCCTGATCAGTGTAGCAATACTCAGTTCCTTCTGGGCTTGCTTCCATTAGAAGAACGCCTAGGTTGATGAACCAATCTCCACCAGTTGTGTTTGGTAGAGCTGAAGCAGTTTCTGCTCCATAGGTATCCATACTTGTTTCAGTACGAACTTGTTTCATTTGATGCTCAAGTTGGGTAACTCGAGTATCAATGTCCATAGCGGCTGTAGCACTGGCAAAAGCCAAACCTGCAACTGCTATTGGAACTTTTTTCCAAAGATTTACAGTCATTTCTTACCTCATGGGTTTAGATTCATTTCATATAATGATTTCTAATTTCCGTATAAACGAGAGGGGGAATTTTTTTGCAAACTTTTTTTTTAAATTTTTTACGGAGCGTGTTTTACGGAGGGTGAAATAGGGAAGCTGCAAAAATAGACTCACTTCCCTAACTAACAAATGCGCAACTACTTAGTGAGTATGACAATAATAGGCAGCTCCTAATAGAGCAGTTGAATCATTTAAAACAACATGAACGGGAATTTTATCTAATAGTTTATTAAATCTACCTTTATCTCTAAAAGCATTCATAAAAGTTTCGCTTTTCATGGCATCTAAAATCTTCGGCGCAATTCCCCCACCGATATAAACTGCAGAGAGCGCCATAAATTTTAAAGCGCAATTACCCGCCTCTGATCCATAAATAGAAACAAACCATTCAAGTGCCTTTTCACAAGTTGGATCTTTTTTTTCTAAACCGAGCTCAGAAACTAAAACTGCTGGATCCTTCCCCTCTTCCAAATTTTCGACCTGATCGCAACGTGGCTCTTTTCCCGACTCCACCATATATAGGTAGATGTCGTAAATTCCGCGGCCACACAAGATGCGCTCATATGAGACATGCCCCCCATACTTTTTCTTTAAATAGAGAAAGAGCTCAACATCGCGCTCATCGCGCACGGCAAAATCGGCGTGTCCTCCTTCACAAGCAAAAGGGATATGCATCTTTCCATCATAAAAGATCCCCGCCTCGCCAAGGCCGGTGCCAGCAGAAACCAGAGCAGCGTTGGCCTCTTCAACCGGCTCTCCCCTGTTCAGCGTACACAAATCACTCTCTTCTAGAACTTTGAGCCCCCATGCATTGGCCTCAAGATCGTTGAGCAGATAGACATTGTCTACACCAAACTCTTTTTCAATATGATCTGCATCAACTACCCATGGTAAATTCGTTGTACGCGCAACACCGTTTTTCACAGGACCGGCAATCCCAAAGCACATCTTCTTTACTTTCGGATCATCTGGCTTAATAAAGGTGGAAATAATGGCTTCAAGCGACTCGGGCCCTTTGCTCGGAAATTTTTCGCTCCGTATGCGCTTCATTTTGCCATTCTCTTCTTCGAAATAGGCAAGGTGCGTTTTGGTTCCACCAATATCTCCTGCTAAAAACACAAACAACTCCTAAACTTTTTGAAAAAAATAACCCTAGCACACCCCAGTAATTTTATGTTAGTCTAGCTGTTTAGAAGATCAAACGGAGATAGGTGTATGTCACAAGATCAAGGAAAACAAAAAGCGCTGAGTCTAGCGATTTCTCACATTGAAAAACAATTTGGCGAAGGTTCTATCATGAGCCTTGGAAAACGCAGTCAAAAAACCATCGACTCAATTCCAACCGGAGCGATCTCACTCGACCTCGCTTTGGGAATTGGCGGAGTACCGCGTGGTCGTATTGTTGAAGTTTACGGCCCAGAATCCTCGGGTAAATCGACACTTGCAACGCACATCGTAGCAAACTGTCAAAAACAAGGGGGAGTAGCGGCCTATATTGATGCAGAGCACGCTCTCGACCCAGGTTATGCAAAAAAAATTGGCGTTAATTTAGACGACCTTCTCATCTCACAGCCCGACTGTGGAGAAGATGCGCTTAACATCGCAGAAATGCTCGCGCGCTCGAATGCAGTTGACCTCATTATTGTTGACTCGGTTGCTGCACTCGTGCCGAAAAATGAACTAGAAGGGGAGATTGGTGATTCTCACGTAGGCCTTCAAGCCCGCATGATGTCGCAGGCTCTAAGAAAGCTCACAGCAACGCTCTCTCGCTCGAATACTTGCGCGATTTTCATTAACCAAATTCGCGAAAAAATTGGTGTCATGTTCGGAAACCCCGAAACGACAACAGGGGGACGCGCGCTCAAGTTTTACTCCTCGATCCGCCTTGACATCCGTCGCATTGGCTCAATCAAAGGCCCCAATAACGAAGATGTCGGCAACCGCGTGAAGGTCAAGGTCGCGAAAAACAAAATGGCGCCTCCATTCCGCATCGCTGAGTTTGATATTCTCTTCAACGAAGGAATTTCACATGCAGGCTCGCTTATCGATATTGGCGTTGAGAAGGGCGTTATCGAGAAGAAGGGAACATGGCTCAGCTTCAATGGCCAGCGCTTCCAAGGAAAAGAGGCGACACGTCAAGAGCTCAAAAGCAATGTGAAGCTAGCGCAAGAGCTAGAAAAAGCGATTGTCACAAAAATGCGCGGAGAGCCAGCTCCTCAAGAGCCCGCTAAAGCAGCAGCAGCGCCCGCATGAGCGTGAACCTTCCCAATAATGGCATCAAATAATTTGCCATCTAGCCTGAGCTCTTTCAATCTCTTTGAAAACGAGCTCAGGTGCTCATTCATCAACTCAACCGCAAACTCTTTGCCATGCAGTAGAGCCAAATTCATTAGCTCCCCATCGCGCGCATCCTTTTCATAATCAGAGAGATCATCGGCAATTTGAAAGGCCATACCAAAATCGTACGAAAGCTTCTCAACCTCGCCCATCAAATTTAAATCACCACCGCCGTAGAGCCAGCCCAAAAGAAACGCAACCTCGAAAAGGCGCACAGTCTTTTTCTCAATGACAACCTGAACCGTTTCCAAATCCTTTCCAGGGGGAAACATATCCATAAACTGCCCACCAGTGGCGCCTTGAAAGCCTGAGCCGCGCGCCGCAACATCAAGAGCATGTCTGGCAACAAGCTCAGAATTAGGGCCGCAATAATCAACTGTTGCTCCATGGATTTTTTGAAAGGCCTCAGAAATCAACCCATAGCTTGCCAAAAGGGCAGTCGTCTCGCCATACGCTTTATGCAGCGATGGACTTCCGCGCCGCTCATCATCATCATCCATGCATGGCAGATCGTCTGCAATCAAAGATGCCGTATGAAAAAACTCGACCGCAATGGCCGCTTGCATCACGTCAGAGACGCTATTTAAGCAATCGGCGACTCCAAGGACAATTATTGGCCTTAATCGCTTACCGCCGCTAAAAAGGGCATATTCGCACGCATCGCGCAAATTGCCACTTTCGCACAATTCTGGAATCGATTTTTTCAATCCCTTTTCAAACTTTCTAAAATACGAATGCAATATCACTTTATTTTTCCCGGTAAGCTGCGACAAGGGGAGGCGAGAGAGCCTTTTTTGAAAAGTGCCCCTGGATTGGTAACACAATTACAGCCCAAACTCGAACCATCGCCGACAATGGCCCCCATCTTTGAAAGGCCTGTTGGAATTTTTTGCCCACTAACATGAACAAAGACCTCGCCTTTGTCAAGTCGAAGATTGGCGCAAATCAAGCCTGCGCCTAAATTCACGTTCGAGCCGATGATTGAGTCTCCAACATAATTAAAATGCGGCAGAGCACAGCCATTGAGTAGAATCGAATGCTTGACCTCTGAAGAGTGGCCAATTGTGCATCCATCACCAGTCAACGTATACGGTCTCACATAAGCGCCATGTCGAACAACACAATTTTTTCCAATGACACAAGGGCCTTCAATATAAGCGCCTGGTTCAATCACAGAGCCTTTTCCAATAGAAATCTTCTCACGGTTCACCAAATAGGCACTTTCAGTCTCCACTTCAATAGAAAAATCTAGCTTATCGACATATTCCTTCAAAGTTTTGAGAGCAGACCAAACAGGATCATTGTGGAAGAGTTCAATGTGTTCAAAGCTGTTAAGATCAAAGAAGCTGGTATAAGATATAAGAGAGATATTTATATGTTTTTCTTCTTCTTTAGGTGTTGTGGAAGTGTTTATAAACTCGGAATTGTTCATAGAAAAAATAGCCTGTTGATAACTTGTGCAAAGTGTGTCAAAAAACAGCCTTTTTTAAACAGAAAAAAGTTTGAACAAGATTCTGGACACTTCTTAAACAGCTTACTGACAGAGTTTCCCACAACCCAATCGTTCACAAATAACTTTTCACTTGTTATTATCGACATCGCTTATGAGATACATCTATTTATTCCTGTTAGTTCCATTGGTAGCTTTTACAGAGCCACAATATATACGGGCCTTTGATCTAGGGGGAGGTGGTTTAAAAACGGCTCTACTAGCTTATGAAGAGGGCGCGCATCGCATGGAGTGGGTCCAAGAGCCCTCATCTCTTGGCAAGTGTCCCGATAACATGCATGTTTCGCAATGGATACGCGAAAGACTCCTCAATACAATGGAAGTTGATATCGATGAAGAGATAGCAGCTGGCTATCACTTTGCTTTTTCATTGGCAGGTCTAAATAAGCTATGTGCAAGAGAGCGCACGAACCCAAACATCGCATCACTTTTTGCCATCCCTCCCTCGCAAATGCGCTGCATTGATGATGGAGCTGCCCACTTAGTTGCCTCAATGGAGGAGTTAGATTTGCCCAAAGGGCCTATTTTTAATTTCTCGATCGGAACTGGAGTTGGAATAGGGTATGCCGAACAAAAGGGGAGTATCAAGCGCATTTCCGACCTAAACTGCATTTTTGGACTAGAAATTTGGAAGACAACGGTTGTCGACCAACACATTTTTTCTTATTTCTGCTGTAGTAGTCGGAATGGATTTGATCAACTTGTTGCACAAAACAATGGGGTTATCGATGACACCATATTTTTAACATTTGCATCAAGGTGGAAAAAATATTTCGATCACTATCTTTTTCCAAAGCTAAAAAAATTGCCACCACCATGGGATACACCCAGTTCCATTGTGTTTACCGGAGGGCATACCGAAAGGCACGGCAGACGCTTAGAAAGGGCTTTGAAGCAACTTCAAATAGGTGTTCCAGTCTACACAGGCCCAAGAAGGGCGGGGCTTTTAGGGGCTGCTTGGTATGCTGTGAGGGAGCACCCCGATCAGCTCATCTTAACAGAGGCTATTAAAAGCTTAGATATAGAGCGCATTCAAAGCCTTCTCAATTCGGGAATCGAAGTCAATCTCCCAGATAGAACAGGGATTCGCGCACTAGCAAGGGCAGTTGAATTGGACAGTATTGAGGTGGTGAAGCTACTGCTCTCATATGGAGCAGAAATTAATGCGATCGATTGCAATCAGCAAACGCCGCTTTACTTGGCAAAAAGCTCTCAAATGATCGAATTGCTGCTTGAGAATGGGGCGAATCCCGATAATCTTGACAACTGGAAACTTAAACCTAAGTTGAGCTTGTAAAGCCGCTTTACAAGCTGTATTTTCTCTATGTAAAGCCAGAAATTTTCATAGAAAATTTTGCTAGGGTGTTAATTTATTTGTCATAAAATATTAATACTCCTATATCAATAGGATGAAAAAAAGGAATAATAGAGATGAGTGATTTTTCAATTTTTTTAGTCGAAACATGCATCTACTTACTAACCATACTTGGTTCGGGATTAATATTTACTATTGTATTGTTTAATTTGCCGAAAAGCTTTTCTCAGGGAAAAAAGTTTTTATGTTTTATATATTTAACGATGGTTGCTGTTGCCTTAGCAAGTATTTCAAGATTGTATTCTTAATGGGTTGTCTATTTTTGAATGCGGATCCTGTTTCAGATGTAAATTTTGAACCTATAAAAGTCGAAGAAATCGGTTGGATAGACAGTTATTTTGAAAACATTGACGATTCGGTAACAGTTGATGAGTTAGTTGATTTTTTATATGAAGTAAGGTGTTACTTTTTAGGTAAAGGCTATTACATGCCTGACCTCTCTTATCTAAGTCAGTATGTGTATCAGGTAATATCAGAAAATGGGACAAAGATTCCTTTTGAAGTAAGAGAATTAATTTGTGAAAAAATTTTCAAAAGGGAACGCGCTTTGTTAAATCGATGTGACTATAGTGCAATTAAAAAAAAGGCCAATTATTTTAACTAATAATGGTAAGAGAAAAAGAAAGAACCAAGATATTCCAGCTGAAATGATTATTGGAGGGATAAAAATTTTAACAGGTGCATTATGTTGTATAATACCTACTCCTGTTACTTATGCTATGGGTACCGGTCTTGTAATTAGTGGTGGAAACGACATAGGAAAAAGCTTGCTAGAAGTCGATAAAAAAAATAAAGAAATACAAAAAATTCACGGTCCGCCCAGTCCGCCACCGAGATTTGCTAGGGATTTTTTTCATGAAGATACAGAATCTTGAACAAGTTAAATTTTCATTGTTTTCCAAATGAAAAGAACTAAACAAAAAATAGAAATAAAAAGGTCAATACGCTTCTTTTTTCCTCTGTATCGAATCAAAGATTGCGCAGAAACAAGGGGTAAAACGATCCAAGAGATCGCCCAACCTAACCAAGCATAATATTGTGGATCAGATTGCATAAGCGCTCCAAAAGAAATCTGGGTGAGAGGATTCGAACCTCCGACCCCTAGCACCCCATGCTAGTGCGCTAGCCAAGCTGCGCCACACCCAGATGAGCCATAGAGTATATACACAATTCAAATGTTTTTAAAGAAAAAAAGCATTGTGCTATTCTCCTGTCCCAATATGACACTCACCCTAGAAAAGACGTGGCACGAGGCCCTCAAAACAGAGCTCTCTAAGCCCTACATCTCAGATCTAAAAAGTTTCCTTGATTCAGAAAAGCGCTCTGGAGCGACGATCTACCCACCAGAAGATGAGGTCTTCAACGCCTTGCGTTTGACTCCTTTTGATGCGGTGAAAGTCGTGATTGTTGGCCAAGATCCCTACCACGGACCGGGCCAAGCGCACGGACTTTGCTTCTCTGTAAAGCCAGGAATTAAGCCCCCACCATCGCTTGTCAATATCTACAAGGAGCTGCGCAGCGATATTGGCATGGAGATTCCCACACATGGCAACCTGGAAAGCTGGGCTGGACAGGGGGTGCTCATGCTCAACGCAACACTCACAGTACGTCGTGGCGAGCCCAAGTCGCATTACGGCAGGGGATGGGAGCAGTTTACCGATGCTGTGGTCCAGCTTCTGTTTGAACGCAGTGATCCAGTTGTATTTGTTCTATGGGGCCGCTCAGCTCGCGAAAAATGTGAGCGCATTTTCGCAACCCCAAACCATCCCCACCTTATTCTGGAATCGGCACATCCATCGCCCTTTTCAGCAACAAAGTTTTTTGGATGCCGGCACTTCTCTAAAATCAATCAAGCTTTGGAGAAATGGGGTAAATCCCCGATAAACTGGAGCTTGTAAAGCGGCAAGCCGTTTTTTAAGGGTGTGGTTTTTGGGGAATCTAAGCACTTGTAAAGCGGCTTTACAAGCTAATTTTTCTTCTCTGTAAAGCCAGAAAAATGCATAGTTTTTTCCTTAAAAACCAAGGATTGAATCATGAAATTTTTCCTCATCTTATTTCTACCTCTTGCGCTTTTTGCTGAGAAAGTTCTTATCTACACGTATGCCTACAATCGTCCCGAATTTATCGAAATGCAGCACAAGACATTGAAGCATTTTGTCGAAGATGACTTTGAATTTGTGGTCTTCAATGATGCGGTAAATACAAAAATGCGCAGGGAAATTGAAGCGGTTTGCCATAAAGAGGGTGTCAAATGTGTGCGCATTCCTCAACCCATTCACGCGATGCCCTATCTGCATCGGCTTGCTCGTGAGGATATCAATGCACCCTCAGTGCGCAATTGCAATGTCGTGCAGTTTTCTCTCAATCGTTTGGGATTTAATCATAATGGAATTGTTGTGCTACTTGATTCAGACCTGTTCCTTGTAAAGCCGATCAATTTTCACGAATATTTAGCCGAGCATCCGATAGCCTCAGTCATGCAATATCGCACGAGTCCTAGTGGAGAAAGAGTGGACTATTTGTGGATAGGTCTTGCAATGCTTGATTTTTCACGTCTACCAAACCATCGCTCGATTAACTTCAACTGTGGGACAATCAAAGAGGTCAATGTCGACTCAGGTGGACACACTCACGATTATCTTGCATCTCACCGCGATATTGCTGTGAATAACCTCAATCTTTTGTATGTCAGTCAGACACCCCAAAATTCTAGCTTTACAGAGGAAGAAAATGCACTCATTGCAGCTCAACCGAAGGATTCAGAGTGGATGGCAGATCGCCACTTTTTGCATTATCGAGCGGGGTCGAACTGGAATTTAAAATCTCCTGGCTTTCACCGAGAAAAATACCTGGCAATTAAAAATTTTATCGAAAGGATCACGCAATGAGATATTTTGTTTTCTTTTTGGCAACGCTTTGCTATGCAAACCAGGTGCACTACCCAGAGCGTGTACCTGTTTATGAGGGAAGAGAGGGGGCGCTTTCCTCTGAGCTCACAATCATTACTTCAACGAGTTTCATTCCCTCCCATCCTGCCACGTATATGATTGAGAGAACGCAAAAGAGCTTGGAAATTACACCCGAGTTTCGCGGTTGCCACAAAATCATTGTTTGCGATGGGTTAAATGAGAAATATCGCACCTCTGCAGTCGATGATATTAATACCCGAAAAGAGAGGTATAACATCTATAAGAAAAGACTGTATGCTCTTTGTAAAGCCAATCCAGCATTTGCAAATACAACCCTGATTTTTTTGGAAAAAAATTACACACTATCCGGTGCGATTGAAGTGGCCCTAGAATACGTGAAAACGCCCTATATTTTTCTTCATCAACATGATTTTGAGCATATTCGCCGATTAAAGGCTGTTGAAGTGATTGCCTCAATGAAAAGAAATCCCAATCTCAAGCATATACGTGTTCCTTCTGAAAGAAATGTCTCTGATTATTGGGATGGGCCAATCGATAGAAAGATCGAAGGGGGAGCGCTAATCCCTCTCTGCCGCACATTCAGATGGTGCGACTCGGAGCATTTCTCAAGTGTCAAATATTATCTTGATTTTGTCCTTCCGCGCTGTCGTCCCAACTATGGGTTCATGGAACACTGTATTCACCAGCCCGATTTTGTAAAAGGTCAAATTAAAATTAGACAAAATCACCTTTTATACGGGACGTATAAATACGGTAAAAAGGGTGATGGTAACTATACCAGCCACTTGGATGGAAGAAATATATAAACATAATTTAATCATTTATGTTTAACAATTAGTTTGTTATAATCTATTTTATGATTAGTTACCAAGCCTTTCTACAGTTGATTAGCCAGTTATTGCAATCGCCGACCGCGACGATTGTGATTGCTGGTCGTGTGATTCATGTTGATGTGAAAGAGGGGGAGTGGGAGATCTCTTCGCAAATTGATGAGGCGCCTGCTCAGCACTTAGAAGAGCTCTTTCACGAAGATGGTGGCTTTCGTTTTCTTCAAAAGAGTGGCTTTCTCAGACGAGAAAAACTCACAGGAGCCATCCATTTTTGTCTCCGTTTTCCGCCCATGAATCGCTACACACTATTTCGCAAATCGATGCAGGAATTTTTCTCACAACAAGAAGAGTGGCAGCTTGCTTTAGCGTAAATTTTTTCTGGCTTTACAGAGAGAAAAAATTCACTTGTAATGCGGCAAGCCGCTTTGGAAGTGGTATGGTTTTAGCAAATTTATTCAGAGTGGTTAAGATGCAAGTGAAGTGACGAATCTCATAGTAAAGCTATGAGTGAGAAGCGCCACGCAGTAGATTGACTGCTATGTTATTAATTTACAAAATCAAAACACTTGTAAAGCGGCTTTACAAGCTGTAGAATAGCGACATGTTAGCTAGAACTTATGTCGCACTTGTCACTCCCTTCACTCAAGATGGGGAGGTCTGTTACCAAACATTTTCCAATTTAATTCAATGGCACCTCAGTGAGGGCACCGAGGGATTTGTTATTGGTGGAACGACTGGTGAAGCGCCTACGTTAACTGGTGGAGAGCGCACCCGCCTTTTCGAAATTGCCATCGATTTAGCAAAAGGAAAGGCATCTGTGGTGTTTGGTGTGGGCACATATTGTACTCGAGAAAGTGTTTTGCAGGCCGCTCAAGCGAAAAAGATGGGCGCAGATGCGTGTATGGTCATCGTTCCCTATTATAACCTCCCAAACGAAGAGGGTGTCTTTCGCCATTTTGTTGAAATTGACAAAGTGGGGATGCCTACGATTTTGTATCACCACCCTGGTCGCACGGGAATTCGTTTGTCACATGCGGCAATTGATCGGATTATGGGGCTTGAAAATCTGATTGCTGTGAAAGATTGTTCTGGGATGGAGATCAATGGCCATGCGGTCTATTCGGGCGTTGATTCGATTGTTTTGGAGCGCTCAATTTCGGTGATTGCCAACGCTTTCCCAAAACTGTGGCGGGAAGATCCTCACGCGCTGCAGGGGATTGTAAAAGCAATTGACACTGAGGTCAATCCGCAGGGAATCAAATGTTTGATGGAGTTGATGGGACTTTGCAGTGCAGCGGTTAGGCTTCCACTTGTCGAGGCGTCAAAGCGTGAAGTGATCGAGCGCGCGCTTAACTTGCTCCGGAGCGAGGCCGATCAGGCGGCTCGGCTCTAGAGCCTCTTTTAACTCTTCTTCTGTCATCGCGATTTCAAGCTCTTTGAGATCCCCTCCACGGCGCAGCACTTCGTGCGCAACTTGTCTGTCAGCTCCTTTTTTGACAGCAAGCATGAGAAGGTTTTCTTTGCAAAGATCGGGAAGATGCTTTTCTAGATTGGCGGTGATTTCCTTTTTGTCGATGTCTATGCCTGAGAAAATTTTGTGTAGGAGAATAATAAGGGCATCGGCGCAAAGATAGGCCTCTGAGAGGGTGATGCGGCGGTTTGCAGAGTCATCAAGTGAGCGCTCGAGCCATTGCGTTGCTGCTGTGTTGTAGGCGTTTTGTGAAAGGGTGATGAGATGGCGCGAGAGGGCGCAGAGCCTCTCTGCAAGTATGGGATTGCGCTTGTGGGGCATAGCTGATGAGCCAACTTGGTGGGGGGAAAAGCCTTCGCGCATTTCGCCAAGGTGAGCAAGAAGGCGCAGATCGGTTCCGCACTTATGGCAGCTGGCGGCAAAACTGGCTAAAAGGCCTAAAATTTTGCAGTCAAATTTACGCGGATAGGTTTGTGAAATGAGAGAAAATGTCTCTGTAAAGCCAAGAATTTCCGCGACCTCTTTTTCTACTTTTTCTACTTTATTTGCATCTCCATCAAAGAGGCGCAAAAACGAGGCTTGGGTTCCTGTTGCGCCTTTCACCCCAAGGAAGGGGAAGGCTTGTATGAGAGCGCCGAGTGTTGTGTAGTCGTCGTAGAGGTCTTGCAGCCATAGGGCAATGCGTTTTCCTACAGTGGTGGGTTGCGCAGGTTGCAGGTGGGTCCATCCGAGGCAGGGTAGGGAGGCATTTTCAGCGCTAAGGGATTTCATCAATTCGATGCACGCGCGCATTTTTGTTTGTAAAAGCTCACTTGCCATCTTCATTTGAATGAGATCGCCATTATCCATCACATAAGATGAGGTCGCGCCTAGGTGGATAATTTTTTTTGCTGTGGGAGCGTCGTCGCCGTAGGCGTGAATGTGAGCAACCACTTCGTGGTGGTAGGTCTCCTCATAGCACGCAGCTTGCGTGAAGTCAATTGTGTCAATGTGGGTCTCTAAGTCGTTGATTTGCTCATCGGTGATAGGAAGGCCTGCTGATTTCTCAGCTTTTGCAAGAGCCACCCAGAGTTTGCGCCAGGTGGTGTATTTGACCTCTTTGGAAAAGAGGGCTTGCATCTCCGGTGAGCTATAGCGACTCGAAAGGGGAGACTCATACATGGTTGGAAATTTCCTTGAGGGCTTGCTCAATGGCTTCGCGCTCGCGATCTGTTGGAGCAAAGCTTTTGCGCTTCACAATTTTTAACACGCCGGTGAGCGCTTTGACAATATGTGAGCCTGTTTCAGAGCGCTTTGCTTCAACTTCTCCGGAGGGAAAGAGGGTACGAATGGTTTCAAGGATGTCCTCTTTTCTCTCTCCCTTGTAGTTTTCGATCACCTGCGTTTTTTGTTCACGCGATCCCTCTCTAGAGGCGAGGGTATAAATCGCCTGTTTGGGCATCATATCGATTTTTTTTTGCAGCTCAGGACTTGCAGCTGAATAAAATTCGTAGTACTGCAAAAAATTGTAGGGGGTTTGGCGATTGCCGTAGGTGGTAATCAGCCATGCAGAGAAGGCGCCATCGTTGTAGTCTTTGAGAAGCTCATGCGCGCGTTTGATTCGCTCTCCGTGGAGCAAAATTGCCTGGTTGTTAATCGCTTTGACTTCAGCGGTAATCGCAATCAGTTGCTTGAAGTCGGTTTGAACGTCGTTGTTTTTGTTGTGGTCGGTTAAAATTTTGTCGACCATCTCTTTTTCCGATTCGGTGAGCTCAGCAACGCGGAAAACACCTGAAAATCCAGAGAGCTCGCCTGCGGTTGAGCGTCCGCCAAGAGTTGCCATCTTTTGTGAATTGCCCTTCTGGGTCATCCGTTGCTTGAGAAGATCTTTTAATTTAACCATGTTTCACTCTTTTCATTATTTCTTTTGATAATTGGATGTAATCTTGAGCTCCTCGGGAATTTGGCGCAACGTCAAAAATGGGTCTACCGTGTAGTGACGCCTCAGAAATTCGAATGTCGCGGCGGATTTTTGTCTCGAGGGCTTTTCCTGGGAAGGTCTCGTTGATCACATCTAAAAATGGGGCATTACTTTTACCGCGACGATTCCAAAATGAGAGGGCTACACCGATGAGCTCAAAGGGGTGGCGCTGCGCAATTTGCTCCATAAAAAATGAGAGTCGCTGTAGCCCTTTGATCGAGTAAAACTCGGGGGTGGCACATACAAGCGAGTGTGTCGCTGCAATGAGTGCAGATTCTGTGAGCCAACAGAGAGAGGGTGGCGTGTCTATGATGACAAAATCGTAGTCAATGCCGTGTAGCGCCTCTTTGAGTCTCTCGTGAGAGTAGCGATCTGTTGCGAGCTGATCGGAAATTTCAACGCGCTCAAGCCATGTATCGGCTGGTATGATATCGAGATGCTTTTGCTCAGTTGGTAAGATGACGCTTTCAAGAGACTTTTTCCCCTGCAATACGGCCGCCATTGAATCAAATTGATCGGGATCAAAGCCGAGTCCAGTTGTCAGGTTCGCTTGCGCGTCGAAATCGATCAGTAGCACTTTCTTTTTGTGAAACTTCGATAACGCGGCACCGACATGCAATGAGGTCGATGTTTTTGCTGTTCCACCTTTGAAACTACTTACTGTGATCACTTGCATTAGCTAACCTCGAGGTGAGTGAGCGAGTTGTGTACTCCTCCAAAACTGGTTCAATGAAAGCATCAAAAGACATTTCACCGTGAACCACATTGTCTCGTGTACGCACAGTCACTGTGTTGTTTTCTAGCTCCTGATCGCCAATAGTCAACATGTAGCCAACTTGCTCAATCTGGGCGCTACGAATCTTCTTGCTGACCGATTCCTGTCCATCATCAACATCGCATAAAAGACCTTTTTCTTGAACCCTTTCCTTAAACTTGTGTGCATATTCGTTGTGACGATCGGCAACACAAATGAGGCGAATTGGCATTGGGTTGAGCCAAAGGGGGAACTTACCACCAAAGTGTTCGATGATGATCGCAAAGAAGCGCTCGATCGAGCCGTAGAGGGCGCGGTGGATCATGATTGGTCGCTGCTGCGAGCCATCTTGTTCGGTGTAATTTAAATCAAAGCGCTGTGGAAGTGACATGTCGAGCTGAATCGTTCCACACTGCCAAGAGCGTCCGAGTGCATCGCGCACGTGAAGGTCAATTTTCGGCCCATAAAATGCACCATCACCCTCGTTGAGTTGATAGGGGGCGCCCCACTCTTCAAGTGCACTGCGCAGACCCTCAGTCGCTACTTCCCACTCTTGATCTGTGCCAATAGTTTTCTCTTTTTCAGGGCGTGTTGAGAGCTCTAAGTGGTACTCAAGGCCAAAGGTGGTGTAGATTTGATCAGCCAGTTTGAGAACAGCGAGAATTTCATCTTTGATTTGACTTGGGCGCATAAAAACGTGCGCATCATCTTGGTGGAAGCTGCGGACGCGGAAGAGCCCATTGAGCGATCCTGAAAGCTCGTGGCGATGGACGTGGCCAATCTCACCAATGCGTAGCGGAAATTCGCGATAGCTGTGAGAGTGCGCGCCAAAGTAGATCATGCATCCTGGGCAGTTCATCGGCTTTACAGCAAATTCCTTTTCATCGATTTCACAGGTATACATGTTTTCGCGGTAGTGATCCCAGTGTCCCGAGCGTTGCCAAAGCTCGCTGCTCATCATAGCGGGAGTTTTAATCTCTTGGTAATTGGCCTTGGCGTGAAGTGCGCGCCAAAACTCGAGTAGGCGGTTCCAAATAATCATTCCATTGGGGTGGATGATTGGCATTCCCGCTGCGTACTCACTGACTGAAAAGAGGTTGAGTTTGTTTGCCCAAACGCGGTGATCGCGTTTTTTTGCCTCCTGCAGAAGGTGGAGGTAGTCTTGGAGCATTTTTCGGTCTGGAAAGGAAATTCCGTAGATGCGTGTGAGCATTTCACGCTCGGAATTGCCGCGCCAGTAGGCGCCTGAGGTTTTCATCAGTTTGAAGGCCTTAATTTTTCCCAAATTTGGGAGGTGGGGACCGCGGCAGAGGTCAAAAAACTCCCCCTGCTCGTAGGCAGTGAAGTCGCCGTCGGGAAATTCTTTGAGAAGCTCGACTTTGTAGGGGTTATCGGAAAAGCGCTTGATCGCTTCATCGCGCCCTTGGAAGACAAAGCGTTTGGTTTTGTGCTTCTCACCTAGAATTTTTTTTATCTCTTTTTCAATTTTTGGCAAATCCTCTTCAGAGATTTCGAGATTTGCAAAGTCGTAGTAGAAGCCATTTTCGATTGGCGGACCGATGGTGGGTTGTGCATCTGGCCACAGGCGCAAGACCGCTTGAGCCAGGACGTGAGCTGAAGTGTGCCAGAAGACCTCTTTTCCCTCAGTGTCATTGAAGTTGAGGATTTCTACCTCATCATTGGGATTCAGGGGGTGGTTGAAATCACGTAGCTCGCCATTGATTTTGATCGCGGCGGCAAGTGCTGGGTCGTTGAGTGAGAGCTTGGCTACTAGGTCGCTTCCAGAGGCGCCCTCTTCTAGCTCAATCTCTTTTCCTTGATACTTTATCATCATCGAATTCTCCTAATTTCATTCTATTGTATTCACGTGGGAGATAAATCGCAAAAACTGTATGGTGAAAATATGGATCTTTCCGATGTTTTTGGCCAAATTGAGCGCGTTTGCGCACTTTTAGATCGTGCAGGACAAAACGATTCGGGCGCCTACCGCGCTCTTGAGCGCTCAAGAGCAATCGCTCAGCTAGTTGTCCATGACGATGCGAGTTTTGATCGGGAATACGCGAAAAAAATCATCGATCACTTTGAACTAAAAAAAATTGTCGATGAGGCCTATGTTTCTCATGTCAAAAAGGTTCTTAAATTTTTTCTCGAAGATTCAGAGGGTGCTAAAATCTACAATAAAATCGCCTTTCCATTGGCAAATCGCTATGTGGAGCGGGTGGTTGCGCTCTCTGTAGGTAAATCCGAGCGCCTTGAAAAACGCGATATTCGTGTGGCCACTCTATCGGCTATGCTCACCCCCTTGAGGCAAACCATAGGCTCTTGCTTTGCCACAGCTCCTGCTATCTTGATCCAAAGCGAGCAGATGGGCAATATGCTTTCCGATCTTTACGAGCTTCTCTCCCGTGGGCAAATGAGGCGGGTGGTGGCGGGAAATGAGTACAAGGTTCCGATGAGTATCAGTGTTGGGAGCGCTGATTTGAATCGAGTCATCGCAAAGCCCCATGCGATTCATTTACACCCTGCCATTGAGGGGAAAAAAACAGCTAGTCCTGGGATGCGCGTCAAAGATCTTCTCAACGAGGAGGAGGGGCTCGTCTTTGCCTATTTTTCCAATCACGCCTTGCTTCGAGCGTGGGAGTATACTCTGGCTTCATTTACCGACTTTGAAGATACCTCTTCTAAAAGAAACTTAACTGTTGCACTCGGGTTAGAGCATGAAAAGCCAGGTGGAATTGGGCAGGCAGTCTACAACCACATTCAGTCAAAGCTCGATTCGGTTAATGAAAAAGCGGCCGAGCTGCACCAAGAGTATGTTCTTGCCAATGATCGTGTTGAGATGACCCAGCGGCTCCTTGGGTCGGCCTCTACTCCCGATCGTATTCGCCGTTTGAAAGCAGAGCTTCAAGGGCATCTTCACCATATGCAAATGAGCTATGACGATCACATCGAAGAGGCTGAGCGGTCAAAAAAATACGCCGATTTTTTTCGATTTATCATTCATCAATACTACGATAACTTCTCCCTCTATTTTCAAGAGCTCTACGACCCAGATATGCACGACATGGATGAAAATCTTTTTGAAGATAGTCCCGCTGGTTTTCGCCTGATTTACAAGCATGGAAGGGCAGAGCCCACTGCGTGGACCTCAATTTACGATGCAGAGGGTTATATTCGTTCACTCGAAGACTTTTTTTACATCACAGAGCCCTTGATTATCAGCGCCTCTGATTGGCGCGAGGCCTCCGAGGAGGTGCAAGAAATTACGCAACTTGTCCTAGAGCACATCAAATCCGAGATATTTATTAAAAGTGCGATGGATCGCATTCAAGAGCTACATAAAAAAATGTCTCAAGAAGAAATTGGGAAAAAACCGTGGTCGTATGTTTCGGGGGGAACTGTTGAGACGCTTTTGAAGGCCTACCATGGAAAAGAGAGCGAATTCACGGTCGAAAAGGTGATTCCCAAAAGCCCCACTGAGCTGTGCATTTTCTACATTGATCTCATCAAAGAAATGCCGCTTCCCATTCTTGAGAAGGCGGAGAATTTCCTCGCGGTTTCCCCAAATCACGCTTTTATTTTACAACCTGAGCGCTTCAAATCGGCGTGGGATTGCGATCAATTCACCTACACTTGGGTGCGCGATACCCTAATCGAGGGCCCGCAGGCCTACTACGGAGAGTATCGCCTGAATCGTGATGAGCAAAATTTCCTCATGTATAAGTTTCTCTCGCTCAATCCCAGATGGAGTGGTTTCGAATTTTCTTTCTATACCGATAATGTTCCCCTCTCTGAGTTTGCCAAGGAGTTTCCCCCAGCTCCAACTCATGAGATTGCAGCCTTTCTCAAAAGCTCACTGCCTGTCATCGGCCCTAAACAGGCAAAAATTCTTGGCTTTACAGAGAGAGAACACTTTATTTTTCCTGAAATTTTATCGCTCCTACTGGCCAAAACAGGTAAGAGTGAAAGCGATCTTGAAGCTTATTTGCAGCTGTCTGGGCTTTTGCCTCCTAAACCACTCATTTTTGGCGATACAAATTGGCCCGATTTTCTCTTTGCCTTCTCTGTAAACCCAGTGACACTCGAGTTTGAGCTTTGGCGGGTTTCACCGAATGGATGGGTCGGCCATCCAATGCACACCTGGGATCTTTTTTTTAATGGTGACCCACTCCATGAATGGGGAGTCTTCTCTCGCCCATCAGAGTATGGAGGCTCTTACATTCAGTTGCCAGAAAGACTCTACGTATAGACGTCTTAATAATTTCTTAAATGTCTGTAAAGCCGCTTTACAAGCTATATTTTTCTCTCTGTAAAGCCAGGATTTTTCTTCGCTTTACAAGCATTTTTTTTGCTAAAATCGATTGAGAAGTAATCACTTTTTCTTTACAATCTCGGCTGCTATGAAACGTTTCCTAGGATTACTACTTCTTACCAGCCTACTCTGCGCCGATGAGGCCCAGGTGGTTCATCAGATCCACGATTGGATTTCGCATAAAAAACCTGCGAAAATCAAGCGAATCGCTGGAAATGGAGTGCTATTTTTTAATCCTGTTTCAAAAAAACCCTTTGGTTCTGCTTTCGATTCGAAGCTTGAATTCAATTCTCCAATGAATGGAATCTTGCTCAAGGTGAATTACAAATTCGACCAAGGTGGAGAGCCCTATTTCCATAGCGGAGCATTTTTGACAAAAGAGAAGGGGTACCGCTGCGGCTATATTGCTGAAGTGGGAATGAAGAATATCGCCAATACTGGCGCTTTTGTGAAATATTCGCTTGTCGATTGGCAGCGCGTTCTTGCGCCCTACATCAATTCCCAGATGGTTGTTGGCTATGACATCCCCCGCAAAAATGTTTCACTCTACGTTGCTGGATTGCAAAATCTCGCCTCCGAGCAGAGCGATCAAAATTATGCAGTATATATCGGAACCTCTCTCGGTAAAGCCAAGAAACAGGGCGACCTTTCAGTTGATGTGAATTACCAAGCTGTCGGTTCAAAGGCGATTCCAAGTTTTGATGCAAGAGGGATGCATGTGGCTCGTGGTCGCGTGAAAAAACTGCTCAAAGACCGCTCGAAGCTTCTTGGTAAGGCAAATTTCAAGGGCTATCAGGTCAAATCGCTCTACCTTATCACAGACAAGGTGAAGCTGCAAAACACTCTGGAATGGGCAGTTGATTTGCATCCACAGAAAGTGCAAAAGATCGCATTCAATCAATACGAGCTTGAGCTAGTAATTCCCTTCTAATTTTTTCCTGCAAAGAGTGTCTTGAGTAGCTTCTTTTTCTTTGGAAGCTTCAAATCCTCTCCATTATCGAAGTGGAAAATAACGTGAAAGCGCTTCCAAAGCTTCGCTAAGCCTTGAGGCTGTATGGCATCCTCTCGAATCACAACAAATTGGGCTTTGTGGCTTAATCGCTCTTTTAATTTCTCAAAATGACTCTCTTTGAATGTTCCAAAACTTGTTGGATGGACAAAGAGACATGGGACCGCAGTATTTTGTAGCTTGAGCTCTCTTGAAAAGATCTCTTCGACATACTGAGGTGCCTTTCCGTAGTAGATAAAGTGGATATTTTTGAAGTAGCTCCAGATGAAGTCGAGCTTACCTTTCTTCTCCTTGGCAAGGTAGATGTAAAAGCGCGAGCGAATGCCTAAAAAGAGAGCGGGGTAGGTCCAATGCGGAGAGGGGACAACAAGGGCTTTAATGCTCTTAATATCGACTTTTGCGGGGTGCAAATCGATATGGTAGAAGGGGTGTAGGAGCTTGCGCGAGGCAAAGTTAAGGAAGATTCCAGAAAGTTTGCGTGCCATGAGTAAAAATACGGACACGGTAAAGATACTCATCACAGCAAAGCCCCAGGCTGCAGATAGGCCTACAACATCAGTGAGCACAAAGATCAGCAGTGGTGCTAGTAGGACGCCGATGAAGCTCAAAAAATTCGCTGCAGCGACAATTTTACCCCGTTTGTCCTCTGGAGCGTGGGTTTGTGTGAATGAATCGAGTGGAACAACAAATAACCCACCCCCAAAACCTAGGATCATTAAGACAACCATAGTTGCAATAATTGAGCGCGAGGCGAGTGGGAGGAAGAGAAACATCAGTCCTGTGACACCAATTGCCAAGCAAGATAGGCCGAGGTTGTTGATTTGGCGCGATGTGCGTCCAGCAATCACAGCCCCCGCTGCAATACCAATCGCTGCTGCGACAAAGAGGTAGCCCCCGTGAACCTCCGTTAGCCCCATCGATTCGATCGCGAAGGGGACAATATTAAGCTGCAGGTAGGCTCCAAGAAAGAGGAAGAAGGCCGAGCAAAAAAGAACGAGGAGCATATAGGGCAGGTCTTTACAAATTTTGAGAGTCTGGTAGACGTCGCGAATGACATTCGGAGAAATTTTTTGTTTCTGTTTTTGTGCTATCGTTTTAGGAATCATCAAACTAGTGCCGAAGCCAATAAGCGCGACAACAAGACAGAAGATTCCAGCGAGGACAAAGTTTTTTCCAGTAACTTGGGTGACAAATGAGGCGAGGAAGGATCCTAGGATAATAGCAACATAGGTCGAGGAGGTAATCACACCATTTGCCTTTGAGATTTTTTCTGGCTTTACAAGCTCGGGAATGATGCTGTATTTTGGTGGGCCAAAGATTGCCGATTGCATTGAGAGCAAGAAGAGCATAGAATAGACGCCGAAAGGGGAGCGGTAATAAAACGAGACGATTGCCCCAATTGTAATAAAGACCTCGAAGGCTTTCATTGCGACAATGATGCGCTGTTTACTAAATCGATCAGCAATGATTCCAGCGGAAGATGAGAAGAGTAAAAATGGCAATACATAGATTGAACCAACGAGAAGTAAAATCTCTCCAGAATGCTCGACACCTTTCAGGTCAATTAGCAAAAAGACCGCGAGGAATTTGTAAACGTTGTCATTCAAAGCTCCCAAAAATTGGGTGATGTTATGAAACATCAGAGCAAAGCGATTAGAAAAAGATTTGCGATTGCCAAAGAGCTCTTTAATAGACATTTTTTTAGGCTTTCTCGAATAGAACATAGATTTCCATTAGTTAAGGAGCTGATATTGTAAATGAGTTCTGTTTTTTTGACCAATCGCATAGATACTCAACTGGAAAATCTAAAGAATTCACTTTATTTTTCTAAGCAAAATTTTTTTCGTAAACTTGTAATTACACCGTCAGATAGCGTTAAACAGGAGCTGATGCGCTATTTCGTGAAAAATCTCGGCGTTGCGGCAGGAGTGCGCTATTTAAATTTGAATCTTGCCATGCAACATTTGCTCGAAATTTCGACAAATCGCGCCTATAAATTCCCCTCTCCTGCGACTCTTCCCCTCTATTTGGAGGAAAAAATCAGCAATACGCGTGATTTAGATGCCTATCTTGAGGGAAGTGGGGCAAAAAAAAGGGCGCTTGCGAGCCATCTTGCACAGAAATTTATTGAATCGGGGATCTATGGGGAGCAGGAGATGCACCCCTGGGAGAGGGCGATTTGGTTTCAGTACGAAAGAGATTTTGATATCCCAATCAAGGCATTCAATGTCGAGCCCAAGCTGCACATTGATATGGAAATTCACCTCTGCTTTTTTCCTCACCTACCTGAGATTTACAGTGAATTTTTATCAAAGCTTCCCGTCCAATACTACCTATTCTCCCCATCTGAGACCTTTTGGGGAGATGCTCTGTCTGAGCGTAGGCAGCGGTTTTTGGTGCGCCAGCATGAGAAGCGTGAGGTGGCTCAAGCCGAAATTGATCAGCTCGAGCAATACCTGGAAGCGGCGCCAAAGCTCTTGCGCAACAATTGCCAGTATGGAGCGCCCCTATTTCTCGACTTGCTCGATCGCGGGATACACCTTGAGGAGAGCTATTGCACAGATAAAGAGACTCTTCTACACACAATCCAACGAGACTTGCTCATTGGTGAAGAAACGCCCGTTGATAAGGCCGATAATTCCCTCCAATTGCACCATTGCCCCTCGAAAAGGCGTGAAGTTGAAGCCTTGCACACCACACTTGTCAACCTCTACAAGGAAAAGCCCTTTGCAGCCGAGGACGTGCAAGTTCTTTGTAGTGATATTGCCGCCTATGCGCCCTACATTCGTTCTGTTTTTGGCAAAGAGTTTGGCTATTCGATTGACGGCCTTCCAGGAAAAGAAAACAATTTTCTCAAGCTCGGTAAACTTGGCCTACCTGTAAAAGAGATGGTCAAATTTGTAGGTTCAAGTGAGTGGATCGAGAAGACTCATGTACGCTGGGGATTTGATGCAGCGCACAAAAGTGCCGTTTTAGGATGTGAGGTCTCTGGGGAAGGGACGTGGCAGGGAGCTTTTGATCAGCTTCTTTTGGGAATGGCAATGCTTCCTGTCGATGAAATGGATACCTTCTTCCCGACAATTCAATTGGAGGGCTCTGACGGGGAAGAGCTTGAAAAACTGATCAATGAAGTGACGCGTCTTCACACGCATTTTCAGCGCTTTGAAACAACTGAGATGTTGACAAAACAGTGGCATACCGAGCTTGTTGAATTTTTGCCAGAGAGTGAAAGGCTTGATCCACTTTTAAGTATAGATGCTGTTGTTGGATTTGATTCGATTATTGATTTTCTCACACCTCCCACTCTACGCGTACGCTCACCTGGCGAGCTTCCCCGAATCGAGTTTACGCCAATGAAACAGGGCTCTATCCTTCCACGCGAAATTATTTGCCTTCTTGGAATGGATGAGGCGGGCTTTCCCCGTGTTGAGCGCTCTAAGCACCCCAAAAAACCGTCGCAAACTGATGCTGATCGCTTCATGTTTTTAGAGGCTGTACACAGCGCAAGGCGCGCCCTTTTGATCTTCTACGATCACCAAAATGAAACGGCCCCTCCTTCAACGCTAATTGAAGAGCTCAACTATCCACTCAAGCATTTTCATCACAAAAATGTCCCTTTCCATCACACCTATTTTTCGAAAGAGAGCCCACTTCCAGAACTTTCTCAAGAAAAATTTGCCCTTGCAAAAGCCTTCTATTCACCGCCAGAAAAAAAGCCGCCCGAGAAACTTTCTCTCTCTGTAAAGCCAGAAATTTCCGTGGTCGATTTGCGCGATTTAAAACGCTTTGCCTCCCACCCCTTGCGCTTTTTCCTTAACCGCACTTTAGGGATCTACTTGGAAGAGGTAGAGGGGATCGAAAAAAAGGAGTTTATTCTTACAGCTCTTGATCGCGCGCGTCTCGAAATACAAGCTCTTTCAGGCAAAGATCCAAAAAAGCTTGGCGAGTCGCTTGGTTTGCTTCCTTCAGCAAACTTTAAGCAAGTTGCGCTCATGGAAATCGAAAATCTACGCAAAGAGCACGCACTAGCTTTTGAAAAATTTGCTATTCGGGATGTCTATAGCCGAGAGGTCAGTGTAAAAGTTGGGCAGAGTATGCTTGAAGGGCAGCTCGAGCTCATCACAGATAAGGGACTGCTCTACCGAGGCACAAGCCGGGTGTATGACATTCTGAAAATTTGGCCAATTTTCCTTACCTATTGCCTGCTGTATCCCGATACGCCCCATCTTCTCTGTTTGAAAAACCTCAAGACGTGGAGTTTTGAAGGTGATGCGCGCGCTGAGCTCGAAAAATATCTCGATTATTATGAAGAGAGCCATTCGATCGCCTCACCGATTATGCCATCGTGGGGAGAGGCGCTACTCTTGAAAGATATTGAGGGCATGGAAAAACAGATCGAGAAGGCGGGGGATGATCCCTATGTTAACTGGATTTTTGCTGCAGTCGATGAACTTCCTGGATTGGAGCACAACCATTTGCATAAATTGAAGGAGGTTTTTTCTGGAATCGTTTGATGTACTTGCGCCCGACCTTCAATTGGGAAAAGATCTTTTTCTCGAGGCCTCTGCAGGCACAGGAAAGACCTTTGCAATTGAGCATTTGGTTGCAAAACTTTTGAAAGATGGCATGCAGCTTGAGGAAATTCTAGTTGTGACTTTCACACGAGCGGCTACGCGCGATCTGCGCAATCGTATCCGTCAGAATTTGCGCGAAAAATCCCTGATTATGGGTAATGCAGAAATCTACACAATTCATGGGTTTTGCCACCGCATGCTCAGCGAATTTGCTTTTGAGGCGGGGGTTTCGTATGAAATTTCCGATCCAGATGATGAGAGCGCCATTCACGCTTTTATGCAGAAAATGCGCCATCTACTGCACAATTCAACCAGTGAAATTAGCCCCTCGCAGCTCCATTTACTGCTCAAGTCTCACCGCAAAAACATGCCCTTTTTAATGCGCCGCCTACTTTCGCTCGTTGAAAGCAAGGGGCATTTGCCAAAAACGACCCCTTTTTCAGAGTTGGCGGAAAAATTTAAGGGACACTCGTGTGATTTCGAACTCTTTGCTCCCATGTTGAAAGGGGCGTGTAATATTAACGGGGAGATTCACGAAAAGTGGCTTCGCAATGTAGAGCAAATGCACGACCTTGACGCGTTTATTGCTACTGGAGAGACTATTCTCTCGCTTGAGCCCAAAAGAAACGCTGGAGAGGAGTTAAAACCCTTTCTCAGACTAAAGAGTGAGCTGCTTCCGATTGTTGAAGAGGCGATGGACACAAAACGTATTTTGATCACGCTTGCGCATGCCATGCAGAATCAACTTCTTGAGTGGCAGAAAAAAAACCAACAACTCACGCCAGATGGGCTCTTGTTTCAGATGGAGACAAGCCTTGAAAATTCCGATTTTATCGATAAGGTGAGTCGACGCTACCGCGCGGTGATCATTGATGAGTTCCAAGATACCGACCCTGTACAGTGGAAAATTTTCGAAACACTTTTTCGAGGAAAGATTGAGTTTTTCTGTGTTGTGGGTGATCCAAAGCAGTCGATCTACTCGTTTCGTGGAGCTGACGTTTCCACCTACTACGCTGCCAAAGAGGCGTTTGAAAATCACGCGGTACTTGAAACCAATTATCGCAGCGATCCCGCGCTAATCCATGCGCTCAATCACTACTTTCTAACAGAGGATAATCCACTCGATTATCTCTCTGTAAAGCCAGGCGCTGAGGGTGAAAAATACCTAGAAGATGGCAAAGGGCGTTTGCACTTTTTTTCCGCAGAGGGAAGCCCCGCGCCAAATGGCAAATTTCCTTCAAACAAGATGGAAGAGGAGGCTTTTTTTCCCTATATTGCCCGCGAAATTGCCAAAAACAAAGCTTTTGGGATTCCCTACAAAGAGCAAGTTGTCCTTGTCAAAGATCGCTACCAAGCAGAGCGGCTAGAGGAATTTCTCGATATCCCAACTGTATCTAATGCGCGCAATAGTTTAGCCGACACATCAGCATTTCGTTTTTTGCGGGCGCTTTTGGCAGCGCTCCTTTCACCACGTGATTTGAGCAAAGTCAAAGCGCTTTTGGGCCACCCTTTTATGGGAGCCACCCTCTCTGAGCTCCATGGAACAATTGAAGATTACCAAGAAATCATTACACAACTCAAAGAGCGCTCAATTGACGCGGTGGTGACAAATGCTTTTCTAGCAAAGCTTCTTGGAGGGGGAAATATCCAAGAGTATAGTGATCTCATGCAGTTGCTTGATCTTGTAAGTAATATGGGAATTGAAGAGGCCGCAAACTATCTTGACGACGTGCAAATTGAAGATCCCGAATTACATCCTGAAGTGCGTCAGCTCCCTACCGTTGATGATGACGCCTTGCAAATCATGACAACTTTTATGAGTAAAGGTCTTGAATTTGACGTTGTCTATGCCCTTGGAACCGCATCAAGGCAAAAAATTATGCAAGATCTTCTCAAACTACCTGATTCGAGCGAATTTATTTTTAACGATCCCAAAGAGCGCCAATTCAACACAGCTGTTCGGGAGATCGAAGATGAAAAATTACGTCAACTCTACGTCGCGCTCACTCGCGCTAAAAAGCGCGTTTATGTCGCCTGCGCAATCGACGTCAAAGAAAAGCCCATTCCAGCAGGCTCTGCCGCTCCTGTAGAGCTCTTTGGCAAGCCAATTTCAACAGAAAAAATCGAATCAAATGAATTTCCTGAGCCACCACCACTGCAAACACCAGAGCTTATTGCTCCAGAGCCTCTTCATGTATCATTGCCGATCACAAGTACTGCCTCATTTTCGAGCTTGGCGCCTCCTCACATTTCAAAAAGGGTGATTCAACCAGAAGGTGCACTCCCAGCAGGGGCTGCTATCGGAACGCTTTTCCACTCCATTTTTGAAAAGGTGATTGAGAAGGGGATCTACCAAAATTCCCGCCTTCTTGAACAGTACATACGCTACCGCACACACACCTCGCAATTTGCCAAATGGGAAGATCAAATCACCTCCCTAATTTTGCGCACCTTTGACCTCGATATTTCTGGCTTTACGCTGAGAGAAGTCTGCCCATCGCGGATGATTCAAGAGATGGAATTTTTGTACGAAAAAGCCCCCGGAGAGCAAATTAAAGGGTTCATCGATCTCGTGTTTGAGCATAACGGCAAAAGCTACATCTTCGATTGGAAATCGAACTTACTTTCGGGCTACGATAAGGCCACCATGAAAGAGGCAATGGAAGATAATCACTATTTTTTGCAGGCGCAAATTTACACAGAGGCTCTGAAAAAGCATATGCATCTCACAAGTCCAATTGAACAGATCTTTGCAGGTGTGTATTATGTCTTTCTACGGGAGCCTGCAATTTATGCCGTTACTTGAAGAAGCATTCGCAGAGATGATCTGCAGAAAAATTCACACCGATGAGCCCACACTCAGATCACTGATCGAAAAACTCTTTGCCCATTCACGCCATGGACACCTCTGCTATCACGATAGCCAAGGAATCTTCAACCCGAGCTGTATGCAAGAGCTCACCGCCACCACTGAGACCTTTGCCAAGCCTATCGGTAAGTTCGGCTCTCACTACTATCTACAAAAGAACTGGATCTACGAAACGCGCACCCTCAGCGGGCTCAAAAGGCTCCTCTCATTCTCAGCACATCCAGAAAAAAACTATACAGTTGATCCCGCTCTCAACGCTCTACAAGAAAAAGCGCTCCACCTTGCTATGCAATCGCCTTTTATGATCCTCACAGGAGGCCCTGGCCGCGGAAAAACCTTTGTTGCCAAACACATTGCCGAAGCGCTACCCGCAAATGCCAAAATCACCCTTGCCGCCCCCACCGGAAAAGCGGCTCAGCACCTGGCAAAAGCCATCAACCGAGACGTCACCACCAGCACACTCCATGCGCTGCTCCAGCTTCATAAAGAGTATCCCCCGAAAATCGCCGCCGACCTGCTCATCGTAGACGAGTGCTCCATGATTGACGCCCGCATCTTCGCCGCGCTTTTCTCGCAAATCCAAGAGGGCACCCGCGTAATACTCATGGGCGACCCCGATCAAATTCCCCCCGTTGATGCGGGTACTCTCTTCTCTCAGATGTGCCAAATCCCCGCCATACCCCACGTCCACCTAGAAGAGTGCCTTCGCTCCGATCGACAGGACATCCTCAATCTTGCTGAAAACATACGCCTCGGGCACGCGCAAAACGTCCTCGAAATCCTCAATGCAGGCAGTGCCCATTTCACCTACCATTCGCTAGATTCTCTCTCTGTAAAGCCAGAAAAATTTCCCCTATCGCAGAGCCCCAACGTCGATTTTAGCCGCTACCGCATCCTCTGCGGCCTCAAGCGTGGCCTGCAAGGCTCAGATGCCATCAATTCCACCCTCTACAACTACTTTGCCAAACAAGCCGACACCTTCGCAATCCCCATCCTCATCACACGCTCCGACCCCAGCCTTAACCTCTATAACGGTGAAATGGGCACCCTCCTAAATGGAAAAGCGCACTTCCCAGGGCGCGAGCCTCTCGCTGAGGCTATCCTACCCGCTTACGAATACGCCTACGCCCTCACTGTTCACAAGAGCCAGGGAAGTGAATTTGACGAAGTAGAGCTAATACTACCCGAAGGCTCAGAGCGCTTTGGTCGTGAGCTGCTTTACACCGCCGTCACACGCTGTCGCCACTCGCTTACCATTAATTCTACACGTGAGATCCTCGCAGCGTGCCTCACGTCCCATGGCGATCGTGAAAGCAACCTCATTTCTCGCTTTAACTCGTAGCTTGTAAAGCCGCTTTACAAGCTAACTTTCTCTCTCTGTAAAGCCAGAAAAAAAGGTGTAGGGGAGTGGTTGCAACTTAAGTGTGCAATAAAATTTGTGTGATTGAAAATACGATGGCCATCTTGGATCTCTTTAGAAAGAGGGATGGCCATGTAAGAAATTACTTGGAAGTAGCTGTTAGGCGAGACTTTGTACGAGAAGCTTTGTTTTTCTTGTAGATGCCGCGCTTCACTCCCTTATCCATAAGAGAATAAACTGCTGCTAAACAAGCTTTGATTTTGTCTTCGTTCTTTTCCGTCACAGACTCCTGGAATGAGCGAATTGCTGTCTTCACACGAGACTTGAAGATGCGGTTTCTCAAGTACTTTTTATCGTCTTGGATCTTGCGTTTTAGGGCAGTTGGGCGCTTTGGGCGCTTCTTTTTGTTGTCACCTTTTCCTGCTTCAGCCATGATACTCCGTAGGGCTTAAAAAATTTGAAGAAATGATACCATTTTGGATCAAATCTGTAAATGCCCTTTATAGAGTTGGAGTAAAAATGTTAAAAAATATTTGGCTCGGCATCACTGCTTTGACAATTGGAGCGCTGATTTGGACGGGAGCAATTCTATCAATTGATCTTTTTAAGTACCTGCAATTAACCCGAAAGACTCATCCTACGCGTGTGCATTGGACTATCGAGGGCAAGGACGAATCGCAGTATTTTTTCATAGCAAATTATATTTTCAACGTTGATGGCAAGGAATATCGAGGCGTAAATAAGTTCAAAAGACCTACCTTTCCCAATATGATTGCGGCTGAAGCAATGCTACCTCATTGGCAAGCGGGCTCTTGGCCTGTATGGTATAGCGGTTTCAGCCCCAAAACAAATGCGATGCAAAAAAACTTCCCTTTTCAGAATTTGATTCACTTTGTTCTTGCTTTAGGGGTCTTTTTCTATTTCCGTTGGCTTCGCGAATATGTTCATCGAATGGGATATATTTAGCTTGTAAAGCCGCTTTACAAGCTAATGCTTTCTCTCTGTAAAGCCAGGAATTTTCACTCAAAAATTGTGTTTTTTGATGAGGTTGTCAATCCATTTGACGTACCAATTTTTTCTGCGGGGCTCGCGCTTTGGAATCATGTAGGGGTGTTTTGTCCAAAAATGGAGATAATCTCCCTGAAAGTAGTATCTGCGATTGCGGGTGCGCTCTATGAGAAGGTCGGGAACAGGCATGGGGAAGTGTCTCATTGGTAGCGGTGCGTCAAGCTCGACAACATAGGGCGCGGATTTGCCGTGCCCCTCGAGCCAAATTTGATCGAAAAAGACGCCATTATCTCGCAAATCAAGGTTAGTGTAAAAATGGGGAAGTTTTTTCAAATCATCCCATGTTGCTGAGGTGAGCCAGGGGTTGTTTGCGTGCAAAAGCCAGACGACTTGCAGTCCTAGTGAGGCGTAATCGCGCACCCTGTCTTGCATTTCTTTGAACGGAATCATCGTGCATTGGACTTCAAAAATAATTTTTTTTTCGGCCCAAAAGATGTCGGCGATGCGGTCAATCTCGGGATACGATTTTTCAATTTCAACCGTTTGAAAATGAAGTAGGCGATAGATGTAATATTGAATCGAGCGGTGGAGCTTGGTACTGAGCTTTTTGCACTTAGGTGATTCATAAACGTGATAAAAATGGGGGCGTCGCACGATTCCCCAACGCAATTTTACCGGATATCCACAGTCAGGGCAGGTGTATTCTTGACCCTGATTTGCCTCGTAAGGCCAGATTTTTTTTGATCCGTTTAGAGCAAGAAGTTGCATTTTCTTGACATTTACCCTTTATTTTATAAAGATTAACCTGTATATTCTTGCCTTTCCCTCTGCACAAAGGACCTGATGAGCAAGTCGAAAGATAACTATCTATTTGATCCCCAGCATCAACAAAAGATTGAGGAGCTCGTTGCTATTGCAAAAGAGCAGGGGTATATCACATACGAAGAAATAAATGATATCCTTCCGATGTCATTTGATTCTCCTGAACAGATTGACCAAGTGCTGATTTTCCTCAGCGGAATGGACATTCAGATACTCAACCAAGTCGAGGTTGAGCGTCAAAAAGAGCGCAAAAAAGAGGCAAAAGAGATGGAATCTCTGCCGAAGCGTTCTGAAGGCGCCTCTGATGATCCTGTCCGGATGTACTTGAAAGAGATGGGCTCAGTTCCCCTCCTCACCCGTGAGGAAGAGGTAGAGATTTCCAAGCGAATTGAAAAGGCGCAGATGCAAATCGAGAAGATTATTATGCGTTTTCGCTACTGCTCTCGTGAAACAATTTCGATTTGCCACCATTTGATCACACAAAAAGAGCGTTTCGATAAAATTGCTACGGAAAAAGAGATTGAGGACAAGCAAAAATTCTTCAATTTGCTTCCGATTCTCAAAGTGCGTCTCGAGGAAGAGGATACTTTCTTAGAGGGATGCCTTGAGCAGATCAAAAGTGGTGAGCTTTCAAAAGTTGATCGCGTCAAAGTTTCCGAAGATATCGAAAAATGCCGAATCCGTACGCAGGCAATGCTGCGTCGGATGCATTTTCGCTACAATGTGACAGAAGATTTTGGTGAGGTTATTCTCACCGCCTACGATCGTTTCTTGCTTTTGGAAAAAGAGATCAAGGAGTTAATTCCTCGTGCGGAGAAAAACCGCTTCGCTAAGGCAAAGCTACTTGCTGCAAAGCGCAAGCTCTATAAGCGCGAGCTCGCAGCAGGTCGAACAATCGATGAATTCAAAAAAGATGTTAGGATGCTTCAACGGTGGATGGACAAGAGTCAGGAAGCCAAGCGCGAGATGGTGGAGTCAAACCTTCGCCTTGTGATTTCGATTGCTAAGAAGTATACCAACCGAGGCCTATCATTTCTCGACCTGATTCAGGAGGGGAATATGGGACTGATGAAGGCAGTTGAAAAGTTCGAGTATCGCAGAGGATATAAATTTTCAACCTACGCTACCTGGTGGATTCGTCAGGCAGTTACACGTGCGATTGCCGATCAGGCGCGTACAATTCGTATCCCCGTTCACATGATTGAAACAATCAATAAAGTGCTTCGTGGTGCGAAAAAGCTCATGATGGAGACAGGCAAAGAGCCAACTCCAGAAGAGCTTGCCAAAGAACTTGGCCTCACACCTGAGCGGGTGCGAGAAATCTATAAAATTGCGCAACACCCTATCTCCCTTCAAGCAGAAGTCGGTGATAGTGGAGAGAGCCAATTCGGTGACTTCCTAGAAGATACTACTACCGAATCGCCTGCGGATGCAACGGGATATTCTATCTTGAAAGATAAGATGAACGAGGTGCTCGACACCTTAACCGATCGCGAACGCACTGTTTTGATTGAGCGTTTTGGGCTCCTAGATGGTAAACCAAAGACCTTAGAAGAGGTAGGTTTGCGATTCAAGGTGACTCGTGAGCGTGTCAGACAGATTGAGGCGAAGGCTTTGAGAAAAATGCGCCATCCAACACGTGCAAAGCAACTTCAAGCCTTTCTAGAGGCTGTTGAAGGGACCGAACTTCCGAACTAGTAGGGGATTGGAGCGTAGCGGAGTCGAACCGCTGGCCTCAACAATGCCATTGTTGCGCTCTACCAACTGAGCTAACGCCCCATATTAGTGATGGATATTTTAGCGATAATCGCTATGATAATCAAGACATTTAAACTGAGGACGGTCCATTGAGCATATTTTCTAGCGTTACCCAGGTCCCTGACGACCCAATTTTGCATTTGACGATTGCTTTCCGAGAAGATCAGCGAAAGGAAAAAGTGAACCTTGGTGTGGGCGTTTACAAAGATAAAAATCTCAAAACCCCACGAATGGAGGCTGTCTTTCGTGCAGAACAGGAGATTTGTCGTCCCGATCAACCCTGTCCCTATCTTCCCATAGATGGAAACAGTGGGTATGTCAATGAAACCGCCAAATTAATTTTTGGCGAAGAGATTTGGAATCGTGTACAAGATCGGGTCTTTGGCGCGCAAGCTCTTGGTGGCACGGGGGCATTGAAAATTGGGGCAGATTTTCTCAGACAAGAAATTTCTGATAGAGTCTTTTTATCAGAACCCACCTGGCCAAATCATATTGGTATTTTCCGCAAATCCCGTTTTCAACTCGCTTTTTATCCCTACTACGATATGACCGAGCATCGATTCGACTTTGAAAAGATGTATGGGGAGATTAAAAACTACAATGAAAACGATATTGTTGTTTTGCACACCTGTTGCCACAATCCCTCTGGGCGAGATTTGACGCCAGAACAGTGGGATAGCTTGGCCGAATTAATGGAAAAAAAGCGTTTGATTCCCTTCTTTGATTGCGCATACCAAGGGTTTGTTTCCAATGTCAATGATGACACCTATGGCATTCGCCGTTTTACAGAGACAAATTTACCGATATTGGTCGCAGTTTCTCATTCAAAAAATTTCAGTTTATACAATGAGCGCGTTGGTGCTATCTACATCTTCACAAACGATAAAGAGGAGAAGGTTGCTGTAGGTAAAGTTGTGAAATCAATTATTCGTGCGACCTATTCAAATCCTCCATTTCATGGAGCTGCTGTTGTTGAAAAAATACTGCTTTCCCCAGAGCTAAAAAAGCTTTGGACAAATGAGCTGGCAACTTACCGCAACCGGATAGAAGATCTGCGGCAGACATTTATTGATAGGTTGCGTCACAGTGGCGCAAGACGTGACTACAGCTTTTTAGAGGGGGGTACAGGCTTTTTTCTTTTCACAGGAATGTCAAAGCCCGAAGTCGACAAAATAATTGAAGAGTACGGCATCTACATGACTGGTAAGGGAAGAATCAACTTGTGCGGACTGAACGAATCGAACATGCAGTATGTTGTTGATGCGATGGTTGCTGTTGAGGGTGCGCAATGAAGCAATACATATTGCTAGCCATTGTTGTTTTACTAACTCTTTTTTTGCCAAGTAGATTGGTCAAAAGCTTGCGACACACAGCTTTTAAAACAGTTTCTAGAACCGTTGATCAGAAAGCGGGTGAATTGGACAGATTACGTAGCGAAAATTATGCCTTGCGCAATCAATTGGAGCGCGTTCGCAATTGGTTAGTAGCTGAAGAGAGCCTTGAAAGGCTCAAAGATTTTGAGTCGCGCATCAAATGGAATGCACTGAGTGCAAATGTTGTCCATCGTGAACCAGGTTCATGGGGTGCAGCGCTATGGATTGACCGCGGTGAAAACGATCAGATAAAAGAAGAGAGCCCGGTTCTTGTTAATGGGGGAGTTGTTGGCGTTGTGGAAGAGGTGGAAAAAACCCGCTCCCGCGTCAGACTCATTACCGATAGTCGCCTTGTTCCCTCCGTTCGTGTGAGTCGTGGGGCTCTACAAAACCGTGCACTTATTGAATCAATTGAGCAGCTCTTACAACAACTGAAGCTTCGCCCAGAAATTGCGAGCTATCTACCCGATGAACTTGAGGGGTTAAAGCAAACACTTTTGGGTGAAAATGAAAATCACTACCTTGCAAAAGGAGAGCTGCATGGGGCAAGTGGCCCCCTCTGGCACTCGCTTAAAAGTGAGCTCACAGGTCTTGGATTTAACTACGAATTTCCCGATGAGAACGGCGATTGTCGCCCGTTAACCGACTCTTCCTTACTCAAAGTTGGCGATCTTTTGGTCACAACTGGGATGGATGGTGTTTTTCCGCCAGATCTGCCTATTGCAGTGATCACAAAAGTTGATCCGCTGCATGACGGTCAAGTTTCCTACTCGCTTCGCGCAAGCCCATATGTCACTTCAATTGCCGATATAAACACTGTGCAAGTTTTATCGGTCCATTGAAAACGCCTCTCTGTAAAGCCGACGCCGAATGGGGGAAAAGCTAGGGTCCGCAAGCGCCTTTTCAATGTACTTTTCAATCATATCAAACTTTTCCGGAATAAGATTGTGACCGCATTGCAAAAGGTAGCGCTCTTCTTTTTCAGGGCCCGGTCTTTGGACAAAGAGCATCGGGCGATCAAATGTGAGGAAATCATATCCAATTGATGAGTAATCTCCAATGTAGAGATCGGTTTTTGAAAGAAGAGGGTAGATTAGAGGAAAATTTTTGAGAAAGCAAACATTTGGATTTTCTTCGATAAAATGATCAAAGCGCGTGGGACTTTGTCTTAGAGTTACGGGGTGGATTTTGATGATCAGGTTGTATCTGTTTTTTGTCTTTTCAATTAAAACTTTCATCTCATCGAAAAACATCTGATACTCTTGTCCCCAAGTAGGGCAAAATAAAATGGTTTTTTCATGAGAAAACTTTGAAAAAATTGGAGTAATTTTTTCTTCAAAAAAGGGCTGATTTTCCTGATAAAAGCTGTAGCGATAGTTCCCAACGTGAAAAAGCGTTGGCTGCTCATGGTCCAATTTGCTCTCATCAAAAAAATGCGTTGGATGAAGAGCGAATTTATTCAACTTTTTCGAGAGAAAATCGCACATGCGTCTTCCGTAGACAAGAGCGCCCGTCTCCTCTTGAAGAAATTGAGCAAGCTTAGAATCAAATCCTTTATCTGAGTTGCCGTGTGGCACCCAAATGCTTTGCAGTGTTTTCCCGTGCATCACCTCTGCTCCAAAAAATAGACTTGGAATAAGGAATTTCGAGTGAGTAGTCAGTAGCTGGTCGAAGTTTTCTGCCAGAAATTGAGTCATTTCAGCGTAAGAGTGTTTTGCGATTTCGATTTTCGGATAATATTTTTCTATCAACCTTGCAATGTGGGTCTCAGTCACGGCAATCGGAATTTGCTTTTTAATGCAGATTGGGACTAAGTGATCGATGTGTTGGTCATACGGACCATAGAGAAGGCCAATTGTGCGCATTTCTACTTTATAACCGGTATCTGTTGACTTGTAAAGCCGCTTTACAAGCTAGCCTCTTCTCTCTGTAAAGCCAGAAATTTTTGGCTTGTAAAGCGGCTTTACAAGCTATGCGAAGGTTTCTCTGTAAAGCCAAGATCGCTTTGTGCTGAGATGGTGATGATTGGTTGCAATTGCCTCTTCAATGATTTCGGGGCAATCCTCAATTGCATCGATGACGGTTCCTGCAGCATGCAAGGGGTCGTTCTCTGCGATATTGACAAACAGCAGGGGACGGTCATATGCAAGAAAGTCGTAGCCAATTGATGAGTGGTCGGTAATTAATACGCTTGTTGTGTCCAGTATTGGATGGATCGGTTCGTTGGGGGCAATGAGGTGCGCGGAAAAAGTCGATATGGCATCGGGGTAGAGGTGGTGAACGCGGGGGTGGAGCTTGATTTTGAGCATCGGATAGGCCATCAAGAGCATCGCAGTGGTGTCGATGAGCTCTGGTAGCTCCTCTTCTGTTGCCCAGGTAGGGGCAAAAAGAACGCTTGTTTTCTCGAGGTTGCTCTTTCGGCGGAGGTTGTATAAAAAACGGTAGTCACCAACAACTTCAGTCGAAATAGATGTAAAATGGCGTTGCATCGATTTACCATAAACGTAGAGGTGGGTCTCTTCGGCAAGCAATTTTCTAAATTCGGAATCGTAGGTTTTGTAGGAGTGGCCGTGGGGGCACCAAATTGCGGTATTAGGCTCTTGGGGAAGAAGTGTTTGGCGCCATTGTTTGTGGTGGGGGGTAATAAGGGTGGTGAATCGCTTTGTGATTTGATCGATTGGGCAAAGTTGTGAGACGAGGTCGGGATAAAAATCGCGGGCACTTCGGAGCATGTTTGGGGAGGTCAGAATAAGGGGGAACTTTTTTAGGGCACAAAGAGGGGCGATATGATCGAGAAGCTGCTCGTAGTCTCCACCAATGAATCCTGCAATCAAGCTTCTAACTCCTCTTTTATCGCGCCATGGATTGCCCACTTGAGTTGGTCGGGGCAAGTAGGATTTTCAAAAGCATAGGTGTAGGCAGCCTGTCTTTTTTCAGCATATTCCGGAGCACCCGTTTCAAGTGCTTGTGAGATCGCTTGAGTGAGGTTTTCAGTCACCGTTTGTCCAAAAGGGGCGGAAAAGTTCAGAAATAAAAGGGGGCGGTTGTAAACTAGAAAATCGTAGCCAACGGAAGAGGCATCACCAAGAAAGAGATCGACGCGATCCAAGATTGGATAAATCAGGGGAAAATCGCGTAAAAATTGCACGTTTTGTTGATCAGAGTACTTTTCTTCGAGCACTTCAAGCTCAAACTTCAATCGGTTCCATGTGTTTGGGTGATATTTAACAATCAGATTCGTATTTTTAGGGATTTTCTCAATGATTTCTATTGTTTTTGGTAAAATTGCCGAGGCCTTTTCCTCCTCTTGCCACGTGGGTGCAAAAAGAAGAGTCTTTTTGTTTTCAAATTTTGAAAAGATTTTTTCATCTGCTATTTGTTTGTAGTAGGGCTTCATTCTGTTGTAGTAGTCAAGACGAAAATTACCGGTTCCAATTAGATGGCCAACTTGGTGATAGAGCTTGTTTTCTTTGAGAGCCTCAATCAATTTTTGCCCGTAGTAGAGCAAGATTTTTTCCTGTGCAAGAAGTTCAAGACTTGCTGGTTGCATGTTTTTTTCAGAATTTCCGTGGTGGCAGAAAACAGAAAGAATTTTTCTCTGCTCAAGTAGTTGGGGAAGGAACAAAATTTCATCGATAAGAGCATGAGGAAGACAGGTAATGAGTGCATCTGAGAGCTCTAATACTTTTTGACCAAGGGCATTGGGTAAAATTAACTGAGTTGTTAGGGAGGGATAGTAGCGACGGGCCATTTTTTCAAGGCGCTCTTCGGTACAAATCAGCGGGATGTCGATGATTGAACAAAGGGTTGCTATGTGATCGAGGTGGTGCTCGTTTGGGCCAAAAAGTAGGCCATATATTCTCATAGAACAATGTTGGCAGGGCAGTGGGCGTTTGTCAAGAAAATGGGCATTTGCCATACTCTTTCGCTCATGAAAGAGCTAGAAACTTGGTTTTTACAACATCAGCGCACCCTTCCCTGGAGAGAAAACATCACACCCTACCGGGTCTGGATCTCTGAAGTGATGCTTCAGCAGACCCAGGTAAGTGTCGTTATTCCCTATTTTATCCGTTGGATGGAGCGCTTCCCCACGATCGATTCACTTGCTAAAGCAAACATCGATGACGTGATCAAGCTTTGGGAGGGACTGGGGTATTACTCAAGGGCGCGAAATTTGCACGCAGCTGCAAATCAGATTGTTACTTATTACGGGGGAGAGCTTCCACAATCGCGTAATGAGCTTTTGAAAATCAAGGGTTTTGGCCCCTATACTTCCGGCGCTGTGAGCTGTTTTGCTTTTGGGCAAAACGAGCCAGCAGTCGATGGCAATGTGATGCGTGTGATGACGCGCTTTTTTGATCTCCATCTCGATATATCTAAAAGTCAAACGCGCGCTGAGATTGAAAAGCGCGTATCGCAACTTCTTCTCTCTGTAAAGCCAAGAATTTTGATGGAAGGATTGATTGAGTTGGGCGCTCTTATTTGCACCAAAACCCCCAGCTGCTTGCAATGCCCAATCAAACACAATTGCAAAGCCTTTGAAAGGGGAACTGTTTCGCAATTACCTGTGAAAGCAAAGAGGGTAGCAACCACAAAATTACATCGAGATGTCGCTTGTATTTTTTCAGATGATGCACTACTCATAAGTAGAGGTGAAATGGGAAAGGTGATGGCCGATTTGTGGGAGTTTCCCTACTTTGAAAAAAGCGAAAAGGAATTTCATCCTAAAAACGCTTTGGGAGTAGATGCGGAGCTTCTCTACGAAATGCAGCAATTTCAACACACATTTACTCGCTTTCGGGTGATACTCTACCCAACTGTATGGAGAGCCAAAAAACGGATAGAAATTCCTGGCTTTACATGGGAGAGCTTTGAAAAAATTGGACAACTTCCCTTCTCCTCTGGACACCGAAAAATTTTAAGTGAGCTTCAAAGGAGAGAGGAGTGCATCAGCAAATAGAGCTGCGCATTTTAGATATGCATTGCAGCAGCTGCGTCAAAGAAATTGAAGCGGGGCTCAGCGGTGTTGTCGGTGTTGCTCACGCCATTGTCAATTTTGCCTCTGGAACAGCAAGAATTGAGTGTCATGAAGAGGTCGAGCCGCAAACGCTCATCGATGCAATCAAAGCACTTGGCTACGCAGCGGCACTGAAAGAATCAGAAAAAGAGATTGAGAAAAGGATTTTCGCTGAGCTCTACTGGCTTAAGCTCCGCTTTTGGGTCTCATTTATTTTAGCAGCCCCCCTTGCCATTCCAATGATTCTCTCTGATTTTCGCTTGCCTGCTTGGTGGGAATTTGTCCTCGCACTCATTGTTCAGGTCTTTGGAGGCTATCCCTTTTATAAAAATTCGATTGCGGCCATCAAGCGTTTTACCGTCAATATGGACGTTTTGGTCGCAATGGGCACCACCGTTGCATTTCTCTACAGTTTTTACAACACAGTCATCGGAAACCACGCCCATCTCTATTATGAAACGTCAGCAGTGCTGATCACTTTCATTCTGATTGGACAACTCCTTGAGCACAAATCCAAAGTTAATGCCCAGAAGGGGATGAAGGCCCTCTTAAATATGCAAAGTAAATTTGCCTCTGTAAAAAAAGGCTCACAAATTCTCCACACCTCAATTGAAGAGGTCGCAGTTGGTGATGTTGTGGTTATTTCTCCCTTTGAACGAGTCCCCGTTGATGGCAAAGTACTATCTGGGAGCTCCACAGCTGATGAGTCGATGCTCACAGGAGAGAGCCTTCCTGCAGTTAAAGAAGTTGGGGATCGCGTATTTTCTGGCACCGTCAATGGCACAGGCAAAATTGAGGTCGAGGTAACAGCAGCCTTTGGTGAAACAGCTCTGAATCGTATTTCAGAGTTAGTGGAGAAAGCGCAAACTTCAAAGGCGCCCATTCAAAAACTTGTTGATCGCGTTGCTTCTGTTTTTGTGCCGCTTGTCATTCTCATCAGCTTTTTTACCTTTTGCGTGTGGTGGCTTTTTGTCGGCGATGTGCGCGAAGGCATTATCTCTGCTGTCGCCGTGCTAGTTGTTGCCTGTCCGTGCGCACTTGGTCTTGCAACACCTACTGTGATCATGGTTGCAACCACTCTAGCTGCAAAAGAGGGGATACTGATCAAAGACTCTGAGGCGATTGAGCGCGCGCATCGCATTAACAAGCTAATTTTCGATAAGACAGGAACCGTGACCGTCGGCAAAATGCAAGTAGTCGATTTTGAGCTCGATGGTGCTGACTCAAGGGAAAAATTTTTAAATCTTGCGGCCCCCTTAGCTAAGCACTCCGATCACCCACTCTCGCAAGCCGTTGCGGAATATTGTGGCATTGAGGGGAAAGAGGCGCAAAATTATGAAGTGATTGCCGGCAAAGGCGTGACAGCAACCCTCGATGGAGAGAGGCTTTATCTTGGATCGGCAAAATATGTCGAAGAGCAAGGGGTCACAATCGATCATGGAATCAAAAATGACTTTCATTCGCTTGTGTTTTTAGCCAATGACAAAAGTGTTCTCGGCTATTTCAAGCTCAAAGATCAAGTGCGTGAGGAGACCTATGAAGTCTTTAGGCAATTGCGAAATATGGGGATCGAGCTTGTACTACTCAGCGGTGATCGCAAGCCCGTGGTAAAAAATGTCGCGCGCGAACTTGGAATTTTAGATTACTATGCAGAGATTTTGCCAGAAGGCAAAGCTCAAGTGGTCAAAGAGGTAAAGGGAGCGGGCTTTGTAACAGGAATGGTTGGCGATGGCGTCAATGATGCCCCAGCTCTTGCAACTGCTGATGTCGGATTTGCCCTGGGAACGGGGACCGATGTTGCTATGGAGAGCGCTACAGTGGGTCTCATGCGTGGAGATATCGAAAACGTCTATCGCGCTATTGTGCTTGCAAAACGCACCTATGTCAAGCTGTGGCAAAACCTAGGATTTGCTTTCATCTACAATATTTTAGGAATTTTTTTAGCCGCTTTTGGCTATTTAAATCCCATGATTGCAGGGGCAGCGATGGCCTTGAGCTCTATATCAGTGGTTTTAAATTCGATCCTTTTGCGCGCTCGCGGCATCTAAATCGTTTGAGTCAAATACCCTTGTGTATTATAATCCACAGGCGATGACTACAGAACCTTTTGTTGAAGTTGACCCAGATGTCTCAGACTTGGGCGCAAAATTTTATAAATACCGCAAAATAATTGGCCTGGCCTTTGTCGGGGTGAGCTTGATTCTCTCCCTCGTCATTCGCTACACAATGGGCAGCTCCAAAGCTGAGCTCGAATTTCAACAGGCGCAAGAGGTTTTAAACGATTGGGAAAAGAGCCTCGAGGCAGACCCCTCTTTGCTCAATCAACTCGGCGACTCTATGAAACGCCACCCCGAACTTGCAACAAAGCTCGGCTCATCAATCGCTCAGCTCTACCTCACCTTAGGTCTCAGAGATGAGGCAAGTGAGTACCGCAAATACCACGAAGAGAAGAAACTGCAGGTCAAAAAGGCCTACACCGAATTCACGCGTGGCACCTACCTTATTGCCGATGGGCGCTATGATGAGGCCCTCAATGAAACCCAGGACCTCCGGGCGCATTTGAATGAGCTCAATTCTGTGCTCGAAAACAAGGAGTATGGGGGCGCGCTGTATGCATTCACCCTCCTACGCCTCGCTTCTTTACACAAAGAGTTGCAAAATCGCGATGAAGAGCTCACTGTGTGGGCTGAACTAAAGACTTATCTCAATGGTCATGAAGAGCACGGCGAGGTGATCCAGCGCGATTTAGAGGAGTTTTTGGGACACTTCACCGAAGACAAAATTTCTCTTTTTGACTATATTTCTGCCCGCGAAAATCTCCTAAAATAGAGCTTGTAAAGCCGCTTTACAAGTGCTTGGATTTCTCTAAAACAGATCATAGCAACCAATCTGCTACGCAGCTCTCCTCGCCAATAACTGGTTATTGGACTGCGTCGCACTGCTTGCATCTTAATCACTCTGACAATTTTAGAAAAATGACGCACTTGCAAAACCGCTTGCCGCTTTACAAGCCAGTTTTTTGTCTCTGTAAAGCCAGAAAAAAAGCAGCAGAAAGCGCGATAGGGTGGCTCTCCCTATCACGCTAATGTTCCCCTCACAATTGCAGTAAGTTACGCTGCGTTGCGATGGTCGTTGGAATCAGAACTGTGTCTGCCAACACTCTGGTAAATTTCAACGCCGCCCATAATCCCCATCAATAGGAAAATGATAGGTGATAGGAAAATCGAAATGATCACAAGTACCACTCCAATTACAATCTGAGTGACCTTCTCTTGCTTGAGAACAAACCCTAAGCATGTCCCCATCCAATTGTCAATGTGCTTTGGTAGGCAAATACCCACAATTCCACCAATTGTCGCAAGCAGGATCGACCATCCCATTACGTTGAATATGTACGCAAAAATACCTGCCAAAAGAAAGGTCACGCAAAAAACAAGCTCAAAGCGATACTTTTTTGCCATCGACTCAATCTCTTGAACAGACATTCCGTCATTTTGTTTATTTTCTTCAGCCATTTTTAATACCAGTTAATTTATAAAACAGAATTATTCTGTTTATATTATTCCTTAACTTAAATAAAACAAATTACGAGTTTTTTTTCAAGCTGACCTTTTCATATTTTCGTAATTGGTATACAATCAACCACTAAGTTTTAGGTAAATGTATTGCTGGGAATGCAAAAACAACAAATTAGCTTTTATTCTTCTATTCGTTCCCTCCAGCTTGGTATTTTTGTATTAGCCCTTCTAACTGCAGGGGTTGCGTGTTTTTTTATTTTCTATCCAATTGTCTATGAAGAGACTCCGTGGCACAGCTCCTCTCTTTCAGCTGAGATTCGAAAGCAGGAGAGAACCTTTGAGCTTTTGCCGATGAATGAGGGGCCTTTAGCTCTTTTAGATCAAACGCCTTATGTTCCCTATCCAAATTTAGCTGATGAGATTGTTCTGTTAGGGCGAAATGATCGTCCTGATGCTCCAAAGGACTTAATGAAGGTGATGCTTGGGCTTAAAAGTTCAAAAGAGCACCGAGAAATGGTCATAGGCGATCGCGTTTTTTTGAATTTTTCTCATCCCGATGGAAGAAGGGGGGCCTCTTTTGATACGTTTGGCTCACCTTTGTGGATAAGTCCCAAGATTTTGGGCTCTGATGTCATTTTAGAGTCAGCTCTTGAAGTCATAGGGGAGGATGAGACAAAGCTCTTAGAGGAGAAGCGAACATTCACTCTGAAGAGTTTAGGGGAATGGGAGAGAGCCTCTTACCTCGAAGATGCAAGTTCTCTCGACTTTCTTTCTGAGCTGCAAAATGTTACGGGTTTTGCGCCGGATCGCGTCCTTGATTTGTATGGTGGGGATAGCTACAAGCGTTTGAAGCATAAACCGCGCTTCCAATTTAACAGCAAGGGGCAGATGGTATTTTTATCTCGTGGAGATACCCTCGTTTGGAAAGATTGTCGTTGGCAGTTAACAAATGTCTCAAAAAAGACGCGTGACTTTCCGCTTGCTCGCGTTCAATCAGTGAATGGATCTGAGATTTCCTTTAAAGTTTGGGATCAATCGGGGTTTCACTCACGTGAGCTGCGTGTTCCAATTTCTGGTGGGCAACCTTTAACCTTTCGTATTGAAGACGTTTTTGCTAGAATACGCCAGCGTACAATGCATTCCGTCTCGTGTAAATTGGCTGGCAAGAGCACGATTTTGCGCAAGGGTGACTGGGTTTTTCATACTCCTTCGGGATGGAAAGTGTTGAAGAGCGCGCAAGAACTCTCGCAGTTTCTTGACTATCGCCTGCAGGGGGAGCTTTTCATCTTTGATGGCTTGGAGAAAGTGAAGGGAAGCGCTCATATGATGGGGCATTTGTTTGATCGCACCCGGTCAATGTGTCAGAAGGTACGCCTTCCGCTTGTGGAAAAAAAGGGTGTGATAGCGGCAAAACAAAAGCCTAAACAGCCCGATGAAGATTTTTTGCTTTTTGATGAAGACTTTGATGAGGATTTAGATGACTTTGAAGAGATCTATTAGTTTAGTTCTCGCGTTTGTGATGACAGTGGCTCACGGTGAAACCATTGAGGAGAAGTTGCGTGCGCAGTCGGAAAATCCTTCAAGTGAAGAGGCGACATTTGGCCCCATTTTATCGGAAACCAACCGTCAGCTCTCTAGTCTGCGCGCGACGCTTCGCGAAAAATATGCCAAAGTCAATGGACTGAGCGCGGATGACTCTGAGGCGCATGCTGAGCTGCTCGCTGAGGTGAATGATTTGCGCATCGCGATTCGTGAAAAGGAATCGAGTTTCAAAGATCTCGCTGTCAATCAGGCAAAAGCTGAGGAAGAGGGCTATGGCCTTTGGGATCAAGAAGAGACCACAGTTTCCCAGCTTGTGATGGAGTATGGCGCAAGCGATTTTCTCTACATCGTACCCCCCGACATTGCCAATAGCAAATTGAGTTTGCATTCAAGCATTCCAATTCCGCGTGAATCGTGGAAGGATTTGCTCGAGGTTCTTTTAGCTCAAAGTGGGATTGGGATCAAAGAGGTGAATGCCTATACCCGTCAGCTCTATCAATTTAAGCAAGACCTCATGGCAGTCCACGCGATCACTGCCTCCACAACCCAGCTCGATCGCCTTCCAGATAATTCTCGTCTGATTTACGTTTTTTCGCCTGATATCGAGCATCTAAAGTCGTCATATCATTTCTTCGAGCGCTTCCGCGACCCCAAGCTCACCTTCATCTATACAATTGGCAACAAGATTGCGATTGTCGCTGTGAAAGAGGAGGTTCAAAAGCTTTTAAACCTCTACGATACAGTGTGGGAGAGAGGCAATGAAAAAGTGACTAAAGTCATTGGTTTGACGCGCATCAGTGCAAAAGAGATGCAAAAGATTCTCAAGTCATTTTTCGGCGCGCTTTCAGATGGCAACCGTTTCACCATGTCAAAGGGGGGCAATGAGCTCTCTGTACATCCTCTTGAAGGGGAAAATGGTGTTGTCCTAATTGGAACAAAAGATATCGTTAATCGCGCACAAGATGTGATCGATGAGACGCAAAAGCAGCTCGATGATCCATGTGAGATGACCGTCTACTGGTACAACTGCCGCTACAGCGATTGTATCGATTTAGCCGATGTGCTTGAGCGCGTCTACGGCTCATTGATTTGTGCAAATGTTGAGGGAGAAAAGATCCCTCCTCCAACGACCGAAGTTTTTTATCCACCACCACCTCCCGACTACTATCAACCACCTGAGCCTGGCGTCCCAAACCCCTTTGCCTCGCCCGATGTAAATCCCGTTAACCCGCCAAGCGCGCAGCCCGGGCTGATCTCAGAGCAGGCGCAAAAATCGAAGACGACACATTTCATTCCCTATCCCAAGACGGGTGCGCTCATGATGGTCGTGCGCAAAGATACGCTTGATAAGATTTTGGAGCTTATCCGCAAGCTCGATATACCAAAAAAGATGGTACAAATTGAAGTTCTCCTTTGCGAAAAGCGGATGAATTCTCAGACAAATTCGGGATTGAATCTACTTAAAATGGGCTCTGCTGCCTCTGGCACGCACGCTACGAGCATTACCTACGATGGACAATCGACTGCACCTGTGAAAGGGCTCTTTCAATTCTTAATTAGCCGTAAGAAATATAACAGACGGGTTCCTGCCTACGACTTGGCCTACAACTTCTTGCTCTCGCAAGAAGATATCCACGTCAACGCCTCACCCTCTGTGATGACCGTGAATCAGACCCCGGCAACAATTTCAGTCGTTGAAGAGATTTCGATCAATAATGGGGCTGCCCCAATTGAGACAAACAGTAACATCACCTTCGAAAAATCGTTTGTGCGTCAACAATTTGGTATTACATTGGTGATGACACCGACGATTCATGAAGCCGATTTAGACGATCCTGAAGGAAAGCATTCGGTCACTCTAGAGACCAACGTTACCTTTGATACTCCTCGAAGCAGCGTAGATGATCGCCCAAAGGTCAATCGCCGTCATATTCAAAACCAGGTGCGCATCGTTGATGGCCAGACAATTGTTTTGGGTGGTTTAAGACGCAAGACAAGTGATGACAAAACAGAAAAGCTGCCCTTTTTGGGAGAAATACCCGGGATTGCCAAGCTCTTTGGAACCTCTGTCATGACCGATCAGACCACTGAGATGTTTATTTTTATCACGCCCCACATCATCGTCGACCCAGCAGAGAATCTCGAGCGCATCCAACGTGAAGAATTGATGCGCCGCCCAGGAGATATCCCTGAGTTTCTGGAGAGAATTCAAGAGGCGAAAAATCAGAAAAAACGCGCAGTGTTTGAGCAGAGCTTTAAACTCATCTTTGGAAATTTAAATGCACACTGATGAAAACTATGGTCTACAAGTTGTCTACGATCTAAGCGACTATCCCCTTGTCAAAGAGCGCGTGCGCAAACTCAGCTATCCCTTCGCTAAAGAAAAGCGCGTCTTGCCACTTGAAGAGAGCGATGAGCGTATTTTAGTTGCTGTGGCAACGCCCTTTTGCTTTGATATCATCGAAGAGGTGCGCTGCCTTCTCGGCAAGCCAATCGAAGAGGTGCTTTGCTCAAAAGAGAAGCTCGATGCAGCAATCGAACACTGCTATCGCCAAAGTGAAAATGAAGCCTCAGATTATATCCAAGACCTTTATGGAGAAGGGGAGTCTCAGCAGAGTGATGATGAAGAGATTTATGATCTACTCGATCAGCGCTCAAACTCAGCTGTGATTCGCCTGCTCAACATGGTTCTTCTTGAAGCGCTGCAGCAAGAGGCCTCCGATGTCCACTTTGAGCCAACCGAAAATGGATTGCAGATTCGCTACCGAATCGATGGCGTGTTGCAAGTGCGTCATACCCCACCTCGTGAGCTACAACACCAGCTTTTAACGCGGATAAAGGTGATGTCAAAGCTCGATATTGCTGAAAAGCGGTTGCCACAAGATGGGCGGATCAAACTCAAGGTGGGTGGGCGTGATGTCGACTTTCGAGTCAGCACCATTCCCGTCGTCTATGGTGAACGCATCGTTTTGCGGATCCTTGACAACTCAAATATTGTTGTTGGGCTCGATCACATTGGAATGCCAGAGGATTTGCTTGCGACCTTTCGTAAACACATTTCGGAGAGCCAGGGGATTGTGCTTGTCACAGGTCCCACTGGATCGGGAAAGACAACCACTTTGTACAGCGCTATTCGAGAAATTCAGTCGAGTGAGATGAATATCATGACGATTGAAGATCCTGTTGAATATAAATTGGGTGACATGGCCCAAATTGGGATTAATTCGAAGATCGATTTGACCTTTGCAAAGGGTTTGCGCTCCATTTTACGCCAAGATCCCGATGTGATCATGGTTGGAGAGATTCGCGACCGTGAAACAGCTGAAATCGCCATCCAGGCCTCTTTAACCGGCCACCTTGTGCTCAGCACTCTACACACCAACGACGCCCCATCTGCTTTGACGCGCCTAATTGACATGGGCATCGAGCCCTACTTGCTCTCCTCAACTGTTCTTGCCGTCCTTGCGCAGCGTCTTGTGCGCAAAATTTGTCCTGACTGCAAAGTGAGCTACAAACCGAGTGATCAGGAGCTAAAAGACCTCGGCGCCATAGGAGATGTAAAGCGGCTTTACAAGGGTAAAGGGTGTGATAATTGCTTTGGTTGTGGCTACAAAGGCCGCGATGGCTTGTATGAATTGATGACAGTGACCTCTCCAATTAAAAAGCAGATGCTCGCAAGCGGCGATGCCGCTGTTTTACAGCGCGAGGCAATCGACGCCGGGATGCGCACGCTGCGCGATGCTGGGATTGAGAAGGCCCTGGCAGGAATAACCAGTTCAAGTGAGGTTATTCGCGTGACGCGGAGGATAGGATGAGCCTATTTCAATATCAAGCGATCACCAATGAGGGTAAAACCGTCAAAGGCGATCTCAGCGCCGAGTCTATAGAGATGGCTAAAGAGATTTTGCTCAAGCGCAAAGTCTTAATTACCGCAATCAAAAAAAAGAGCAGCGGCTATCAGAAAAAAATGAAGCTCTCAAGCTCCCAACTTCTTGGCTTTACAGGGGAGATGGCCCAACTTTTGAAGGCTGGATTGCCCCTTTATGACGCCCTTGTCACGATCGAAGAGAAGTATCAATCAACTAAGCACCACCCCCTTTTTCTCGAGCTTCGCGATAGCGTCGGTCAAGGTCGGGCTCTGTCACATGCAATGGGGCAATACCCCAAGCTCTTTGGCAGCATCTACATCTCAATGGTCGCCTCAGGAGAGGAGACAGCAACCCTCCCATTTATTTTCGAGCAGCTTACCGAAACGCTCACAAAGCAGAGCAAACTTAAAAAGCAGCTCTCCTCAGCAATGGTCTACCCCGCATTCCTTGGAGTTTTTTGCCTTGTTGTTGTCGTTGGGCTCTTTGTTTTTCTTATCCCCTCCATGAAAGATCTGCTTGACGATCGCCCGCTTCATCCCATGACCCAAAACGTTTTGCTCTTCTCTGATTTTCTCACAAATCACCCGCTTGCAATTCTCTCTTGCCTGAGCGCTCTAGTTCTGAGTGTCATCACTTTTTGTAAAAGCAAAAAAGGGAAACAACTCACGCAAAAGCTCCTATTACGTCTTCCCCTTATTGGAACGCTCATCACCCAATCAGTTCTGGTGCGTTTCAGCCGCGCCTTTGCAGTGCTGCTCGCCTCAGGTGTACCCGTCATGCAGGCGCTTGAACTTGCCCAAAAAGTGATGCACCACCCCGAGTTTGAGCAGATTATTGAGAAAGTGAAGGTCAAAATGGTTGAAGGCCGCCCCCTTTCCGAAGAGCTTGCGAATCACCCCCTCATTCCCTCAGTTATGACACGCATGATTGCAACAGGGGAGGCGAGTGGGAACCTCGAAAAAATGCTCTTATCGCTCAGTGAGATGTATCAAGAGGAGCTTGAAAAGAGCCTTGCCACCGTCATGAACCTCTTGCAACCTGTTATGATCCTCTTTCTCGGACTAATTGTCGGTTTCGTTTTATTGTCTGTTCTATTACCATTGACTGACGTTTCATCATTTTTAAATTAGGAGGCCCCCGGTGGCTAAGAGAAAAAAGCGCCCAATGACACTGCTTGAAATCATGGTTGTGATCTTCATTATCGGAATCGTTGGAACCGTCATCGGAGTCAACATGAAGGGGAGCCTTGAGCAGGGCAAAGCCTTCAAAAGTGAGCAGGGTTCACGTCAAATCTACGAAATTCTCAATCTAGAAATGGCAAAAGGCAGCGCCATACCCACCAAACTCGACAGCAAAACAGCCCTTAGAATCGTCAAAGATTCTGGGCTCGCTAAAGACGCCAAAAAGCTCATGGAAGATGGCTGGGGAAGACCCTACCGTATCCTTGTTAAAGACGACGAGTCAGATATTCGCGTTATCTCCGACTCTTTTGTCCGCTACATGCGCACAAAAAAGAAGATGAGCCACGCGCAAATCAATGAAAAATACACATGGATGGATGAAACCAACTGCCGTGAAATCGCCGAGGCGAGCTAATTTTACCCTGATCGAGATCTTCGTCTCGCTTACAATCTTGCTCGCAGTCGCCTCGCTCTTTACCTTTCAAGGGATCAAACTCCTAGGGCATTACCGGCTGGAAAATCGCCTTAGCGCACTCTCCCAGGAAATCTACCTTATGCGCCAGGTTGCCCTTAGCTACAACGTGCACATCACCCTAAAGCCCGGCAACACACACCTAGAGCGCATCTGCAAAGAGCTCGACCTCAACGCCCTCAAGCTGCCCAAAGCACCTGCTCTAGCGCCACTAAAAACAAAGTCCTTCCTACTCGAAATCGCCGCAAACGGCCACATCGCTCCGCGCACACTTGTCCTCAGCGGCTTTGGCAAGCAAGCCAGTCTTACGATCGATCCCACGCGCAGTCCGCTTGTGCAGTACCACGCTCAGCCGTGAGCAAAGAATGTCAGAGCAATGCCCCAAGCAATCGAAACCAGCCCTGAAATGAAAATGACAGGCTTGTTTGAAAGCCAGCAGATGCTGAAGCCCTTGGGAGCAAACATGATCCAGATTCCCTTGATGAGCATCACCCAGCCGAATAGTGTGACCAAAATGCCCATGTTCCAGACCCAGATATTGTAGGTGTGGATGACGGCAAAGCCGATGATCGTGCAGACAAAACCCTGCATATGACCCGACCATTTTTCGTCCTTGAGGGCATCGATTGCCTCTTGTCCACGAATGAGAAGGACGATTAAACTAAGACCCATTAGAATTAAAGTAGGCCCAAAAACCGCCGCAATCATGTATTTATCCATAAACTAACCTATGTTTGGTTAATTTACACTTAGATAAAACTAGTTATTTAGTCAACTAGCTTTCGCCATAGCCACTATAATCGGGATTGCGTTGGCTTAACTCTTTTACTTCTAAGTTAGGATTAAAGTAAGTTGACCAAAGACTAAGATTTGAACTCATTCGAATAAGATAGTCTGTTTTTGATAGGAGAAGGCAGTTGATAATAGCATCCTTGCCCTGCTCAAATTCATTGGTGCTGTGATCAAGAACCTCTTGAGGGTAGTAGCAAATTTTATCTCCACAGAAATCGCGCATATAACGAATAAACTCCTCTTCATCTGTGACTATAAAAATTTTAACTGCTCTTCCTTCGAGAGTTGCGAGCTTTTTTTCGATCTCTTCTCGAACAGTTTCGTAGGAGACAAACGGAGCTTGTTGGCTGAGCCCGAGGATTTTATCAGTCCCTCGATAGTGCACACCAATCACATATTTGTTTTCGAAAAGTTCTTCTTGGAGTTTCGCCACTTTTTGTTTGAGATGGGGTTTGAAGTGAATATACTTATTTATTAAGCGATGTGCTTGCGGACGAGTTGTATACTTTTCAGTGTACCAGGGAGTCACTCCTGGGGGTTCGTGGTCAAAGTGGATGACCTGAGTTTTCTCACCAATTTTGATGTTTTCACAGTAGTAATTCCACCAATTTGGGCCATAATCATTGTCATAGTATTTGCCCTTTTCAGCAAAATCTACTTCGACACCTCGGCAAAGGCCCGAATCATAGTGTTTCACCAAGCCTAATACCTCCGTGAAAGCACCAAAGACACCGACACGGGGACGGCCATCTAGAATCAAATAGCTGTTTTCTGCATCTCTTGGACTTTCTTTGAATTGTGGATTGAGCTTGATATTGAGCTCTGGAGGCTTGACAGACCAGTGAGCTCCCTCTCTTTCAAGGCGGATGCGCTCTTGGCTGTTGTTAGAGACCTGGTATTCTGAAACAAGTCCCATCACAGTAGATAATTGAACCGAAGGGTCATTAAAAGTCGCAAAGTGTTGTCCCTCAGGAAGAGTGCCAAGGATCGCATGGGCAACGTAGGTATCTCCACCAGCATGAGAAGTTGTCGCTCCAGTTAATTCAATCTCAATAGTATCTTCGCCCTCAAGCATCACATACATCTTGCCACGCCTTTCAATATCAATGATGACCTCACCATATTCGAAGTCAAAGTGTGTACCACGGTCAGTTGATTGTGAGAAGCGATCTAGCTTTACATCAAGTGCAAAGTCAATACGATTGCGATCTTCTGTTTCGATTAGGGCACTTAATGTTGAGTGATCGGGAATAATGTCTGAGTTAGTAAAATCATCATCTGCTGGGAATTCTTCAAAAAAGGCATCCATTGTTGAAGGCCAGTCAATTTTCCCCTCTTTATCGTAGCTGAAATTGACTGCACGCTCCCAAGCTACCCGGTCCCAACGCTCAGTTCCCTTCCGGAGGGTTTCATCGCTTAGCAGGCGATTGAGAATTTTTTTCTTATTTGATTTTTTGTAAAATTCGTGGCCAAAAGTCGTCATAATTTCCAGCGATTGGGGAATTTCATCGACTGCCGCCATAAAGTGGAGCGCAAGATCGAGATCGTGAACAGATTTTTCCAAAAGAAGACCGCCAGACCAGCTTTGGTAGCGTCTCCAGTTCATCATGATAATTGTAAGGCCATGCGCAAAATTGACGTGCTCTTTTGAGCGGACTTGGCGCAATCTTCCGAGGGCGTTTTTGTACTTTTTAAGCTCAGCAGTCGCAATACGTGTCATGTGAGAGTATCTGAGGGGAAGACCAACTAGCATCTCCGCATCCGAGCGCTCAAACTGAGAAGAGCTATAATCGTCTAAGGTTTTGAAAATCGGCTTTTCAATGTAGTATTTTTTGCATTTTGAGTGAGCAAGGGCCGCTTTAAGGTGATCATTGTGGCGATAGTTAGCCGATGTCACAAAAATTTGATCGACATTTGGGTGATTCGCAAGGAGTTGATTGATTCCCTCTTTACTATCAGGGTAGACTTTCACTCCCTGAAACATGGCCTTGAACCCCTCAACATCGATATTCTTCTTCAAAAGAAGGCGATTATTGATGTAGAAGTTATACGAATCTTTTGCTTTGTTATCGCAAACAGCAACAACTCGAACATCCTTTTGGGTTGTCTCGCGGATCTTCAAGCACTCCACAAGTACATCTTGTGCCCTGCCGCCCAATCCAAAAATAGCAACATCAATTGTTTCATTTGAGAAAAGACAAGCAATTGAAAAAATAAATACAAGTATTCGTGACATGATTAGCTCCAAAATTAGAGGGAAAATTTTATCAGCTAAAAGGTTTTTTGGCTATTCACTTGCAAATCCCCATGCGGCTTTCCGGACAAAAAACAGGTAAAAATTCTGGCTTTACAGAGAGAAAAAAGTAGCTTGTAAAGCGGCTTTACAAGTGTTTGGATTTTCTAAAAATAGACCAGAGCGAGCCCATCTACAGCGCGCTCTTTCTCGCCAATAGCTGGGGCTATTGGACTGCGTCAGATCGCTTGCACTTGAGCCACTCTGACAATTTTAATAAAATCACACACTTGCAAACCCGCTTGCGGCTTTACAAGCTGTGAAATTCTTGTTCTATATGTTGCAAACCATAAATTTTCTGCATAATAAGCTTACTGTTTCTTGACAATTATGCCTTAGAGACGCTAGCTTGTTTGAAACTCAAGGAAAAATGGAAGATTTTTTTTCTGAAATTCGTAGGTTTCTATTTAGCTTTTTAAAACTTGTAATACTAGCTCCCATTTTTGCTTATGGATTACTTGAAACTGTTGAGAGCTTAAAAAAGGCCTGGCACAGTGGTAGCAGATTCAAATTGTGGATCGCAATTACAATAGCTGTAATTTTTCTAGGGATTACAGCTGGAGCTCTACGTTGAAACCATATTTACCTATGATCTCAGCCCTGTTGCATCTTTCTGGCATTTTCGCTACCATTGACGAAACGTTTTTAATTTAGGCCCTATCATGAAAAAATGGTTTCTCCTTTCTGCAATTTCTGCTCTAACTTTATGCTTTGCTCAAGAGAGCTTTGATGTCGCCCAGCGGCTCAGTCAACGTCAACCGGAGTGGCAGCCCCGCGTAATCGAGGCGCACCCAAACGGTAATCCTTCGCTCATGTTCTTCTATGCTGAAAATCAGTCAGGTGAGCTGCAACCTGTAAAGCGTTTGCGCTTTCACACCAACGGACAGAAGGCTGAGGAGACCGATTTGACTGTTGTGGAAGAGGGAAGCGAGAGCGCGCTGTATTGGAAGAGCACGGTAGTGCCCCACGGTCTGAGCGTTTCATTTTACGAGAATGGTCAGCATCAGTGCATCGCAAATTTCGTCAGGGGTGTGCGCCACGGGCCGCTAAAATTATTTTATGAAGATGGTCCTGTTCAACGGGTTGAAAATTACGAGCGTGGAAATTTAGAGGGCGAGGTTATTGCCTATTTTAACGATGGCACAATCGAAGAGCAGATGAACTTTGTCGGCGGCAAGCTCAATGGTGAGCAGTATACTTTCCACAAAGGCGGTCAAAAGGCCAAATGCATTCCTTACAAAGATGGGGCAATGGATGGTCGCGTGACTGAGTGGTACGAAAATGGCCTTGTCAAGTCGCAACGCAACTACCGGGATGGCAAACTACATACGGTAGGGAAAGATCCAGCTGTGATGCTCTACGATGAGCAGCGCTCGATTTCTGAGGTTCAAGACTACCGCAACGGGGAGCCAAATGGGGCTCATATCACTTACCATTCGACTGGTGGTAAGCGCTCATTTTTAGAATACAAAGATGGTGTTGCTTGTGGTAAGCAGACTTTCTACGGTAAAAACGGTAAGGTGATTGGTCAGGGCAAGTATGTCAAGGGCCAGAAGGTAGGTCGCCACTGGAAGAAGCATGAAAATGGCAAGATGGCTTATGAGGCAAACTACTCGAAAGAGGGCGAGCTAACTGATTCTGTTCGAGAATGGAATGAAGAGGGGCAGCTTGTTGCTGAGTACCGCACTGTTGGGGAAGATTTTGATGGTCCTTTCAGAAAGTGGTACGACAATGGTAAGCTACGCTCTGAATACAATTATGCTCGTGGCAACTACGATGGTGAACAGAAAGAATTTTTAGAGTCGGGGCAGATTCTACGTCTTGCAACGTATAAAAACGGCGATAAGCACGGTTCATTTCGCGAGTGGAACAAAGAGGGCACTCTGATTTTCCAGCTCGAGATGGTCCATGGTCGTGTTGAGGGAGAAGTTCTCGAGTTTTTCAACGATGGCCACCCAAAAGCGCAAAAATGCTATGAGAATGGTGTCCTTCATGGGCTCCAAAAAGAGTGGCATCCCAATCAAATGGTCGCCTTAGAGGCCTACTATCAAGATGGAAAAATGCACGGCACCTATCGCGCTTTTGATAAAGAGGGTGCACTGACCTATGATGGTTGCTACGAAAAGGGCAAACCAATTGGGACCTTCCATACATTTTACGGCAAAAATAAGCCCCGTGAGGTGATTGGCTATGTCAATGGCAAGCGCTCTGGTGAGTACAAAGAGTACTACCCAAATGGGCAGCTAAAAACGGCAGCAAACTACGAAGATGACAATCCTCAGGGTGAGGTGAAGGGCTATTTTAGTGATGGCTCGCTAGCCTTTGAGCGTAATTTCTCTGGTGGCAAGCCCGTTGGCGCGCAAAAGGAATATCATAATCCAAAAACGCAGCTTGAAAAGGGTAAACTCGCATTGGCAAGACTTGTTACTTATAATGACCAAGGAATGCTTGACGGTGAGCAAAAAAACTATTTCCCAGATGGAAAGCCACACACTCTTTTGGTATATCACAACGGCGTTCTAGATGGCATGAAAGCGATGTGGAACGATCAAGGAGAGCTTGTAGAAGAGGCGTGGTATGAAAATGGCAAACTCCAAGGGCGCTATTTTGAAAAAGATACCACCGGTCGCGAAACAATCTACTTTTATGAAAACAACCGTAAGCAGGGATCATTTGAGGTCTTTTACCCCATGCACGAGAAGTATGGCCGCGTAAAAGCCCTTGAAGCGCGCTATGAGAACAATGTGCTTGAGGGTGAGGTGATTGAGTATGGTGATCGTGGCACAAAAATTGCCGTTACCAACTACAAAAATGGTGTCAAAAATGGCAAAGCAACGATCTTTGATGTGAAGGGCAACCTCGCCATGGAGTTTCACTTCAAGGATAACAAACGTGAAGGGGAGGCTCTGCAATACTTCCCGAATGGGCAGGTGCGTCGCAGTTCCTATTTTGTTAATGACAAGCTTGAAGGACAAGAGAAGACCTTTTTCGAAGACGGCTCAATCGAGGCTGTGGCAGAGCGTAAAGCTGGCGAGCTCGATGGGATGCAAAAGCAGTGGACGCGTGAGGGGATTCTGATCTATGAAGCAGAATATGCTGAGGGCAAGCGTGCGGGCAAGTTGAACAAATACTTCCCGAACGGCAAGCCTAAGGTGAAGCAGAACTTTGTGGCAGACAAGCCTCATGGCCTCAAGCGTGTTTTTGATGAGGATGGCAACGTCCAAGAGACGCGTTTTGATAATGGCAAGCGGGTTTAAACACTTGTAAAGCGGCTTGGCGCTGTGTTGCATAAATGCAACACAGCCTTTTGGCCGCATCATGGCACCCCATCTTCACTCTATCGCTCCTCACACGTATTATCTATACGCTTGGTTCGTCGCGATAGCGCAAATCTGGG
>JALEGI010000010.1 GCA_022763045.1 Simkaniaceae bacterium | reverse complement strand
TCGCAGGGGGCCGCAGATTTGCACTAACTCGACGAAGTCGCTAGGGTTTGCCCTGCGCGAGGAGAGTTAGGGTGAAGATGCGGTGCCATGTGAGGCCGGCTGTGTTGCATTTATGCAACACAGCCAAGCGGCTTTACAAGCTAGATTGGGGCGTTCAGAGTGTGTCAGATTTGCATGATTTAGAAGAGGGGTAGTACTTTGGCCTTAGCGTACACCCCTCTTCTAAATCATGTGAAGATGGCGTACTCTGATGCGCCCTTTTTTTATGGGGCTTTACGCCCCCATAAAAAAACGCTTCTCCCTTTTGGGAGAAGCGCACCTGGTTTAAGGAAGAGAGGGGGACTAGTTCGTGTTGTTGCGAGTAATCGCCTCTTCGGCCTGGTTGGCACTGTTGTAGGAGTTCTGCGCACTTGAAATCTGCGTGTTGTCCTGCTGGTATGCACTGTTGCCAAGTTGCGATGTGGTGTCGCTCTGCGCCTTCGCAGATTGTGCTTTCGCCTGGTCGTTGAGGATTTTCTGCTCGAACATCTTTCCTGTCGCTTGCGAGCCACTCGATACGAACTGGCTGAACATTTGACCGTATTGGATGTAGAGGTTTTTGAGCGAGTTCGCTTTATCTTTGTCTCTACCTGCGTTGTCGGCCTCTGTCTGGTGGCGTTTTGAAATTGCTGTGCGATCGCCATCTTTAGCAAGCTTAAGCACATCTTTGTCTGTGTAGCCAGATTTTGATTTGTCGTCTGGTGATACAGAGACTTTGCCTTCTCTAAGGTCTTGGATGTGCTGGTTGACAGCATCCCGCTTATTCGGATCGATGTTTTGTGTCGCACTAAGTCTTGCTTGCGTGTCAACGGGTTTGCTTGCTTCGTCGGCAATGCCTTGGTGAAGCGTCTGTCTGTTTTCGGCATCAGTTGCTTGCTTATCAGCGCTGCGGGCTCCGATAAAGGTTCCAGCTGCCTGAAAGCCTGTTCCGGCGCCGGCTACAATGCTCTCCCAAGCCTGCGTGTTTGTTTGTGAGGCTTGCTGCTCAGTGATGTTTTCCTGAAGCTTTGCTGAAGCCTGACCTGTAATTGAAATCAGGTTGCTTGCCTGAAGCAATTGCGTGTACTGGTAGTTTTGCAATTGCGTCATAAGGTCACGGATGTCGTTAAGCGTTCCGCTGACGTAGGCAATCGGTGCAAACTGCACGCCTAGATCGCCTGGTGTTTGCCCCGTTTCTTCTGGAGCTGCTGGTGTTGATGTCAGCTTCAGATTTGGGTTTGTATCTTGTGTTAATCTTGTGTCTGCTTGTGGACTCATAATTTTTTCTCCTACCCTTAAATTGCGTTAATTACTGCCTGTGCACCTGCTGCGTTCACGGTTCCGAGTGAACTTAGCGTTGTAAGGGCATTTCCAAATGATTTAATAATTGCTTGTGTTGTTTGGTTATCTGCAGAAACGATTTGCTGCATGATTTCCGTAAGCGATTTTAAGAGCTCAGTAGTCGCTTTATTTGGCGCCATATCCATTTCAATCGCCGACTGATTCAGCGTGATGACACCTGATGCAACGCCTCCTGCTGACTCAATTGATGATCCACCAACAGTCGCAGCAGTGATCCCTTTTGCCGCTTTTGAGCCAAGCGAGCTGGTATCTTCGCCGACAGAGCCAATTCCTTTGACTCCAAAAGCAAGAGCGACCATTGTCATCAAGATAATGACAATTGCTACGATCCCTTGGATCTCACTTTTATCTTTGCTGTTACCAACAGCACCTGCAATGTCGCCTGCAATTTTGAAGATGAGGTCCGATTGAAGGATCTGGCCAACACCGCTTGTAAGTGCAAGCTTTGCCGCGCGCGTTCCACTAAATGCCTCTTTTTGCCCCATGCGTTTGACAGACTTTAGGGCTTTATTTAGCGTTTTCTTGAGAGCGCCTTGGCCTTCGCTTTCTGCATCTTCAGCAGCGCCTTCAGTCAGTGATTCAGCAGCGCCACCAGCACCACCGGCAAGAGAGGCTGCTGCAATTGCAACTGCAAGGATAATTGTCGCTGCAGTTCCACCGACAGCTTTAGCAAGCGCCTTTTGCGCTTTTGCCATTGCACCTGATGTTTCAAGTGTTGCAACAAGTGCTGTAACGACAAAAGCAGCTGGGCCGACAAATGCAGAGGCGATAACGCTCACAACCGCAATAATCGGGCCGAGATCTTTTAACCAGCCCCACTTGTGCTTCTCGTGAATCTCGTGGTTGAGCTTTTGCAGGTTGTTTTTTGCATTCACAACAGCTTGATTTGTCATTTTCGAATTTGCCGTAGAGAAGTCTTTGTCGATGTTTTGTTTCGAATCTTGTAGCTCCATTGACGATTTTTGCAGATCGACGAGTAGGTCTGATAAAAGAGCCATAATTTCTTGATAAGAGAGGTTCTTTTTATCATGTGTATGTAGTGTGTAGGTCTCAGCAGGCTTTTTTGCTCCTTTAACGTCAGTTTTATTGACAAGGGAGTGAAGCTGAGCGACAAATACCCCAGTTTGAGAGAGCTTACCGAATTTTTCCTTGTCCTTTGAAGGAGCAAGGGAAACAGGCGCTACAGAGTGGGGTGTGTTTGTTTTAATGTTTGGACTCATTATTATTCCTTAATTATAGCTTATTTAAGATACCAACTAGTGAAGATGCCATTTGAGAGACTGCTCCCTCTTGGCTCTGGAGGTTTCGGATACTACTAGTTAGATCGCTCACCTGCGTTTGTTGCGTACTGACGTCATTTGACGCATTTGTATTTGCTTGGTCGTCAGGAAGTTTAGTCGCGTTGTACTGCGACTGTAGTACTTGAAGCTGATCAGAGAGGCGAGAGAGTGTATCACCTGAAGCCCCCTGAATTTGGTCGTATAGATCTTCAATTTGCTGATTCAGTGGCTTGAGGTCTGAAGCCTCTTTTTTCTGAGAGTTTAGAGCAATCTGACCAAGGCGCATTGTGAACTGAGAAGAGGCTGACATATCTTTGCTCATCGCATCGTTACCCTTGTTTAAGGCCTCTAATACGATGTACATGAAAGCGCCCATTTCACCGATAAATTGCGGTTCAGGAGGGGGCGTTGCTTTTGCATTAGGATTTTTTGCAACTTCTTGTTGAAGCGAGGCGATTAGCTGTTTAGCTAAAGCTTTCGCATCTGTACCGGTGCCAGCTACTTTTGCATTAGGTGCTGCTAGGGTAGTGGCTGTGGCTGTGGCTGTTGAATGATGACTTTGCATAATTATTATTCCTTTATTATTTACTACGACTTACCCATGTTATTTTCGATTGTCTGGGTAGCCTGAATCGATTGCTTCATCGCCGTGGCGGCAGTCGACTGGAACTGCTCAACCTGAGACGATAGATACTGAATCTCGTTACGGATCGTGTTACTCTCTGACGTAACGATGTTGTTTAACTGGTTGAAAGAGTTTTGCGCCGAGTTTGCTGAAACCGGAGGTGTATACGGATCATTTTTCGTCTGATCGGCAGGGCCAAAGATCTTCCAAACTGTATCCGCGTACGTTGTGTTATTAATCGTTGTCGATCCATTGAAAAATGGGCTAAAAGTCTTAAGAGATGAGGCGATTTGCTTTTCAATTGCGGGGTCGTTAATAATCGGGTAGGTTTGTCCAGGTGTTGGAGGTGTCGGAGGACCTGATGCTTTGTCGTTTGAAGATGCACTTGTTTGGATACCGAGTTTTTTGTCGAGTTCAGGGAAAGCTGCTGCAACGCTTGGATTTTTCGAAAAAAAGTTCTTAAGCTGATTGTAGGCCTTCTGGAAGGCTTGCGCTTGCTTATAATAGCCAGAATTTGGGTTTGTTGGGTCATTCGCCGGGCTGTAATCCTTCGATTTCTTATTTGTAGTTGGGGGACCTGTAACGCCATCTGGAAGTTTCCATGCGTTGATCAGATCTGTCACATAGACAGTCGCTTGCGTCAGAAGATCCTGAGATTCTGCTTTTGCCTCGAGTCCATATTGTTGGAAGTCAGATGCATATGCCCAAATGAAATGGGACATAATAAAATATGCAGAACCAGCTGAGATTTTACCCGACTTCATCTCGCCTACAAGGCGGTATATCATGTCTTTAAGCTTATAATCAGCTAAAGAGCGGTTATACATCAGGCCGTCAAAATCCTTCTGGATTTGACTCCTAGGGTCTACCGCTTCCGGATCTAATTTCATAGTTTGAGGTTGTGTCATAAAATTTATCCTAATTTATCTGAGGACCATGCCTCTCCAAACATAATCTTAACAATATCAAAATATTTTTTCAATAAAATAAAACCTTAATCTTTCTTAAGAAACTGAAATTCAATGGTATATGCGAGATTATTATTTTAAAACACTTATAATAAGTAATTAAAATTTTATTGTTATATTAAGCTATAAATAATACAATATAGATATAGGAGTATGGGGGAATAATATGTCTAAAAAGAAAACCATTCAATTTCCGGGAGATAGTAGTGATTTCGAGGCCTATATGGCCGCCCTCGACCCTGAAAAAGAGCTTTCCAATGACGAATTCTATGAGGCCTTTAAAAGAGCAAATGTCTATTTTAAGGAGCTCAACACAATTTTGATGGGTGGCAGTGAGACTGAAAAGAAGGCTGCAATTGAGAAGTTCATGAATGTAAAGAGCCATATTGATAGCGTGATGAACCGCATGTTAGAAAATTCGGGCATCTCTAGAGAAGAGGTTCTTGAGCTCTTGCAAAAAGAGCAAAATTTTTCCCAAGAGCAGTGGGAGATCTTATCAGAGGCGCGCGCTGATATGGAAAAATCGACTGAAGAGCTCAAAAGCATGGTAAAAGAGCAAAAGAAAGCCTTCAAAAACTCAGTTGAGAAAAATACTGCTGCAAGTAAGACCAAGGCGAAGAAAAAGCCTCGCGGCAAATGGATGAAGTCATAATCAGGAGAAAGTGATGCACAAGAAAGAAGTCGATCTCATGATCAAACTTATGGGAGCGCTCGATGAAAAGAGCGATCCTCAAGTAAACGAAATTCTGATTAAAGCACTAAGCTTTTTTGCCGATATCAATACGAAGCTCAAAAAGGCGAATAAGGATGAGCGCAAAGAGCTCACTGAGGTCTTGCGCTACTTTAGATCTGAGCTTAACCGCGATTTGCCCAAGGTAAAAAAAGGGGCAAATATGTCAGATGAAGAGCTCGATGCCCTCACAGCAGATCCCGAGTATTTTACAACTGTCCAGCGCTCGGTTTTCGACGAGCTCAAGCGCGTTGTCGGCCGCTCGGTTGATGCGCTCACTGAGCCTGAGCCTGCAAAAAAGCCTGCTAAATCGAGTAAAAAGGGTGGCAAAAAGGGTGGTAAGTCTAAGAAAACCTGGGTAAGGTCTTAATAATTAGTGATATAATATAATTTTGACAAAGAATTAACAAAATGTTAAAATCTTATTAGAGGGAATAGATCCTTCTGAATTTTAACGTTAAATACCTAGAGGTAAAGTAATGACACAACCCGAAGTCTCAGCATCAACACCAAAGATCGAAGCGCCTAAGTTTGAAACAATTAACCCTGTAAGCTCGCAACTTTCAAATATTACAAATAGCACTGTTGGCTACCTTAGCCAAACCCACAAGAATGCATCTGATCTCGAAGAAATTCTATCTGAAAACAAAGAGATTGTTTCTCAAATCACAAACAAAGTGCAACAGAGTTTTGTTCCTGAATCGAATAATCAGGACCAGTAGAGTTAACCATTCTCTCCAAGGGGCTAAAAGTTAGCTTCTAATGGTTGTGCCGGTTGCTTTAGTAGTCGGCACGCTTTTATTTAAATAATATGTTATAATAGAGATATATAACTAAAGTCGGATAGAAATGGCGAGTAGTATACAAGGTCCAGGGGGCGCGCCGTCACCAGCCCCATCTCCAGGTAGCGCTCATGTGCCACCCGCATTAGCAGGTAGTGCACAGGGCACGAACCTTGCCGCACGCGTTGTCTTATCCGAGGTGAAGCCCTACGACCCGCCCGATGATCTTGGCCTTATTGAAGATGTTGGAATTGACCAGCGCGAGGCAAAGCTGGGTAAGAGCTCTAAGAGCAAAGCAAAGCAGATTTGGGAGAATTTTACCAAAGCAGCTGGGCTCCAAGAGGGGGGCGCCAACTCGAGTGAATTTTTCAGGGGCCGCACCGTTTATAAGCTCGTAGATATTAATTTCAGTACACGGCAGATTATTCTCGAGGGCGATACTCCCGATTCAGATGTGATGATTAGCTTTAAAGAGCTCGCATCGAAAGGGGGGAATATCTCTGCTCAGATTCAAAAAGTTGAGCAGGAATTTGAGGAGTTTTTGGGTAGAGAATCAGATGTGGTTTCCAAAACCCTGAAGCGTTTCGATTATGGATCTACAACGCTCTGTCCACTCAACGGCACCAATCCTTTTGATCGCGATAATGCTGAAATTAAAAGACGTCTTCACGCACCAGATAAAGTGATTGATCACACGCACAAAAAGCTCTTTGAATCGATTGATAAATTGCATACTGATCCTCAAGAGAGAAAGGCGAAAAAAGAGTTTTTACTACGCTCGAGCTCTGCGCTCAATCGCATGAAAGAGCAAACACTCGCTCGCTATCAAGTCGAAATTGACAAGGCAGATGCTGAATATGAAAAGCTCTTGCAAGAGGGGGCGCCAGACTCCGATGTCAACGCGGCTAAATCGCGTCGAGATCACCTGAGAAGTGAAAGAAGCGACATTCAAAAGAGTGATCTTCGCCCGCAAATTGAAGCCGCGGCTTTCATGCCAGCTGCGAAAATCGATGGCAATACCGTCTTCAGGCAAGATGCGATTGCGATTTTGCAAGAGAAGTTAAAAACAGCCACAGGCTCTGATGCGACAAATCTTCGACAAGAGATTACCCAGCTGAAATCAGACTTTAGAAAAGCGCGCCATGAAATGAAAAAATACCAAGAGGATCTCTATCTCTCAAAACCTGGACGAAGGAATAAAGGAGAGGCTTTTACCAAAAAGCTGCGTCGCGAGCGCTCTGAGCTTAAAGACTACTTCAGTTATGGGCAGAGCCTGCTGATTCCTCGGACAAATAACCTCTCAGCCGATCGCCTCGCTATGGCAGATCATTGGAGAAGCGCGGCAAATAGGCTTCCTCCTCGCGCAGACTTTGGCTCTGATCTACTCTTTAATACGGCAACGCGCACATCAAACCTTTCCCGCGCCGACCTCGAAGCGATACAAGCAGACCCCACCCGTTTTGATGCAGAGCGCGATGAAATTGAGAACTCAAGTGGTCTCATGTCAGGTCTTTTTGATCGTCACCTGTTATCTGGCGCCCTGATTCATGGAGCTCTTGATGTCATTCAGGGTGGACAAGACAGCACCGCTGATAAGATTCACAATACAATCCAAGCAGACAGCACGACCTTAGATAAAAATTTGAGAAAAGTGCTCTTTAAAGAGGATAAAGAGTGGAGCAAGCGATCAAGGCCAGCTGCTAGCTAAGCTATGATGCGCTCACACGCTCGATTTTCGCCTCACCGTGACCAACAACGCAATCACCGTCAATGATGATTCTCTGAACCGTTGGATCGGAGGGGATGTCATACATCAAATCGATCAGAAGATTTTCCACAATCATACGTAGCGCGCGCGCTCCGGTGCCTGCCTCTTTGGCCTTCTTGGCCATCGCACGGTAGGCATCTTCTGTAAAGACGAGCTCAACGCCGTCTTCAGCAAAAAGAGCCGTGTATTGCTTGATGATCGCATTCTTTGGTTTGACCAAAATTTCGACCAAATCTTCTGTAGATAGCTCATTACAATTGGCAATCGAGTTAAAGCGGCCGATAAATTCGGGAATCAAGCCGAATTCAACGAGATCTTCTGTCTCTACTTTAGATAGGAGGTAGCTGTGCTCTGTGTGGTCAAAGTTGCGCTTGTCAGAAGCGTCGAAGCCTATGACACCCTTGCCAAGGCGGCGGGCAATAATCTTATCTAGGTGGACAAAAGCCCCACCAACGATAAAGAGAATATTTTCGGTGTTGACCTTGATGTACTCTTGGTTTGGGTGCTTGCGGCCACCCTTCGGAGGAACATTGGCAACGGTTCCCTCAACGATTTTCAAAAGAGCCTGCTGAACGCCCTCGCCAGAGACATCACGTGTGATCGAGACGTTTGAGGTCGTTTTACGCAATTTGTCGATCTCATCGACGTAGATGATGCCCTGCTCTGCGCGACCGATATCGTAGTCGGCATTTTGCACCAAGCGTAGGATGATGTTTTCGACATCTTCACCCACGTACCCAGCCTCAGTAAGCGTTGTTGCATCGACAATCGCAAAGGGAAGGTCAAGAAGCTCGGCAAGTGTTCGGGCGAGAAGCGTCTTTCCAGAGCCGGTTGGTCCAAGAAGGAGTACGTTTGATTTGATGTACTCAATTTTTTCATCAGCACTTGCGCCGCGTAGACGCTTGTAGTGGTTGTAAACAGCGACCGCCACAGTCTTTTTCGCGCGATCTTGACCAATGATGTAGTCGCTAAGACGCTCGAAAATTTCCTTAGGCTTAAGGATTTTCATCTCAGATGGGGGAGTCGAGGCGCTCTTCTTGTCGAGAATGTCGACGCAGAGGTAGACGCACTTGTCGCAAATGTAGGCGCTCGGTCCCGAAATGAGTTTTTCTACCGCATCTTCACCCCTTCCACAGAAGGAGCAGATCGGTTTTTCCTTGGTCATCCTGCCTCCTGCAGCTTGTCCTTGGGAGAGATGAGAATCTTATCGAGCATACCGTATTCGATCGCTTGCTCAGCGCTCATGAATTTGTCGCGCTCTGAATCAGCAATCACCTGCTCAAGGGGTTTGCCCGTGTGAAAAGCGATGATCTCGGCGCAGCGGCGCTTTGCTTCTAAAATCTCTTGGGCCTGAATCTGAATATCTGAAGATGTGCCACCCACACCACCATGGGGTTGGTGAATCATCATGCGAGAGTTGGGAAGTGCAAAACGCTTACCCTCAGTTCCTGCGCAAAGTAGGAGACAGCCCATTGAGGCAGCAAGACCAATGCAGTAGGTATTGATGTCGCAGCCCAAAAAGCGCATCGTATCGTAGATTGCCAGACCAGCGTAGATGCTGCCGCCAGGAGAGTTGATGTAGATGCTAATGTCTTTTTTCGGGTCTTCAGCACGAAGAAAAATGAGCTGAGCGACAACGGAATTGGCAACCATGTCGTTAATTTCGGTGCCGATAAAGATGATGCGATCTTTTAAAAGCCGGGAGAAAATGTCATAAGTGCGTTCTCCTCTTCCAGTATCTTCAACAACGTATGGCGTATAGTTCACCCAATTCTCCTTGTTAGTCTCTAAATCTAGATGATCACCATCTCAGTTTTTCATGCAAGCTAAGATTTTTTAACCTTAGCAATTAGGAAGTCCTCAGCCGTTTGAAGCATGCGGCGGGAAAGATCGAGAGATTTCTCCTCATCGCTCATACTTGCAGGGTCTTTTGTCCCTCTTTCAGCAAACATGGAATCAAGAACAGAAGTGTGCGCTGGAGTTTCGCTCGCCTTCGGCTCCTCAACAGTTAAGTCATTTTCCATAATGACTTTGCGGCAGAGGAAAAAGAGCATGATCGACTGCGTTGCCTGTTCAACGAGTTGTTTGTGAAATTCCTCTTGCTCAGCCTCAGTCTTTTTTGCCCACCCCTGTTGGAAGTTGGGGTTTTGGAATAGAGATTGGGCTCTTTGCTGAATTTCGCGAGAGAGAAGAGACATCGGAAGCTCGAAGGGAAATTTTTCGACCAGCTGCTTGGCGACTGCCTCGCGCTCCTCGTGGAGTTTGCCCTCAGCAACTTGTTTAACAAGCTGCTCTTTCAAGCGCTCTTTAAGTTGTTCAACCGTGTCGACGCCCAGTTTCTTGGCTAGCTCATCATCGACCTCAGGCATCTCAACCTTCTCGATCTTCTTCAGAGTGACCTTAACCTTTTTCTTTTGGAAGTCTTTTTTGACCTCCTCTGGATCGTCTTCATTTGGCTCGCTAACGCCCTCTTTCTCATCGCCAACTTTCATGCCAACGACAAGATCACGCATCCACTTGGACATGCCAGTGTCAGTGACCATCAAGTGTTGGTTTTCAAAGGCTTTGCTTGGAGGATCGCTGTCTAAATCGTCGATATCGACTGCCACGCGATCGCCCTCTTCAGCAGCGCGATCCTCGACTGGCTTTGTCTGAGAATAAAAACCGCGAATCTGATCGAGTGTTGCATTTACACGTGCCTCGTCGACGACTTCGCTCTTGACCTCGCTAAGGTCGAGCTTTGATGGGTCGATTTCAGGGACCTGAGGCTCGCACTCAAAAGTGAATACGAATTCTGCCTCTTCGCCTGGCTTGTAGAAATTGACGTCGTAGCTGATTTGGTTATTGCCAGGAAGGATTTCTTTTTTCGCTAGGGCTTGCGCCTTTTTGAAGGCGACGTCGGCTGCCGACTCACGCTCTTGGCGTTGGACAGCATCGGGAAACTTTTTAAGGATCATTTCTCTGGGTGCCTTGCCCTTGCGGAAACCGGGAACGGAAGACTCTTTGGCAATTTTTTTGAGAGCGGCCTCTCTACCTTCAACCAAAATCTCTTTGCCAACTGTGACGAAAAACTTGATGTGGCAATTTTTGTGAGTTTCGATTTTCAGCTTAATTTCGTTGTCTGAGAGCTCTTCGCTTGAAAGAAGAGTGTTTTCTTCTTTTTTTTCGGTTTCTTGATCCATGATATTCCTAGAGAAAAATTAGCGGGTGATGAGATTCGAACTCACGACCCTCACGTTGGCAACGTGATGCTCTACCACTGAGCTACACCCGCAAAGTTTCCAACAAGTCTACTTAAGCACCAATTTAATTGCATCAACTTTTTTTGGGGCGCGCATAGTGCCTCATCTTTACGCTGATATGAAAAGGGGTGTACGCTGTCGCTTTTTAGTGCTACCCCTCTTCACTTCAGCACAAAGCTAAGTCACTCTGCGCACCCCATTTCGCAGAACCCTAGCTAGTGGACAGTGTGTAAAATATTTATAGTATATTTTGTTGTCCTCGTGTTAAGTTTCTCGCAAACTTTTTAAGCCTGGATAATTAATGGAACGTATTGCCTGCTTTGGTCAGGATCTAACTTTTAATGCAGTAATCACCCAAATTGCTTATAGAGATAAAGCAATCAAAGAGGGTCAAAGAAGGGTCGCTAGCTTGTACCAAAGGCGCGGTTTCAAGGGGCGGCTATCAGCTAAGAAAAAGAGATGGATTTTTTCTGAAAAGCGAAGAATGTGCCGCTTTCAAGAGGAGAATTTATTCGCCCTTAGAGCTATATATTGGAAGTGTATACAAGACAATCCTGACCTAACTGTGTGGCACTTTCGGCCCTATCAAACTGCATGTATTAATCAATTGAGACATCCCCAAACCCTTTTTTCACACCAACGTCTACATGATTTGCATTTTTTCTCTAGATCGAAGCAGATGCGGCTAGCTTTCATCCATGAGCCAGTTCCAAAGGTCGTGTTGACTGCATTTTTTGCAAAACACCTTCCCGATGTTTCGTTTGCTGAGGCAAAAGAACTACTTTACGGGGAAACTACGAGTTTAGCTAATTTAGATAAACTCCTATACAATATTGGAAATTTTCGTTGTGAGGGTCACCGTTATTATTCCCATCAGACTCCGCTAGAAAGGACTAGAAATAATTGTTTTGGGTTAATACTTCTTCACATCATAGAGCATCAACTCAAGAAATTAAGCGGCAAAAAATCTGCACTTTACTTTCACAAACTAGTCTCTACCTATGAACTGAGACACGATGTTGTTCAAAAACTCTTTTATGAGTCGCTATCTAAGGAGTTAGCATTATTCTTATTTTCCCATGAGGTAACATCGGATCATAGACGTTATAATTTTTTTGAAGAGGGGTTCTCTTCTTGGGAAGATCTGTTGAAACCTGATGCTTTAGATAGAATTATTTATGATGCAGAAAAGGGACGGGACCCTGTTGGGATAAACTATTTGTCTTGCAGAATTCTTCGTATAGTAAGTCCGACAAGGGAAGGGCTCTTTAAGAAAGAGGATTTACCCGAACATATCAATTCAAAATTGCGGTGGACATCGAGTTTTACTTTTTGAGCTTTTCATTACTTTATCGTTTGCTTTCCTTGGGGACTGAAATTATTTATAGCACGTTTTGTTGTCTTTGTGTTAAGTTTTTTCGCAGGATTTCAAGCGTAGGTATTTCATGGAGCGTATTCCTTGTTTTGGTGGGCATTTAACTTTTGATGCTGCAATGACTCACATTTCTTATCGTCAAAAAGCAATTGATGAGAGCCCAAGCAGAATTGCTAGCTTATACAAAAGGCGCGGTTTTAAGGGGCGGCTGTCAGCGAAGAAAAAGAGATGGATCTTAAGAGAAGTGCGAAGAACAAGGAGCTTCCAAGAGCAAAATTTACAGTGCTTTAGGACTATTTTTCGCAATGGTACATACCATGTTCCTCGGAGACTAGAGAGATCTTATGAAAAGGCTTGGACTCATCACCTGAAAAGCCCCCAGAGTCCCCACTCCTATGCTGAACTTTATCGTATCCAATATTCTTGTGGTTCAACAAAGATAAAAGGGGCCTTCAAAAATGCGCCAGTTCCAAAGCTCGTGTTAGCACAATTTTTTAGAAAATATTTACCTGACAGTCGCTTTTCTGATGCAAAACAATTACTAGGAGGCCAAAGCGGCAATTTACGCGAATTAAGCGCGCTTCTTAACAACATTATGTTGGAGTTTACTCATAAACTGACAGCGATGTATGATACTACCACAATGTATGAGTCACCATTTGAACGACCTCTAGAAGGATGTGAAAAAATGGTATTGCTCAAAATTCTCGAGCATCAAATTGAGTACATAACGGATGAAGAATCTGCTTTGAAGTTTCACTTGCTAGTTTCAGAATTTCAACTAGATTGTGATCCTGTTAAAAATTTTTATCAATCGCTTTCTAGTGATTTGGCTTTTACGCTATTTTGCCGTGAGGTGAAATCAGATCCTTATCACTATTATCCAAGCAAAGGAGAGGAAGATTCATGGGACGCTCTGCTCACGCCCTCTGTTTTACAGATAGTTTTTGGTGACAAAAATACAGAACCACATTTTGTTGGAAGAAAGTATTTATCCCACAGAATTATTCGACTAATGAACCCTTATCAAGGTGGGCACTTTAAGGTAGAGCAATTACCCAAAAATATTCGCGCTCTTTTCTCTATGGAATGCCTTTCCACTATTTAAGCCTCTGATTAGTTTATTTTTTGCTTGCCTCAAGGCCTGAAAAGTAGTAAAACGAAACTTCGAAAATCAAAAATTGGCCATTAAAGACATGCTAAATCTCAGAAAACTCAAGCAAGATTTTTCGTCATCTGTTCTCAAAGAGGGTAAGCGCCTATTTGACGACGCTAAAGTTGTCAGCGCAAAGATCCTACACATCGATGCCAGTTTGCTGCGCATTAATGCAAAAATTGTTGGACAGTACGAAAACACCTACGAGAGCGAAATTGAGATTGACCGCACTGAGTGCGAAACAATTGATTCCGATTGCGATTGTCCCTACCACTACGACTGCCAGCATTTGGCTGCACTGCTCTATTATTTAGAAGCAAACATCGATCGCATCTTGGTCGAGTACTCCCAAGAGACCGATTTACACGATTTGGCAGAGAAAAGTGGCTTTGATGAGGGGCAAAAAGAGGAGCTTTTAGGCGCTGTACAATCGGCGGTCGATAAAGAGACAGAGCGTAAAGAGGCGCAGTACCAAAAAGAGCTGATGCAAGAGTATACGATGGCCTCTGAGGTGCTCTCGCGCTCGCCATTTTTCTTGGTGCCGCAGAAAAAAGAGATCGATCCGGCTGAGCTTGCAATCATTTTCAACTGGCCTGAGGGAAAGGCCCAGGAGCGTCCGCTTGTTGAGATTCAGTTTGCGCTCAGACTTCCATCCCGATCAAAACCGCTTCATATTCCCCATGCTAAAGAGTTTTTGGAGTCGCTTCGCCACCAAGAGGTGCTCGCCATTGGAGGCAAGCGCTACCTTTTCACTGTCGATTCGTTCAAAGAGGACGAAAAGATTTTGGCTCGTATGCTCGTTGACCATGCGCGCGCTCCAGAAAAAGCCTCAACTGAGCGTGGTTTGCGTAGCGCCTTCATTGAGTTAAAGTCGTTTGGTTTGATTTTAGCAGAGACCTATCGCGTAGCGGTGAATCGTTTGAAGTTCCACGGCTCTGTTCAAGACGGTGACCTTCCCTGCATTTATGAAAAGGGGTTAGAGTCACCGCTGCAGTTTTCAAGCAATCGCGCTGTTTTTCAAATTGGACTGGAATATCTCAATCCGCCAGCCTCAAAGATTTTGCTCAATCCAACGATCAATATCGATGGGGAGACGGTGATGTTAGAGGAGGTGAATTTCCTCGAGTGTGCTGAGCCTGGAATGATTCACAAAAATATCTATTATCGCTTCTCGCCACACATCACGCGCCAACATCTTCGCTCGCTCCACGCTCTGCGTGAGATTACCATCCCAGAGCCGCTGTTTGGCACCTTTGTTGAAAATGCTCTGCCTGAGGTTGCCCGTTTTGCTGACATTAGCGACGAGATGGTGACAGATAAATTCACAACGCTTCCCTACGCTGGTCCGGTACAAGGAATTTGCGACATCTCCTATCTCGATGGTGAGCTTGAAGCGGTGATGAAGTTTAAATACGATGACTTTGAGGTGCCCTCCGCAACCAAAAAGTTACGAAATGATCACTTGATGTCATTTGTTTCAAACGATGGAATTTTAGCGCGAAATCTGACTGAAGAGCGCGAGCTTTTAGACAATCTTTTCCAGGACTTTCTCTACAACGAAGATACTGGCACCTATGTGGCTAAAACGGAAAAGAAGATTATCGAATTCATGACAGATACGGTGCCTCGCCACCAAGATCGCGTCACCTTTAACTGTCCACAAAACCTTCTCGATCAATTTATCTACGATCAATCGACCTTTGGTTTAGAGCTCTCTCACTTGGGACGCATGGATGCCTACAAGATGAAAATCGCTGTCAATGGCGACTTGAAGGGCGTTACGATGGATCAGCTCTGGGAGTGTCTACTCTCGCGCCGCTCGTTTCTTGAGCTCGAGCGCACGCGTACCAAGAAAAAGGGCGAGGGCAAGGGGCGCATTCCAAAAATTCTCGTTCTCGACCTCGATCGCTTGGGCGCTGTCGTTCAACTCTTTGACGAGCTTGGGATTCAAAAGCTCGATAACCACACCCTTGAGAGACCCCTCTGGAGTCTTGCGAACATCGATAAGGAGCAGTTTAAGGATCTACCCGTCGAATTTTCAATGACCAAGCAGCTTGTGGAGATTCGCAAACAGATGCTTGGAGAAAAACTTGTGAAGTTTTCACCGATTCCAAAAGCGCTCAAAGCAACGCTTCGCCCCTACCAGATGGAGGGGGTCAATTGGCTTGAAAGATTGCGGATGATGTTCCTCAACGGGGTGCTCGCCGACGATATGGGTCTTGGTAAAACGCTTCAAGCAATCGCCTCGGTGACGCAAATGCACAAAAAAGGGGAGACCTCCCTTGTCATTTGCCCGACATCTCTTCTCTACAACTGGAAAGAGGAGATTTGTAAGTTCAATCCGAAACTAAAGGCACTCATTGTAGATGGAATTCCCGCACAACGGAAAAAATTGATTGCTAAAGCGGCCGACTACGACATTGTGATCACCTCCTACTCGCTCTTGCAAAAAGATGTGGAGCAGTACAATGAGACGCAGTTTGCCTACATGATTTTAGATGAGGCGCAACACATCAAAAACCGCGGAACGCGCAATGCCAAATCAGTTAAAATGGTAAAAGCTGATCACAAGGTGATCTTATCGGGGACGCCAATTGAAAACTCTCTCGATGAGCTATGGAGTCTCTTTGACTTTCTCATGCCGGGATTCCTTGGCAGCTACGATCGCTTTGTTGAAAAATACATTCGTGTGGCGCGCGACGAGCAGGCAAAAAATCTCGCCTATCTACGCAAAAAAGTCTCACCCTTCATCATGCGCCGCATGAAAGAGGATGTGCTTGACGATCTACCTCCTGCGCAAGAGCTCACCTACCACTGCTCGCTTTCCGATACACAAAAAGAGCTCTACAAGTCGTACGCCGATTCTGCACGCGACGAGCTCACAAAACTTGTCGAGCGCGACGGCTTTGATAAGGTGCAAATTCACGTGCTGGCAACCCTCACACGCCTCAAGCAAATTTGCTGTCACCCAGCAATCTTTGCCAAGCAGGATGTCGAGGAGAACGACTCAGCCAAATACGACATGCTCATGGAGCTATTGCAAACACTCATTGAGGGAAAACACAAGACGGTGATCTTCTCTCAATACACAAAAATGCTGCGCATCTTACGCAGCGATCTCGAAAAGCAGGGGATTCGCTTCTGCTATCTCGATGGATCGAGTAAAAACAGGCTCGACATCGTCAATAAGTTTAACGACGATGAAACGATTCCCGTCTTTCTTGTTTCGCTCAAAGCGGGTGGAACAGGGCTTAACCTCGTTGGTGCTGACACGGTAATTCACTACGATATGTGGTGGAACCCAGCAGTCGAGAGCCAAGCAACAGATCGCGTGCACCGCATGGGACAGAAAAAATCGGTCTCTGTTTACAAGCTCGTCACTCTCTCCACTATTGAAGAGAAAATCGTTGAGATGCAAAGGCGCAAGCAGGGACTTGTGAAAAAGATTGTCTCGTGTGATGAAGAGGCGATCTCAAAACTCACGTGGGAAGATGTTCTGGAACTTCTTCAGACTTAATGTTCTGATTCCACTTCTTCTTGTAGCTGGCGATTATCAGATTTATGATTTGGGACTCTACGGAACCTACAAGGTGGATAAACGCGATCGCACCATCAAGGGGTTCATTCGTGGCGGAAGGCCTTGGGAGAAATCGCATGTAGATCGCACCCTTGCACTGTTAAAAGAGGGGAGCGTTTTTGTTGATTTAGGCGCCCATATTGGGACTTGGGCAATTCCCGTAGCCAAAAAGGTTGGCCCCACGGGTCATGTTTACGCCTTTGAGCCGCAAGCGAATATCTATTCTGAACTTCGTGAAAATATTGCTCTCAATAACCTATCGAACATCACAACCTTTCAAGTTGCCCTTGGCGAGTGTGAAAAGCTTGCCACTCTCGAGCCTATTCTTCCTGATAATGAGGGAGCGCGTTGCATTGGAGAGGGAGATGAGGTGGTGCAAATGCGCCCACTTGACTCATACGATTTTGAGCGCATCGATTTTCTGAAAATCGACGTCGAAAACTACGAGCTAAAAGTACTCGAGGGCGCGCGCGCAACTATTTTAAAACATCGCCCGATTATCCATTTGGAGCTCTTCGGGCATTTGCAGCAGGCGGAAAGACTTGGGCTTGACGTAGTCTCTTTGAGAAAGCAAGGCGTTTCCTTAGTCGAATCGCTCAGGTACAAAAGTAAAAAATTACGCGGCAATAATTGGATGTTCTTTCCAGTTGAAGATTAAATGTCTTCTTCTCTATAGTGAAACAGAACCATTCTTAGGCGGAAAAATGTCAAATAACGACTCTCTCAAGCAACATTATGAAAAGATCGTCGAAGCGCTCTTTAAAAGATGGCGTGTTGTTTCAGGCCTTTTTGCAAATGATGTCGGTATTGACCTTGGAACCGCAAACACTCTTGTCTACGTACGTGGGAAGGGAATCGTTTTAGCAGAGCCTTCAGTTGTTGCAGTTGATTCAATTACTGGGCAGGTGCTTGAGGTGGGTCAAAAAGCAAAAGCAATGCTTGGTAAAACGCCGCGCAAAATTCACGCAGTGCGCCCGATGAAAGATGGTGTTATTGCCGATTTTGAAATTGCAGAGGGAATGCTCAAAGCGCTTATCAAGCGCGTAACACCCTCACGAAGCCTTTTTCGCCCAAAAATTTTGATCGCTGTGCCCTCTGGAATTACAGGCGTTGAAAAGCGTGCGGTGGAAGATTCGGCCCTACGCGCAGGTGCCCAAGAGGTGATTTTGATTGAAGAGCCGATGGCGGCGGCAATCGGAGTCGACCTTCCCGTTCATGAGCCTGCTGCGAGTATGATCGTCGACATTGGTGGTGGTACTACTGAGATTGCTATTATTTCGCTAGGTGGCATCGTCGAGTCGCGCTCACTACGCATGGGTGGTGATGAGTTTGACGATTGCATCATCAACTACATGCGCCGCACCTACAACTTGATGATTGGCCCAAGAACGGCCGAAGAAATTAAGGTGACGATTGGCTCTGCCTATCCACTCGGTGACAATGAGCTCGAGATGGAGGTGCGTGGCCGCGATCAGGTAGCCGGTCTTCCCATTACTAAGCGCATCAATTCTGTTGAAATTCGCGAATGCTTAGCAGAGCCAATTCAACAAATTATCGAAGCTGTTCGCCTAACACTTGAAAAGTGTCCTCCTGAGCTTGCTGCCGACCTCGTTGAAAGGGGAATGGTGCTTGCTGGGGGTGGTGCAATGATCAAGGGCCTTGATAAACTCCTCATCAAAGAGTGTGGACTTCCAGTCATTATCGCTCCAAATCCTCTGCTTGCCGTCTGTCTAGGCACTGGTAAAGCGCTCGAGTATCTCGAGTCATTCAAAAATAAGCAGGTTGCGACATGAAGCACCAAGGGCTGAAAGCGTGGGTCGACAAAATGGCTGCGCTTTGTCAGCCAGACCAGATCTACTGGTGTAATGGCACGGAGCAAGAGCACGCGCGCATTTGCCAGGAGATGGTCGATAAGGGTGTCTTTGTCAAACTCAAAAAACGTCCCGGAAGCTATTGGTGCGCCTCCGATCCTGGAGATGTCGCGCGCGTTGAAGACCGCACATTCATTTGCTCTGAGCGAGAAGAGCAGGCGGGGCCAACAAACAATTGGCGCGACCCTGAAGAGATGAGACAAACCCTTCACGGTCTTTTTGAGGGGTGCATGCGTGGTCGCACGATGTATGTCATTCCCTTTTGCATGGGGCCTATCGGATCTGAGCTCTCTCTTATTGGGGTTGAAATCAGTGATTCTCCCTATGTTGTTGCCAACATGCACATCATGACACGCATGGGCGATGAGGTATTAGAAGCACTTGGCGCTGATGGAACCTTTGTTCCCTGCATGCACTCAGTTGGAGTCCCACTTGAAAAGGGACAAAAAGATGTTGCCTGGCCCTATCGTCCAGACGATAAATATATCGTCCACTTTCCTCAGGCGCGTGAAATCTGGTCGTTTGGCAGTGGCTATGGTGGCAATGCCCTTTTGGGAAAGAAGTGTCTTGCTTTGCGCATCGCCTCAACCGATGCCCGCCGCGATGGCTGGCTGGCCGAGCACATGCTAATTATTCAACTCAAGAGCCCCGAGGGCAAAGTAAAATATCTCGCAGCAGCCTTCCCAAGCGCCTGTGGGAAAACCAACCTTGCAATGCTAAAGCCCACTCTGCCTGGTTGGGAAATTCGCTGCGTTGGAGATGACATAGCCTGGATGCGCTTTGATCATGAGGGCAAGCTTCGGGCGATTAATCCCGAGTATGGGTTTTTTGGCGTCGCCCCTGGAACGAGCATGGATTCCAACCCCAATGCCATGGCAACCATTGAGAAAAATACCATCTTTACCAATGTGGCGCTCACCAAAGATGGCGACGTCTGGTGGGAGGGAATGACAGATGAGATGCCCGAGCTCGAGTGCACATGGAAGCTCAAGCCCTACATAGAGGGAGAGCAAGCCGCGCACCCCAACGCGCGATTTACCTGCCCTGCCAAGCAGTGCCCCGTCATCGATCCTGCGATGGATGATCCCAAGGGCGTGCCCATTGACGGAATTATTTTTGGCGGTCGCCGGGCCAAGCTCGCACCACTTGTCTTTGAATCAAGGAGCTGGGTGCATGGCGTCTTTGTCGGAGCCGCTGTTTCTTCAGAGCGCACCGCAGCACAGGCAGGAAAGGTAGGGGAGATTCGTCACGATCCCTTTGCAATGCTTCCCTTTTGCGGCTACAACATGGGCGACTACTTCGGCCATTGGATCAAAATGGGTGAGGGCAAAAAAATGCCCAAAGTTTTTCATGTCAATTGGTTTCGCCAAGACGCCATCGGCAACTACATTTGGCCAGGCTTTGGCGAGAACATGCGTGTACTGAAGTGGATCTTTGAGCGTATCGATGAAAAGGTAGGCGTCAAAGAATCTTGCATGGGCTTGATCCCCGAAAAGGGGACGCTAGATCTTAGCAATGAGGAAAGAGAAGCGCTCTTTACAATCGATAGGGATGAGTGGCGCCGTGAGCTGCAGGGACTGCTCGAATACTTTGAAATGTTCGGCTCGCACCTGCCAAAAGAGCTGCGCGATCAACTCAATACAATGCTGGAGCAAACCTGATGCGTCTTTTAGTACAGCGCGTCTCCCATGCAAAAGTTGAGGTTTCCGGAATAACAATTGGCGCAATTGGCCGGGGCATGCTCGTTTTAGTTGGGGTGCAAGACGCCGATGCGACGCTCGATCTAGAAAAGGCAGTTGACAAGCTCATCAATCTGCGCATCTTTGAGGACAAATCGCTTCTTGACATTCAGGGTGAGCTCTTAATCGTCTCCCAGTTTACGCTCTATGCCGACTGCAAAAAGGGGCGGCGCCCCTCATACACAGGCGCTGCAAGGCCAGAGGTCGCCAAGCCAATTTACGACAAACTTGTAGATACAATAAAGCGCCAACTCGGGTCCGTACAAACGGGCGAATTTGGCGCTGATATGCAGGTGTCACTTTTAAATGACGGCCCCGTTACGCTTTTGCTAGAGCTTCCGCTTTGAAGAAGAAGTTGATCTCAACTTTAGCCGTGTCTGGACCATCAGATCCGTGGACAGCATTTTCATCGATTGAGTCGGCAAAGTCTGCGCGAATCGTTCCGGCAGCTGCTTCTGCAGGGTTCGTTGCGCCCATAATTTCGCGGTTTTTCGCGATTGCATTTTCGCCCTCTAGAACAGAGACGAGCACAGGACCAGATGAGATGAAGTTAACAAGATCGTTGTAGAAAGGACGCTCTTTGTGAACCGCGTAAAACTCTTTTCCCTGCTCAAGAGACATGTGGATCATTTTTGCTTGAACGATTTTGAGACCATTTTTCTCAAAGCGAGATAAAATTTCTCCTATATGGTTTTTGCGTACAGCGTCGGGTTTGATAATTGAAAGTGTTTGTTCTTTAGCCATGGTTTAACTCCAAATTTTTTGAAAGCAGTATACGTGAAGAGAGAATTTACTTCTAGTCCTATATAAATTATTTTAATAGTTGATATTCTGCAATCAATAGATATAATGATCGTCGAATTAGTTAAGGATTTTTAATTATGGCTGACGTTAATCTATTATGTTGTAGAGGAAATTTTCCTGAACATATCCACGATGTTTTATCTTGTGGACATGAATTTGCGCCAGGAAAGGTAAATGATCTTTTGAGAAGAAGGGCGCCTTGTCCAACGTGTAATCAACCGATCAACGCAAGAGGAATTAATGCGCGCGTTGTTGCCGCTCGATCTGTTGCACTACCAACCCCAGCGCCAACTCCGACAGCGCCTCCAGCACCAGCAGCACCAACTCCTGAAATTCCGCGCGCGCCCGATCCAGTAGTTAGAGAGGCGATGCTTCCTCCTCGTGTTGTTGAACGTGCCGAGGATGGCAGGGTTAAATGTCCAATTCTCCTAACTGGTACAGATCACCCAGCTGTCACTGAATGTGGTCATGTCATTGATCTAGCAACCCTAAACACTTGGCTTAACCAAAACAATAAGTGCCCTTGCTGTAATTTCTCTCCTGCAGGACGCAGAGTTCAACTAACTGATATGACTGGAAGAGTCGATGAGATAGATAACTTTGTCACGGCAACACGTCTACAGCATAGAGAAGGCGATGCTGCAAGAACTGGACGCCCAGCTCCAAGAGCGCGTGTGGTACGGCGAGGTTCTCCTACAAGTCAAGCGCCTAATAGAGCTAGAGAGATTCTGTTAATTGTGGGAATGGCGCTTCTGTCATTGGGCCTTTTGTTGCTTCTAGTGTTTGGTTGTCCTTCAACAAGAAATATCTTCTCTTTGGGCGCTCGGCCGCGTAGAAGACTTGTCTATTAACGAGCTAGCCCCTACAATTGGTCACTATGAAAAAGATTCTAGTGGCCAAATTACGTCACCACGGCGACGTCCTTCTTACCTCTCCTGTATTTACGGCGCTGCGCTCGGCCTACCCTGAGAGCGAAATTCACGCCTACATTTATGCAGAAACGCTGCCGATGCTCGAAGGACACCCAGCAATTAGTCACTTTCACCTCTACGATCGCAAGAAAAAGAGTCTGATGTACGAAGCGGCGCTTTTGAGAGCGATCCGCAAAGAGGGCTACGATCTTGTAATCAATTTAACTGAGGGCGATCGGGGAGCGATGGCTGCTTTTGCAAGTGGAGCTAAGGTCCGCGTCGGTGTCGATCCAAAGGGCAGTGGCATGTGGGGCAAGGGTAAAATTTACACCCACACGATTCGGGAGTGTCCGGGAATTCGCCACACGGTTGAGATGAACCTCGATGCGCTGCGCACAATTGGCATTTTCCCTAGTGTTGATGAGCGCCACTTGTCCCTTGCGATTCCCGATGAGGCGCAGGTGCGGGCAGATGAGCTGCTTGAGGGGATCGATGGCCCATTTACTTTGGTGCACCCTGTTTCGCGGTGGATGTTCAAAGCGTGGCCAGCTCGGCATGTGAAGGCGCTACTTGAAAAACTTGAGGGGCCGGTTGTGCTGACTGGCGGCCCAGCTAAAGAGGAGCGCGACTTTCTCGATCAACTTGGACACCCTCACCTTGGAGGACAGACCTCACTCAAGGAGCTCGGAGCTCTCATTGCGCGTGCAGAAAAGCTCATTACTGTCGACTCGGTCCCAATGCACATGGCGGCGGCATTGAAAACGCCTTTGGTTGCGATTTTTGGTCCCACCTCAGAAAAGCGCTGGGGGCCGTGGCAGCACAGTCAATCAGAAATTGTTAAACTTGATTTGCCCTGTCGCCCCTGCTACATGCCTGGGTGCGCTGGCTCTCGGGTGAGCGATTGTTTGGAGGCCCTGCCTGTTGAAAAAGTGCTCGAGGCGATTCAGAGTCTAAAATTATCCCCAAGATAGTATCGGCGCACCTCTTCATTGGCAAGTAGCGTCTCACTTGTTCCCTCCGCAAGAAGACTTCCGCGCGTTACGAGGTAGTTGCGATCGGTGATAGAGAAAATTTCGCGCGCATTGTGATCGGTAATGAGCACCGAGATGTTTTTGCTACGCAGATGCAGAATCATCTTTTTGACATCGCTGACGGTGATGGGGTCGACGTTGGCAAAGGGCTCGTCAAGGAGTAAAAGAGTGGGGCTTGTAACGAGTGAGCGGGTTATTTCTAAGCGACGACGCTCTCCTCCTGAGAGGCGTGAGGCGCGTTGCTTGGCAAGCGAGGTGAGATTGAGCTCCTCTAAAAGGGCGGCGAGCCTCTCCACGCGCTCGGCTTTTGAAATATCGAGCGTTTCTAAAATGCACATGATGTTGTCTTCAACGGTGAGATTGCGGAAGATGGAGGGCTCTTGTGAGAGATAGCCTAGCCCCATTTTTGCCCGCTCATCGATGGGGGCGTTTGTGATGTCATTGCCGTTAAAAAAGATCTGCCCCTCATCGGGTTTGATCAGGCCAATTGTAATGTAAAACGCAGTTGTTTTTCCGGCGCCATTGGGCCCGAGAAGGCCGACGACCTCACCAGGTGCAATGTGAAAGCACAGGTCATTCACAATACGGCGATCGCCGTAGGTTTTTGCCAGTTTTTTAGCTCTCAGTAGTGCCATGTTTGAAAATCCTGCGGTAGTAGTTGGTTTCTTCTTGGGTGAAAAAGCAGCGCACTTTTCCCTTTGCCTCGACCTCTTTTTCTCCATCAATTTGGCGAATGACAACCTCTTCTGCGCTCATGCGAATTTCACCTGTGGGATCGGAAAAGAGAATATTGCGATCGGGGCTTGAAAATAAGATCACCTCTCCCTTGTCAATGTGGTAGATCATGCAATCGGCAATTGCCCGCTCAAAGGGGACATCCTCTTGTTTTGCAGTGAAGGAGACGTCACCTTCAAAGCGTACAGAGGCGGGGCGCAATTTGCTGGTGTTGTGGTTGTAGGTCATCTTTGCATCGTTTGCGCGAATTTCCACACCACCGCGGCAGTAGAGAACCTGATCGTTACGAGAGCTCGAAGCGGTGAAGGTGAGCCTGTCGCGATCGAGGAGGGAGTGGCCTGGGGCGATAAAGTGGTGTAAAATTCCTGCATCTTCATACTCAAGCTCAATTTTCCCCATTGATTCGATGGTGCTAAGTGCGTACTTTCCCTCAAAGTGGCGCTGCTCAATTTTGAGCTCATCATCTGAGCGCAGTTTACCAAACTGGGGATCATCAATCGCAATGTGGCCCTGCATTGTGAGAGTGCTATTTTTGTGGTCCCAAATGAGCTGCTCTGCCGAAAAGCGAGTCTCGCTGCACGGGCGCGCTTGTAAATTCCCATCGGCCTCGCTCATGGTGATAAGAGATGATTTGGTATCAATGGCAATTTGCTTGGCCTCAATGTGATCATCGTGGTGGGAGAGAACGCATTTTGTGCGCCGATTGCGTGGATAGAGTTTGATCATGCCTTGAGGTAGATTTGATTCACCGCGCATCCGGGAGTCGAGTTTACGGTAGAGAGCGTAGTCTGCAGCGAGCTCAAAGTTCTCATCGTAGTGAATGAGGACATCATCGCGTGCAGTTAAGTTGTCGAGCTCGAGCTTTTTCCCAAGCGATTCAGCCATTTTAAAGCGGGCCGATTGACAGGAGATTTCCAGTTTTGAAGGGTGCGAGTGCGACGTTAAAATATCGCGATAGATCACCTGGGTGCTCACATCGCCCCAGAGCGTTTGAAAATTGAGCGTTGCTTTTTCACAATCAATTGTTGAGTTGTTACTAAAGTTAAAGTGCACCTTTTCTGAAAGAGTTGCCTTTTCATTTAGCTTATCGTACTTGATGTGCTCAGCATAGAGCACGCCAAGGGCGTGATCGAGACGCACTGAGCCATCGAGAAATAGCAAATCGCCCTTCACGGCAATGGACTTTGAAGAGATATTCGTCTCGTTTGAAAAGGCAGAGACAAGAGCGAGTAGCAAAATCCATCTCATGGCGAAAATACCTGCGCTTGAAAGTCAACAGCTGTAAAGTCGGGCTGCTTATTACCGAGCTGTAAAACGGCTTGTTTGGCAAACCCCTTGAGAAAGACATCTTCACTCTGGCCGCGATACATTGTGAGCATCACGTTGTAGATGTGCAGCTGCTGATCGCCGTAAAAGTAGGCCGCCTCATTTGCCTCCATATAGCGATTTGTCTCCTCGTCTTCCATAAAGCAGCGCACCCCGCGCATATTTTCCACCACTTCAAAGCGCTCTTTACCTGGAAAAACTGATGCAGAGGAGCTCTCGGTCTCGATGTGGGTGTGCAGCCGCTTGCCCTCTTTTGCTAGCCAAATATCTTTAACTCCCTGCTCGCGCCACTGATTCGAGACGCTCTCAGGGGCAACGCTCAAAGAGAGCTCGCGGTAGCGCAAGTTGAAGCAAAATAATCCGAGAAGGGTGGCGCAAACGGCGCCTAAAATGATGTAGCTGACCTTGCGATTGCGATCAAACCGTCTCATCGCGCATCATCCGATGGAGCTTGAGGATTTTTGGAAGAAGTGCCTTGAGCTCACCAATCTCCATTTGAGTTTCGCTATCGCACATGGCCGCTTGCGGGTTGTCATGCGCTTCGATAAAGAGTAGATCGGCTCCCGCCGCTATGGCTGCAAAAATGAGCGTTGGAATAAACTCGCGCTGGCCGCCGCTTGATGTGCCCTGTCCACCGGGCAATTGCACAGAGTGCGTCGCATCGAAACAGACGGGGCACCCCATCGCCTGCATAATTGGGATTGAGCGCATGTCACTGACCAAGTTATTGTAGCCAAAAGTGGCGCCACGCTCAGTCAAGATGATCTCCTTGGCATTCGACTCGCGAAGCTTTTTCACCACATTTTCCATGTCCCAAGGCGCGAGAAATTGCCCCTTTTTGACATTCACTGTCTTTCCCGTTTTTGCTGCTGCAACAAGTAGGTCTGTTTGGCGGCATAAAAAGGCGGGGATTTGCAAGATATCGCAAACTTGTGCAACGGGCTCTGCCTGCTCTGGAAGGTGAAGATCTGTTGTGACAGGCACCTCAAAGCGCTCTTTCACCTCTTGTAAAATCTTCAAGCCCTCGTCAAGGCCCGGGCCGCGGTAGGAGTGAATCGAAGAGCGGTTTGCCTTGTCAAAGCTCGCTTTAAAGATGAGGTCGACATCGAGCGTTTTCAGCTCCTCTGCAATGCGCAGCGTGTGATCGCGACTCTCAATCACACAAGGTCCAGCAATAAGTTTCATGCCTGCATTATCTATTAAAGGGGAGATTCGATCAACTCTTTCATCCCGTAGAGCCCAGCCTTTTTCCCAAGCATAAACTCAGCTGCACGAATTGCCCCGCGGGCAAAAAGCTCGCGAGAGTGGGCAATGTGGCCAAGGCGAAGCTCCTCGCCCCGCAGACCAATGCGCACCTCATGCTCGCCAACAGCATTGGGTGTGCGGCGCGAAAAATACTCGCACTCACCCAAATTTTTGCCCAGCTCGAGCGCAGTGCCACTTGGCGCATCGACCTTGCCCTCGTGATGCGTCTCGATAATTGCCGCAGGTTTGCCCATAAAGTACTCGCCGTGTTCAAGGAGAAACTTTTGCAAAAGCGCAATGCCGAGCGAAAAGTTTGACGCCTTGAAAATCGGCAGTTTTTTTGCTCCCTCTTCAATTTGTTTCATCTGCTCTAGCGAGTAGCCCGTGGTACCAATTACCAGAGGTTTGCCCCAGCATAAAATTTCCTCTAAGCAATTGGGATGGGAGACGTCGATGATGACGTCGGCCTCTTTTGCCGAATAGGTTTTGTTTTCGAGCATCTTGGAAATGCAGCTTCCCAAGCGCCCATTTTGGCCATTGATGTGTATTTTCATAAGCTACACAGAATATCGAATTTGCTTTTTTTCTTCAAAAATCAGCTGTGTTGCATAAATGCAACACAGCCTTTGGCCGCATCATGGCACCCCATCTTCACCCTATCGCTCCTCACACGTATTATCTATACGCTTGGTTCGTCGCGATAGTGCAAATCTGGGGCCCCCTGAGCGCCCTAACGGCGCTCTTCAACCTGATTACAATCAGGTTCTCATACCTTGTAAAGCCAACTTACATCAATAGTTAACATTAAATCGGATATTATTGATTTTCTCTCATTTTGAATTCTGTAAAACAGTTCAAAAATCCTGGCTTTACAGAGACAAAAAAGGAGCTTGTAAAGCGGCTTTACAAACATTAAAGAAAATGTAAAGGCGAGTTTTTTTGACAAAGAAGCGACAATCGGTTAAACTCGTTGCCGTTGGACTGATAGCTCAGCTGGATAGAGCATCCGCCTTCTAAGCGGAATGTCGCAGGTTCGAGTCCTGCTCAGTCCGTTTTTTTAGGAAGATATGCCCATGACTCTCCTTGGAGACCTCAAACTCGAGCGTAAAACCTTTTCTACTATCGATGCCACCATCGAAAGGCTCAAGGGCGATGAGGTGGCAAAGCTCAATGGCTTCCAAAAGCTGAGCGCAATTTGCCATGCCCTTGTTGAGCTCATCGAGGCTGAATCGACTCCCTGCTTTTTACTTCCTCATGTTGTCGATTATTGCGATCGCGTCACTAGTGAGAATATCTTCCAGCGCTTCCACTTTGCCTTCTTCGAGTTTTGGCTGAACCAACACTCGGGCTTCTCCGATGAGCGCAACTATGCGATTCGCGGCCGCATTGCCGGCAAGCACATTCCCCGCGAGCAGTACCAGTCGGTATTCCCTGTAGGAATGGACAAGGTCTATGAGGGCTCGCACATTGTAACGGCTCACGGCTCGCCCGATCTCGATACCATTGTTTCGGCCTTTTGGGGCTGGCTTGACGCCTTTTCCTGTCGCGTCGGCAAGGGGCTTCACCGCTGGAATGTCCCAGGCGGGCGCCCCAATTCAGTTATCGAGCTAGAGCTCTTATTCGACCAGATTTTTGGTGCGAGCATTTTTGAATTTGTCGCAAAAAAGCGCACAGCGCTATCGCTTAACACCCTCGATTTGATGACCCAGCGGGGGCACGTGAAGCGCAAGCCGATGGAGCGCTCGTATAGCCTCGACTATCAACGCTCGCAGAGCGCGGTCGTTTGCATCGATGAAGAGGGCTACTACATGGGTGACTGGCGCGCCTTCGATGTCGAAGGTGTGCGCGATGTGATTAACGCTTTCAATATCTGCATGCGCTGGCTTGAGTCGCATCTGCACAAGTGCATGATCGAGCTTTTTGCAAAATCTGAGGTGACTGCAGGCGATTTCAAAGAGATGATTGATTCTCTGCGTGGGATGCAAATTGCTCACTGCGAGCCAATCGAAGAGCTCACTGAGCGGCAAAAAGAGTATGTTGCCGCCTACGTTGAGAAGGTGCTTAAGATCAAAGAGGGGCTTCAATCGACAATTTTAGCATTTTTGCTCACCCTTGAAGAGCATCGCATTGGCGATTTTTCCGCGTTCCGCGGGGCCATTGAGGCGCTTGAGAAGTCCAAAGTTTTTGATGAAAGCGGCAAGCTGCGCGAAGATCGCCCTGAGATTTTCTCTCATATTCAAGAGGTTTTTGGCTCGCTCTCTGATGCTTTCCACAATGTGCGCGAGTATACTGATAGTCTCAAGGTTGCCCTTGAAATCAAAAAAGAGGTCTTTGGATTTTCCCCAAATTATCTCCCATTTCGCACCGATATCGAGGAAATTCGCTCAAAAATGGCAAGCTACCCTTATCTCACCGTTGCCATGCTTGACCACACCGGCAAGCGCATTCCACTGGGAGTGATTCACTCGCACGACTTGCAAAAGCAGGTCTTTGGAACAGTCTCGCTGCGCGATTTTTCCAACCGCGATGAGACAAAAATTCCCCCCTATCTCGATATTATCAGTGTGATTGATCATCACAAGGTCAGCATCTCCTCACTCACGCCACCAAAGGCCATCGTTTCTGATGCGCAATCGAGCAACGTCTTGATGGCAAAAATGAGCTTTGAGATGAACGATATTCACTCAACCGGCGGAATGAGCGAAGAGGCACTTGATGCGCAAATTCAATCGGTCAAGCAAGAGCTCTCTTCTGCGGAAATGATGCGCATTCTCGAGCGCCTGTTGAAAAAGAAGCGCGCAGCCAATTGCCACGGACACTTTATTAGCCACGAGCGCGAGGTTATTGAGTATCTCCACTACATGTACGCTATTTTTGATGATACAGATCTACTTACCAAGATGACGCGTTTTGATGTCGTGCATGTAGCGCAGCTCATCAATCGCCTTAAATCGATTCAAGAGGGGCGCGAGGTTGAGGTAATTCACTTTGACGATCTCGAGTGCGATCCAGATTTTGTCGCAAAGGCCTCTGAGCGCCTACTGCAAAACAAAGACGTCTATTCGCTCTACGCCAAAGTCTATACAGCTCGTGAAGCAGCTGTGACAGCGAATTTTGAGCGGTGTGCAAAAGGGGAGACCTCAGCTGTCTTTACCGATACGAAGACCCAAAACGCCTGCGCGCGCGTGGGACAAACAAAGATGTTTGTCAAAAATGTGCAGACCTACCAAAAACACGAGGCGCAAATCCGTCAGGTTTGGGTCGAGCAATCACAAACGACCCATAACAACAACTCAGATATCGACCTTTACCTCCACATGATTTCAACGATTGCCAGCGCTGAAGAGCTTCACACTGGTAAGAAAACGGAGTACTGGCACAAAGATGAGCTATGGATGTGGATTCCAGGGACCGATCTCTCGGTTGAGCATCTGACGCTTTTCCTCAGTGCCTTCAAGGAGTCCGCTGCTCTCGATCGCAGCTCGCTAGAGCTTGAGCTTATTGGCCCCGATTCTGAGTATCTCGACATGATATTTAATGAGAGCTTCTTGACAGTCCCTCACAAAGTGACAAAAGAGGGGCCCTCAATGGCCATTTTACGCTACAAGGCCGGAACGCTTAACTCTCGCAAAGCGATGATTTCACCTTTCTTGCCGAAAATTTAATTTCCCTTTAAAATATTCTCCTTTTATGTGGAGATTTATATTGGAAATTACAACAAGAGATGCATTTACACGTTTAGCTAAGATTATCCCTGAAAATATGTCTGTTAATTTTGCAGACGGAGAGAAGTTTTCCTGGTTTGTTCTCGATGCCTCTAGCTCTACGCCGGAAGACATCAGACGGGTTGAAGAGGCAACCCACTCATTGTTTTCTCAGAAGTTTGCATTCGTCTATGGGCCTGGCTTCTCATTCGCAGCGAGATTAAGGCAGCTTACCTCTCTTGCGCATGATGAGACTTCATTTGGACGCTCAAGAGTATTCAATTTGCTGGGAGAAAATCCACTTCCATTTTGTTTTTTTTCTGCCGAAAATTTTTTTAGCCTATCGCAGGATGTTACCTATCTTAGATTTTTCCCTGAAGATCTGAAAGAATGTGGCTGCACAATGTTAGGACCAAGTTCTAGCTTTGATCGCATGAAAAGCTCTCGAGACAAGGATTTCGAAGCAAGGATGCATGCAGAACTGCCAAAGCAGGAGATATTGAAATTTATCGAATTTGGATGTGGTGCAATGGCTCAGCTTATAGTGTTTCTTGCAAAAATCGCCAACCGCTACACAAAAATTGAAGTCACTTGTATCGATCTTAAGGATCAGAAAAATAGAGTTCAAAAGGTAAATCGCTGGTTCCGGGAAATGGGGCTTACGCACATCTCTCTTGAATATGTGTCTGCAGTAGGCGAGTTAGGTGCCCATTCTGATTTTGATTTAGTTCGCGCCAGAGATGTCAATATAAATGATCAGGTTCACTATGCTCTATCTCAACTAGCAAAGCGGCTAACTCCCCAGGGCAAAATATATCACTCATACGTTATGGCAGATGAGGTCATGGGCCCAGATGGTAAACGTGAGGTTCTTGAAACTTATGCGAGTCATGACAGAGCTCTTTATCGCCTTATCAAGGGGTTAGATTTGCCGGCGACATCAACAATGTGTATTGTCTCAGACCTTCCCAGAAGAATATTTTCTTATCTGCCTGAAACAGTACACTCTTTGGTTCTTCACGTGTTGGGTGATACTAGAGAAATTGAGAAAGAAGTTGAGCTTTATCAGCAGTATGTACCATCTAAAATTGATGTAAAATTCGTTAGTTTTCCTATTGAAAAAGGAGTTCCAATGGGTGGCGACCTTATTATTAAAGAACATGAAAGCCTGAAGAATTTTAAGGATTTTACAGGAGAATATTGTCGTGCAATTACCCATAGTGTTGGCATTGTAAAAGAAGGGGAAGGAAGATGGCGTATTCACTACGCAAAAAATGGTGTCTATAGCAAAACGTACACGGACTAGAGAGTAAATTCTTGTGTTTTATTAAATATCTTTTTAAGATTTCTGCCAATTTTACGGAGATCTATGATGGCAAGCGCAACTCTAGCAACAATTCAAAGCACCCTTCCACCTACATGTCATGCAGAATATGCAGCTGGTGAGAACTACAACTGGGTTGTGGTAACAGCAGAAAATCCATCTCCAGATGACCTTGGAAAAGCACAAGCAATTGTTGAAGCTCACCTTGGAGAGGGGATTCAGGGATTTTGGGGGCCAAGTTTTCCGAAAGAGTTGAGAACCAGACAGGCCAATGTTCTTCGAGATTCTGAAACGCCCCTAGGACGCGCAAATCTGTTTGATCTTTTGGGAAAGTCTCCTGAAACATTTTGTCTCGATCTTGGAGAGGAAACGGCTCTTCTTAGCTTTCCTGGATATCTCACAGAATGTGGTTGTCAGCAGCTCGACCTAGCAAGTAGCTTTAGTCGTTTCACAAGCACAAGGCGTAAGGAGGGGGAAGACTTTGTTGTAGGATGTTTACCCAAAAAAAGTGAGCTTTCCTTTGCAGATTTTGGTGCAGGGGGACTGGCAAGCACTGTTATTCTCCTTGCAAGAATTGCTAAATTGTATGACAGGATTGTTGTTCATTGTATTGACGCTGAAGATATATCAGTCGCTGTTGGAGCAGTTGAAAAGGAGCTTCATGCAATGGGACATCTCCATATTACCCTTTTATGTCATAGCTGTTTGCCTGAACTGAAATTTGATTTTATTGTGGCAAACGATGTCGATATCGATCACGGAAACGCAGAAGCTTTTATGAAGATGAAAGATCGCATCACTGTTGGAGGATTTATCTGGCATTCTAGATTTTTCAGTAATGAAATGCAATTTTCAGACGGTAAATCTATGATTATTGACATGTTTGATCAAAATTTTCAAGCTGGCATTGAGCTTATTGAGGGCCTCGAGCAAGAGGACGAGTTTCATATCTTCTCTTTAGGCCCGTTTCCAATTGAGCTCCTTTCGGGTTTAAGTAAAGACGTGAAGCGTTTAAAGCTATCAGTTTATGTTGCCTCCCATTGTCTGAGCGATTTCAGATCTATGGCAGAGAAATACATACCTGAGGGGTGTACGCTCAATATAAATGTTTATGACCCAGGCAAAGCCTCTGCTGGAACCCGGCCAGATCTATTCATGATTTCTGTTTCTTCTGAAGAAGAGCAAGCTGCAAAAGCACCTAGCTTTCTAGAACTAGGAGTTCCAGTCTTATCTCAAGTTGAAAAAGAGGGTGAAGCTCCTGTTTACAACCTTTTACATCCTGAAGAAGAGGCTTGATTACTCAGCGTCGGCTTTTTCAGCTGCTTTTGAGGGCTCACCATCTTCTAGAATCTCAAGACTTACGCGGATCCCATTGCGAGAGGCAACTGACATAAGAAGTGTACGGATCGCATTGATTGTTTTTCCACGCTTGCCGATGATCTTGCCGATGTCAGACTTTTCGACAGAGAGCTCAATAATCATCGACTGAGTCCCTCCGACTTGATTGATTTTTACCTTATCAGGATTATCGACGAGATTCTTGATGATATATTCGATGAATTCTTTCATAGCGGTTCCTTACTTCAAGCCCAATATAGATGCATTCACTTTGAAAATAGCGCAAGGGACAAATTAGTTTCTAGAAGAATTTTGAAAATCTTTCTGGATAGGCAGTTTTAAGTGCCATTTCTTCCCCTGTAGTGGGGTGTGAGAAGGTGAGCGATTCACTGTGTAGTAGCTGCTCATGCACGTGATATTTTTCATTGAGGTGCTTGGGGCCGTAAACGGGATCGCCCAAAATGGGGGCTCCTAGCTCTTTGGCATGGACTCGAATTTGGTGGGTGCGTCCAGTGACTGGTCTGGCACGAACAAGCGAGAGGTGATTGTCAGTTTTTAGTCGCTCAAAGTAGGTTTCAGCGCGCTTACCACCCTCTTGTAAAATGGCCATTTTTTGTCTGTGGATGGGGTGGCGCCCAACTTGGGAGATGATGTGGGAGTCGCGAGGCGAGCCTACTGTTATTGCAAGGTAGGTTTTTTTTACCTCTCGGTTTGCAAATTGCTCACTTAAGTTTTGGTGAGCTTGGGGCGTTTTTGCTGCAACAATGAGTCCCGAGGTGTCTTTATCGAGGCGGTGAACTATGCCGGGGCGCACGGGATCTTCGCTTAAATTGCAGTGGTGTAATAGGGCATTTACCAGAGTACCAGATGGAGAGCCAGGAGCTGGGTGGACAACCATGGAGAGGGGTTTGTCGATGGCGATGATGTGGGCATCTTCATAGATGATTAAGAGGGGGATTGGCTCAGGCTCAAGGGTCATTTCGGGCGGCTCGATGAAGTCGATTTCAACTTGATCGCCACTTGTGAGCTTCATGCGTTTTTTCACGCTTTTGCCATTGACTGAAACGGCTCCTGATTCAATCAGGAACTGGAAATAGGCGCGCGAGCGCTCGGGAAATTTTCCCGGCAAAATGCGATCGAGACGCTGATCCGTATCTTTTTCTTCAATGACAAATGTGCTCAATTACCCCTCCTCGGAGAGCGATTTTTTCATCTTTTTAATTGCCTTATCCCGTTTTTTCATCTCTTTGGAGACCATTTGCGTGGTTTCATTGATAAGGTTTTTCACAAATTGATCGGCATCTTTCATACTACCCTTGCTCGCGATCCATTGCCAAATTTTTGAGCTGCGCATTCCTTTGCCGCCCCCGCTACCCTCTGTTTTGGGCGCTTGGGGCTCTCCACCGCCTAAAATCCCGCCGAGACCACTTCCTCCACCAACTCCACCGACTGACATGAAAATCTCCTTATCGTGTATCCTTTTTTTCAATGTACTCAGAGGAGAGATAATCTCAAATGAAAAAAAAGATTTTGCTTGTCGCTTATAACATTCTGTCGAGACGTAACTATAGCTCAAAAGAGCTTAAAGAGAAACTTCAAAGGAAAAGTTACACAGAGGAGGAAATTGCCCCTCTGATGGAGAGACTCAAACAGCAAGGGTATATCGACGATCAGGCGCTAATGGAGGGAGAGATTGCCCGTGGAAAACGTTTAAGATATGGCCCTGGACGCATTGCGCGACGACTCTCTGAAAGGCTCGGCACCTCTTTTTATGAGGCAATGGAGCTTTTGGAGCAGCACTACAGCGCTGAAGAGCAGATTGAAAATGCCAAAGAAGTTGTTTTCAAAAAAAAATTTACCGAAAGGTCTAAGGCATTTCGTCACCTATACGCTCAAGGCTACGACAATGCGCTCATTGCCCCACTACTTGAAACAATAGGCTCTGAAGAGCTATAAATAATTCTTATATGCAAGTTGGTGTCATCGGAGTCAATTTCAAAACTGCCCCACTGGAAATTCGAGAGACACTCTCGCGTGTCCAGACGCTCAGCCCTGGTTGCGCTTGGGTACACCTATCGACATGCAATCGCATGGAAATTTACTTTTCTTCTAATAATTTAGCGAGCACCCAAACGAATTTTCTCAACCTTTTGCGTGAAGATATTGTCACGGAATTTGAGCCCTATCTCTACAGTTATTTTGGCTACGATTGTTTTGCCCATCTTGCAAAAGTCGTCTCAGGGTTTGACAGCGCCCTAATCGGCGAGAGCGAAATCCAGCGTCAAGTGAAAGTCGCCTATGGCAAATCAAAGCATCTTTGTAAAGAGCTGCACTACCTTTTTCAAAAGTCGCTTTTTATTGGCAAGCGCATGCGCACGCAATTTACCCTCCCGCACAATCGCGATTTAAAGAGTATTGCGGGGGAGATCATTCGCCTCTTTTTCCCACAGGCAGATCGTATACTGCTCATTGGCAACTCAATGATCAATCGTCAAATTTACTATATGCTCCGACACAGAGGGATTAAAAACATCACCCTCTGTAGCCGCTATGAAACAGACCTTGAAACGGGGCTTTTACCTTGGAATGAGCGTGAAAGATGGAGTGAGTATCCCATCACAGTGTGCGCCGCGAAAGATGTCAACTACCTCATCACCTCGGGCGCGCCAAAAGAGCGCCGGCTTATTTTAGATCTTGGTATTCCACGTAACGTCGATCCACAGATTGGCCGCAATCCCCATGTGCGTCTATTTAATATCGATGAGCTCACCGCCATGCATAAAAACCACATACCTCTTGAGCTCTGTTCCGTTGCCATGGAAGAGTTGACAGAGAGGCTCTACACCCGATTTATGCAGAAAAAAATTATCCCTCTCGCAATGGAGGCCTAGATGCGATTTCTCCTTTTTCTTCTACCGATTTTTGCCCTCTTTGCAGATGATTCTGCCTATGTTGTCTTGCCACACGGGACAACGATTCAAGGTGATTACTTTGCCCGAGGCTCGACTGTTGAAATCTCAGGACACATCAAGGGGGACCTCTTTGTCCTAGCCTCACAAGCCTTTGTCGATGGCACCGTTGACGGGAGCATTCTCTTTGTGGGTGGAGAGCTGAGCCATTCGGGATACGTTGGTCAAAATATTCGAGGTGCTGGAGGCCACGTGGTCATCTCAGGGGATGTCGGAGGTAGCGTCAGCGTTGTGGCCGGCTCGCTTGATCTCAGCCCCAAAGCTCTTATCAAAGGCAACGTCGTAGGAATGACAGGCACCGCAGACTTTGCCTCGCGGATCAATGGAAATATACGCATCTCTTCGTCGTTTTTACGCCTATCTGATGGAGTGGGGGGCTTTGTCACCGCAAATGTCGGCCAATTGCGCATTACCTCAAAGGCCAATGTGAAAGGACCGATCACCTACTGGAGTACTAACGATGCGCATATTGACTCTAATGCCAAGCTCACAGGGGGCATTAAGCACGAAGATTCGATTTTCTCCAATGTAACGCGCAAATCGTTTATCAAAAAGCTCTCAACCGGATCGAAGCTCGCGACGATTTTGATGAACTTCTTTTACTCTCTTGTCGTTGGATTGGTCTTGCTGCGCTATTACCGCAATCGCGTCGATACCTCCTATGAAGTATTGACAAAAGGACCTGTGCGCGCCTTTTTAACAGGTGTCATGATTGCTATCTTGCTTCCACTCATCTCGCTCTTTTTCCTCATGACAATTGTTGGCGCTCCCTTTGCCCTGACGCTCATTGCTGTGAATGTCATCGGGTTTTATATGGCGAAAGTGATCTCTATCCTGTGGATTACCCGCCTCTCGACCCAGCGGTTTCGCATCCACCGGTTTGAAAAGCTCAATTTCTTTTTTGCGCTCATCATCTACTTTATTCTCGTGCGCATTCCCTATGTCGGCCTTGCAATTTCCATTGTCGCAACACTTCTGGGAGTAGGGGCGGCTATCTTGAAAAATAAGACAGTTAATAATTAAATTTATTTATATATTATTTTTAATGTAATTAGTGTGATAAAATGCTATAATACATTGGAGGTAATATGGAATATAATATAAATTTCAATAACCAAGGGCAGTCTTATCAAGCAATTTTCGAAGCGCCTGTAGGGATTGCTACGAAAGACCTATTTATGCTGGCAATTTCTCACATACCAAGTAGCGATATTTCAGCGGCTAATAGAGATTCCCTGGTAGGGAAAATTGCAAACTCAGATGACCGAGCTTCAGGAGTACATTTTGCTGCTTATCAATTAAGCGGAGTGGGCACACCAGTTGCAAGTCATGAAGAGTATCCAGCTAGCTTTTCTCATGGAGTCGCAACAATCCGTTAGTAGTTGCAGTGGCCAGGGTAGCGGGGGAAGAGAATGACATCACGGATATTTTCTACCCCTGTTATGAATTGAATCAGACGCTCAAAGCCAAGGCCAAAGCCGCTATGGGGAACTGAGCCATATTGGCGTAGATCGAGATACCATTTGTAGGTCTCTAGGTCAAAGTCTGCCGCCTTGCACTTCTCTAGTAAGATATCATAGCGCTCTTCACGCTGCGAGCCACCCATGAGCTCTCCCACTTTCGGAACAAGCACATCCATAGCCGCGACAGTTTTGTCATCGTCATTGTTGCGCATGTAAAAGGCTTTGAGATCGCGTGGATAGTCGTATAAAATGACGGGGCCCTTCACGTGCTCTTCGGCAAGGTAGCGCTCATGCTCCGATTGCAAATCGCATCCCCATTCGTGGGGGAATTCAAATTTTTTGCCCGAATTTTCTAAGATTTCAATCGCTTCAGTGTAGGGCATGCGCTTGAAGTCTTTCTCTTTCACTTTTGTGAGGCGATCGATGAGTCCCTTCTCAACAAATTTGTCAAAGAGCTCCATCTCTTCTGGATGAGAGGTGAGGGCAGCATCTACGAGATATTTCAAGTAGTCTTGCGCGAGAGTCATGGTGTCTGAAAGGTCATAAAAGGCCATTTCAGGCTCGATCATCCAAAACTCAGCTAGGTGGCGCGAGGTATTGGAGTTTTCCGAGCGGAAGGTAGGCCCGAAGGTGTAGACATCAGACATTGCGTGAGCAACTGCTTCAGAATTGAGCTGGCCCGAGACGGTGAGAAAGGCCTGGCGGCCAAAAAAATCGTCATCAAAATCGCGCTGGCCCTTTTTTACATCGAGGGTCGTCACTTGGAACATATCGCCTGCCCCTTCGCAATCGGAGGAGGTGATAATTGGGGTGTTAATGTAGAAAAAGCCGCGCTCTTGAAAAAACCGGTGTGAGGCGTAAGCGAGCGTGTTGCGCATGCGAATAATAGCGCCTTGTAGATTCGTGCGGGGACGCAGGTGGGCAATTGTGCGCAAAAATTCAGCCGAGTGTCGCTTTTTTTGCAGAGGGTAGTCCTCACGCGCGCAGGGATCAAAGACGTGAATTTCTTTAGCAGAGAGTTCAGTGCTCTGCCCAGCTCCAGGACTCTCGACAATTTCCCCTGTGACTCTTAGCGAAGTGCCCGTGTGGATGTTTTCGGTCAACTGGGCATCTGCAATAATTTGAAAGCCTTTAAGCGTCGAGCCATCGTTGAGGTCAATAAAGCAAAAAGATTTTTGCTTGCGAATCGTACGCACCCAGCCGCAGAGAGTAATTGTTTCACCAACAGGTTTTTGCTTCGCTTCTCGAATTTTTACTCTCACGCCATCTCTCTCAGTAGTTGAATTTCTTCGCTCCAAATCTCTTTTTTCGGAGTTTCTAGGTACTTTGGAATCTCTTTGAGCTTTGGGTGTTGCATCATCGCCTTGAAACCCTCAATACCAATTTCGCCCTGCCCTAGAGAGGCGTGGCGATCGCGTCTTGAATCAAAGGGCTTCATAGAATCGTTCACGTGGAGGGCATAGAGGTGCTCAAGGCCGATAATTTTATCAAACTGATTGAGAGTTTTGTCCCAAGCATCGTAATTGCGCACATCGTAGCCTGCGCAGAAGATGTGGCAGGTATCGATGCAAACGCCAATTGGCACATGACCCTTGGCGCCCTTGATAATGTAGGCAAGCTCTTCAAACCCATTGCCGACAGTTGTTCCTTGCCCCGCAGTTGTTTCCAAAAGCAGTCGCGTGTTGCCCTCACTTGCGAGCGTTTCAAATTGCTTTAAACTTGCGATGATCTGATCGAGACACTCCTCGCGACTCGCTGTTGTCGCCGCACCTGGATGGAAATTGAGGTAGGTTAAATCGAGTTGATGACACCTTTTGAGCTCATTTTCGAAGGCCTTCATGCTCTTTTCAAGAATGTCTGGCTTGGGAGAGCCTAAGTTGATTAGGTAGCTGTCGTGGCTCATGATCTTTTGCAGGCCAGTCTTTTCCACTGCTTCAAACCAGCGCTCGACCTCGGCCTCTGCAATCGGTTTGGTATTCCACTGCTTTTGGTTCGCAGTGAAAAGTTGAATCGTCGTCGCGCCGAGTTCACCGCCCTCAAGGACCGCTTTGTGAACTCCGCCTGCAGCAGAAGTGTGTGCACCAATCAAGAGTTTTTCCTTTTTCATCTCCAAGGAATTTTATCACTCATCTTCTTTTGATTCAACAGCGGGTAAAACCAAACGAGAAGCATGCGCATGGGATACAGGTCCAATCGGTGTAAAATTGATATGGGTTTCTCCAGGTGGTATATGCATGCGATGTGGACCTTTAAAGACATCAAAGCACTCAAGAGGTTCTGAACGACCTATTGCGAAAAGATCTAGATGAGGAGCTGTGTTTAGACCGTAGAGGACGACAAATTGTCGCCTATCTATCAGATGACCAATTTGCAAAGAGCCAGCTCCATGTGAGAGATCTCTTAAGGTATATTCCATTGTTTCACCACTATCAATCTCTATGCGCGCTAGCTTAGGCTCAGAGAGCGATCCAGCTAGGGTTATTGCTGCTTTTGGGTCGCCTGGGAATTGAAAAAGCCCGTTTACATTGTCTGCGAGTTTTTTTACTGCACCACCAAGTTGAACATGGAAAATTTCACGGGTCGGTCTACGGTAAATGAACTTTTTTCCTGGAAGAGATTGAAAATCTGTTACCTCTCCAGTTACCGGTTCAGGCAGCTCAAACAAGGTTTCACTATTGTCTTCAGCAATAGCCACCGCCCGCTCTTTGCCATAAATGATTGCCGTTGTCCCGTCCCATGTGACATGGGTGCATTCGTGATCGTAGTGAGTGATCGCTAATTCAGAGTCTGAGTGAATGCGTAAAATTGCAAATCCACCTGTTTTTTTTACAGCAACAAAATGATTATTGCACTCAGAAGAGAGTGTATGTGAGTAGGGGGATCCTAGGTCAAAGACTTTATGAGAAATGACCCCATCCTCTTCCCTTGATAGAGAGATCTTTTGATCTCCAAGGACTAGGTAGGCTGATCTTCCAGTCCAAGCAACCCCATAGGGGGTGAAACCCGGAGAAAATCTAGCAATCGTTTTGAGCTTTGATCTGCCATACTTCATGACTCTTATTTCTTCGGCCATCGGTGCGTGGACTCCTACCTGATTATCAGGAAGGCAATTGTGAAAGACAGGGGCCCCAATTGTTGAAGTCGTCGTGAAAGTTGTAAATTTATATTCGGTTGCTGTTGTTGTTGCCATGTGTGAATGCCTCCGGTTTTGAGCGTATGCGCCAGTAGGTCTGGCCGTAGTCGTAGAACAGCTGCTCACCCGGTTGGATTGTGCGTCCTGCATAGAGGACCATATGAAACATTCCGTTGCAGTAGGCGTAGCCCTTTTCTAGATTCGGGGAGTAGCTGTGGTTGATAAAGCGCGTGAGATTGCCATTTTCAGCGTCGATAACGAGGGGACGATCGATGTCGTCATTGACAGGGTAGCCAAAAAGATAGTTGGACATCTTCAGGTGGTCGTTGTTTTCTCTAACAACTCCCGTGTACTCACCGATGAAGGCGCCTTTGTGGATTTCTGTGGCCGCGAAGAGACCGAAGCCCACCTCATCGTTGATCCATCTGACGGAGACGGGGGCGAGAGCGCCGAGGCAAATGGCCTCGCGGTAGGTGTCTCCAAATGAGAGATGGTTTTCTGTAGGTGTGGCGTGAGAGACGACGCGGTCGTGGATGTCTTTGGAAATGAATTCGAGAAACTCAACATAGCGAAAGCCGATGAGTTTCTCCAGTTGTTGGAGGGTGATCACGCTTGATTGCGTCTCACCCTTACCTAAGAACTCGATCATCATGTTGTGTGTGCCAAGAACTCACAAACGAGTGGGACATTGACGGGAAGAGCGAGTTGAATTTGGTCGTGCTCAGGCTTGACAATAAGCTTACCTTTGAAGGCTTTCTCATCTAGCTCGAGGTACTCAGGAAGCTCGCGGGCCTTGTTAGCGAGGGCCTCTTGGATGAGCTTGTTGTTATGAGACTTCGTGCGGATTGAGATTTCCATGCCTGGTTTCACTTGGAATGAGCGAACGTTGACGCGCTTGCCGTTAACGAGAACGTGACCGTGAGCAACGAGCTGCTGGGCGTGGAAAATTGTCTGAGCAAACTTGAGGCGGTAGACGATATTGTCAAGGCGGCACTCGAGCTTCTCAAGAAGAAGGTGAGCGGTGTTGCCTTTTTCAGTCATTGACTCTTTGTAGTAGCGAAGCAGCATCTTGCGAGAGATCATCCCGAATGCGGCTTTTAGCTTCTGCTGCTCATCGAGCTGCAGACCGTAGTCAGACTTTTTCTTACGCATCGCACCGTGGACCCCAGGTGGATTGGGCTTGTGAATAAGCGGATTGCGTTTTCTACCGAAAATATTGATACCAAACCGACGAGCAATGCGGTTTTTTGGTCCAGTGTAGCGTGCCATCTTTCTCCTATGCAAACAACAATTTGAGAGAAATCATACAGCGTTTCATCTTTTCGTTCAAGAAAATCTATGACTTATGTTAACATCTTCAACCATGGAATACGAAGTCTTAGCCTACTATTATTTTGGAACCATCGAAGATCCCGATCTCGAGGTGAAAAATCACAAAGAATTTTTTAAAACTCAAGACGTTAAAGGGCGCATTTACATCTCGAATAAGGGGATTAATGGCCAAATGAGCGCCTCACCAGAGTCTTCAAACGCTTATCAAGCCTGGCTACACACTCGATATCCAGAAATTGAATTTAAAATTCACCATCATACTGAGCACGCCTTTGCTAAAATGACCGTAAAGCACCGCACTCTCGTAGCCATGGGCGAAGAGGCTGAGGCGCAAGATGGGGGCGATCATGTCTCTCCTGAGCAGTGGGCTCAGATGATTGAGAATAAAGATGACGACACCATAATTGTCGATGTGCGCAACCGCTATGAGTGGGAAGTGGGCCACTTTGAGGGAGCTGAGCTGCCCGATCTCGACACCTTTCGCGAATTTCCCGAATATGCCCGCAATCTCAAATCTGAGCGCGACCCCTCAAAAACCAAAGTCATGATGTACTGCACTGGTGGGATTCGCTGCGAGCTCTACTCAGCGCTTATGAAAAAAGAGGGCTTTGAGAACGTCTTTCAACTCCAAGGTGGTGTGATCAAATATGGTCAAAAGCAGGGCGCTAAGCACTGGCGCGGTAAGCTCTTTGTCTTTGACGATCGCCTTGTGACCCCCATTTCCGAGGACAACACCGAGACCATCTCCCACTGCCACTTTTGTGACACTCCTACAGACACCTACTACAATTGCGCCAATATGGACTGCAATGAACTCTTTTTAGCCTGCAAGCAGTGCGTCTCTACTCACAAAGGCTGCTGCCAAAGCTCCTGCGAATCAGCGCCTAACGTCCGTCCCTTTCAAGAGACAGACAATCCCAAGCCATTTCGCAAGTTGAGAAAATAATTTAATCCTGTTAATAAAACTAAATATTAACAGGGTTCAAATTATGATACTTTATAGATTGTCAAAAACAATACTACTATTGCCTCTAGTTCTTCTCTTGCTACTTGCAACATCGTGCCAACCTCAAGAAGAGGCTGATATAGAAGACACCAAGTATTTTGTGAAAGAAAGCCCACAGAGCGAACAAAAAGCGAGCATCTAAGGACAAGTGATCGAAGCGCCATTGTCATTGGTGTTCAAACCCAAAATCAAAGGAGCTGCCACTTCGGCCCACGCCTCAGGCGTGCGCGCGCTTGCGTGCGCTTCAGGAAGGCAGGAGGCCAGCATCTGCGTCTTCAATCCACCGCCCGGATCGAGACTCACCATCCCCACCCCGTTGAGCTCCATTGCTATTGATTGAGTCATGCCCTCAATCCCAAATTTAGATGCGCAATAGGGGGAGAGGCCCTCAAAGCCCACCTTGCCCCAACCTGAGCTCACATTCACAATTATACCGCCCTTGTGCATCTTAGGAAGAAAGGCCCGAATGCAGCCATACACCGCCACCAAGTTCACCTCAATCACCCGCGCAAACTCCTCGCGCGAGAGCTCTCCTACCGGCACCCGTCGATTGATGATCGAAGCGTTATTGACCAGGATATCCATCCCGCCAATCTTATCAGCCCATCGGAGAACAGCCTCCTCATCGCAGACATCAACGACATCCGAGTGAAAAGGACCCGTCACCTCGCTGCGCGCGCAGCCGAACACATCGTGGTCCATCTCGCACAGCTTCACCGCGAGAGCATATCCGAGGCCTTTAGAAACACCAGTAATTGCAATCTTCTTCATACCCAGCAATATACCCCACTCTGCAAATTCTTTCTCTTTATATATTCTTTAATGTCTGTAAAGCCGCTTTACAAGCTACCTTTTTCTCCATGTAAAGCCAGCAGATTGACAAACAATGTAATGCGGAAAAATTGGATTTGGCGGCGTTTTTTTTGGAGCGCAGGTAAGTGTTAAACGACGAAGGCCAACCCTAAAGGGGTTGGTTGAGGAGAGCAACGCTTAGAAGCGTCCCGAAAAAACGATCGCCAAATTCAATTTTTCCGCATTGCATTGTTAAGGGAAACCCGGGTGACTCGAGGAGGTGGCGAGCCACCCAGGTTTGAGGGAACTTATTCTACATTCGTGAAATCGAATGATTGGGCTCTTTGGCCACGTTCGCTGAGCGTAGCGATTTGTTGTTCGCGCTCGAGCAGTTCGTGGTATTTAGCCTTAGAAACTTTATCATTATTGAAGAAGTACTCAGTACGCGTCATTCCGTCGCAGTAGGCGATAGAAGCGCCGTGGCGTTTATTTTCGACCCACTCAGACTCTTCAGAAAGGATATGGCCATCGATGTAGCGACGTTCGGTACCGTGTTTTTGGCCATTGACGTAGGGGACTTCCGCGTAGACGATCCCGTTTTGGTAAAGGGAGCGAGTACCGTGCAGTTTACCAGCGCGCCAGTTCTCTTTGTAGAGGGGTGCGCCGTGGAGGTCGTACTCAGATTTTTCACCGTGGAAAACGCCATTTTTGTAAGAGACGATTTCGCGAGGATTGCCATTTGCATAGAAGGTCTCTTTAGAGATCATGTTTGATCTTTCGAATACCTCTTTCCCGACGAGCTCGCCTTCGCGATTTCTGATTGTGCGCTCACCAAAGCCAGAATCGATTTGAGATTCGACATCGTTAGTAGCGTTGAAGTATTGACCGGCAACAAGGGTATCATTTGCATATTCTTCGACATAACGTGGAGTACCTGAGCGGAACCATGCAGTTACTTTCTTCGTCATTGGGGATGTGAAGAGCTCTTCACGCTCTGGAAGGCCGCTGACATCAAAGTGTGTTTGTTTTGTGAGAACGCCCTTGTCGTAGATCTTGCGAATCTTGATTGTGTGGCTGTGAGAGTAGGTTTCTGTTGTCGGTCCGTGGAGAATACCAGCTTCGAAATTTTGTACAATCGTCGCGCCATCACGTTGTGTAGTGACAACTTTGCCTGGGAACTCTTTTTGGTCCCACTCGTTAGGAGAGACATCATAGCCGTAGCGGTGTATGTAGCGCTTTGAGATGATTTCCTTATCGCGAGACGGTCCTGAGTTGTTACATGCTGAGACTGCGATTGCAGCAACTGTTAGCAGAGCAGGAATGTGTCCTTTCATTGTGTAGCCTTCATATCTATTTGAAAACATACAATTACAAATGGCGCGCTTTTTCGCAAGGAAAAATTTATGCGATCGCAAATTTTTTGACTTCTTCGGAGAGGCGTGCATGTTCACGGTCGACAGCCTCTTGCTTGATCGTCGCTTTATCACTTCTGTAGAAAAAGCGAAGCGTCAAGTTTTGCCTATCGCCGCCGAGTTTTTCGCTCCTGTAGAGATCGATCAATTTCACGTCCTTAAGTAGCTTTGAGGGGACATTGCGAATACTTGATAAAATCTCTTCAGCCGCAGTCTCTCGCAGCGTTGTCAGGGTTAAATCGCGATCAGATCCGGGGAACATCGGCAATGCATCCATCTTCAATCTCGGTTGGCAGTGCTCCATCAAGTCGTGCAAATCGAGTTGTGCATAGTAGAGCCGTCCATCAACATCACAAATACCAGGATGCACCTCTCCAATCACACCGACACGCACCCCAGAAATTAAAATCTCTGCCTGCCGACCTGGGTGGAAGCTCTCCATCTTTGAAGGGCGAAACTCTGCCTTTTCAGCGCCCATGCCCTCTAAAAAGTTCTCAACATGCCCTTTCAAATCGTAAAAGTCGATTTCTCTAGGCTTGTGCTCCCAGTGAAGGGGAGAGCTTTGTCCCTTTGCAATTAGCGCCACAGCGCTCTTTTCGAGAATCTCTTCCCCATCTTTGAAGTGCAATTTCCCCACTTCAAAGGCAGCAATATCGCGCTGGCCTTGGCTTTGGTTAATCTTTATCGATTGGATCAGGCCTGGTAAAAACGTCGCCCGAAGAACTGATTGATCGACAGACTTGGCGTGCAGAACTTTGATTCCCTCTTCGCTGAAAAGAGATTTTTCCATCCCAATTTTAGATTGACTCGGGCTAATTAGATCGCATGTCAAAAATTCTTGGAGCCCTTCAGCAACTAACCTCTCACGCACAGCGTTTTCAAAAAGATACATCGGATGGTGGGGGATTTCGCTTACACAAACGCCTGGATCTCTTGAGGGAATGTTGTTGTAGCCGTAAATGCGCGCTACCTCCTCAACAAGGTCGATCTCTTCAACAATATCATTGCGATAGGAGGGGGGAGTTACAGTAAAATTGTCGCCATTTTTTTTCAGTTGCATCTCGAGCCTTTTTAAGAGCTCTTCAACCTCTCCAGGACTCAGCTGCGTCCCCAAAAGTTTGTTAATCCGATCCGTGCGCAGCTTTACAGGCTTTTTGTCAAGGAAGGCGCCCTCGAGATGAATTGCGCTGGCATTGCCCCCCAGAAGCTCAGCTGCTCGAGCAAGCGCCCTTTCAGGCCCCTGGGGATCAATTCCCTTTTCAAAGCGGGCTGAAGATTCCGAGCGCAACCCAAGAGAGCGACTTGTCTTACGAATAAACGTTGCAGAAAAATTCGCCGCCTCAAGAAGCACTTTTGTCGTTCCATCAGAGATAGCCGATTCAGCGCCCCCCATAATTCCAGCGATTGCAGCCGGCTTTTTCCCGTCAAAAATTAGAAGCGTCTCAGAGCTAAGCTCACGCGTCACATCATCGAGCGTCTCGATTTTCATCTCGCTGCCAGCCTGGGCGATGCGAATTTCACCACTGAGCTTATCTAAATCAAAAGCGTGCATCGGCTGGCCAATCTCCAGCATCACATAATTGAGTACATCAACCACCCAACTGACTGGGCGAACACCACTATCTTCGAGTCGCGTTTTCATCCACGTTGGGCTCTGTTGCTGCTCAACTTGCATTTCGAGACAGCCGTAGAGTGAGCAGAGATCCGTGTCAATAGAGACGCGCGTTTTGGGCATGTCGCCACTTGGTTTGCGCAGCTCAGCGGCGCGCACCTTTCGTCCAAGCAATGCGCCAAGTTCGCGGGCAACCCCAAGAACTGACATGCAGTGGCCCAAGTTGGGCGTTAGACTAATTTCAAAAATAATCTCCTCATGAAGCGAGCGTAGATCGAGCCCCAGCTTAAGATCATCGAGCTCCATAATTCCCTCAGAGCTCTCTTCTAGACCGAGCTCCTCAGCCGCGCAGAGCATGCCAAACGATTCAACCCCGCGTAGCTTGGCCCGCTTAATCTTGATCTCGCCGACCTTTGCGCCCACTTTGGCAAAAGCAACAGTGAGGCCCTCTCGGCAGTTTGCCCCGCCACAGACAACCTTGACCTCTTCGCTCCCGTCACTCACAGTTGCCACCTTGAGCCGCTCAGCATCTGGGTGCTGCTCGCAGGCCACAACCTTGCCCACAACCACGCCCGAAAAGGGAAGCTCCTTGCGGATAATCGCATCGACTTCTAATCCAGCAAGGGTGAGAATATCGGCAATTTCTTCAGGAGATTCTTCGAGAGAAATGAACTCTTTGAGCCAAGATAGGGGAATTTTCATGAGATGACTGTTTCCTTATAACTTTCAAAGAGGCATTATAGTCTTTTGAGGTGTAATCATGCAAGACCCGAATGTGTGGCAAAGGCGCTCACGCACCCTGACAGCCGCCCTAATTATCAGCGCCGCGCTTAACTGTGGACTTCTTGCCACACTCAGCTACCTCGCTGTCAAAAAAGAGAGCCACGCTCCCGAGATGAAAATCGACACCATCTCCCTCTCTGAAACCAACGCTGACGTGGTAAAATCTTACTTTAACTACTCCTTTCGCCAGCTCGTTGAAGAGCTCACCTCTGATCAACTCTTGGAGGATGGCTACATGCGCCGCGACTTGGCCCTCGCCTGCCTTGTTGAATACCACGACTTTGACATCAACCGCGCGCTGTCTGGTATCGTTTACGACAAGCGTAAAATGACCTTCATTCATAAAGATGGAGGCGAGCGCGTTGAGCTCTCTGTCTTCCCTGGAATCAATCCTGACGCCTTCACCTCTATTGTCAACTTTGCCCGCACCGAAAGGTGGCCATTGACGCCCGAGGGGATCTTTTTTGAAATGAAGCGGCGCAAACACAATTTAGACGACTCGCTCAAATCTGCCTTCTACCTCACACCACAATTTACCATGATCTACACCCTCCTCTCGCGAAAAAGTGCGCTATCGAAGGAGGAAACGCTCTCTATGCTGCTCGAAGGGGACTACGAAATTTTGCGTCAATTTGTTCGTGAGCAGCGCATCAAACCCGACCTATCAGAAGAGCGCCGGCAACTGCTGCTGCGCTCCTACCTCAATGAAAGCTCACAGATGGCGCCCTATCTTCTCGTGCGCCTGGAGCCAAAATATGCACTGCGCCGGCTCGATGACGATGAGATGCGCCGCACAATTGGCGCACTAAATTACAACGCTCTCGGAGTGGCCCCCTTCCTTCGCTCACTTATCGGCTCGCTGCGCGCCACGCCCATTCAGCAGGCCGCCCACGAAAAGCTCATCGCACTCACTGGCGAGAACCTTGCGATTGTCGAATCAAAAAGTGCACCCGTAAGGCGCGTGCACAAAGTGAAAGAGGGCGACTCGCTTTGGAAAATTGCCCGTCAGTATGGACTCTCTATCGATCGAATTGTCGAGCTGAACAAACTCAACGCTCGCCGCTATCTGCGCCCTGGCCAGGAACTTCATCTAGACCCCCCGGATGCCACGGACCACACTTCACAAGCCGCCGCAAGGTGAGCCACCCACCTTTCAGCGCGCCATGAGTTTCAAGAGACTCTTTTGCATAGCTCGAGCAACTTGGATAAAAACGGCACCTTTGCCCCAAAAGAGGGGAGAGCCATTTTTGGTAAATACGAATTAGAAAAATCAGTAGCCTTTTAACCATCTCAATAGCATTATACCCGCATGAAATGGTTTTTGTATTCCCTCATTTTAACGCAGGCTTTTTGCGTGCAGCGCATCGAAGTCGTCCCGACCAACGAAGAGCATGTTGGCACCCTTTTCACAACTGCTCTCAATCGCAAATATGAAGAGCTCTCGCTTTGGGAAAAGCTCCACTACAAGCTCAATGAAAAGGGCTACACCGTCGATACCACAAGCCTTGAAAAGGTCCCCAAAAAATTGCAGTGGTATCAGAAAATGGTGCCGTGGATGCGTCCCAAAAAAGAGGTCGATAAATTTGTTGTCTTCAACCTTCCCTACTTCATTCACCATCGCAAAATTTACAATCTCCCCCCAGATAAGCTCATCCTCTTTCAAATTGAGCCGCCCACAATTGTTCCTAATCAATACTCAAGCCGCACCTACAAGCACTTCTCCAAAATCTACACCTTCAATGACGATGTGGTCGACAATGAAAAGTTTTTCAAATTTTACTATCCCGTATTGCGCCCCTATCGGGGATCTACCCAGACATTTGAAGAGCGAAAATTTCTCTGTCTCATCAATGCGAATAAAAGCTCAAACCATCCGATGGAAATCTATTCTGAAAGAGAAGAGGCCGTCCGCTTTTTCGAAAACTACCCAGGCCTTTTTGATCTCTACGGCTATGGCTGGGAGAAAAAGGGATATCGCAATTACAAAGGCTCCACACCAGATAAAATTGCTACCTTGCAAGACTACCGCTTTGCAATCTGCTACGAAAATACCAAGGCCCTCACAGGCTACATCACGGAAAAAATCTTTGATTGCTTTGCCGCTGGCTGCGTTCCTATCTATCTCGGCGCCCCCAATGTCCAGAGTGAAATCCCCCCTAATTGCTACATCGATCGCCGCGATTTTGACTCGTATGAGGCGCTTCTCTCTCATCTCGAATCAATCGATGAGACAACATTCAATGCCTATCTAGAAAATATCCAAGAATTTCTCAAATCAAAGCATGCCCAGCGCTACACCGAAGACTTTTTTGTGACGACTGTGTGCGATGCCATAACAAATCCTTGATCCAAAATGCACGCTAGAATATACTTTCCGGTAATTCAGCCATGCGGAAGTGGCGGAATTGGTAGACGCGCTACCTTGAGGTGGTAGTGGGAACACAACTCCTGTGGGGGTTCGAGTCCCCCCTTTCGCATATCTGGCCCCTAATTTTTAATTAGGGGCTTTTTTATTAAATTTATAATTATATTAAATTTAATAAGTGAGTATGATAGAGTACCTTATAGATATGGAGGGAAATATGGATATCACAGCGGTAAGTTCAACGCAAAATTTACCAATCGTTCAAAATAACAAATTGACAACGCAAAAAAAGGTGATGATTGCGGCCCTAGCAGTTTTGCTCGCAGGTGGAATTGCTACTGGTGGACTCGCATTTGCCTTTGGCGCTGTAGTTATCTTAGCGGCCGCCCTTGCAACAGTTGCAACTGCTGCAGCTCTCTTCGCAACAGCTCTTTTACTACCTAAAAAAGACGAGAAAAAACTCAATTTAGAAGTTAAAATTTTATGTGAACAAGTGAAGCTTCTTCAAAAACAAAATAAGACTTTGGAAAAGGGTCTATCAGAGGCGCAATTTTCGCGAGTCGCCCCAATGCTTCCAAGTGCTCAAGAACAACAGAGAAGCGAAGCGGTTCATCAGAGAGCATTTGAGACCGATCTTGAGGCAATGTGGCGTTCTAAAATGCTAGAAGGTAAAAAATTACCTGCTAAGCAACGCACAGATCTTGGACCACCTCCCCGAATGAATCCAATTGTTTTTAGGGTTCAGGCGTAACAGTTTTAATTTTAACTGTTTAGGTTAATTTATCTTTATTGTAAAATTATTTTCGGATACTAATATCTTATAATAATTGGAGAATAATAATGGATAAAGCATCAGCAGTTAAAGTTGATCAACAAACGCATCAACTACAAACATTAGATTTTAAAAGCCCCCTTGAAGACAAAGTAATGGCAGCAGCCCTTGTTGTCTTTGTTGCCGCAGTCATTGCTAGCGGCGGCTTAGCAATTGCCGTTGGAGCGGTAACCGCTCTTGGAGTACTTCTCGGCGCGACTTTAGTCACAGCCGTTATCGGTGGGGCATTCTTTGTTAGACGCTCAAACCACATGGGACGTCAATCTCTGGCCCAAAATCAGGCCCTAGCAAACTACGTCAAACAAATCGGACAGGCCTCTCACGATCAGGGGCGTCGCCTCGGATTGGCAAGTCGAGCTCACGGCGTCTTAAAAGATCAGGTAAAAGCGCTTCAAATGCAATTGGGCAAGCAAAGAGGTCCGGCTCCTTTGCGTCCAATGCCGCGGCGCAGGCCGGCTCCAGCCGCTGGTCACCCTTTGATGTTTGCTCGAAAGCCGGTCAAGCTTCCTTCAGGGAAAATGACGCCCACAGCGTAATCTTCTTAAATCCAACTTCTTAACCAAAATAAACCCGTTAAAATAATTTTTAATGGGTTTATTTAAATTAAAATTTGGTTTATAATTGAATTGTTTCGCAAGGAGGTTATTATGGAAAGAATCCCACAATATAGTGCACCTCCCCATATCGTTCGCGCAAACGTCGGAAAGGCCCTGTTAGTTGCCGCTGGAATTACAGCTGTTGTCTCTCTAGCCGCAGGCTTGCCCGCAGTTGCGCTCATCGTCGCTGGGGCTGTTGCCGCAATTGCCATAGGACTCATTTTCATTACAAATGCTAATAAAAACGCCTATAAAGATCTGATTGAAGATGGCGTTGAGAAAAAGTATAGCGAGCGCTTCAAGCTCGAGTACGCCGATCGCCCAGATCAGCGGATTGAGTTAACAATCGGAAACACGACAATCGACCTGAGCCGTGCAACTTTTGCATCGGTGCATTCAGAGGTAAAAAAGCTCGCTCCAACAAGAGCTGATGATGTGATGAAACTCTTCACATTCGACACCGTTATGCGAGCCACTGAGTCTCTGCAACAGCAAATGGCAACAATGAAAGATCCGCACCGTTTAAGACCCACTGAGGTGAAAGTGAGCTTTGATGGAAAAGAGGTTTGTCACAGACACGTGTTTGAGCTCTCAGACGAAGACAATGTCGTCAAAGCGACCTACGCTTGCACAGCAAAGGCAAGTTTGAAGGAGAAAAAGCTCTACTCTAGATTTGAGATCATCTCGCGATAGAAGCTCTCCGAAATGGGCATCGCATACAGATCGCTCAATTTGCGCACCCCTGCAATCGCATCAACAAGAGCCAAATCGATGCCAATAGATCCCGCAGGAGCATGGCGTTTGCAGAAGCGCTCACCCTGCATCCAACGGCTCGCCTCGAGCTCGCAGTGCCCGCACCCTCCCTCAGAGAGCATCCCATCGTGCTTCAGCAGCTTAATCGCAAATGAGGTGTGCAAGTGCCTTGCACTACCCACCTCGAGGGCCTTCAAGTAGATGCGCAGCAAGTGGTAGAGCTGCGGCGCCGGTTTATCGGGAAGCTGGGTCTTATTTACCAGCCTCAACATACCCAAAGCTGCCTCGAGCCGATCATAGTCGCCCCGCACACCCAAGTGCATCTCATCGACGGTTCCATCCTTAAATTTGAGTAGATCTGAGCGCCCCTGCAGCACATGGTAGCGTCCCCGCGTCAACGGTGAAGTGAGCGAGGCGTGGGTCAAATTCTTTGGAGAGAGCTTTTTGGCAATCACGTGGAGCACCCCATGTTCAGGGGTGAAAAGGTGCAAAATCCGCTCCTTTTCACGAAAATCGAAGCGATTGAGCACAATCCCATCTGTTTCAAACTCTTTCATGTCTCAATTTTTGCATATTAAAGCCTTTTCAACTATGGGTAATTAAAAAAGAGCATTTTATGGAAATTGGTGGCACCCCAAATACAACCCCATCAGAGCCCACAAACTTTGATATGGGAAACTATGATCAGCTTAAGACGCTGCTCAATTTTAAGCCCTATGGAATCAATACCTATGCAAATTATTTCGGCGATCTAGGTAAGGGCCCCTTTCCCAATCCCGAAGAGATACCCGCTATGGAGGCCTTTGCGAAATTGCCTACCCCCAAATTAGAGCCAAAGAATCAGCAAGACATGAGTAACATTTTTGCCACAAGCGCCTTTAACACCCTGAAATACACCGCCAGCGCCTACACCACGCTGTCAAATTTAGTCACGCAGGGGACCCTAACAGCCGACCAAGGGCAGAAGGTGTTGGGTTTTTTACTTGCAGGGCTGCATGGAGGCTCGGTCCAAGCTGAGGATCCCTCTTTTGTTAAAGGCTTTCACCCTACAGGGATGAACGGATTTTTAAACTACATGAACAGCATGGGCCCCGACCTACAGCCCAATCCCTCAGAAGGCTACGGCTCTTTTTATGTCGGAAGCATGTCAACGGATGATCTCACAAAGGGAGGATTGGCCACTCCCACAGATGCCAATTTTCTCGATGTGGAGAAGACCTTTCAGGTCGCAGCAAATGGAGTTTTGCACCAGGATGATTATGGAAGTGGAGGATTGGAGTATAACTACTCAGGACCCGCGATGATGGGGCTCTCGTCTCTATCTGCAGTCAAAGCGCTCTACAGCGACTTTGGAGATGATCTTGGGGGAAATACGCAGGTAAAATCGCTTGTGACAGATTTTTACATGATGGCTACAAGCGCATTTAACACCATCGCACCTTTTGCTCAGCTCCCTTCAAATTCATAGCCGTTTATTGGGTGTTTTGGTATGCTTTTCGGGGTGCACCGATAGCTCAATTGGATAGAGTACCTGGCTTCGGACCAGGTGGTTGGGGGTTCGAATCCCTCTCGGTGCGCATCTCTTATTGGGCATAACGTTAGTTAATGCCTCACATAGTACCGAATCTTTCTCCTAACGCTCGTCGCGCGTGTCAGATACACGCGGGCTCCTCGCGTTAGAAAAAATCTCCGGCACTCTGTGAGCCCTGAAGGCTCACTTCAAGTTGATTACAGTCAAACTTTGATATCCTATATAGCTACTAAAATTCCTGGCTTTACCGAGAGAAACTTTGCGTTGCAAAGCCGCAAGCGGTTTTGTAAGTGCGTCATTTTTCTAAAACTGTCAGAGTGATCAAGATGCAAGTAGTGCGACGCAGTCCAATAGCCCAGCTATTGGCGAGGAGAGCTGCGCAGCAGATTGGTTGCTATGATCTGTTTTTAGAGAAATCTAAGCACTTGTAAAGCCGCTTTACAAGCTATTTTGGATGGGTAGGTAGATGCAACCCTTGATTCCATCAACTAGGGATGTCTTTTAATGGCATCTAAATGAAAAGAGTAGAGCTCTTGGTATTTCGGTAAGACCAAACGGCGAAGGTGAATCATGCGCTCTTTTAATGTGGGATCTATTTCCTCCATTTGAGAAATCCTCTCAGCTAAATCACACATACAATGACTCATCACCTCTCGATCCTCAAAAGTCACCACTAGATTGATGGCAGATTTTGCAGGTAGAATTTTGAAAACCTCATCTACGATAATTTTCCAGCTCTCGAATGTTTTATCTTTATGACCGAAATGTCGCAAGAAACGGATTGCATTTGGAAGTTTTGATTCCTTAGCAAAATATTTCACAATGGCTATTATATTTGCAGGGGTTGCATATTTGTTAAACCATTGAGGTGTCAGCTCTAATTTATTCAGATCGGTAAGAAGCTCGAGCATCTGAAATGAAGTTTCTTTGTATACTCCCAACGACTCAAAACACCATCTACCTCGAAGTTTTGGATAATTTTTTAACATTTTTAATACAAAATACAAGCACTCTTTTCTTACAAAAAAGGGAAAATACTTATCCGCTAAAATGTATAAAGTCTTCGAGTTCGTTTTTTTTACAAGAAGATCTAGCACATCTCGATCATTGCATTTTTTACCCATACAGTTGTAAACGTGCCAGAAAAAGGGCTTAATATAATTTAAATGTGTTAATTGGTTAAACGCGTCGTGAGCTTCTGTATAATTTTTATAGTTAAATGCATCTATAGCGAGAGACAAATACTGCTCCATTTGGTCATCTTTACTGCAATATTTAATATGCTCTCTACATTCTCTGAATTTTCCATGTTCTCTAAGTTTTTTGCACAGGTCTTTATATAATAAGCGTCTCCACTGCGAATTTTTCTCAAGCTTTAAAAATTCACGACACTCTGGGAGTCGATCTCGCGCGATAAAAAGAGATAAGGACTTTGCCATAAATACGTATCGTTCATCTCCCACCTTTGGTTTTGGAAGTGTTTTGTAGAGCTCTTTGATCGGCTCAAATTTGCCGCGAGCAAGGTTGTAGTCGGCAAAGTTAGTTAGGTTACTGCCTTCAAGTATAAAGCCCATCTTGATGACTTCGATCACTCGCATTGGTTCGCCAAGACGCAAGCAAGCCTTTGTAAAATTAGCCATAGCTGAAGGGGCTACAACATCGCCTCTCAGAGCTGCTCTATAAACAACTCCAACAGCGAAGAAATCATAGGAAACACCAAATAAAGAGCCACTAGCAATTGTCGATAAATCACAGCTGACTACACCCTCGAGTAAGTGACCCTGAATACGAGTTAGCTTCCTATCCATCTCATTAAAACTTCTGTTAGCTAAATTGGATAATTTTTTAATAACGATAGATAGAGAGCCAGGGAAAGTAGGGTTTTTATCTAAAAAAACCGTGGCAGTATCTATTAGAGCCTCTCTTCTTGACGCAAAGATCGTAGCCAAAACTTTTCGGTAAAAACGGTGAGAGGTGCCAGCAAGGGCAAATTGATCGGTTAAAGATAAATACGAGGTCAAAATGGGCATTGAGCCCACTGGAAAATGATCAAAAGGCTTCCCGGCCGGACTTGAGGAAAGAGTTTCCATTTTACCTCCTAAAAATGGAAATAAAAAATCTTAGCAAAAAAACAAATTAAAATCAATTATTTTAGACAGCTTTTGTAGAAGAGTTTGAGTTTTATTGCTAAATTGGAGATAATTTTGTCTTTAAATAGGAGGTTATTATGGAAAGGTTACCAGTTAGTGCCCTGCCAAGTGTCATGTCGTGTTTGTCTCCCATGGAGGCGATGGCTCTTAGCCGTACGTGTCGTGGGATGTACCAAGGGGTATTGGCTACGGTTTCGGGCGAAAAGGTTAATGAGCTTGCCAAGGCTGTCTTGTCGATTCAAGAGATGCTCCCACATCTAGCAAGTAGTTTGTCCCTCATTTCTAGGAGACTATCTATTGCCTATTTTCTCTCATTCAAAGGTATGCAAATTTGTTTAAAGTGCATTCAAAACGATCTTTTTGAATTAATTGCAAGTGGTCCATATGTCTATAAGGAGACTAGGTCTTTAACGGGTCTAGCTAAGGATATCATCAAAGCGGGCTGCTTTTGCAAGTTTGCGCTTGGGCGCCCTTCATATGTTCACGGAAGCAGGCTACCGGTAGAAGCTTTTCTGCGTCTTGGTGAAGTTACTAGATTATTAAAGCTTAGGGAGAGTCTGAACATCCAAATGACTGCATCGGGTCTATTTTCGGTGATCGAGCACTGCCTCAATCATGGCTCCATCAAAAGAGCAATTGGGCTCCATAAAATATTTCCTAAAGATGACTATGAGCGAAAGCGTGTTTACAGGCCTTGTGTTCGCATTTTTTTAAGAAGAGGTCTTGTGTCAGAGTGCGCCTCTTTTATCAAAACGGAGAAGCTGAAGTGGATGAGACAAGAGCTTTTTGATCAGCTATGCGTCAGTCGGCAATGCGCTGGGTCAGAGGATTTTATTCCCTATCTCAAGCACTTATGTCCAAAAGATAGAGCCGGTTTTGTCTCTAGATTAGAAGCCAATGGCCGGGTCAAGACGTTCCGTTTTTTGTCGTTCCAATTAGTGTTTTGGCGAGGGCCTCTAGCGATTCGTGGATGATGAGCTCTGGGCGCAGCGCGCGCAGCTGCAAGATGAGCTCGTCGCGCAGAGCGTAGCCCGGCTCAATGCCGATATAGAGGGGCTTATTCATGTGAGTGAAGCGGCCTAGCTCAAAGAGTGAGGTGAGCGAGAGGGTGTAGGGATCGCCCGGCTTGTTTGCTGAGATCCACATCACTAAGATATCTGCGCGGTCGATGTAGGTCTGCTCCCATTCGATGCGTTTAACCTGCGGGCCGTGCGCGGGGGAGAGGAGCGTGTAGTCTGTCGATTGCAAGAGGGTGGTGAGTTGCGCGCGCCAAGGTGTGCTGATTGTTCCTGCTAGAAAGACGAGCTGGCTTGATTTCTGCGGAACTTGCGGGTGCGTGAGACAGAGGGGAGTCGAATAAAGAAATGTGAAACAGAGAGTTATTATTGCTAGACGCATGAAACTGATTATACCAAGAGCCAGTTTAAATGCAGATGTCGTTTTAGCTTTGCATCCATTTCTTGCACGCCGGGCTTGAGGATAGACATTAAAAATACGAAAAAGTAACATCATGGTTGTTTTGAGCACTTGGAGTATTTTATGGCAGAAAGAGCAAATTGGGAAGAGCAATACCGCATTCATATCGTTGCAAAGCACATCGATCAAACTGACGCAATCCAAAATCACATCATGGATAAGCTGTCAAAACTCGATAAGCTCACGCACAACATCATCGATGTACATGTGCGACTGGAGATCCAGAAAACCGAGCACCGCTGTAATCTCACTCTGAAGTTTTCCCACTTCAAGATTCAAACGCATGCCTCTACTACAGATATGTACGCCTCGATTGATAAGGCGATCGAGCGCATGTGCACAAAGGTGCGTAAGTGGAAGGATAAGATCGATCACCACCACCAAAAACAAGTTGAGGTGGATGAGGTTGAGGTCGAGGTCGTTGATGTCGATGAGATCAACGAGATGATCGAAGAGGAAAACGAGCGTGAGATCGAAGAGGCCTTTGCTTTGCCGAAGGTTGAAAAGACCAAGACGATTCCAATCAAGATGCTCACTTTAGATGAGGCGATGATGAAAATGGAGCTCTCTAACGATGTCTTCATGATATTCAAAAGCGAAGAGGAGCAAAACTTGAAGGTGATCTATCGCCGTCGAGACAATAGCTATGGCCTTATTACACCAAAAGCCTGAGGAGGCGCTGCGCCAAGCGCTCATCGGTGAAATGGTGATGCGCTTGGGCTTTCCTAAGGGCTCACTTGTTGTAGAAAAAGCGCTGAGTGCGCTTCCGCAAAATGTGGGGCGCGAGTGTCCCAATCGGCGCGTTGATATTTTGTGCTACGGTGTTGTGGAGGGCGATCTACTTCCACTTCTTGTCATTGAATGCAAAGCGGGTAAGGTCGGAAACGCGGCTCTCGAGCAGGTGCGCGGCTACAACCACTTCATCGGCGCTCCTTTCATGGCTGTTGCGGGAAGCAATGGCGTGAAAACGGGCTACTTCGAGGGAGATTCTCTGCGCCTTGTAGAGGGGCTACCGAGCTATGAGGAGCTTTTACGTTGTGTGAAATGAGCCCAAGTCTTGCCTTTGAGGTAAGCTTGCCAGGGCAGGTTGTGGAGTTTGTGCCGGGCAATGCTCCTCTGCAGGGGGATGTCGATATCACCTTTGTTGTCGGGGCACAAAATTATCACCCCTCTCTTAAGGGTAAGGTAGTGATTTTCGAGCGCAATCTTGAGTGCATTCGCGGTTTAAAAAACTATCCTGTTGAAATTGTCAATCCCGTCTCTGATCAAATTTACAATGAAGTTGCTTGGAAGTATTTGTTTTGCTCCTACGAAGTGATTGGTGATGACCCTAAGATCTCCGAATATATGGATGGAGTCAGTCTTGTCGCCTCTGACAAGCGCGATTTTGGTGTGCAGGTCTATGTCAATTTGCGCGCCAATATGCAATCGCGAGTGCGTAACTTGCGTGGGAAGTTGTGGGGAGTCCCGGCGATTGTGTGCGGCGCAGGCCCTTCACTGGATGAGGATTTAGAGCGGCTCAAAGAGCTTAACGATCGGGCAGTGATTTTTGCAGGCGGCTCAGCCCTCGCGCCCCTTGCCCGGGCAGGTGTTCATGTGCACTTTGGTGGGGCAGTCGATCCCGATCCACCCCCAGAGCGTTTTCGCGGTGCAGTGCAATTTGAAATGCCGCTGCTCTACCAAAATCGGGTGAGCCACCAGCTCTTTTCGGAGCATCATGGGGAGAAGCTGCTGTTTGGGCAAAATGATCCGCTTGAGGAGGCTCTTGTGGGTGGCGAGCGCTTTGATGGGGGATGGCTTGTCTCCAATTTTCTGGTGCACGCTGCCCTTGAGATGGGCTGCGCCCCTGTTGTTATTGTCGGAATGGATGGGTGCTGGACTCCGGGACGTGAGTACGTCAAGGGAGTCGAGGGACTGCAAAAGGGGCAGATGCGCGCTCAAGATCGTTTTGGCAATGAGGTGTTGACTCGGCGCGATTTATTTTGGGGCGCGCACTGGTTTTCTCAGCTTCAGGGCGAGCTGATTAATGCCAATCGTGGTGGATTACCGATTGCCGGTTGGAAGGAAAAAACGCTCGATCAATTGAATTTTCCCCAGTGGGATTTGCAGGGACTTATTGCCTCTTTAGAGCGCGTTGAAGAAGATGTTTCATTTGAGGGAATTGAGCGATTTGAGCAGGAGATAAAAGAGGCGCACTCACTTGCAGATCAATGGGCAAATGCGTTGATTAAAGAGTCAAATGAGGCAATTTTATTTGGTGTTGAATTGCGAGAACTTAAAGTTTACGAGCAGCTTTTAAGCGGTCTCTGGCAGATGTTTCAGCCACTTTTTGCAAGAGAGAAAACACCCATTGAAATCAGCGAGGCTCTTTTTTACAAAAAGGTGACAATGTCTTTTGCAAAGTAGTGTCTAATCGTCTATATTGGATGGATAGAAAGGAGCTTTATGGAAGAGAGCATTTACCGTTTTCAAGATGGCATTTTAACCATCCGCGAGCCAAAGCTTGGCATCTTTATTGAATCAACTTTTCGTCCGCAACTTTTGGATGAGAGCGCAACACAAGTGATGCGCAATGGAAAGGTGATTCGCGCCTATCAAGAGAAGCATGGCAACATGCACGGTCAAATGCGTCACTACTACGAAAATGGCTCTGTTCAGGGCGAGCTCTATTATCAGTATGGTCTTGTACATGGACCCTCTCGGTTTTACACAAAAGGGGGACGCCTGCTCTCAGAGGGATGGCATTATCGTGGAAAAAAAGAGGGGCTAGCGCAGCGCTATTACGATACGGGAGAGATTTACTCTCGAGAGATGTATCTGAGCGGTCTTTTAGAGGGCAAGCAGCTCTATTACTACGGCTGCGGGACGCTCAAGAGCGATCTCGACTACAACGAGGGCAAGCTTAATGGCTGGGCTAAACTCTACTGGCCAAATGGAAAGCTCAAGCGCGAGAGTCAATTTAGTAAGGGACTTCGCGATGGCAGGGAGAGAATGTGGAATGAAGAGGGGGAGCTGATCGTGGATGATCTTTTTGAAATGGGAAAACTGCTAGAGCAAAAAATCAAGCTGGAGAAAGCCCATGTATCATGATCGTTTTCCCGAGCTCTCATTCATTGCCAAATCTGTCAAAACCGAAGGGGCGCAATGCGTTTTGTATGATGCTCCTCACTTCACGCCGAAAGAGCAAGTGCAAGTCTACTATGTCTATGGCCTCGGCGATGGGACAATCTCACGCTATTTCGAGAGCTGGCTTGCCAAAGATCTATCGCGCAGGCTTGTTTTTATCGAAGATGACGCTGCGCGCATCCGCATGTTAGAAGAGACAGGTGAGCTCGATCGCCTTGCCAAAGAGAAGCAAATATTTATCCGCTTTATCATCGATTCGAGTAACCTTCAGGGATTTATCGACCAGCTCTGCATCGATTTTGCAACACCCCACTGCGCTTTTGTCGCCTTTGGCCCCTACAAAGAGCGGGGCGAGCCGCTGCGCTTAGGGCTGTTGCAAACAACCTATCTAGACGCTGGCGAGCGGGCCGAAAATCTTCAGCAGCCCTACTTGCTTGGACAGCTTATGCGCAATCTCATCCAACTTGAGCGGGCGAGCTACATCAATCAGATGCAGGGAGCCTTTCATAAGATCCCAGCCGTCATTTGTGGCGCAGGCCCCTCACTCGACCGGGAAATCGAACTGCTTGGTGAGCTTGGAAGTAAGGCGCTCTTTTTTGCTGGCGGCTCGACCCTCGCAGCACTTGGGCCGACCGTTTTACGCCCCCATTTTGCAATGGTCTACGATCCCAATCCGTGGGAGTTTGGCATCATTCGCCCTGCAAGCTGTTTACAATCACCTGTGATTTTCAACTGCCGCAGCGAGGCGCGCTTTGCCAACGCTCTTAATGGCCCCTCAGTCTTTGCCCAGGAGCAGAGCGGTGGTTTAATCGAGAGCGAAATTTTCAAAAAGCTTGGCATCACTGAAGATCCTGTGCTCTTTGACCGGTCGGGTCTCACAGTCACAACGGCGGCAATTTCGATGGCAACGCTTTTTGATTGCGATCCAATTATTTTAGTCGGCGTCGATCTCTCGACAACCCTTGGGCGCGACTACGCAGGTAGCGTTGACGCCTTTGAGCGTAGCGACTTGGGAGAAGAGGAATCGATTGGACTGAATAATGCGGGTGAAAAGGTCAAGACGCGCCTGAAGTGGGAAGTGGAGGCAAATTGGATGAGTCAGTTTGCTAAAGCAAACCCGGAGCGCAAATTCTATCAAACCTCAAAAGAGGGACTCGCAATTGATGGCATCGAGTATCAAAGCCTCGAGTCGCTCGCAGAAGAGTCTCTAGTTCACAGCTACGATTTGTGGGGAGGCGTCTATCAAACGCTGCGCTCACATGAGGTGGAGATGCCCCGTGAGATGATCCAGGGCGCTCTTTGTGGCGTGAAAGAGAGCGTTGAGAGGTGCATGAAGTATTACAACGAGCGTGAAGCAGGTGACTACGATGCAATCGTCTTAGAAGATGAGCTCGCATTCAAAGCGCTTTTAGCTGGAGTTGAGCCCCCCTTGCGCAAACAGATGTGCACTTCACTACTCAATGAGGTGCAGGGGTGACAAAACTTTTAGAAAATACCGTTGGGGATGTCAATTTCGCCCTCTATGCGATTCCCTCACTTGAGGATAACTACATTTATGCGCTCTCTTGCATGGGCAAGGTGCTTGTTGTTGATCCAGGTGAAGCGAGGCCTGTAAAGCAATTTATCGATGATCACCGCCTCGATCTCTCAACAATTTTGATTACCCACCACCACTCTGACCACGTGATGGGGCTTACTGAGCTCAAAAAACGCTACAATTGCTACGTGATTGCTCCCGATGAGTCGATCTATGAGGGCAAGGTCAATATTGGTGGTGTCGATCAAACGGTTGTTGAAAATGAGGAGCTCTTGACGGGCCCCTTTGTGATCAAGACCCTATTGACCCCTGGCCACTGTCTCGACCACATCTGCTACTACTTTGAAAATATCGGGGTTCTCTTTTCAGGAGATGCCCTATTCGGCGCAGGTTGCGGAAAGGTCTTTGATGGCTCGATGGAGCAGCACTTCAATACAGTGCAAAAACTCGCGAAGCTACCCCCTGAAACCGTTGTTTGCTTTGGCCATGAGTATACGCTAAAAAATCTTGAGTTTGCCCGCGAGGTCGACAGCAAAAATCCCGATGTGATTGAGCGCTTTGAGCAAGTGAAAAAGCTGCGCGCCGATTTTGCACCAACTACCCCCTCAACAATTGGTCTTGAGCTAAAAACAAATCCCTTTTTGCGCTGCAGTAGCAAAGAGATCCGCGAGCACTTGCAAATGCCAACAGAGAGTGACCTTGAAGTCTTTGAAAAACTCCGCGCTCTTAAAGACGCTTTTTAGCCTCCTACTTGTTGGCTGCTCACGCATGGAGGAGTCTGAGCGTGAAAAGGTGCGCGAGCTTAATATGCACTCCGAACCCATCTATCGCCATGCAGATGAGCGGCTTTTTCCCACTTTCACACTCAACCATACCCCTCGCGATCCCTACCCCTGGGAACAAGACCGTCACCTCCCGCGGATCACAAAAGATTACTTCCGCTGTCGAGGCGATTATCGGCGCAAAGAGATCATCAAGCGCAACCACCTGGGCAATCCCTATGCACTCATCGAGTGTCGCGCCCACAGCCTACCCATCCGCTCCGAGCGCGAGTTTATCTACCCAGCTCTCATTAGTGCACTCAATAGCCTCCAAAAGCGGCTACAGAAAAAAGTTGTCATTACAAGCGGCCACCGCTGCCCCTTTCATAACCGCTACATCGGAGCCCCCGGTAATTCCAAACACCTTGTTGGAGCCGAGGTCGATTTTTATGTTGAAGGGTATGAAAAGAGACCTGGGGTTGTGATTCAGGCCCTCACAGAAGAGGGGGGCTTTCTGCGAAATGGCAACACCTGGTCCAATCGCGATCTTGCTATCCATCTAGTCCCCTCTGGTGAGGGAAGAAGTCTCGACAATGATCACCCCTACCCCTACATTTCTTTAGAAGTGCTTAGAGAGGAGGGCAAACGCGTCCTCTATAACTGGCACCGCGCCCATAGTGGCTATCATAGATATTAATTTCTTTAACTGTTCTTAAATTAGATAAGTACGTATACTACCTGCTTTAAAATGAGGGGGGAATACTCTATGGCAACTAAACAAGTATCAATAAACTTATCTCCTATAGATAATGCTTTTCATGAAGTAAATGCTTTTATAAAGAAACTTGATGAGCGCGAGGACTTGGCACTTGCTCTGGCAAGGCTCTTTGATGTTGTCCAAAATAAATATATAGCTGGAGATCCTTCAATTTATGACAGAGCGGCTGCAAAGTTGCGAGCAATGGGGCTTCAAATCGTTTCTCCCCACACAGTAGATCTTTTTGTGACACGTATCCTGAACTCAGCTACCTTTGGGATTGCCGGGGAGCGTCCTGAAGAGGGAGCAGCACTTCCGGAGGTGATCGGTCGTCGGTTTGAGCATATGATCGATTTGAGCGTTACTCTATCATTAGAAAATCAACTCTTCCATGCGGCTCGTGAGTTTGTTGATCTAGTTAAGGGACTGCATGGCTTCTTAAAATCCTCGCCCGAAGGAATTTTTATAAAATTTAAACTAGACGATCCAAAAGAGCCGCTATTTCCGGGACGTGATGACGCAAGGCGCGTCACTTTATTGTTTGATGATGATCCCGCCACCGATTCCCTTCTTTTCAGGTATGGTCACGCTTACCGTGAGATGATCTCTCGGGGAGGTATTTCTTCAAGCGATTTAACAAAAATGCAGGACCTAGTCGATGAGCTTGTAAGTCTCTTAAAGCAGCGATCTTTACCAATCAAAATTCGGATTTCTCTGAGAGCGATGCTCTATCACGTGCAGTATATTGACCACATGGTAGATGCTGTTGCCATGGCCGATCAGCTCAATCCTATTTTGCATGGAGCCAAGCTAGCGTTATCAGCAACCCATCTTTCCTACAGCCCCTTTTTGAAAGAGCTTTTTTCCCTAATACAATCGCTACCAGACGATATTGGTGGCTTCAAATTGGCTTCAGTGAATATGGGCTTTGCGACTAGGCTCGAACAAGTATTAGCTCGCCATACCGAAAAGTTGACAGAAAGAACACCCAAGGTCATTACAGGTGTGAAACAAAACGTGATGAGATCTTGCATTACAGGAGCGTTAAAGGGGCTTTATCCTAAGGTCGTAATGACTGAGGTTCGCGAACGACTCGAGCAAATTCAATTGATAAGGGGCGCAGAGGTTCTCTCTCTAAAATTAAATGCTCCGCAGGCTGTCAAATTGGAACCAAATCACTGCAAGGTGGTGAAACAAAGCCGAAGGGTATTGGCCGCAATTCAGATGCATACCGCAAATGACGCATTCAAAAGAGCTGCGGCAAGGGTGCAGAGCACCTTTGATAGACTCTTGTACCCCTCCGCTCTAACAGCCGACAGCTCTAGGATCGCACCCTCTCGAGATGATGCCTCAGCAGGAGCAGGAGGAGGGGGCGCTGGAGCAGCTGGAAGAGGTCCCGGATCAACGCCTACTGAAGAGGCGAGAGCCGGAGCAGGAGGAGCGGGCGCTGGTGCACCAGCAGTTGAAGAAGAGGAGGCAGTTGAACAGGTTCCCTTTATTCAGCCTAAGAACTTTTCTGACATCCATCGCGAGTTGATCATAGCTGATAGGGCCGTTGCTGAATCTCTTAATCGAAATTCCGTCAAGCTTTGGCAAGATGATCCAGAGAGGGCTTTGAAAGCATGGCGCGTCCGAAATCCAGATTCAACATCCTCTTCGGATTGGCTAAAGGCGATCCACACTTTTTCTCCAGATCACGCTGCAATTGCCATGCTCACTTCGACAAAGTATGCCCTTGAGTGGCGTGTTTTAGACCCCAAGCCTGGATGCTCTTACTATGCCATTCCAGCAAAGAAAGAGTTGCCAGGTAGGGGAGAGTGCTATGGATTTATTGAAGTCATTATGAGAGATCGTGAGCTCTTTCACATGGTTTTCCAGCCCGAAGATGCGTCGAGCAGAGTTCAAGATACCTTGATCTCTCGCAAAGCATTCAGAGCGGTCGATTTTCCACCCCTTGAAGGACCGGGCGTCCCCGCTCCAATTGAGGGTGCCGAAACGAAAGTTGACGTCGATCTACTCGGGACACTGCACTTTAAATCGGGGTTGAAGATTTATAGAGCTCCATCCGACATGACCGAGATTACTAGTCTGTAAAACAAAAAAAATAGGCGGGCATATTAAGCCCAAATAATCTTTTCTTTACGCTACCTTTAAAGTGCTGTTTTGCATAAAATGTTTTGCCAAATGGAGGTGTTAGATGTCTTTACATCTAAATATTCGAATTGGCTATGGGGATAGTCACGTTAAAGAGGCCATAGAAGCTGGAGCAGGGGATCGAATAGAGACTGCTGCTGAGGTTCTAGTTGCGTCTCAAGACTACATGATCCAAAATCCTGCTTCTATCTTACGCGGCGTAGATCCAGCTATTCAAGATGTTTTGAAAAAATGTCTGCATGGCGCCACTTATGGAATTCCTCCTTCAGAGCTTGAAACGATTTTCAAAGGTTCTCTAGTCGTAAGAGAGACTTTGGCCACGATGCCATTGCGCGAGCAAAAAGCAAATAAACCCTTTGTTTTCGCAGCACTTATTCAGTACGCAATAATGGGAAACCTTGGCGGTGAAATTTGTGGTAGAGCCAGAGAGGCCTTGGGGAAATATGCAGTACCCAGATTTATAGAAATAACTAAGATTGCTCGGGTCTTTCGCATTGAAAGAAAGGCTTTTGATGTTGTTTCAAAATTTGTGCTAGCGCTCAACTCTTTGAGCTATTTACTGAAAGCAGCCCCATCGGGTGTCAAGATTCAGTTTCCAATTGAGAGCTTAGATGATCCTCTTTTTGTAAATCAAGAAGAAGGGGGAGTCATCACACGCATATTGAAACCCGAAATTCCAGCAGCAAAATCGGTCCTTTTACGCTTCTACCCTGAATACCGCAGGGCAAGAAGCGAGCCTATGACGCCAGAGCGATTGCTGCAATTAAAATCGACAATTCAAGAAATTTCCGTTTTCTTGAAAAATCGCACTCTAATTCCAGAGGTGCGCGCTCAGCTCCAATCCCTCTTGTTTGAATTCCAGTGGATGATTTTGGCAAAAGAGGTTGTTGAACAAGTGGGCAACCTATGGATCTTTATAAGATCTCTACCAGATCGATTAAAAGAGGTGCCAATTTCAAATTCACACGAGCTTTTTTCTCCATTTTTGGCAAAGCTCTCTAGCCATTTTGAAACGCATTCTGTTGAAGAGAGTGAGGCGATCAAAACGATGACAACAATGCGGTTTGGTAAAACGCTTCAAGCATTTTTACTCGCGTTTAATGGTTCGCTACAACGAAGGAATGGCTCTATTGCAAAAATAGAGAGCGTAGTGGAGCATTCCCTTTCACAACTTCAAGAACTTGAAAAGATGCAGGCTATTAGATCTGAGATCAAAGCCACATTCTACAATTATTTTAATTTTATGCTTGGGCGATCCGCCGAGGAGGCTTTTCATCTCTATTCTCCAAAGCCTTACCCAGCATGCAAAAAAGATGAACGTAGAAAAGATGTTGCGCAAGCCGTTTCTATCATGCATTTCCTAACGGGCTCTCGAAAATTTCAGGCGGTTGCCGCAAGCAATCGAAGAGTGTTTGCTCCTGTAGCCGTTGAGGCTGCGCCTAGTGCCGGTGCAGGAGCTGGAGCCGAGGGCGTTCCCTGCGCTGGTGCTGGAGCGGGGCGTGAAGAGGACTCTTCTGGTGCGGGAGCTGGAAGCTCAGGAGGGGCAGAGGTTCCTGAAGAAGTTACAGGCGCCTTGGATGCTCCTTACGCAGAAACGAAAGCGTATGAGGAAATTCTCCGTAATCAGCACATAGAGGGGCGCGCTGCCCCAACCTCGATGGAAGTATCGTCTGTGATGCTTTGGCAAACAGACCCTGATGCAGCCGTTAAAGCTTGGAGAAAACGCAACCCTTCATCTAGCTCTGATACAACGTGGTTAAAGGCAGTGCACAATTTCGAAGGAGCGCATGCTACAATCGCCAAGTTAATTACCTCGCGCTACGCACTAGAGTGGCAAGTGGACGAGCCCGATCCGGGCTGTGAATATTTTGCAATTGCAGCGAATAAAGTGATGCCCGGGCGTGGAGATTGTGATGGATTCATCCAAATCATTGTTCGCGACGGGAAAATTTTTCACATGGTTTTCCAGCCTGAAAAAGCAAGTGATGAGGTTTATAATGCCCTCACAAACCGCGCTCCCTTCAAAAATAAGGACTTTCCCCCACTTGAGGGAGCAGGAGAATCTGTTTCTGTGGAGGGCGCACAATCCTCAGTCGAAGTCGATGGTATGGGGATGTTGAATTTTCCGAGAGGTTTACAAATCTATTTACCACCACAAGGAGTGAGATCAATTGGATACGGTAGAGCTTAAATTTACGCTAGGACCAGAGGATCTTGCAAATCGTGAGGTCAAGACATTTCTGAAGTCACTAAAGCCCCAAAGCGACCTTGCCTTAGCAGCCACAAATCTCTATGAGATGACTCAAGAAAAGTGTCTCCGTCCCAACGAGGCCATTTATCACCAGGCAGTGTCAAAACTTCGTGTAATGGGCCTTGCCCATTTAACGCCCGAAGAGACAAAGCATTTTGCAATTCGCATGTTAAATGGATTGACCTACGGCCACTGCCATAAACTGACTCCCGCATGTGTTGAGTTAAACGACTCTGCTATTGATCGCATGTTTGACCTTGTCTATTTAAAGCAGGCGCTCTCTTTTGAAAACATGCTTTTTTTCAAGTGCCGCCAAATTGTTGATGCAGTTAAAGAGTTGCATAGAATGCTTACAAATCCTCCTGTTGGCATTTACACGAATATCGATTTGAGCAAGTCAGACGAGTCGCTGATTATGGGTGGAGAGTCGCGCCGATTAATTTTGCTTGCCTCCCCTCCCACTCCAGAGACAAAAGGGGTTTTGCTGAGATTTGGTCTATTTTACGAAAGACTCTGCTCAGGATTGTCGGCTGATGAGATCGATCAACCGGGGATTTATCAGATGATGGAAGATGCCTGCAATCTACTTAAGCAGCGCTCACTTCCACCTAGAGTGCGATTGACTCTGCGCGCTATGGTCTACCATTGCCGCTATATCATCCATCTAATGTACCTTTTTAATCTAGTCGATGAGCTCAACGTAAGTATGGCTGTGATTGATGCCGATTTTAAACCGGAGCAATTCGCCTATAGCCCCTTTATTGCTGATTTAAAAACCCTTTTGCCCCTTGAAATGCTGGGAGATCTTTCTGCGTTCAAAAAGGCGACAGTGAACCTCGCATTTGCAGATAAACTCCAAAAATTCTTGGAAGAGCATTTGCCACAACTCGCACCACGATCAGCCATCGTCAATGCCAAAGTGGCACTTATCGCCGCAAAGTTTTTAAAGAAAGGCACTGATCTAGGGATTTTTACCGAGGAGCGTAATGAGACTGTTACAAAATGTTTGAGAGGGTATAGATTTTTAATCAGTGGTGAAGAGAGCCAAATTAAATTCACTCGATTTGAAGAATATGCTCCGCCCTGTGGAGATACAAAAATTGCCAAAATAACGCGTGTCGTTATGTCGCTGATTGAGCAATTTACAGCAAACCCCCGTTTCAAGACAGAAGAAGGGCGGCTTACTAGATCACTCAGAGATAGCTTTGACTTCTTAAAAAAGCCTGAAGCTTCAACTGGAGCAGGGGCCGCAGCAGAGAAAGAAGAAGAGCCGAAAGTATCGGCTGGAGCGGGAGCCGCTGCTGTTGCTGAGAAACAAGATCCCAAGGCATCGGCTGGAGCAGGAGCCGCAGAGGAAGAAGAGAGCATTGAGCAAAAGCCCTACATAGAGGTCAAGGAATTTGATGCGCTATGGAGAGAAAATTGTGTCGAAGGAAGAGCCAAAGCTGAGACATTTACCATCAGCTCGGTTCAACTTTGGCAGACAGATCCAGATGAGGCGCTCTGCACCTGGCGCAGCAGCAACCCAGGTCACCCCGCAACTGATGCGTGGCTTGTTGCCATCCATCATTTCTTTCCCGATCACATCGCAATAGCCAAGCTTACATCAACGCAATATGCGCTCAAGTGGAAGGTGCAAGATCCAAGTCCAGGTTGTGAGTACTTTGCAATTCCAGCAACAAAAGAGTTGCCAGGTCGCGGCTTATGTGATGGATTCATTCAGGTAATTATGCGTGGCAACAACCTCTTTCACCTCGTCTTTCAGCCAGAAAACGAGAAGTCGACGTTGTCAAACACACTTGTTTCTAGAATGGCCTTTCAGTCGGCCGACTTCCCACCGCTATCTGGCTCAGGTGAAGTTTTGCCTATTTCCGGGGCAAAGACAGGAGTTGAGGTCGATCTAATCGGGACACTTCACTTTGAGTCTGGACTCACCATCTATCTACCACCCTCAGAGTTGACAGAGATCACCAGCTAAAAGCTCTTCAAGAGAGCTGAAGTAATTTGTATCCTCAGGAAGGCGACTTAGCTGGGGGTGCTCTTTTGGGCAGACCAAAACAGCAGTGATTGGCGTCTCTCGCAGAGCGTTCAAGCCCTTCAGCGTATCCTCAAAGCCAATTGCCCGCTCCGCTCCAAGCGAGCGCAGCGCATGCAAGTAGCCATCAGGAGCTGGCTTTGGACGCTCATAGTCCTCGCGCGTGAACCAGTGTTTGATGCAATCGAGCTCGGGCAGCACCTGCCGAATGCGTCCAATTTGCACCGCAGTCGAATTGGTGACAACACACATCTTCCGGTCACCGATTGCCTCGAGAAGCGCCCCAGCGCCCGGCATTAGCTCGACAGACCCCTGAGTCAAAAGCCCCTGGTATATCTGTTGCTTTTCCTCACGCAGCACATCCCATTGCGGCTCCTCTTCGCGCAGCTTTGGAAGCTTGCCGTAGACCGCATCGCGCAGCACCTCAGTTGAGAAGTGAGCCTTATCGCAGTACTCGAAAAAGTCCCAGCCCAGAACGTAGCCGCGTCTAGCGAGCATCTCATCGTAGGCTTTGCAATGTAGCGCCTCGGTGTTGACTAAAAGGCCATCGAAGTCGAAGCAGAAGAGGTCGTAGTTATCAATCCACATAAAAATTTTAGATAAGAAGTAAAGGTTTCTAATTGGGCGTTACTTGAGGGGCTTTCTGCGAGGGCCCCATATTTGATTTAGCGCGAGGAACCCGCGTATAGATGAATACGCGTGACGAGCGCTAAAACAAAGATGGGGTGCTCCCAAAAGCCCCCCAAATACCGGTGACTGGACTCGAACCAGCACCCCATTGCTAAGAGTAGATTTTGAATCTACCGCGTCTACCATTCCGCCACACCGGCATGCTGAGAAAGTATAGATAAAACCCGTATTTACCGCAAACGGTACGATGCCCGGATCTCATGGATAAGGTCTTGGCATTTTTCCTGTTTATCCTTAGGAAACCAATCGGGAATTTTTACAGAGTTGAGAAACGCCTCCCGTTTGCAGCCGCAAATGCAAGAGAGAATCTTCACAGACATCTTCCACCAGAAGAAAAAGAAATTTGCCAAGCATTTGCTTTTCACCATGATCGAAAAGCAGTTTTTCGACACGCGGTGAGGATCTTCTTTCTTCTTTTCTGGAGGCTTAGGAGCTGGAGCTGAGAGAGGAGCTGCCATTAGTCATACTCCACATTAACGAGAAAGAGCCCCTGTGCGGGGGCTCCACTTGGCGCCTTTCTACGATCTTTAGCAGCAAAAAGCGCATCGATTTGTTCAAGGGCCATCTTGCCAGTTGCCACCTCAATGAGCGCGCCAGTAATATTGCGCACCATCTTGTAGAGAAAGCCATTGCCGTGGAACTCAAGGCGCACGCCACCCTCTTCGGGGACAATATTGATTGAATAGATTGTGCGTACAGGATTAATTGCAGCGCTGCCTTCAGAGGCGCTATTAGCAAAAGAGCTAAAATCATGGGTACCAGTAAATTTTTTTGCCGCCTCTTTTAAAAGATCGAGGTCGAGCTTTTTGCGCAGATGGAGACAATAGGGAGACTTAAAAGGGGGGCAAACGGGGTCGAGGTGAATAATGTAGTGGTAAAATTTTGATTTGGCGCTAAAGCGGGCGTGAAAATTTTCCGTGGTTGGATCGAGGGAGAGAATACGCACCGTTTCAGGCAGTACCGTGTTGAGGCGCATGAGCATTTCAGGGCAGTCAAAATCTGGGGCGTCGAAGTGACACACCTGACGCGAGGCGTGAACGCCTGCATCTGTTCTGCCAGAGCCCGAAAGATGCACCGCATCTCCTAGGAGGAAAAATAGGGCATTTTGAATCTGCTCTTGGACCGAAGGGCCATTGGGTTGAATTTGCCATCCGCTATAGGCTGTGCCGTCATAAGAAACGGTCATTTTGTAGCGACAGCCACACTCTCCATCATTCATAGCTATATACTAATCAATGGCTTAAATTAATTAAATAAAAAAAACCTCGTTTTAATAAACGAGGTTTATAAAAAGCGATATAATTAAAAATTTAATTATGAAAGGTGGCCGTTGACGAGTTTTGTCATTTGGAACATGTTGATCGCTTTTTTGCTTCCGAAAACAGCAGCGAGTTTTTCGTCTGGGATGATGTTACGCTTGTTCTCGGGATCTTGTCTTTTGTGTTTTTTGATGTAGTTCCAAAGTTGCTTAGTGACTTCAGTTCTTGGCATTGGCCCCTTGCCAACAACAGCAGCGAGCTCTTCGCTTATTTTCATAGGTTTCATGAACTTTGAATTTTTTTTCGGTGGGGTCATGTAAATGCTCCTTGTGATGATTCAGTTAAATCTAACCTGTTCTTCCCATCTAGGGAAGTTCGATCTCTTAAGTAGACATTTATCACTCGTTTTCGCTTTATAGTCAAAAAAATTCGTCAATTCAGGTGTTTTTTTCCTAGATGCAACGTTGCTCGGTTCAAGAGATCACCCCATTGCTGGACGTGTTTTACACATTCGTCTATACTGCTGTACTTATGTCGCAAATCACTCTGACACAGCTTCACGACCTTGCAAAGACTTTGAAGCGCGCTGATAATCCGCTCGATATTTTAAATCGGTTGCCTCGCATTTGTGAGGTGTATGAAACCTTGGGCTATGAGCTCTCAGCAGAGCATGAGATTCTTGTAAAACAGGTCATTGCCTGTGGCCAGGAGCACATTTTTGAGGGATTGCATGCGAGCGATTTGCCCCAGTTGATTTTGGATTTGATGGGGATGGATCGTTTCTACGATGCAATTGGTGGAATTGTTGGCTACCAAGAGGAGGTGCTCAAGCTTTTATCGGGCAAGCGCAAGGATGAGGTCGACTACCTGCCCCCTCAGGGAATTGATTTAGAAGATCGCAAGGTGTCGCTTGAGATGATGGAGGCGGGGCTTGAAAAGCTGGGCGAGATGGCCGAGTTCTATCCTGTGGGCGGTGCGGCAGATCGCTTGGGACTTGTCGATGAGAAAAGTGGCGAGATGCTTCCAGCGGCCTGCTTGAATTTTTTGGGACGCTCCCTTTTAGAGGGGCTGATTCGCGATTTGCAGGCGCGCGAGTACCTGCACTTTAAGCGCTATGGCAAACAGCTGACAACGCCCATTGCGATGATGACCTCAGATGAAAAAGATAACCATGCAAAGATTACCGGAATCTGCGCGAGCAAGGGGTGGTTTGGCAGGGGAAAAGAGCGCTTTCGCCTCTTTTCACAGCCAAAGGTGCCCGCTTTTAACCGCAGGGGACGGTGGTTTTGCAATTCGGATGGCACGCTTCTTTGGAAGCCGGGGGGCCACGGCGTGATTTGGCGCCTTGCTCAGCTCTCAGGCGTCTTTGACTGGCTCGATCAGATGGGGCGCTCAAAGGGCTTGGTGCGCCAGATTAACAATCCGATTGCTGGTGTTGATTTAGGGCTCCTCTCTTTTTGTGGCGTTGGCTTAAAAGAGGACCATCTTTTTGGCTTTGCCTGCTGTCCAAGGCGAGAAAATGCCAAAGAGGGGGTCAATGTCGTGAAGGTTTTCGATAGTGGCAAGTGCGCACTTTCCAATGTAGAATATTGCGATTTGACGCGGAAAAAAACGCTTGAGCATACAAAGAATCTCACCTATTACCCGGCCAATGCCAATATCTTGTTTGTCGATTTAGAAGCGGTGCGTGAGGCGATTGTGCGCAATCCCTATCCGGGAGAGATTTTAAACTTCAAGCATACCAATGAGCGCACCGTTGCGCGCCTTGAGCTAACGATGCAAAACCTAGCCGAAGAGATCGACCAAGGAAAAAATGCCGAGCGGGCCTATTTGACGCTCGGTGCAAGAAATAAAACCCTATGCGCGACAAAGCGCTCCTATACAGGCGATCTTTTAGAGACTCCTGAAGGTGCCTATACGACGGTGATTGCAAACAATCGCGAGCTTCTTTCTCTTTGTGGATTTACGCTGCCCGAGTATGAGGGCGCCTCTGACTACTCTAAGAGCCGTCCCTCCGTAGTTTTTCTCTACCATCCAGCGCTGGGACCGGTTTATGAGGAGATTGGCAAAAAGCTCAAAGGCGGCTCGATCCAAAATGGCGGCGAGCTGCAGCTTGAAATTGCTGAAGTTACCATGTCTAACTGCCACATCGATGGGTCGGTGCTCATCGAAACAGACAATGTGCTCGGGCACTTTGTCGATGGAAAATTGGTCTATTCTGATCGCGCTGCGCAGCTTAAAGTTGAGAATGTGACATTTAAAAATCAGGGCAGGGCCCATGCAGGGAGCTGCTATTGGAAAAATGAGATTCAGCGCACGGAGCGCTTCTATGCTAAGCTCGAAGAGGGGAGCGAGCTTGTGATTTCCGATGTGACACTTGAGGGAGATATGGAGATCCATGTCGAGAAGGGAATGCGACTGACAATTGATAAGAAAGGAAAAAGGTATGAACGAAGAGACGGCTAATCGCCTGAAATCATTGGAGGAAAAACTCGGTCACATGTGGAGGTATCTTTGACTTGCCTAGCAAGATCAAAGAGATTTCAGAGCTTGAAAAAGTCATGGAAGAGAGCGCTTTTTGGGAAGATAGCGACAAAGCGCAAAAGACCATCGCCGAGTGCAACAAATTAAAATCGTGGACAGAGCCCTATCACATGCTCAAAACCTCGTTTGAGGATGTCCAGTCCCTTCTGCCCGATGCCGATGAGGATCCCGAGCTTGTTACAGAACTCATGGATGAGCTCACGCGCGTTGAAAAGGGCGTTGAAGAGCTTGAAATCAAGCGGATGCTCTCAGGAGAGCTTGATGAGAAAAACTGCTACATCACGCTCAATGCTGGAGCTGGCGGGACCGAATCGTGTGATTGGGTCGCAATGCTCACACGTATGTATCAGCGCTGGTTTACCCTGAAAAGGTTTAAGTGGGAGCTGATCGACCAAGTTGATGGTGAGGTTGCAGGAATCAAGTCAATTACGATGTCAGTGACAGGCCCCTTTGCCTACGGCTATGCCAAAGCAGAAAAGGGGGTGCACCGGTTAGTGCGCATTTCTCCCTTCGATAGCAATGCCCGCCGCCATACGAGCTTTGCCGCCGTTGAGGTGACGCCTCAGATTGAAGATGACATTGCAATTGAAATTCGGCCCGATGACATTCGTATCGACACCTATCGCGCCTCAGGTGCAGGTGGCCAGCACGTCAACAAAACTGAATCGGCCGTGCGCATCACGCATCTCAAGACAAACATTGTGGTTACCTGCCAAGCCGAGCGCTCGCAGCTGCAAAACCGCGAAACGTGCATGAAGATGCTCCGTGCAAAACTCTATGAGCGCGAGGTGATGGAGCGGCAAGAGGCTCTCAATAAAATCTCTGGTGAGAAGATGGAAAACGCCTGGGGCGCGCAGATACGCAGCTATGTCTTTCAACCCTACACCCTTGTCAAAGATACCCGAACTAAGTATGAAGAGGGCAATATCGAGAGCGTGATGGATGGACACATCGATGGCTTTATCAACGCCTACTTGAAGGAGTTTTCATGACCGACGAGCTAACTGAGTCGCCTCAGTTTAATATCCGCTATACCAGCCAACTTGACTTTGGCGCTCTCAACCGCTGGCTGCACAACCCAGCGGTTGCCAAGTGGTTCCCCACCTCCACCGAGCAAGAGGCAACACATATGGCAAAAAACTGGATCGCCTTCTCGCGCTACAAAAGCTCGCTCACCGCCACATTGCACTCGCAAACCATTGGTGTTGTCACCATCTTTCTCATGCCCTACAAAAAAGTTGCCCACATGGGGATGGTCTACATTGCCGTTGATCCTGAATTTCAAAACCGCGGCGTCGGCTCTTGCCTGGTGAAAAATATCAATCACCTTGCAAAAAACTACCTCAACCTCGAATCGCTGCACATCGAGCTATTTTCAAACTGCCCCGCCATCCCAGTCTTTTTAAAGCAAGGCTACTACCAGGTCTTCTGCCAGCCCAAGCACGCCAAAATCGATGGCACCTACTACGACCGCGTTGTTATGGAGGTGAAACTTGTCTGAGATCACAATTCGCAAAACCAATCCCGACAGCGACATGACCTACCTCAAGCAGTTTCTTCTCGACCCGGATGTCTTGCGCTACTTCCCTATGATCAATGAGCAAGAGGTCAACGATTCGGTTGGTATGTGGACCCAATCGGCAAAAAAGGGCTTTGCCTACACCGCCGAGCTCGGTGGCATACCTGTTGGATTTCTCCAGCTCTACATCTCCCCCTTTGAAAAGCTCAAGCACCAGTGTCTCTTCTCGATCGTCGTTGATAAGAACCACCGTGGCAAGGGCATTGGCACAGAGCTTATGGAGCACTGTATGCGGGTGGGAAAGGAGGAATTTGGCCTCGAAATTCTCCACCTTGAGGTCTATAAAGGCAACCCTGCCAAGCGCCTCTACGACCGCCTTGGTTTTGTTGAGTATGGCGAGCACCCCGACTTCCTCAAGGAGGAGGGAGCTTACTACACAAAAATACTCATGCAAAAGCAGCTTTAGTGTCTTTATATTCGTTTACTATTATTCACTGACAATTTATAATCTCTTTAAAAAAACTCAACAAAGGAGAGATTTATGACTGTGGGTACAGCACCTGGAATTTTGGTTGCACACATGAGAAAAACTGTGACTAACCCTTGCGAATTTGTGGCAGAGGTTGTTTCTGAAGCTGTTAAAGGGGCCTGTGCAGGTATCATAGCTGGAGTAACGGCAGGAGCAGTTGCAGCTCAAGCAGGAGCTCGAATGCCTCAAGTCGCTTATGCACATGGCGAGGACAATGGGTCAGCAGTTGTCATTTTAACCACTATTGCAGGTGGTGTTACTGGGGCTGTTGTTGGTGGCTTTACAAGAGCCGTTCAAGTCTTATCAAAATAGGGGTAAAAAATGTCTATCAGATCATTACATGCGGAAAACAATAACTTCGTTGCACTCCGAAAGTTAGATAAAGAAGAACTTTGGGGGCTTACCAAAGTAACCGTTACAGTTCTTGCCGGAGTGGTTCTAGGTTTCGTAGTCAAAAGCTGTGTTTCTACAGCTGAGATTGGTTCTGCACAAGATCTAACAGAAAATCGGACAGCAGCTGGGATTGGCTTTTTCGTAGGACTTACTGCGTGTAAATTCTTCGGTTTTATTCGCTAGGCCATGTTGTGGTAGACTTCATCGACGTCTTCGATCTCCTCTAACCAGGTGATCAGGGCGTCGTTTGCATTTCTGGTCTCCTCATCAACTTCCACTGTTGATTTGGGGAGCATCTCAAGTGTTGGACTCTCTGTGGCAATTGAGAGGGCGTCAAGCTGCTCTTTCACCTGATAGAGCTCATCTGGCGCTGTAATAACGATAAAGGCATCATCGCTTTGATCAAAATCTTCGGCTCCTGCCTCTAGAGCCTGCTCAAAAAGGGTCTCTTCTGAGCCTGCACTCTTTGGAATTTGGATAATTCCCTTCCGATCAAAATTAAAGGCGACTGAGCCAGGGCTTGCAATCGTGCCGCCGCGCTTGTTTGTGGCAATGCGCATCTCAGAGGCTGTGCGGTTTTTGTTGTCTGTCATTGCATCGACGATAATGCCGACGCCACCGTGGCCGTAGAGCTCGTAGGTAAGCTCGGCAAAGTCTGCTTGATCAGCGCTCGAGGCTTTTTTGATATTGCGGTCGATGACATCGTTAGGAACGTTGGCCGATTTGGCCTTCTGGACTGCTAGGCGCAGCTTGGCATTGGAGCGCACATCGGGTCCACCCTGCTTGACTGCGCTAATGATCTCTTTTGCGCAGCGCGAGAAGACCTTGCCCTTTTTGGCATCGGCCCGCTCTTTCTTATGCTTGATGTTAGCCCATTTACTATGTCCAGCCATGCAAGTATCATAGCGCACTCTGTTGCATAAATGCAACAGAGGAGTTAGTGGATGTGACCGGTGTGGCCAGTCAGCTCCTTAGAGATTTCCAAAGCTCGTGCGCGGCGCTTGTGCGAGATGGGGTGCGTAGCGCAGCACTCTTTCATTTTGCGCAGGCATCCATCCATCGCATGTGAATCACCCGACTTTCGCTCAAACATGTCGTAGACAAGTGCAGCGCAGCGCAGATCGTAGCCCGCCTCATGAGTGTAGGCGCGCATGCCCACTTTGTCTGCTTCATACTCGTTCTTTCGCGAGTTAAAGAGCATCACAAGCTTGATGGCTATCTGTGTGAAAATCCCATAAACCCAGTTGATGATCTTCTGCATTCCATTGAGCTTGTTAATTCTCTCCGCTCCATTAGGACCTCTTTCGCGAGCTGCTTTTTGCTTTTGCCCGGCAAAAATGAGGAAGATCATAAAGTAGCCAATGAGAAGAAGAATCTGTAGCAGGATCGTGTACTGAAGGGCATCGCGACCATGGCCGATATCTGCGTGGGCGATTTCATGTCCCAGAACTGCAGCGACCATATTCTCCAAATCCCGAGTGAGAAATCGCTTGAGCTCTGCTTGCGAATGGATAGATCTTGCAAAATTCTGCGTCATGTAGGCGCACCCTTTATCCCCATCACCTTCATAGGCCTCTTCATACTTCAGAAGAAGGTATTTTGCCATGGCATCTAAGATTCCAGTTGTGATAATGATTTTACCCCCTGGAAGGGCGCAGGCATTGACAACACTAGATTCAGTCAAAACAATGTCCCAGTTAAATTTACGACGCACCTTCGGAAGCAGTTTTGCTTTAACGCGGTTGATAATCGCGCTCTTATCGCGATCAAATGAAATTCCACCAAATTGATTGATCAAAGAGGGATACATTAGCGAGCCAATGACCTTTTCAAAGCACTTTGGAAGAAAGCGGCACGAGCGCGATCCAGTCACTTCATTGCGTGGTGCAATCACCGAGAGCGTTTTCCCGCAGCATGTGGTCGCCTTTTTTGCTGTGTAGCATACATTGCGATCATCTAGATTGATTGCATTGTTTCTTGCATGTACATATAAATCTTTTGGCCTCAAACTAATAGACATAATAAATCCTTCTATATAATTAATGAGGAAATTATATGAGAATGATTCATTTTTGTGTAGTCGAAATAAATTATTTATATTGTCTAAATTCTTTATCTTATGTCAAAATATTTGATCCAATTAGGAGTTAATTATGGAAGGATTTAAATCAGTTGTAGGGTGGCCGCCTATTCAATTTTTGTTAGTTGGTGGCGCGATGAACGCGGTGAATGAGACTGTTAAAGAAAAGACTACTGGTCGAATTCAAACAGTTGCCAGGGCGATTCTTTGCACTGCTGAAGCCGGTTATGGAGTGTACTCGTTTATGCAGGGCAATTTTGCCTGGGGAGCTGCTGGTGTGGGAGCGCCGATTATTCATATACTAAATGAGATCTTACCAAAGACTGGCGAAGTTCAGAAAACAGCATAAAGTGAAGGAGACTAGTCGCCCTTTTCTTGCCTGTGAAAGCAAATTTTTAGAAAAGAGCGCATTCTGCTGAGCGCTGTAAAGAGCACCAATACGCTATAGAGATAGGCGAGTGGGGTGAAGAGGCTGGGCACGAGCAGCATTGCGATGAAGAAGAGAAAGGCTTCAAAGCGCTCAATGAGCCCTGGGGAGTAGTGAAAGGACTTTTCTGAGGCGTTTTGTGAGAAGATACCGACTGTAAGAAAGCTTGTGATGCAAAGCAGGGAGCTTGCGATCATGAGCATGCAGGGCAGGGCGCGAGTTGGCGCGATGGCGTAGAGGGTAAAGATCGCGCAGAGCTCAACGATGCGGTCGCAAAAGATATCGAGGAGCGAGCCGGTGTCTGAGGCAAGGCCTTTGTGGCGCGCGAGGGGCCCGTCGAGGGTGTCGAGGATCCCCGAGAGTGCAAGCGTGAGTGCGGCGAGAGGGGGAAGCTTATAGAGTGCAAGTGTGAGTAGACCAAGAACTAGCGCGGCCAGAGTGAGGTGATTGGGGTGCAAGCGCGCAAAAAGCCGCGTTTTCACAAGAGGGTTTGCTATGTAGGTTTTATAGAGATTTTCGACCACGGATCCACTTGTAGATAATAGGGATGAGTGAAAAGGCGATCAAGACGCAAAAGGCGATGATCACCTCGGGGGTGAAGATGGCGCCAAAGGTGAAGTGATCGGAGTCTTCAAAGACACTTGCCAGCCCAAGTCCTGCTTGGGTGTAGACGTAAGAGCCGGGAATAATGCCGACAAAGGTGGTCCAAACAAAGGTGCGTAGCGGCACGCTAAGAAAGGCGGGGGCGAGGTTAAGGAGCCAAAAGGGGATGAGGGGAATCAGGCGCATTGTCAGTAGATACATTGCTGCGTTCTCTTTCATATTGCCCTCAATTTTTGAGAGAAAGGGCTCCACTTTTTTATACAAAATGGCCGAAAAGGCGCTGCGGGCGGCGAGGAAGATAATGGTGGCGCCTATGGTAGCGCCGATGACCACGTAGAGGGTGCTGAGGGGAAGGGGGAAGAGATAGCCCATGCCAATAGTGAGAATGCCAGCTATTGGAAGCGAGAGGGCGACTGCAATGATGTAGAGGGTGATAAATAGAAGCGGCGTTGTGATGGGGTGGCGCGAGACAAAGGCTTTGATATCCTCGTGCTGGGCCTTGAGAGACTCAAAGGTAAAAAAGCGGCCGAGATCGAGGGCGTAAAATAGGATAATGAGCAGAATAATCACGCCTATGGGGATGAGTTTTTTGATCATGTGAACCTTGCCATGTTAGGTGCATAGAGCGTGTCAAGGAGCTTTGCCTCTTGCAAAATGCGCTCTTTTCCTGTGCTGTGGTAGTGAATGATGTGCGCCTCAGGGTTCTCTCCCTTGAGAAAATTCCAGTGGTAGGTGTCAGGGAGGGTAGTGACTTCGCAGGGCAAATGTGGGAAGAGAAGCTTTTCCCTCTTTTTCATGTGCAGCAGCCGAATCAAGACGTCTTGGTCGCAGAGAAATTGGCTATTATATCTGTAAACGGCGCGCGCCCACTCCACAATGAGGGGCGTGCCCCACTTGTAGGGAATGATGCCACAGTTGTAGGCGATTTCTCCTGGTAGAGTGATCTGCAGAGCGTGTGCAATTGTCATGCCGCCTTTAGCCTGCGCCTCTTCGCGCGACATTCCAAGCGGTAGGGCAATTTCTAGTCCGCCTTCTGCATAAGAGAAGATCTCATCAATGGGGTGCATTACCTTACAATCGGTGTCGAGCCAAAGAGTTTCCTTGTAGGGCGTTTGAAGTAGAGTGAACGATTTGCAAAACCAAGCGGGGCGCTTTTTTAGATACTCTTGCGTGAAGATGAGCTCCCACTTCTCTTTTTCTGTTGGATCTTCGGTGACAAAGGAGGTATCGAGGAAAAAATCGCGCACTTGCATGCGCGCCTCACACCATTTGCGCCCCTCAGAGGTGAGTCCCATATCAAATAGAGTCACAGGAAGTGTGCAGTGTGCGCGAAGATTTTCCCACCACCAAGGAAGAAGCCACTCTAAGTGCTTGTCAAGAGCTGTGATAATCCCCCGCTCTTGAGTCGGGGATCCTTTCCAATCAATCTTCACTGCGATTCGGCAATATAGGTTCCCGTTTGCTTGAGTAGATCCTGTGAGGTGCGCTGGTAGCGAAATGACTTGTGATCAGTTGGCTTGCCCTCAACAAGAACGGCAATGCGCTTATTATTTGCGCGCGAGACATACTGCGCGGTCTCCTTGATAAAATCTGCGTAGGTGAGCTTGTCAAGCGCCTCAACCTGCTTGGCGCGGTGGTGGAAGTCTCCCCCACGCTCGTAGGCATAGAAATTGAGATACTGGGCCATCTCACTCAAACTTGAATAGGGCTGAGAGTATTGCAGTGAGAGGCTCTGACGGATCGATTCGAAGCGCTCTTCAGAGATATTTTTAGGCAGGTTTTTGTGAAACTCCTCCAAAAAGAGCTCAAAGCGGGCTAGCAGCTCACTTGCCTGATGTGTCGTTGAGTGGGCAAGGAAATAGTTAATCATCTGCCCACGCTCAAATTTTCCAGCTGAGGCGACCATGTAACAGGTCTGCTGACGCGTACGCAGCTCTTCAGGGAAGTCTGTTGAAATTGCTTGGGAGAAGATAAGATGTGATGCACGGCGATCGAATGTAAAGTTCCCCTGTGAAATAGCAAGAGCGATTCCATTGCCTTGCAAGCGCGACTGTAAATTGATCTGGTAGGGGCCACCCGTTTCGGGTAAATTTAAGACCCTTTTGACAGGTTGATCCTCCACGGAGAATGGATTGGCACCGAGGTGCTCTTTCACGGTCTCATAGAGCTCTGTCACCTCAGTATGTGTGATGCAGCCAGTGGCAAAGGCTTCAATGTAGACCTGCTCTAAAACGTTTTCTGAGAATTTCTGAAACTCTTCATAGCTCACATCTTTGATCGCCTTCACTAATTGTGAGGAGGTATTTGCATCATTTTTCACAAGGTGAGCAAGGGTTTCACGCGCCTGGAAGATAGGTAGAGACTTTGCTTCATTTTCATAGTCGGCAAGAAGCGCTTCATGGTAGATCTCGAAGAGCTCTTTTGAGACGCAGAGATTCTTCATTGCCTTCAAGTAGGTGGTAAGGTAATCGCTTGCCTTTTGCTCAAAGCCCCCGATGGAAAGGGTGAGGCTCATCTCGCCACGTCCTAAATTCCCATAGAGACCTGCTAAGGCGGCTTGTGAGCGATCGGCTGAGAGGCTTTTATTGACAGCGTAGCTGTAGAGGTCTAGCAGTACCTGGTTTTTGCTCTCCCCGTTAATTTGGGGGGCTTTGAAAGAGAAGATGTAGCTCACATGGGGCGTGCCAAAGCGCTCGTCTTTAACGTAGTAGAGCATCCCGATCTCATCGGAAATAGCCACTTCGGGTTTTGGAGGGGTTAGCCGAGTGCTCTCTAAAACAGGCTTGAGCTCAGTTGGAAGATAGGGATTGGGCGCCGGTAGGCTGAAGGTGACATTTGTCGTCATCTCAGCCAGGTCATCAAGGCGGCTTCTTGCAATTGCACGGACAGTATATTCACCACCATTCCAAGGCTCTTTTTGCTCGGGGTAAATGCCTGTTAAACTCGCAGGGGCGTTCAGGATCATAAAGCAGTCGTGGGGAGTGAGCGTATCGATGAAGTAGGCATACATCTTTGGATCGTAGCTTGTTGGAAGAAGAGTGCGCATTGGATAGGATTCAATTGCCTCATGTCCAAGTGAATAGGCGGTGTTGGAGACAAAATCGTAGGCATTTCCACGCTCTTGAAATGCATACTTGAGTTGATTGAGTTGATAGTACTCTTCAAAAGCATACGTTGGGACATGTCCCATTTTAAGCTGGTGAATTTGGGCGTAGATTAAATCGACCACTCGATCTACGTTTTGCACGCCATCGCTTGTGAGATCGAGATCGAGCTGGAAAACATACTGCTCGCGGCTAAAATCATCAATGCCAAAGCCGATAGAATTAATCAGCCCCTCAGCTTTCAAGGCTTCATATAGACTTCCAGGGGTCTTTGCAGTCAATAGCGATCCAACAATATAGGGCGATTTTGACGTGTCATTGACAAAAGATCTTGGTAGCTCCCATGAGAGGGAGAGATTTTTATGGTCGCGAATCGGTTCGATATAGGCGATATGTCCCCGCTGCTTATCTGAGAAAAGGGGCACTTCAGGAAGAGGAGCGCCTGCGCTTAGCGCAACGGGAGAAAACATCTGATCGACCATCTGCTTGAGAAGATCAATGCGCATGTTTGAGTAGATCACTAGGTGCATGCGATCAGATGAGTAGGTTTTGCGGTACCACTTGATGAGCTCGTCTCTAGGGATTTTTTTTAGTGTCTCAGCAGTACCTGTTGAAAAGGCAACATTTGGGTGCGAGGGGTTGCAGAGCGTTTTAAAAATCGACCAAGCGCGCCACTGATCACTCTCTAAGTTTTTATGGTGCTCTTGATCGACAGCGTTGAGCTCTCGAGAGATGCTGTCTTGAACAAAGAGGGGATCGATAAAAAAGCGCGAGAAGCGATCTAGTGCCCCATCAAAGGCTTCATTTTCAACAGAGAAGATATAGCAGGTGCGATCGAGAGCTGTAAAGGCATTAAACACTCCACTATGATCGCGAATATATTGTGTATACTCGCTCTCATCGGGATATTTTTCACTCCCCATAAAGAGAAGATGCTCGGTAAAGTGGGCCATGCCTGCATAGCCTTTTGGATCGTGCCAGGAGCCGACCTCAACGCAAAGCGCGGCAGCAGAGTTTTGCGCTTTTGGATCGGAAATAATGAGCGCCTCAAGACCATTTTTCAAACGAATTTTTGCCACTTCACGGTCGGCGAGATCGGGTGTGAGAATCTCCATGGCGTTTTCATCATCGACAATCTCGTAGCCTTTAGCACAGATTGCAGAAAAGGCGAGCATGGAGGCGAGCACTAGGCGTTTCATTCAGTATACTCCTATCAAATCACTAAGAGCCCATTTTGCACAAAGAGAGGGATTTTCACGAGGATTTTTTTACAAATAGGATTTGAAATAATACCATTTAAAAATGTATGCTATTCCGGGTTAAATTTTTTCTAGATTCCTTTTTAGATTAAATATTTCAAGAAAAAATTGATTCATAATAGATAAATTGTGGTTTTACTTGATGTCGATTAAAGTACTCACTTATCCCGAACTCGTAGTCGATGCGTTTATTCGCACTGGCTGTGGTGTTTTGACTGAAGCGCAAAAGCCAATACGCAAAGATCTCCTTAAAATTGCTGAGACCCAAGTTGGCTTGAATATGCTGGCCCAGCTCACAACAAGTGTTGCTTTATGTAGGATACATGTACTGTTTAAGCTCAATCGCGGTGATGAAGTAGCGGGTCTTTGTACATTTAAATCACAAACCATTTGTTTGATAGAAGTACACGAAAACCCTGAAATCACATGTTACTACGTAAAAGAGGGGGATCTTTATCACTTAGACCGTTTTAGTAGGCCTCAAGTCCTTTTTCACGAGCTTCTTCATCTACACTTCACCCTTTTTGGCCCTCTCAGGTCCCCAGGAGATAAACCTTCGAATCTTGAATATACAAATAGTGAAGAAGAGCTTGTAATCACAGGCTGTCTTGGGGGAAAGCGCATAAAACATGCGTGTGAAAATCAATTCAATATCGAGCTTGGACGAAACCTACGTTACTCTCATAAAGGTGTGAAAGTAGGCGATGAAGACCCCGATTTTTATCGGTTGTGCCAAGTTGTCGAGCTAGAAAGCGCTGAATTAGTCAGCGAGTATCTGAAAAAAGAGCCCTATGCGAGAAGTCTTCGCGAAAGGTCTGATGTAATCTTTCTAAGAGCAACTAGAAATCGATCGATTCAAGTGCCCATTATGCTCCTCAAGCACCCAGAATTCGATGCGACAAAAGATCGACATCTGGTCGAAAATTGGTTCTTTGATTGTCTATCTCACGAATCTGTCGAAACAATTAGCGAGCTTTTTGCTTTGGAGGTAGTTCAACCCTATCTCAAACCTCAATATGCTGATTCTCACTTCGAAAGCGCTTTAGACCATCCCGATCCTGTTATTGGGGATTCTCTTCTCACCCATCCTTGGATCCGGTCAAAAACACTTAAAAGATTTGCATGGGTTGAGCTCAACTTTCAGATTAAGTCCGGTCCTCTAGATTTTATTCAAAGAATGGTTAAGCTCACTTGTTTCAAGCCAATCTTTATCCGTGAAAATGCGCTTGCGTTTGCCAAGAAGGCGCTTAAAAATCCTGACCCATCAGTTTTTCCTTGGCTTACAGGTCAATTGCCTATCAATTCAATCGAATTACAGCCTATTTTGGAAGCTGTTTGGAGAAAGCTTGTAAGGGGAATTTCAGAGGATAAAATACCTCCCTTCAACCAGATGAAACATCTTGTAGACTTGGGCGTAGATAGAAGCTTGCTCACCAAAGAGAAGTTCGATGTTCTTTGCGCAAAATCGCCAGAATATGCGAGCTTAATTGAAATCCCACGGGGGAAGCGGCAAAGGGTATAATCATGGCAACTCAAATTCATTCACAGTATGACCATTTGGTTAGGGATTTTTTATCTAAGTGCCTTGTTGATCTTGATGAAGAGAACAAACTTCTCAAAGAAGACCTATATGCCGTTGCCGCCACACCAATGGGCTCAGAGCTTTTGAATAGGCTTTCTGAAAAGGTTCACCTTGTTGGCGGAAAGGTTATTTTACAGATGAATCAAGGCGAGCAAAGGCTTGGCTGGTTCTCTACTCTAGGGGATTGGCGTTTTCGGATAGAAGTCCACGAAAAAGCCGATCGTTTCTCCTATTTCTATCAAAAAAACGATTTGCGTCATCTTGCGCGCTTTTCTCGTCCACAAATTCTCGTTCATGAACTTTTGCACCTCAATGATATCTTACAGGGAATTTCAGAGCCCTTTGGCAAGGGAGTGCCGAGCGATCCAAAGTTTACGACCTCTTCAGAAGAGCTTGTCATCACTGGATTTTATCAGGGGCGCAAAGTGACTCATCTGTGCGAGAGGAGCTTTAATTTGCAAATGGGGCAACCTCAAAGAGACTGTCACGGATTTATGAAAACCGAAAAAATAGACCCAAATCTTGTAAGGCTCGAGCAGGTTGCGCTCAGTGGAAAGCTTGAGCAGTTTAAAGCCTATCTTGCAATGGAGCTGTATGGCTCTATTTTTGAGAAAAATCTCGGGGTAATATTTAAAAAAGCCGCTCTTAATTTTGATTCTCGAGTCGCCCTATTTATCATACAATCACCGATATTTGATGGAATCCAATACCAGGAATTAATGGGGTTATGGTTCTTTAATGCTCTTTTTGTTGAACCTCAAGAGGTGTTAGAGAGGCTTTTTGCTCTTCCAGTATGCGCTGTTTTCTGTGATTCGATTTATACTGAACAATTTTTCGAGAATGCACGAGCGCACAAAGATATCTCAGTCGCTAATTTTATTTTACGCCAACCTTGGATTGATCAAGCGCAGCTTGAGGAGTGCATTGAGGAGGAGTTTTCTAGGCAGCTAGAAGAGGTAAATATTGAAGAGCTGAAACAATTGTGTCAGCTCGAAGTGGCAAAAATATTGCTTGATGGCGAATATGCCATGAAGTGCTTTTTAACCATCCTCTGGCACTGTGAGGCAGAGTTTCTACATTGGTGCCTTTCAATTTTTGCCCTCGATCCAGTGAAAACTTCAGAGATCGTAAATGAATATTGGTCCTATGAAGTTGAACTCATTGAACTTGAGCATACACCTGTTTCGGTTGAGAAAATGCATACTTTAGTCGAACTTGGTGCAGATCTATCGCTTATTGCTGCAGAGGGGATCGACTATTTACTTGGGATCGATCCGGGCTATGGAGCCTTATTCGAGCCTCCCTCCAAAAAACGTGTCCGCGTTTGTTGAATTATAATATTTATTATTATTCATTTTTTTTATTAAAAATGGTATTTTTAAACAATGTCAATTACATCAGATGTTAATGCAAAAAGAATTGTTGATTCTTTTATAAAAACTTCTTGTTATCAACTCTTTGAGGGTCAAAAAAAGATTAGAGAGGCCCTCGATGAGATCGTAGAAACCCCTGTGGGGCAGGCCCTATTAATTGATCTGACCGACAAGATAGCCAAACGTTCAATGATGGTCATTTTTAAGGTCAATTCTCATTATGAGGGTCTTGGTTTATTTAAAATCTTAGGGCCAAATTTTTCGAGAGTGGAAGTTCATGAAGATAGTCACCTCTATTGTTATAGGTATGTTGAAAACGGACTTTTACGCTTGAAAAGATTTTCAACTGCGCAGGTTTTGTTTCATGAGATGGTTCACCTTCAACACATGCTCCATCAGGTCGCTTACGCACCTGGTGTCGAGCCCTCCTCTCCGAGATTTACCGATGTGGAGGAGGAACATACAATTACAGGAACTTATCCAGGTCAGCCGGTAGGTATGGTCTCAGAAAATGCCTTTATCAAAGAGAGAGGAAAACCACTAAGACACTGTCACGGATCGGTCTATGTTGGTGCAATTGATCCAGATTTTTTTCAGCTCGAGTCCATTGTGGGAAATGAAACCCTCGAACTTTTACACGCATACAAATCCCAAGAGCCCTTTACTAAGCTATATGAAGAGAATTTAGGTCTGCTTTTTGCAAGAGCGAGCAATAATCCAAGGATTGAGGTTGCCGTTGAGATTTTAAGCCACCCTCGGTTTGATCATGCAAAGTACGCAGAGGAGATTAAAGCTTGGTTTTTTCAGTGTATTCAGTCTTGTTCTTATATCGCATTCGTTTGGCTTTTAAAAAGCCCTTTTGTTTCCCATTTGTTACAAGAAGATTATACAGACAAGTTTTTTGAGCATGCACTTTTAAACCCCGATGTGAATGTGACTAACTATATTCATAGACTTCCTTTCCTAAACAAAGAGCGGGTTGCTGAGCTCTCTTTAGAGAAGTTTGAAAATGCTTTGGGGGAGCTAAGTTTTCAGGATTTTAAAAAATTGAGAGAAGTGGCCTGTTTCAAAAGCCTTTTTGAGCCAGAGAGGGCTTTGGGTTTTGCAATGATTGCTTTAGAAAATGACGATCCAGAGATCTTGAAATGGGTTTTATTAAATATAAAACCTGATGCTATTGAATTTACAAAAGCCTTGGAAGATTATTGGAAGTCTCAACTTATTGAAATTGCAGAGGGACGTGAAGCCCCAAGTGTCGAAAAGATGCAGCTACTCATAGATTTAGGAGCCCCGGTGGATTTGATTACTAAAGAAATACGAACATTTCTTTTGTCGATTTCTCCAGAATATGAGGCGCTTTTTGGACTCTCTTGCGCTAAACGGAAGAGAAGTTGAGGTAGGCCTTTTTGATCAGGCCGTGGATGTAGTCAGCGCGAAGCTGGCGATTTTCCCGAGCATTGTCGCTCGCTCCTGGAAAGTGATCCATGTCCAGTCTACTGCCAAAGTGAATGTGTACAGCTCCACCTTCAGTGGTGCGCGCCTCTCCTAGCTCAACCTGGATCGTTTCAGGTGGTGGCAATACGGAGTAGGTCGCTAAGGTAAGGGGGTGAAAGTGCGTCTTTGTCCCCGAGCGCTTTGCCATCAGCTTAAACATCTCCACACTTTTGGGGTCAAAGGGAGCAATATCGATATGTCCATCAAGATTGCGTCGATCGCGCCCGCCAGATGGGGCAACGTAGATGCACTTGCCTCCCTCTTTGAGAAGATCTGCCATCAGCTGCATCGTCTTGCTGTTGTGCTTGGTCTTCTCCTCTTTTTTCTCTGGGGGATTGTCGATGTAGCGCTTCGAGTAGATGCAGAGGAGATTGCATCCCATTGAAAAGGGGATTGCAAGGGGGTCTGTGACCACTCGCTCACCGGCAACGAAGATCATCTTATGCGCAAGTTTGGAGTAGCTTTTCTCAAGTAGCAGGCCAATTGCTTGCGGATCGGCTTCGATTTGGTGGTTGGCAAGGAGGATGACATTTTCACCCGCTTCAGTTGCAGAGACAATTTGGTCGAGGTTTTCCTCTCCTTCAAGCGTCGATCGGGGCCAGTCAATGAGGGGGCGGAGCATCTCGTAGCCAAAGTGGCGGTAGTCGATCGGCGCTGTGATTGCCTGGTGAAAGGGGGCAAACTGGTGGGGTGATTTGATCTGCTCTTCGCAAAACTTGAGCAAATCGGAAATTGTGTCGCGGTAGGTGTTGAAAGGAAAGCCATGGCTCGAGGCGACACGCTCATAGGCGAGTAAAAATTGGCGCATTGTCTGAAAAAAAGTGGGAGGGAGCGTCCCCTTGTGCTCATACGGCTCCAAAAGTCCCAAGATTTCAGACATCGAGCACTACCCCTTCAGGTTGGGCGACAAACTTGTAGTCATTGAGGTGAAGGGAGTCATCCGAGGTGAAAAGAAGATCGACCCCATTTTTACCAGCAACCTTTTCCAAAAAGGGCTTATCTTCACGCTGCATGAAGTTCTCTACCTGTGGGTGGAGCATGATTTCAAGCCCCTTGGCATCGTAAAAGGCCATCGCTTTTTTCAATGCGCGCTCAATTTCAATCGCCGTCGATTCGTAGTTTTTGATCATTCCCTGGCCAATGCAGTAGGGACATGAGGTGAAAAGCGTCTGCATGATCGATTCGCGTGAGCGCTGGCGCGTCATTTCAACGAGGCCAAATTCACTCATACCCAAAACGGTGCACTTGGCAGAGTCGTCTTTCATCGCCTCTTTTAAGCAATCTAGCACGCGACGCTGATTGCGGCGGGCGCGCATGTCGATAAAGTCACAAACAATTAGGCCGCCGACGTTACGCAGCCTGAGTTGGCGCGCGATCTCTTCAGCCGCTTCCATATTGATGCGAACGAGAGACTCTTCGAGGTCTTTACCTGTAGTGCTTGATGAGCTACGTCCCGAGTTGACGTCAATTGTATACATCGCCTCAGTTCGGTCAAAGAAGAGGTAGCCTCCACTTGGGAGCCAAATTTTGCGACGCATCGCCTTATCGACCTCGCGCTCGACACCAAACTTATCGAAAATGGACATCTTATCACGGTAGTACTCGATCTTGATTGTCGGGTGCTCGTTTTTATAATTTTCGTAGAGCGCCTTCATCTGGTTGTAGAGCTTACGATCGTCGATGAGGATGCGGTCGAATTTCTTATCGATAGCGCGCATGAGAGCGCGTTTGACGATGTCAGATTCTTGGAAGAGACAGGTGGGCTTGCGCGCTTTATGGAACTTTTCAATGACGCCCTCCCAGATCTTTACAAGCTCGCGCGTCTCATCGATGAGCTGCTCTGTTGTCGCATGGACAGCCGCTGTCCGGCAGATGAGGCCCATGTCGTTGGGCATCTCGAACTCTTTGATGATCTTTTTTAAACGGTCGCGTGCGCCGCGGTCTTGGATTTTGCGCGAGACGCCGCGGTGGGGGGAGTTGGGCACCATCACGAGATAGCGGCCGGCAATGGTCACATTGGAAGTGAGGCGCGCTCCCTTCGAGCCAATCGGCTCTTTAACCACCTGTACCAGGACCGACTGATCCTTTTCAAGTAGCTTGGTGATGTCGCTCTCATCGACCTTCTCTTTGGTTTCAAAGTCGATATCAAACATCTCGCTGAACTTAGCAGAGTTTTCCAAGATATCGGAGATGTGAATAAAGCCGTTATCGCCCTCATTAATATCGATGAAAGCAGATTGAATGTTGCGCAGGATGTTTGTGACTTTTCCCTTGTAGATGTTGCCTGATAAAAGGCGCGTTTTGCGCCGTTCGATCACCAGGTCTTGGAGCTTGCCATTGATGACAATGGCAAAGCGAATCTCTTTCGATCCCGAATTGAGAAGTAGATCTTTCATGTTTTCATTCCTTCAAGCAACTTGTGCTTGATCATCTCTGAGGCCCATTCGACTGAGCTCATAATTTCTTTCGCGCTGCTTTTGCCGTGGCACTTGATCACGATGCCGTCGATTCCCAGTAAAATAGCGCCTGGATAGTGGTTTCGACCGAGGTGCGTATCGATGCGCTCAAGCATCTCTTGCATCACCTTTTCGTTGCCCGACATAGTGGCATGTTTGGCAAATAGATCCAACAAGAAACCGGCGAGTCCCTCGGTCGTTTTTAAAAAAATATTTCCAGAAAACCCATCTGTCACCAGGAGGTCAACAGCCCCCTTGAAGACATCAAAACTTTCGATATTGCCGACAAAATCAAATTCGCTCTCTTGCGTGAGCATTTGGTAGGCCTCACGCAGCTCTTTGCGCCCTTTCATTTCCTCTGAGCCAATATTGAGCAGTCCAACGCGAACGGGATCGATACCGCATCCCTTTTGGAAGCGCGCTCCAATCTTGGCAAGAGCTAAGAGGTCTTCTGCTTTGGCAGAGACCGACGCGCCGACATCTAAGACGGCAACTGCGCCTTTTGCAGTGGGGATAAGAGCGAGTAGAGCCGGGCGAGAGAAGCTGCCGACTGTGCGGCGAGCGGTGCCAACGAGAGCGCCCGTATTTCCAACGGAAATCAAGGCGTCGATTTCGCCTGCTTTGAGCGCCTCCGCGCCGACGGTCATCGTCGCCCTGCGCTTCGAGCGCAAAGCCGTGAGTGGGTCGTCGTCCATTTCGATGACCTCTCGTGCGATGATCCAATCAGAGTGAAGATGCTGGTAGCGCTTTGCGACCTCTTCAGTCGCAATGATAGCGAGGCGAGAATCTAAAATGCCTTCGATTAGCTTCTCAGGAGGGCAGTCGCCCCCCATGATGTCAACTCCGATGCGCATCGGACTAACCTTGAGCTTGCTCCTGGGCAGGTGCTTGGTCGCTTTGTGCAACGCTGCGGCCGTTGTAGTGGCCACAAGAGGCGCACATTCTGTGTGCTAGAACGGCGCTCTTGCAGTTTTTGCAAGTTAAGATGTTTGCTGGACGCTTTGCATCGTGTGCGCGGCGTGTGTTTTTTCTCGCATTTGAGTGGCGATTACGTGGTACTGCCATTAGTTGTCTCCTTCATCGAGCGCAGAGAAGGGAAAATGCTCCTCTGAGCTGCTTGATTTAGCAAAATATTTTTCGACGCCAACGCGATCGGGACACTCTCCCCCTTGACACTCTGTCACCTGGGGAAGCTCCAGAAGAAGGGCCTCGCGCACATCTTCTGAAAAGTCGTAAACTGCACCTTTAGGCTCTACAGTGATGAGGAGGTGATTGAGAGTGATCTCAAAGGGGCTCATCTCGTTGCAGATCTTGCAGGGCATGCTTGCGCTCGCCTTGACGTTTAAATCGATTATTAGATGGTCTCCTGCCATATAGGCCTTCCCATTCACATCTACCTGGCCAAAGGTCAGCTCGCGCTCGTTCACAAATTGGGGAGCGGTCTTGAAGTCGATGCTCTCTTCTTTTTCATCTGAGAGCCTGTCAAGATAGATTATGAATGCGTCTTCCATCGCGAGGATCATACACGATCCTCGCTTAAAACACAAATCAATAGAAATATTTTTAATCTGTTGGTTCCGATCCAATTGCGGGCAGTGTTGGACTTGGAGAAGTTTCAGAAAGATCCTCTCTTACAAGCGTATCTAGCTCTTTTAGCCCAAAGACACAATCGATGATATCTTCAAATCGAATCGAATGGGACTCTCGAAACATTTCTGAGATCTCTAAAGAAGTAAAAATTTCTTTAAAGGCGAGGTAGCCCTCCATCCCAAAGGGAATCTGCTCTTTCACTTCAATCATCGCTTGAGCAAAGCTCAGGGGATCAAAATTTTTCTCTAATGTTGGATGCAAGAGCGATTGAACCATATTTGCCCAAAATAAACATGAAGGGATATGGGCATACTTTTCAATGCCTAGCTGCTCTCGAATCTCTTTTTTAGCAAAAATGCTCATATCACGGTCTAGAAAAATCAGCGCGGTGGACATATTGAGCGGTCTATTGAGGTGAAGAAGATTTGCTGCTAGGTCGCGGTAAAAGACTCTGTAGGGATTCGATGATTCGAGATAAAGATGATAGACAGCATCATGCCAGTAGCAGTCAAAAGGCGTTGCACTTGAAACATCGTGGGCTTTCTCTGGATTTGTAAAAAACCGGGAGGGAATATGGGAGTCGCGCTCTTCAGTTTTCATCCAGCGATCCATCCGTCTGGAGTAGCCAAATACAGGATTGACTTCCATGACAGTGCTAGGAAATTTTGCAGCGTGATTGCGGTCGATTATTGCAGGTGAAATAATGTTAAGTCTTCCCCTCTTTTTGAAAAGTTGCGGTTCATAAATAGTATAGTTAAATGAAGCTAGATAAAACTCACCTTCACTTCTTCGAGGAGCAAAAGCGACCTTAAATAACATCCGCTCTAGAGGTGGTAGATCCATAATTTCGACATCGGGAATGCCATATTTAGCAAGTTTTTCAGGCGTTAAAATTGTCGCTCCAACAGCAGTTGCTGTAGTTGATTCAAGAGAAAGATACGTATCAAGAAGTTGAAGTTGGCAAAGTTGGTTTTTCGAGATGAATCCGTGGGTATGCGCAAGAAATGCGACTAATGGCCAATCTTCTCTCTGGAATATGGGATCTTCAAGCCTGGCATTGATGAAACTTTTCGCCCCTTCAATAAGCTCTTTGCGAGTAATCTCAATATCTCCAAGCCTTTCAAGAAAGGGAATCAGCTCTTTGCGCGGCACGCGACCAAAGAGCTCTGTTTGTTTGAGCGTCTCGACTGTGAGGGGAAATTCATAGGGCTTCACTCGTGTTAATGGATAGGCGGGCTCACTGTGAATTGGCAATCTCAGTAGGTCTTCAGGAGAGCCCTCTAAGATTCTACACAACTTTGCCGTGTCTTTTGTTCCCGTTGTCATTATTAGACGTTGATGATGTGTAAAAAGACGAGTCAAAGCTTGAGTAATATCAAAATATTCTGGATCTTCTTTCTCTGGGGACTCATTATTATTGATACGTCCAACAAATGCTCCCCGTATAATTTGGGTGAACTCACCCTCCATATATGGGGCAATCGTTTCCATAAAATTGGATAGAGTTTCATGGGGAGAGACTTTGAGCCACTCTGCCCTGAATTTGTATTCTTGCCGTGAGGATGGTCCATCTATACCAGGATGATCAAAGATCATTCCAAAGTACGAATCTGTAGCTGAAAGAATCAATTGAGTCATAATTACCTCCTAAATCAATAAGGTATTATAACATGTTTATAAAATTAAATAAAGTTTAATTGGCATAATAAAAATATGTTCGCTTATTAAACTTACAGAGTTGTTTGTACATGGTTTTTTCTTGATCGCGGCAACAGACTGGTATGGGGCTTGTAGTTGAACAGCGCGCATATCAGTTTTCATCTAACAATCCGTTCCGGTTGGGTTGCCAAAAATGGGATCGGTGTTCATCCAAGTATTCGATAACAAGGTGGCATGTTTTCTAGTAAAAATAGCTTGGGGAAAATATAGTACTATTTTCCTGCTGCTTCATTAAAAACATCTGCATCCATATTTTGAAAAAAAATCTTAGGGAATAGGGCGTCTGCGCTACTATTGAGTTCTTTAAAATGCTCGTAGCCCCTCTTGCCAAAGGGTATTTTGTCACAGAGGGCTTTCAATGCCTTACAAAACTCTTCAGATGTAATGGTTTCTCGAATACCTTCTCGAGAAATGGTGTAGACCATATTTGCCCAAAAGAGGTAGTTAGGGTGTTGAACGTATCTCTCTACCTTGTAGTATTCTCTCACCTCTTTAGATGAAAATATACGCATATCACGATCAAGAAACTGAATCGCTGCCATTAAGTTTGCTCTTCTATTTTGCCTTAGAAGTTGCTTTGCCAAATCTCGATAAAAGGCTCTATGGGGATTTGCAGAATCTACGAAAGTATGGTAGCCAGTATCGTGATAGTAAATATCATATGATGTTGCACACCATTGCTCGTGAACTTTTTCAGGGGCAGAAAAGAAGCGGGAGGGGACGGTTGCATCACGCGTTTTGATACTCATCCAACGATCCATCCGCTTTGAGTAGCCAAAAACGGGGTTTATTTTCATGGATGTCTTGGGAAATTGGGCGGCATGTTTTCTATCGACAAGGGTAGGTGAGAGAATAAGCAATTTTCTCCTATCTTTTATCAATTCATCAAAATTGCTGTAAACAATGAGTGAAGTTATGTGTTTGATCTCATGTCTTGTCTCTTGAAGAAATACCACCTTGAGTAGGATACGCTCAAGGGGTGGTAGATCCATGATTTCCATTTCGGGCAGTTTGTGCTTCGCAAGCATTTCAGGAGTTAAAATAGAGACCCCCGCAGCTACTGCTTTAGGTGAATCCATTTGAAGATATCGATCGAGGAGCTGTAGCTGGCAGAGCTGGTTTTTGGTGATGAATCCGTGAAAGTGGGCTAAAAAGGCGACCAATGGCCAATCGGTTCTTTCAAAGATCTCGTGATCAAGGCGGGCGTTGACAAAGGCAACAGCTGCTTTTTTTAGCTCATCATAGGTGATTTCTAGATTCTCAAGCTCACTGAGAAAAGGGGTCAGCTCTACTCGGGGGACGCGCCCAAAGAGCTCTGTCTGCTTAAGCGACTCAAATGTAATTGGAAACTCATAGCGTGCAGAGCGTGAAATGGGATAGACTCTCTCATTGTGTATAGGGGTTGAGCGGAGTTTTTTGGGGCTCAAGTGGGTGAAACGGGTGAGGTTTTTCAGTTTGCCTGAACCTGCTAGTGCCGTTAATCGTGTGTAGTGTCTAAAGACTTTTGCAGTGGCTTGAGCGATATTGTAATATTTTTGGTTTTCTCTAGTGTCACTTTGGTTTTCAACCAATCGACCAACTAGTGCCCCCTCTTTTTCTTCAAAGTTTCCAACAAGTAATGATTGTACCCTTTGACGAAAAATCTCCATTGCAGCAGATGGGGATTGTTGCAACCATTTGGCGGCAATCGTGTACTTTTTACGCCTCCCAACCGGGGTCTCCAGATCAAATCTATGTGTAAATTCGATACATAATTGTGACGGCTCGGCCTTCAAAGTTAGAAATAGCAAAATCTCTCCCTGTTTAGGGCAAAGATTGTAAGGTAATCGCGTTTATTAAAGTAGTATTAAGTTTTGCTTTGTTAGAGGGGCACAAGCGATTTTTAATGAAGTTACTACAAGAGGAAGTCAGGTAAGTCGGGGAGCTCTAGAGTTGGGGAAGGAGAGGAGGCAAATGGGTCTTCTGGTTCCAGTGTGCTAATGTCTGCTAAGCCAAACACGCAGTCGATCATCTGCGTAAATCCAAAATGATGAATTTTATCAAAATCTTTAGAGAGTGGAAGGGAATCAAAAATGGCTTTGAATTGCTGATATCCTTCAAGTCCATAGGGTATTTCGCGGAGCAACTTCTTCATCGCTTCAACCAGTCTTGTTTGATTAAAATACTCTACTTTGGGATGTATGAGCGCATTAGCGAGATTTGCCCAAAACACAATTGCAGGGTTATCAGCAAATTTCTCAACATGCTGCTCTTCTCTGAAATCTTTTATAGCAAACATTCTCATATCACGATCGAGAAATAAAAGAGCGAGCTCCATATTTTCTGTTCGATTGTCTTTTAAAAGGGTGTCAGCTAAATCTCGATAAAACTCTCTATAGGGATTCGAAGATTCGAGGTAAATGTGGTAGGCAACATCGTGGCAGTAGCAGTCAAATGCAGATGCACTTGGGACATCGTGAGCACCAGGAGGATTAGAAAGGTAACGGCAGGGAATATGGGCGTCGCGCGTGTCAATTTTCATCCAGCGATCCATGCGTTTGGAGTAGCTAAACACAGGATTTACTGGTATAGCTGTCTCCGGAAATTGGGAGCGGTGTTTTCGATCTGCAAGTGATGGGGAAATAACGTTGAGTCTTCCCTTTATTTTAAATAGCTCATAAAAATCTGTGCTGTAAAAAAACGAAGAGAGGTAATGATCGCCCTCTTTTCTTCTGGGGGCAGTTGCAACTTTAAATAGCATCCGCTCAAGAGGGGGCAGATCCATAATTTCCATTTCAGGAAGGTTGTATTTTGCAAGTTTTTCAGGAGTTAAAACTGTCGCTCCAACAGCAGTTGATGTTATTGAATCAAGCTCTAAGTAGGTGTCTAAAAGTTGCAGTTGGCAAAGTTGGTTTTTTGTAATTAACCCCTGAAAGTAGGCCATGAATGCGATCAATGGCCATTCATCTCTTTGAAACACAGGGTGCTCTAGACGCGCGTTGATAAAGGCCGAAGCTACCTCTTCAAGATGCTCAGGCGAAATTTCAACTGCGGCTAATTGCTCTAAAAATGCTTCAAGTTCAGGGCGTTTTATCCGTCCAAAAAGCTCTGTTTTTTTTAGCGTATCAACTGAAAGGGGAAATGGATGGGGAGAGGATTTTGTAAGGGGATATGTTCTTTCGGTGTGAATAGGTGTTTTTAATAAATCCTCTGGTGTGCCCTCTAAGAGGGCAAAGACGCGCTCCCTTTTTGATCCAGATGTCATGTAAAGGCGCTGATGGTGCTTGAAAATTTTAACCATTGCCTGAGTGGTGTCAAAATACTCGGCACTCTCTTTTTCAGGGCCTACTGTGTCGAGCATGCGACCACTGAGTCCTCCATCGACTTGTGTAAAGCCACCTTCCATATGAGGAGTCATCAGCTTTTTAACATAGAGGAGTGTTTCTTCTGGTGAGTCTTTGAGCCACTCAGCTTTGAAGGTGAGATCTTCATGAATATTTTTACCCTTGCCGTCAACATCATAGTGATCTATTTGAATAGCAAAGTGGGATTCAGTAGCCCTTAAAGTGAGTTCAGTCATTAAAACACCTCCTAATTGAAAAGTATTCTAATGTACTTATTAATATTTATCAATTGAAGATAGTTTTTTAGATAGTTTTGAACAATTGTATCTAGTTAATTCTCTTTTGTTTGGATTGGAAATGTAATCAGACAAAGAACTAAATAATTTATTTTCGCACAAATTTGAACCGTAGAATTCGGGAAAAAGCTCAGCGCGCATAATAATGTTTGGCAGAGAGTAGAAGGGAAGGTTGATTTGAAAGAGGTGTTTTGCGATCCACTCATCAAGTGGGCGAATGGCGTAATTGACAACGGTTGGCACTCCAGCGAGGGCAAGCTCTAGAATCACTGTGCCCGATGTCGCGAGGGCAACTTGGCACTCTTCGGGTTTCAAGCGCTCTTTCTCATCGACATGGGAAATGCGCACTTCAACCTCAGGCCACTTCTCACGGATGCGCTCAGCAACGCGTAGTTGAATAGGAAGGTTGCGTGCAATTTCGCTTTTGCGCGAGCCAGGAAAGAGGCCTAGGATTGGTTTTGCTGCAGCAGGAGGCATCGCCTTTTTGGCAAGGGGGTGGCCAACATAGCGCGCTTCAAGTGGCGTATCTTTGAATAGCTCCGGTTCAAAGGGCAAGATAGTGAGCAGTAGATCGAGATTTTCAATCATTGTCTGCTTGCGCCCTTTGCGCCAGGCCCAAATTGAGGGGCAAACATACTGGATGATTCTGCCGCGGTAGCCGCTTTTTTTCAGCGCCTTTGCCATACGCAAATTGAATCCGGGATAATCGATGAGAACGACATTTTTGGGATTCATTTGTAAAATCAAGCGCTTCACTTTGTGAAAGAGATAAATGAGGCGAGGGAGGTGGCGTATCAGCCCGATAAAGCCCATCGCTTGAAAGCGCTCCATTTCGATGAAGTTTTTAAACGCTTTTTCCCTCATCAGGGGCCCTCCAACTCCACCACAGCTGCCTTCAAGCGAGTCGATAAAGTCAGCGCCAAGCACATCACCGCTACGCTCACCTGCAAAAAGAAAATAGTCTAGAGATTCTCGCTCAGCCATCTGCCTCCTGCTAGAAAGCTCTCAGGGGGTGTTCCGTGGCCATCGCGACCAATAGAGGGGGTGAGCGTGAGCTCGATGGGAGGGCTGCGCACGCCTTCAAGGTAGGCGCGATCTGAAAGTTTCAAGATGAAATCGCAGGTCAATTGTGTGTTAACGCGCGTGTCACGGTTGCCAATAAAGACTTTGATTTTTCGATCATAGAGCGTATCAATCAGGGTGAAGTTATCCATCTCGCTTCCATAATCTTTAAGATCAATAAGAGGAGCAAATAGAGCGATATGAGAAATTTCAATAAGTTGTGAAGCGAGTTGAAGCGAGATCACTGCCCCTCGAGAGAGTCCCATCACACCAATACGCGTGCAGATGTTTTTTTCAATTAATTCGATAATGACATCTTTGCAATGAGTGATAAATGTGTTGATTTCAGATAGATTTCCCTTCCAAAAATCAATCGCCTTTAGTGGATTTTTCCCCTGCTCGTGGTAGGGGAGGGTGATCGAAAAGACGCGAGTATCTTTTAAGGCCTCAAGAGGTTTATTGTGGGGGTCAAGCCCAAGGGTGTCGCGGGCAGAGATGAAAAAATAAAAGACCGCTCGTTTTGGGCCCTCTTCAAGGGGTGGCCCCTCGCAGTAGACCTCAACGGGAGCGCGAACGTCGACGGGGTACATGACGCTTCCTCGGCTTGTGGGTTTTGAATGCAGCGCTCCACTCCTCCCAATGCGTTTGCAGTGCGGGATCAAGGCGGTAGCGCAAATTGAGAAACTTGAGCGCTAGAACGAAGCTTGGGATGTTTGGCACGCGGGCGGTGCGGCGCTTTTTCGGCACGAGTGGCACCATGCGATATTGAGAGGCCAAAATTGAGACGACATCTGCTTTCATACGCCGGGGGATTTGGAAAAAGGGGTGAAACACGCTGTTGGTTGCGCTGGCAGTCTCCACTTGAACAATCCCAAGGTGGGGAGGTTTATCGTGCATCTTCATTAGAGAGTGCAGCCGCTCGTTGAGAATAGGAAAGACTAAGGCGCTCACAAGTACAGCGCGATCGATTGTCAGATCGGGATACTCTAAAAACATCCTGTCGATTTCATCGAGAAAGTCGTAGATTTGCCCCTCCTCATCATCCTCAAGAAAGCCTGAAAGACGGGGGAGTAGAAGCTCAAGCATGCCGTGATCAGCAAGGAGGTGAAAAAAGCGCTTTGCTGCGCCCGATTCAAGCATGCGAAAGAGCTCTTCAAGCAGCCGCGCTTGCGAGCTTTTTAAAATTTCAGCTCGACAATCGAGCAGTGCTGTGTGTAGCTCCTCATCGACCTGCAGACCAAAGCGGGCTTGAAACTTGAGCAGGCGAATCATACGCACCGGATCTTGCTTGAAGCGTAGATAGGGCTGGCCAATGCAGACGAGCTTCTCTTTTTTCGCATCCTCAAAGCCACCGACATAATCGATCACCGTCTCTTCAAAGGGGTCAAAATAGAGCCCGTTGATTGTAAAGTCGCGTCGCATCGCGTCCTCTTCAGCATTGCCCCAGACATTGTCGTGCGTTATGAGCTCATCTGCCTCATTGCTGCCCGCTCGGAACGTCGCCACTTCAAAGACTTTTTTCCCAAAGCGAATGTGTGCTAAGCGAAAGCGCCGGCCGACTAGAAACGAATTGCGAAAGAGACGCTTAATCTGCTCAGGCTGAGCTGAGGTGGAGATATCAAAGTCCTTAGGCTTGTGTCCTAGGAGTAGATCGCGCACGCAGCCGCCGACAAGAAATGCTTCGAATCCATGTTCGCGCAACCTGCGTACTACAGTAATAGCATGGGGGTCAATCCGATCAAGTGGGATGTCGTGATCGGGCTTTGAGTAAATTTTCGGTTCCACGGCAATAATCATAAAGGATTTTCTATTTGCATTCAACGGATCTCTCACGATCGCCTTTTCCCTTGACAGCATAGGAAAATCTTGGAAAAATATCTCGCCAATATGAGAGTTGTTTTTTCTTTTGCTATAGAAACGCAATCGTCGAGTGGGGCGGTTAATTTAATAAGTCGCTTCACAGCGGAAACAGAAAACAGTGGTGCAGACTACAAAACAATTTGTAAAGCGGCATATAGCGCTTTAACAAGTGGTGAGGCCCTTGCACTCGGACCTGAGGTAGGGCAGCTGCTTGAAAATGGGTCAAGCGCCACTCGGTTAATTAGTATTTGGTGCTGTGGAAATGAAGTTCTCGACTTTGGCCAAGCGGTTCATCCGGGAATTGCAGATCTTTATTGCAACATCGTTTCAACAACCTAGTTTACATTGGTCAAGAGGGAAATTTCACGTTTTCTTTTCAACAAGGCTGCTTGATTTTTTTTACCACAGAGGACACAGAGAGCACAGAGGAGAGGTTTTCAACCTGATTCCATCAGCTTGAAAAGCTGTCTCATAAAAAAAGGACTTCGTCTCTTTTTTTATCTCTTTTTATTAGCTCTACAATCGTAAGCATGAAGTTTGTGGGGGGGGCTTTTTCTCTCTGTGCTCTCTGTGTCCTCTGTGGTAAAAAAAAATTGACAAGTCTATACGGAACGCCCTGTTTCCAGTAGTAGCTTGTAAAGCTGCTTTACATCTGATAGAATCTTAGGTTATGGAACATAAACCTAAGACTTTTGGTGGCGCCCTTTTAGTCGGCGGCACGGCTATCGGGGCGGGGATGCTGGGTCTGCCCATCGCAACGGCGAATGGGGGCTTTTTGCCTGCGGCAATGATCTACTTGGTCTGTTGGCTCTTTTCAATCTGCACGGGGCTACTGTTGCTCGAGGCTGTGATGTGGATGCCCCGAGGCGCCAATATCATCTCGACAGCGCGCAAGCTTTTGGGCCCGTGGGGACGCGCTGTGGCTTGGTTTTTGTATCTCTTTTTATTCTACTCGCTGACGATTGCCTACATAACTGCTGGGGGAGGCGTGGTTAAGGCGCTCTTCGCAGGTGGCATTCCTTTTGCTCTGAGTGCATTAATTTTTACGGTGATTTTCGCAAGCTTTGTCTATGTGGGCACGCGCGCAGTTGATCGCTTCAACAAGGTTTTGATGGCCGGCTTGATCATCTCCTACTTTGCATTTTTAGCAACGGGATATACTGCGGTTGACTATTCGAGGCTCACGCGCTTTCACTTTGGAAGCGCTCTGATGGCCCTGCCGATTATCTTCACCTCGTTCTCTTTTCAAGGGCTGATTCCCAGCTTGGTGAGCTACTTTCACCACGATGCCAAGCCTGCAAGGCGGGCGATCATTTATGGGGCAAGCATTCCCTTTGTCGTCTACATTTTATGGGATATTTTGATTAAGGGAATCGTGCCAGTCGATGCGCTTTTGCATGCAAGGGCTGAGGGATGGACGGCTGTCCAGCCATTGAGAGAGTACTTGGGGACCTCGATGGTCTACGGATTTGGGCAAGCACTTGCGTTTTTCACTCTGACAACCTCGTTTTTGGGGGTGACGCTTGGCCTGCTTGACTTTCTTGCCGATGGCTTCAAGCTTCACAAGCGCACTCACGGATCGCGCTTGGGGCTATGCCTACTCGTTTTTATTCCACCACTGGTGATTTCCATCTACAATCCCGATATTTTCTTCCTCGCGCTCAATTATGCGGGTGGGATTGGATGTGTCTTGCTTTTGGGGCTACTTCCAGTGCTGATGGTCTGGTCGGGGCGCTACCGCTTAAAGCTTGAGGGGGGAGAGCGTCAACTCCCTGGTGGTAAAGCGCTACTCTGTCTTTTGGTCGTTTTTATTGTTTTTGAGCTAGTGATCACTTTTATATAAAGGTGGAATTGAGCTCTAAAAACTTGTCTTTCCAGTAATAGTTGTCGAGTAGGCCTGTTGGGTCGCGGCCCATGAGGAGGTAGGCGATGTAGAGCGCTTCAATGGAGGCGAGGCCGGCGTCAACGTCTTGGCGGCGGGGGTAGGCGGTACGCAGACCTTTGGGAAGCGAGCGAGTAGGGGGTAGCGTGAGCACGCGCTCCATGCGCTCTGCGTAGTTCCAGGTGCCATCTAACATGAAAAGCTTGTCATCTTGTGGGGAGAGCTCGGGTCCATCAAAGCCGAGCATGACGTAGCCTGTCAGATCGGGAAGGGGATCGCGCGGATAGGTGAGAAACTGCATGTCCTCACGACTCTCTAACCCGCGGAGCGAGCACTTTTTCAAATTTTCTTTGCGGTGGCGCAAAATGATTGTGGGAATAAATTTTTTCATCGCGTATAACCTGAGGCATTATACCAATCTGAGGCTCTTATGACTACTGGCTTTTTACCGCTTGTGCTTGCTGTGTGTATGATGACAAATTTTGATAGGGCACTTGAGCTCTCACGCGTCTATGAAAAGCCGGTCGCTGTGATCCCCGAGGCGGCAAGGCCAAGTGAGGAGTTTGGAAATCGCTTTATTTTTGTTGAAAAGCCAGGGCAGTCAAATTTAGTTTTACTCGATCGCTACGGGGCGGAGCTGCGCGCGCTCGGGCTAGATTCTCTTAACTCTGTCGACCACCTCTGCTCTCTTTATCATGAGGCGCAGGGGCTGCGCGATCAGCTGCAGAAGCTCTATCAGCCTACTGATGGGGAGATCGAAAAGCTCTATGGTAAGCTGCGAGGGGCAGATATGGAGGTCGATGCCGATCGTCTGATTGGTTTGTGTATCAAAGAGGAGCGCTGTTTGCCTCTGTTGATGGATCGCTATAGCGGTCTTGATACGAGCTCGGAGCAGTTTGCTCAGATCGATCGTCTGCTCCATTCGGCAGACTACACGGGGCGCGAGGATTTGGAGATGCGCCTTGCAATTTTAGACTTTCAAATTGAGCTTCCGCTCGATCCAAAGGGGGCGGAGACGACGCTGCGCATTGCGATTTCGGGTTTGAAGGATTATGACAAGGTGTGGCAATTGCACATGCTATTGTCGCAGTTTCTCTATGAGGAGCGCCGCTTTGACGAATCGCTACGCTTTGCTAAGACCTCATTGCAAGGGGCGCCACTGGGGGCTCGCAAAAATATTCAAAGTCTAATTTCGGCAATCAGTGCTGAAACGGCGCAGGAAAATTGTAAGCAGACACTTTAATCAGCTCTTTTGGAATTTCATAGAGGAAGCGCGAGGGGGTCGTTTTCTGCTCTTTTCCACGGTAGGGGCGCTTTTGCGCCATCGAGAGTGTGAGATACTTTTTTGCGCGTGTCATCGCAACGTAGAGAAGGCGCCGCTCCTCTTCCACGCCGGTCTCTTGCAGGCTCTTTTCGTGAGGTAGGATGTGATCTTCAAGACAAACAAGAAAGCAGGCGGGAAACTCGAGGCCCTTTGAGCTGTGAAAGGTCATCAGCTGAACGGCATCTTTGCGCCGGGCGCCCTTGGGGATCCGATTGGGATCAAGCATGGAACTCGAGAGAAAGTCGTCGAGGTTTTCATCCTCCATCATATCTAGACATTGCTTGATGTTTTCCCATTTGAATTGTTGGGCCTTTTCGCTCTTCACCTCTTTAATGATCGCCTCTTTGTAGCCGACTGCCCCCATGAGCCAGTGCGCGGCATCTTTGAGCGAGTCGCGCTCAAAGCGCATCTGCGCGCGTTCGATGAGATCGACAAAGTGGTGGATGCTCTGGGCGCCCTGTTTCGATAGTGTGACCCCTTCAAAAAGCTCGTGGCCAATTTGCTGCAGCACATGCCAGAGCGAGACCTTTTTTCTCCTCTGGTACTGGGTGAGCTTATCGAGCGTCTCTGTCGAAATGCCTCGGCGGGGGTAGTTGATGATTCTGAGCATCGCCTCGGTGTCGTTGGGGTTCATCACAACTTTGAGATAAGCCAGAAGATCTTTCACCTCGGCGCGCTGGTAAAATTCGGTACCTTGGACAATTTGGTAGGGGATGCCGCGCACATAGCCGCGGTCGCTCTGCCAGGAGGTTTTCATGAGAATTTTTTCAAAGATGCGTGAGAGGAGGTTCGAGCGGTATAGAATGGCAATGTCCCCCCATTCGAGCCCCTTTTCTCGGCGCAGCATGAGCATGCGCTGGACAACAGCTTCTGCTTCGAGCTCATCTGAGGGGGCGTGGAAGAGGTGAATGGGGTCGCCCGGATCGGCTTTGCTCCAAAGCTCTTTGTCGTGGCGCTCGCGATTGTTGGCGATGACGGCGTTGGCGCCCTTGAGGATGTTGGGCGTCGAGCGGTAGTTTTGTTCGAGCTTAATTGCTACATCGTGCTCAAATTCGAGGATGTGCTTCACCTGCGCGCCGCGCCATCCGTAGATCGATTGATCGTCGTCTCCCACAACACAGAGATTGCCTCCGCCGCCCGAGAGCATGGTGGCGAGTTTGTACTGCGTGGGATTGGTGTCTTGATACTCATCGATCATGATGTAGTGAAACTGCTTTTGGCACCGCTCGAGAACATCAGGGTGCTCTTCAAAGAGCTGAAGGGTGAGGGTGATCATGCTGTCAAAATCGACTGCGTTATAGGCCCGCATCACCTCAGCGACCTCATCGGATTCGGCGGTGAGTCTCTGCATGTCGCGCTCATCGTAGATGCTGAAGTTTTTCGTGTAGCCGAGATTGTGAATTTCTTGCTTGAGTAGGTGAAAGCAAAAGCTGTGGAAGGTGAGAAGTGTGACTTTTTCGGCCGCAGCCTTGGGAACAAAGCGCGCTAGGCGCTCGCGCATCTCACGCGCTGCTTTGTTTGTGAAGGTGAGGCCCATGATTGACTCGGGGGCCACGCCCTTTTCGATGAGGTGGGCAATGCGAGAGATGAGCACAGAGGTTTTGCCTGAGCCTGCGCCTGCTAGGACAAGGACGCGTCCCTCGGTTGCCTCAACTGCCTCTTTCTGCTTTTGGTTTAGTCGCATTCACTATTAGTCGTTTCAGTTCTTCGAGCATTTCGAGCTCTTTCATATCTGCTACTTTTACTCTGGGGCGCACCTCAAAGTCGACCCCACCCGGCAGATCGGGCCTCAGGTGGCGATAGGTCTCGCGCACCACCCGCTTAAAGCGGTTGCGATCGTGCGCTTTGCCATACTTGCGGCTCACTGTGATCCCCATACGGACTTCAGGGCGCTCTGTAGAGCAATAGCTGATCGCTACAAATTTTCCATTCAAATATGTGCTTGGTCGTCTTACCCGAAAAAAGTCGCCGCGCCTCAAGAGTCGGGCAGACTTGGGGAGAGTAAACATTATGCGCTCAGACGCTTGCGTCCCTTGCGGCGCTTGCGGTTGATTAGGTTGCGGCCAGCAGCTGTCTTCATGCGTGTGCGGAAGCCCAGTGTGTTTTTGCGGCGGCGCTTGCTCGGTTGGTACGTTCTTTTCATCTGTCTACCTAAATTTTGAAATTCAGGTAGCAGTATAGCTAAATGTCGCAAGTTTGTCAACGCTCAGGTTAGCCGAGCCTTTGAAAGGCATCATTGCAGCTATTATAGGCCTGTTCAGGGGCCGCTCCATTATAAATGTCTTGAGTAAATTGATTCAAAATTGCATTCGCACTTTCAAGGCTTGAGACCATATCAGGTGCGTCGGCCATCTGACTCGTTAGATCTGACATGATTGCGCTCAAGTCCTTGCCCATTGTGACCTCGACATTTGGGCCAACCGTTGTCGCTGCATGAAGGGTATCTAGAAGATTGTGCATCGACCAGGCAACTGTCCTGGGAGAAATGTCTTGGATTGAGTCCGAACCGGGGGCGCGAGCTGCCTCCGTGAGTGAGGTCAAGATTCCCTGCATCAGCTGATTGTCTGTTGAGCTTACAGGCATGGAAAAATTTGCTGATTGGGGCAGGTTTGCCAGAGCATGGAATAGACTTGAGAGATCGGGGTTTTTCGACTTTACCTCACTTGAGAGCTTTCCCAGAGAGTCAAATGTCTGGCTATCAATCGGTTTTGTGGAGAGCCCGTTTAGGGTATTTGTTAGTTTTGATAGTAAATTTTCTTCGCTATTGTTTTGTAAGTTTGAATTTCCCTCAACTCTCATAATTAACCTTTTATTTTTTATAATATTAATTTTAAACTTTAAATTCTAGGCCAGGTTGTTTGCGGCCATTTTAGCAGCGCCCCAACGCTGCTAAAATAGAGATTGGCAAGAATGTAGAGAATTGCTATACTGTGGCGGTAATTTAAATTTTGGATGGACGAAGTGAAAACCAAAGCATCTGTAAAAGCTGACCCACTCAAGGGTGATAAAATCGTACGTCGTCGCGGACGACTCTACGTTATCAACAAGCAAGACCCTAACCGCAAACAAAGGCAAAAAGGACCTGCAAGGAAGAAGTAATGGCAAGAAAGGCACAACTCGAAAAGCAAAAACGTCGTGAAAAGCTCGTTGCCCTCAAGGCAAAACAACGCGCTGAGCTCAAAAAGCTTATCTCAAACCCCGAGACCGATCCCGAGGAAAAAGAGCAGGCAATGCTCAAGCTCACCAAGCTCCCGAAAAACTCTTCCAAGATCCGCCTCCGCAACCGCTGCCAGTTCACTGGCCGTGGCCGTGGCTACCTCCGCAAGTTCCAGATGTCTCGTATCTGCTTCCGAGAAATGGCCAACCTTGGTTTGATTCCTGGTATTACTAAAGCTTCTTGGTAATTAACTCTCAGTTAGTTAATTTTTTAGTTTAATAAACCTCTCATTTTTGTTATTTATAACATTAAAGAGAGGTTTTTTTTGGATATTAACGCATATGGGACATCTCCCACCCAACCCTCCTCTGGAGGGGGGCAATCGGCCGAGCTTAAAGATTTTAGCGCATCTTGCAGTACTCTAGCTGGGCAATTGAATCAGTATGTAAATACAGATCAAGAGTTTTCGCAAATGAAGGATGATGTAAATAATTTTCTATCCCATGTCAACCAGGACTTAAGTGCCATTCCCTCTGGAGTTCAGCAGGGCATTGACCAAGTACTAACGATGTTTTCTAGCTGTCAAGCGCAGCCTCCAAGTCACCAGATTCGAATGCTGACCCAAATGACATCAACTGTTTTAAACGTTGTTTCGAATGTTTATGAAAATGGGCAACCATTTTCACCACAGGACGTCTCTTCTCTATCACCAGAAAGATCTACGTATACTTCACAAGTAAAGCAGTTTGACGACTATTTTCAATCGATGGACAATAACAATGAGCCTTCACAGCCCCTCATTCAAGAATCAAATTACAATCTGCAATTGACTGAACAATTTTTCCAAAATTCCTTTGCGTCCACTTCCTCAATGACTCCCCAGGCAAGTAGCTTAATATCAGACTTGAAAGGGTGTGTAGGTTCGGCTGATGGTTTAATCAATGGCTCACAAGCAGATTTTGCAGGGGGCATCGGGGTGTTGGCGGGAATTTATCATGTTTTAGATATGTTTTCTCAATAAATAAATATGGGCTAATTTTTTAATAATTAGTTCTTTCGTTGTTAAATTAATGGTAGGAGGAGTTTATGGAAATTAATTCTGGAGGCGCTAGCAGAGCGCATGGTGATTTTAGTAGCTCAAGTAGTCCTTCTGGATTAAAAACGTGTCTACAAGATTTTATCTCTAAAAGTAAAGGTTTTAGCGATAATCCCGACGATCAAGCAAAAGAGTTAAGTCAGGCCTTTTTAAATCTTACACAGGGCGTTTCTAGTTTAGATGATCCTAAATTATTAAAACTTGAATCAACTCTTGATTCGCTATCACTTCCTCTTAGCCGAGTTTGCTCTTCGTCACCT
>JALEGI010000001.1 GCA_022763045.1 Simkaniaceae bacterium | reverse complement strand
TGAGTGCTCCAGTGTCTGAGGGGAAATTTTCAGTTGGACAAAATGTAGAACATCCCGTGTTTTCAAGACACTTATCAAATATTTTTTGTGCTTCTGAATTCGCCGGCATTTTTTCCCGCAGCGCCTCCGCTGCGCTATTGAACTTTGCCAAATCATCGGGATTTTGCGTTTTCATATAGTTGAAAAACAAGTGGTAGCACTCTTGCACTGAACCTGGCATGTGTGTCTCTTCAGATCCACCACTTCCCTGAGTTTGAAATCCTGGTATTTCCATTTTTTCTCCTTACGTATTTAACATATAATTGATTACACGCTGCGATACTCCTGCTTTTTGCAGTTCGATTACTTGCTTGGACGATAGGTTGTAGCGACTATGCGTCTTGTCAATTAGCTCAATAATCTTATTATCACTGATGCCTGCCTGTGAAAGGGACTTGATATCACTAATTGTAAGCTGCTGACCATTATCAATATGTTGCAATGTTCGGGGGTGGTGCTCTTCCATGTAGCGTCGATCTTGCGCATCTAAAGCGCTGCCAATCAATGCGCCACCAACAACACCTACTGCTCCGCCGATCAAGGCCCCCTGACCTCCACCAATGAGCGCTCCAGCCCCTGCACCGGCAACGCCGCCAGCTAATATTCCTGTTTGTGTTTTTGTTTCACAACCAACTAAAAGAAAGCTACAAACAACTAAACTAGATATAATTGAGCGGTTTTTCACAACAAACCTCTTATTAAATCCAGCTTATAATTAAATGTGTATATAAAGAAAAGCCCCTAATTTAATAGGGGCTCAGAAAAGAAATTAATCTTCTTTGAAGCGGTAGCCAACGCCACGCACTGTGTCGATCCAATCAAAGTTGGGACCGAGTTTACGGCGCAATGCAGCGATGTGTACATCGATGTTGCGATCGACAACGAAGGCGTCATCGTTATTGATATCTTCGAGAAGTTGATTGCGTGTTAGTACCTTGCCTCGGTTGAGAAGTAGGCGCTTGAGAATCCCAAACTCAGAAAGAGTAATAGTGATCGATTTTCCATCACGCTTGAGAAGGTAGCGGTCGATATCGAGGCTGAAGTCACCGAATTTGACCATTTTAGCGCTCGACTCGGTTTCACGACGACGGCGCAAGACCGCTTTGATGCGTGAAAAGAGCACCTTCGGCGAAAAGGGCTTTGACACGTAATCGTCTGCTCCAAGTTCTAGACCCAAAACGACATCGATTTCATCATCTTTTGCAGTCAGAATAATGACGGGGATGTTTTTAAGCTCAGAGTTGCTCTTGATTTTTCGGCAGACGTCGAAGCCATTTTGACCTGGTAACATGATATCGAGGATCACTAGATCGGGACGATCGCGCTCAACTGCACGAAATCCATTCACACCATCGGTCTCAACGAATAATTTATAACCTGCCATTTCGGCTTGCAGCTTGATGAGAGCTGCGATATCTTCTTCATCTTCAATTAGTAAAATGCGTTTTTTTAGACTCATATCTGTCCTCCGCTGACGACTTGAATTTTTTAGGATTCTAGAAAAGTGCCAACATTTTTTCTATTAAAAATTTACTTTAAGTTCATTTCACAGGAACACTTAGCTCTTGTCCGACCACGATTTTATCCGTTTTGAGGTGGTTGAGTTCCTTCAATTTTTGTGCGGTCGTACTGTGAGCGCGTGCAATGCGGTCGAGAGAATCTCCCGATTTGACAATGTAGGAGACTGTTGCCTGGCTCAAGGCTCCTAAATTTTTTCTCACTTTTGCAAGTTCACGCATCGATTTGCTATATGTCGCGATATTTCGCTCCATTTCGCCAATCTTGTCTTTGTATTGCGTGAGTGCGCGATTGGTTTGTGAGGCGTGTGATGAGAGCTCGCTGAGGTCTGAGACCAAACGAGAGAGGCGATCCTCGAGTTGAGAGAGGCGCGCCTCTAGGCGATCGAGCCTCTGCTGTTCGCTTGATTCAGCACCAGTTGCTTCATCTTCGCGAATTGCAGAGAGTTTGTCCTCCTGATTGAGCAGTTTGCCCTCAAGAAGGTGCACTTCCATGCGCTGAGTGCTCAAATCGTGTTTGAGCTCCTCTAAGTCTGTCCTCACCTTGTGCATAATCACTTCAACACGTTGATTTTCTTTTCGAGATGTTGAATTGATAGAGGCGCAGCCCCCCAGTAAGAGGACTCCCAAAAAGGTGGTGACAATGGCTCGCATTAGTAGTGGCTCCGACGATCAAATATTTTAAATTCACACCTGCGGTTTTTCGCCCATGCCGCGCGATTGTGCCCCTTGTCAGCCGGGCGCTCTTTCCCGTAGGAAATCGTGTAAATTTGGTCGGGATTGACACCCTGTTTGACCAAATAGCCTCTGACAAAATTGGCTCTTCGCGTGCCAAGTGCGAGGTTGTAGGCCTCTGAGGCCCGCTCATCGCAGTTACCAGTCACAAAGATGTAAACTTGTGGATGGCGCTTGAGATGCTCCGCAACGCGGTTAAGTGTATGATAATACTCCTTTACTCTCAAGACATGATCGTCAGTATTAAAATAAACACTGCGATAGATCGCGATCAGTGCATTGCCAGGCGACTTGAATTGCTTGATTCCAGGGACAGGACCCGAAGGATCTCCTGGGGTAATTTTTGCCTGAGGAGCCGTATAATCGACATATTGACTCTTGAGATCTTGGTCGCGAAGGGGGATAAATTCCTCCTCTTCTGGGCCGTAAAATTCGTCACTATTTGCAACAAGTCGCGCATCAACATCATTTTGGAAAAGAGACATTCCCTTGCGGCCAAGATAGCGCGTGGCAATTTTTGTCTCTTCCCAAACCCCTCCAACTGTTTGGCTACACCCACCGAGCATCGCTCCGCAGATTAGCAGACCAATCAATTGTATTTTTTTCATAGAACCTCTTACTGCACCGGTGCCCAATAGGGATAGTGTTTGATCCCAGGGCCATCAGTAATTTTTACCGGTGTCTGTTGGTTTAAATTAATGACAAACAATTCGGATGTAGGTGAAGTTGTGTTGTAGACCAGGTGGAGGCTGTTGGGAGCCCATGCGGGGTTTTCCTTGTGCCCAGGTCCTTTTGTGAGCTGAAACTCCTTCCCACTCTCAAAATCGTATATCCATATTTGTCTCACACCTCTTGTTTTAGCACTATAGGCTAATTTTTTTCCATCAGGGGACCAAGCGGGAGATGTGCTTTCATGCGTGCGATTGATTAACTGACGCACTTCTGGAATGTTTGTTCCAAACGCAGTCTTCTCTAAATCGATCAAATAAATTTGCGGGTTTCCTCCCTTGTCAGAGACAAAAGCAATTTTAGATCCATCGGGGCTAAAGGTGGGGGAGGCTTGAACCGATTTGGGATAAGAAAAGAGCTGAATTGGCTTTGCCACGGGGCCCTTTTCAGGATCAAAATTTTGGATAAAAAGGTCGGCACGGCCCGAGGCGTCGCAGATATAGGCCATCATATCGCCCTTTGGCGAAATTGTTGGTAGCAATTGATTGCCACTCAACTGAATCGCCGGCACACCCTTGGACTGTCCAATGCCAGTTTGGTGAATCTTCGGCTGCCCATTTTTATAGCAAACATACATGATGCGGTGTTGATTTGGTACGACAACGGGAGAGATCGAGTAGCTATTTTCCTCAGTCAAAGAGCAGGGGTATTTTCCATTGTAATCGACCAGAAAAATTTCAGACTTCCACTGCTCATCTCCGTCATGGAAAGCGTAGAGAATTTGCGTGGAGGCAATACCAGGAGTGCCAAACATTTTTTCGTGGATGGCATCAGAGAGGCGGTGCAGTGAGCGTTCATTGTCTGCCGTGCGATCGGAAAGTTTGACATCTTTGAAGCGCACAAGAAGACCATCTTTCACACAAAAGAGAGACGTTGAAAGCACTTTTCCCGTTAGTACAGGCTTAATCACATACTCAACGCTTAGATGTTTCCACGTATCTGAGTTGAAGGCCTCTTGCTTATTGACCCTATGGATTAAAGCGTCGATAGTATCTGTCTGCGAGTGGATCCGGCAACGTCCATTTGTGGAAAAATCGTATTCAAGCGTCTCACGGACCAAGCTTGCAAGCTTTTGGTCAGACGATTGAATTGCCGGAATATAGACCGGTGAAATGGGGTGTTCAGCCTTCAAGTGAACAACAAATTCATCCTCTTCGATTTGGCCCAAAAGAGGCAAAACCGGAATTAATAAAAGAAGCAGATAGCGCATCATCCATCTCCGCGAAAGGTAATTGTCAACGAAATCTCTTCATCTCCAAGGTAAGGGAGGCTCAAGCGTTTCAACATGCGCATGAGATACTCTCGATTGTGATCGTTTTGTGAAGAGACAAGATTAATCTTAGCAATCTTGCCATTTGGTTGTACAGAGATAGTTAACGTAACATCACCAATTTCTGGCATCTCAAGCTCTTTTGAGAAGTATTTTGCCAACGTCGCGCGCACGTTTGGTTGCACATTTTTGCTCTTGATTTCTACCGGATCTGGAACGTGACACCCTTTGGAAAACGTGATGTCGCGGCTTGCCTTTTCAATTTGCGCAAGAGAGGCATCTAAATCAGCAAGCAGCCGACGCGTTTGGCGAGAGGGGCGCGCTTTTTTGCGAGTAGGGACTACCTTTTTCTTTTTCATAACACGCCTACGAGGCGGTGGTGGCGGCGGCTTAGCTACAAGAACAGTTTCGCGAACAGCAATCGGTTTTGGGGGCGCTAAAACTTCTGGCGCTGCAGTGAGAAAACAAGCGCCGACAATGACAAGAAAAACATGAACTGAAGTTACCCAAATCGCAATCTTCATTTCTTCAAAACAACATCAAGTTGTTCAAAACCCGACGCCTCAATTTGGTTTTTTATGCTCTGGTATGTCCCAAAGCGCGCTTTTTTATCGTGGAAAAGTTGTGGAATAGCGTGTGAATTCGTTTTTTTTAAAAGCGACATGCGCATTTGAACCTCAGAGAGGGCTACCTCCATCCCATTGATTTTGATCGCATCGTTTGCATCAACGACAATCTTAATAGGGGAGGGCTCTTGCAAATCCTTGCGCTGCTCTGTTGCTTGCACCAGCTCAATGCGGTCGAGCTCGAGCATTGGCGCCACCAAAATAAACAAGATCAGCACTACAAAAAGGACATCGAGAAGGGGAGTTAAATTGATCAGCTCTTCCTGATCGTTTTCGTAGTAGCGTCTCATAGCTCCACTTTTCTAAATTGTAGTTCAATCACACCGAGCACCTCATTGCCAAACTCGTGCATCTCTCGATGCATATTCCGGATCATGTTGCGCAAATAATTGTGGGCAATCAAAGCAGGAATCGCAATCACAAGCCCAAGTACAGTTGTAGCAAGAGCCATTGAAAGGCCTCCCATAATCACCGAGCTTGAGTGCAGCGAGCTGCCCCCCTGCATTTCAAATAGGGCAATCAAAATCCCCCAAACCGTACCCAAAATTCCCAAAAAGGGTGCAAGTGAGACAACAGTTGAGAGAACAAAGAGGTTTTTTTCCAAACCCTTCACCTCGCGCTCCATCGCCGCCCCCATCTGCATCTCCAAAAATTCCATGTCGCTGCGCGATAAAAAGGTGGGATTGCCCTCACCGGAGAAATGACGGTTTTTCCCAAGTAAAGCCAGCGCCTTCTCGCGCATCACCCAATAAATTTGGCCAAAAGGAGAGGCGCTTTTACTTGCCAAATCCAAAATGCGACCTCGATTTTTCATGACCCGCTTCTCAAACCCATTCGATAGTCGCTGCAATTTAAAAATAGCCACGCTCTTTTGAATGATCACAATCCAACTCACAATAGAAAGAGCGTAAAGTGCGATGAAAATAAGCTTGCCGAATAGATCGGATTCCGCGTAAGCATTGAAAAAAATTCCCACGGCTGTGAAACTCTCCCTATGTTTATAGATTCCCACGCCCATATAACTGATGACAAACTCTTTGGCATCGTTGACGCAATCATTCAAAACGCCAGGTTAGCAAAGGTCGAAAAGATTGTAAACATTTGCACTGACATCAAAACCCTAGAGAGGGGAATCGAACTGCAAAAGCGCCACCCTAATATTTACAACGTCGGAGCAACCACCCCACATGACGTTGAAACAGATGGTGCTGCCCACTTTGACGCCTTTGAAAAGGCCGCACGTGACGGTCACCTCAATGCTATAGGTGAAACCGGCCTCGATTACTTCTACGAACACTCCAACCGCGAGCTGCAACAAGAATTTCTCATTCGCTACTTCAATCTCGCCACAGAGCTCAACCTCCCCGTCGTCATTCACTGCCGCGACGCTTTTGACGACCTTTTTGCCCTCGCAGACCAGCACTACAAAGGCAAGCTGCTTCTCCACTGCTTCACTGGAACGACCGATGAGGCAAAGCGCGCCCTTGACCGCGGCTTTTTCCTCTCAATCAGCGGCATCGCCACCTTCAAGCGTTCCACCGAACTGCGCGAAACCATCAAAACCATTCCCCTTACAAGCCTCACAATCGAGACCGACTCGCCCTACCTCGCTCCCCAGTCAAAACGGGGTAAAATGTGCGAGCCCGCCTTTGTCGTGGAAACAGCCCAGCTCATCGCTGAGCTCAAAAACGTCTCTCTCTCCGAGGTCGCTGAGACGACTTCAGCCACCACAAAAGCCTTTTTTTCAATACCATAGGCTAGCTTGTAAAGCCGCTTTACAAGCTAACTTTTTGTCTCTGTAAAGCCAGGAATTTTCGCAGGTTTTCGATCCGTTTTCGGTTCGTTCCAAAGTCATAATAGCCAACTCTTGAAGCCGAGCGGACTTGAACTATTTTTGTATCAAGTTGAAATTCTAGATCATCTTTGAAACCAAGAAGTGGCGTGCTCACTACTAGGTGCAGGTAGGTGGGGGTCTTTTCAATCACTTCAGTTTTGTAATTTGCCGCAAAAAATTGCTCAATTAACTCAAGCGGGTGCTTGCCAACAAGAGGAAGGGGCTGAATTCCGTTGCGTGTAGATGTTTCACAGCTGCAGACGCAGTTGGGGGAGTCTGGGCAGGGCTGCAATTTGCCCTCAACAAGCCCAAGGGTAATGCACATTAGGACCAAAAAATATTTCATGAGAGCTCAGCTTATATGGAATGAATATTTACTCCAAATTTAATCTGTAGAGGAATAGAATTCTTTGCAAAATTTGGTGTGTAGATGGCAACAGTTACTCCTGCGGAATGTGCAATATGTCTTGAGGATGAATTTCGACTTCCGGTAAAGCTCTCTTGTGGGCATGTCTTTGATTATCACTGTTTGCGTAAGCTTTTATTTTCTCCAGGATCGGAGTTTTTATGCCCAATCGATCGCAAGGCAATACATGAGCATGAGTTTACATACCGTCCCGATCTGCTAAAAGATGATTGTATTACTGTTGTTGCCATTTTCGCAGGGACGCCTGTGCGATTTAAAATTTCTCCTCGGACAACATTTCGTCAGATTAAACCTATTGTCTGTTCTATGTGGCATGTCAGTGATTTAAGAAAGCGAGCTTCAATGACGGTCTTATTTGAACAAGCTTTCTATGTGGATAGTCTGTTTAAGGGTGGATTGAGGGAGTACTCTTTTGATGCTATGCAGTTTTCAGTGAAAGTTGGTAGTGCTAGCTTCAAAGAGGTGGATTTAGATGCTTCGTTTGAGTCTATTGGCTGTGGGGTGGATTCCTTTTCTTTTGGTCCAGGGGAGAAGATCGCGGCTGTCATGATGGGAAATATGAGATTTAAATAATGATGTCTTTATGAAATCTTAAATGTCTGTAAAGCGGCTTTACAAGCTACTTTTTTGTCTCTGTAAAGCCAGGATTTGTAGTCGCTTTACAACACTTTTTGCTTTATCAAATTTCTTCTTCACGGTTTAATGGGGGCCTTATCTATGAGGTTAACGATGGCTGAAAGTGCGGTTTTGGTGCCACGCGAATTTGTTTGGAGGCGGGTTCACTCGCTGACGGGGCTGTGGCTCGTGATTTTTTTGTGTGAGCACTTGCTCACGAATTCCCAGGCGGCTCTTTTCTTTGGCGATGACGGCAATGGCTTTGTGCGGGGTGTTAATTTCTTGCACAATCTTCCCTATTTGCAGCTCATTGAGGTGGTTCTTTTAGGTGTGCCATTTCTGCTCCACATTGTGTGGGGGGTGCGCTATGCGATTCAGGCGCACTTTAATGCGCATAAGACCGATGGAAGCAAGCCGATGCTGAAGCGCTACGGCCGCAATCGCGCCTACAGCTGGCAACGTTTTACCTCGTGGATTGTTTTGATTGGTCTCATTGCTCACGTCAGCTTTATGCGTTTTTATGATTACCCAAATTCAGCAAGCGTGGAAGGACAAAAGAGTTATTTCACGCGACTTGAGATGGATTCTGGATTGTATACCCTCGCTGCGCGACTTGGTGTGAAGCTCTACGATCAGCAGATGATTTCCAGGGAGAAGCAAAAGCTCTCTCAACTGGGTTCAAAAATTGCCCTTGTCGAGCGCAAGGTTGAGGATATCGACAAGCGTCTGCCAAGCGGTTTCAAGCAGGCTGAGCCGATCAAGTATAGCGATGAAGATGCCAATGTGCTGATGTCAGCGCAACGCTTTGATGAAGAAAAGCGCTGGGTGGAGGCTTTGGAGTACCGGTCGATTACGAGTACGCAGGTGATTGCGGTTGCGGGAAAGTTTGGTGATGCACTTCTTTTGAATGTGCGCGATACGTTTAAGAGCCCAATCAATGTAGTCTTGTACACGATTTTTGTACTTGCAACCTGTTTTCATGCGTTTAACGGGCTGTGGACATTTTGTATTTCTTGGGGCGTCATTTTGCGAATGCGCTCACAAAAGCGCATGGTAAATGTGTGTGTGACAATCATGGTTCTCATTGCGCTTCTTGGGTTAGCGTCGATTTGGGGAACGTACTGGGTCAATTTAAAAAGCTAGGTAGTGTGTGAAAAATGAAGTGATCGTCGTGGGTGGGGGACTTGCTGGTCTCTCAACGACTATGAAACTCGCAGAGCAGGGATGTCACGTGAAGCTCATCTCGGTAACTAAGGTGAAGCGCTCGCATTCGGTTTGCGCCCAGGGTGGAATCAACGCTGCTGTGAACCTCCGTGGTGAGGGCGACTCTCCACACATTCACGCCTACGAGACAATTAAGGGGGGCGATTTCCTCGCCAACCAACCGCCTGTTTTGGAGATGTGTCTGACAGCTCCACTGATTATCCAAATGCTCGATCGCTTTGGCTGCACCTTTAATCGCTCGCCGGAGGGGAATCTCGATTTTCGCCGTTTTGGTGGAACTTTCTACGACCGCACGGCTTTTTGCGGAAGCTCTACTGGCCAGCAAATCCTCTACGCCCTTGATGAGCAGGTGCGTCGCTTTGAGGCGATGGGTCGCGTTGAGAAGTTTGAGCACCATGAGTTTATGCGCCTTGTCAAAGATGATGAGGGGCGCGCACGCGGAATTGTGATGATGGATCACTTTAATTTGGAGCTTTCTGTTTTGAAAGCCGATGCTGTTGTGATTGCAACTGGCGGCCTAGGCTGGATTTTCAAGAAAACGACCAATTCAACATTCTGCACGGGGGCGGCAAATGGGCGGCTTTACATGCAGGGAATGAAGTACGCCAACGGCGAGTTTATTCAAATTCATCCCACCTCAATTCCGGGACACGACAAACTGCGCTTGATGACAGAAACGCTCCGTGGCGGCGGTGGTCGCGTCTGGGTGTGGGGAGATGCAAATAAGACGTGCAAAAATGCCGAGGGAATCGATGTTCCCTGTGGTAAAACCGGTGAGCCGTGGTATTTCCTAGAAGAGTTTTATCCCGATATTGGGAATTTAGTGCCGCGCGATATTGCGGCGCGCGAAATCGTTAAAGTTGTGAAAGCGGGCTTGGGTGTCGATGGGCGCGATCAAGTCTATTTGGATGTCACGCACTTTAGCGCTGAGCTGAAACACAAGTACGAGTCTGTATTCGATATCTACCAAAAATTCACAGGCGATGACCCGTCAAAAGTGCCGATGAAAATTTTCCCAGGGGTTCACTATACCATGGGGGGGGCGTGGTGCGATTGGCCTGCATGTGATGATGAAGATCGTTGGGAGCGCTACCGCCACATGACAAACATCCCTGGCTGCTTTAACGTGGGCGAATCGGATTACCTCTATCATGGGGCAAATCGCCTTGGAGGCAATTCGCTCATGTCGTGTATCTATGGTGGATTGGTCGCAGGTCTCGATATCCCCAACTATCTTGGGTCTCTCACGCAGCACTGCGATGATCTTTCACCCGATTGTTTTGAGCAAGCGCTTGGAAAAGAGCAGGCGTTTAAACACGACCTTCTCTCGCGCCGGGGCAATGAAAATATTCACGCGCTACATGAAGAGCTCGCCGATTTAATGGTTAAAAACTGCACCGTTGTGCGTCACAATCCGGAGCTTGAAGAGACGATTCACGAGATCAAAGCGATTCGCGATCGCTACGCGAATATTTCCCTTGATGATACTAGCCAGGTGCTCAATCAAACGTATATCTTTGCTGCGCAGTTTAAACCGATGATCGAGCTTTGCCTTGTTATCGCAAAAGGGGCGCTACTGCGCGACGAATTCCGCGGGGCCCACTACAAGCCCGACTTTCCTGAAAGAGACGATGATAAGTGGTTAAAAACAACGATTGCGACCTACAACCAGGAGAAGGGGGAGCCCGATATCAACTACGAACCTGTTGACATTCGCCACCTCGACCCCGTAAAAAGAAGTTATGTGAAGACACACCACAAACCGGAGCTCAAAAATATTCCGGCTAACATCCATCTTCCCATATAGAGGTATTCATGGAAGGCAAATTTATACTCAAAGTGTATCGCGGCGTCTCAGGTGACCAGTACTGGGAAGAGTTTGAGCTCGATCGCAAGCCCTTCCTTAATGTAATTTCCGCTCTCATGGAAATTCAGAAGAACCCCTACAATAAAAAAGGGGAGAAGGTCGAGCCAATCGTCTGGGAGCAGGGGTGTTTAGAAGAGGTGTGTGGCTCGTGCTCAATGCTCGTCAACGGCAAACCTCGGCAATCGTGCACAGCGATTATCGAAAATCTCATCGAAGAGACAGGCGCGCCACTTGTGGCGCTTGCTCCCTTCACAAAATTTCCCCTGGTTCGCGATTTGCACGTCGATCGCAGCAAGATGTTTGATGACCTTGTACGTGTTAAGGCGTGGATCGACACGGAAGGGTCGCCCACCAACGGATTTGGTCCGCGCATCAGCCAAAAAAAGCACGACAGCATGTATGTGCTTTCAACGTGTATGACTTGCGGCTGCTGCTCTGAGGCGTGTCCACAGGTTGGGCCCAAATCAAAGTTCATAGGCCCAGCGCCCATATCGCAGGTGCGCCTTTTCAACGCCAATCCCACAGGTGAAATGCAGAAAACACCTCGCCTTCATGCACTTATGGAGGAGGGGGGCATCGCCGATTGCGGAAATGCACAAAACTGTGTGCAGGTCTGCCCAAAAAAAATTCCCCTCACGGAGTCAATTGCTGTTGCTGGACGGGAAGTTACCGGGCAGTCTTGGAAAGATTTCTTCAGTATTCCAGATAAAGAGTAACAATTAAAACAGTTTTTAATTATATATAGTATAAAACCTAATAAGAGGTATTTATGCAAGGTATTGGTCCTAAATATGATCCAGTCATGGGTGATGCTGCGTCACCGCCACCCCCATTTCCAGGCTTTAATGTGATTCCAAAAGCCACTGTTCAAGATATTCAGACTCAAGCACAAGCGTGTGTTGAGCAGAGTACAAAACTGATGAACGCTCTCAATGATTTTATGGTGAACGGATACTCCCCAGGTAATGTGGGTAAACCCCTTGATGCCAACCCAAATGGAGTCGACTACTTGAATAATCTTATCAGCTGTTATGGCAAAGATATGATGTGTTGGAGCAATCTCATGAATGATTTGATGAGTAACACTGTTGGTGACACTGCATGGGGAAAGTACATCCTACAAAATGATTTCACTCAATTTTGGTCTAATCAAAGTGATGCAAATGGTGGAAGTTTTGGTTGGACTCAAAATCTGCTTGATTTTCTTTCAGATCAGCAATCCGGATTGATGGGATCAGATGGGAAAGCAGATGGTTCAACTGTTCTTACACAAGATGATGTGAACCAATTGCAGAAATTTGCAACTGCCGTTGGGGCTCATGGGGTTGATTCAAACCAACAGCCCTATATTCCGGGATTAAATTACCCAGAAAATACGAATTTATTGGCTCTGGTTGACAAGGCTTTAGGAAATAGTTAAGACCTTATCTTCAACCCTTTGAAAAAAGGTCTCTTTTGTGGGAAAGAGGCTGTTGAGAGAGGTCAAAAAGTCAGTATGCGCGCGATCTTCACGGTATTTGGGGCGCTTTTCAGGCAGAAGTAGATATTCCATATTCTTGGGATCAAAATCGTAGAGAAACGAGGTGTGGTGGAGCCAGCGATCTTTCCGTAGGTACTGCGCGTTGCCACCACACTTGAGGTTTCCAATCGCATAGTCATTTTCAATCAGACGAAATCCATCAATCCCCAGCGCCTCAATATAAAACTGCTCTGTCCAACGGAGGATCGGCTCTGGGTAGGCGGGAAAGTCGTGCGCAGACTTGTTAAAAATAAAGGTGACAAAGAGGGTGTTTTCATCGACAATTACGGTGCCACCACCACTGAAGCGGCGGATGACGGGGATGTTATCGCGCGCGACACGCTTGGTGTCGAGGAGCTTTTCTGGTTTGCCCGAGATTCCTAGCACAATGGTGCGCGGCGTTCCTGAGCTGAGGATGCAGTAGTTTTCACTAGATTCGCGTAGCAGCTTTTTTTCATAGGCAAGCTGCTCTTCAATTGGCATATCTTGGAGGCGGATGATCTTCACGGGATAGCGACTCCAACAATATCTTCGACGCCAATTGCGACATATGTTTGTCCCTGGGAGGCGGTGACATTGAAAATCATCATGGTCCCCCCGGGCAAGACTTCAATCGAGTTGATTCCGCGCAGCTCTTTGCCATTTTTGAGTACAAAAACAACTTCACCTGGAAGTTTGTGTTTTTGCGCAAAATCGTAGGCGGCTTTGAGATCTTTGGAGCGCTCTTCGGGCTTGATGACCATCAGTTCTGGGTTGTTATTGGGCTTGAGGGGATCCTCTTGTGCCATGAGAAAGAGGGGGAGTAGTAGGAGGGCAAATTTTTTCATGCTGACTTTCCTTTTTTGGCGATCAGTTGATCGATGAGGTGACCGCGGCCATGCTCTTTGAGGATTTCGCCGGTTTGTTCTGTGATAAGATTAACTTCCGTTTTTAGGGCTTCACTCAAATTCGTGGCAATGAGCTTTGCAGCCCTCTCAGAGGTGTTTGGAAGCAAAATGGCGTATTTGGATGAGCCGAGCGAAACAAGCGTGTCTTGGCTGCGTAAATGGGGTCTTAGCGCCTCTGCGTCATCGATTGTAATCATCAAAAGGTTCATTGACCCTTGTGCTTCGATCTCTTTTTGGATTTTTCCAAGAGCTGTTTCACTGATTACAACACGCTCTTTAGGTGCTGTAATTGTCTGCGTTCCAATGGCACCTGTGATGGCGCTCATTTTTTGTGTCGTCTTTTGTTTGCGCGAGGCGACTTCGAGTTTTTCGCTGAGCTCTTGTTCGTTGAGGGGAACTGAGAGAAAATCTGTAACTCCAGCATTGACCATCTGTTTCATAAATGAGCGCTTGAGCGAAGAGGAGATGTAAAAGAGGGGAGCAGATGCATAGCCAGGCGTTTTGCGAATTTTGCTCATGAGATCGACGGGGGAGCCATCAACGACCTCTTCATCAACGATGACTGTATCAATTTTTGTGCTGGAGAGTATTTCGAGTGCGATCTCAGGATTGCGTGCATCGACGATATGTGTATTTTCGCCAAGGTGATTTTCAAAAAATCGCAGAGTGATTGTTGAATTACAAATCACCAAAAAGGTAGCGCTTGCATTTTGTTCCATAGTCTACACAGATACGGGAGTTGGAGATTTTAGTCCAATGAGCAGGACAGAAATATCGGCGGGCGTGACCCCTTGAATGCGTGAGGCGATACCAACTGTTTCAGGGCGCAGCTTGGTTAGCTTCTCTTTTGCCTCGTTGCGTAGTCCCTTCATCTCAGTATAGTCGAGTGATTCGGGTAGTTTGAGTTTTTCGATATCGCTATGCTTGTTTGCGAGCTCTTTTTCCCGCTTGATGTAGCCTGCGTATTTGAGCTCAAGTGAGATTTGGTGCTCGGTTTCTCTATCAAACCGAGGCATTTTATCGGGGTAGCTTTCAGCAACTTTTCCGTAGTCGAGTTCAGGACGGCAGACGAGCTGCGCGAGTGTAACCGATTTATCATTGACCTGCGTGCGCAGTTTTGGAAGCGACTCTTGCGCTTGGGTAATTGCCTTGCGCTTGCTCTCAACGCGGTTGAATTGCTCCTCATTGATGAGGCCAAAGCGGTGGCCATAGGGACGCAGGCGTAGGTCGGCATTATCCTGGCGTAGAAGAAGTCGATGCTCTGCACGTGAGGTGAACATGCGGTAGGGCTCCAAAAGCTCTTTGGTTGTGATCTCTTCGATCATCACACCGATGTACGATTCTGCACGTCCCAAAATAAAGGGCTCCTTCCTCTGAATCTTAAGCGCTGCATTGATTGCCGCCATCAATCCTTGAGCAGCCGCCTCTTCATAACCGGTTGTGCCGTTGATTTGTCCAGCAAAGTAGAGACCCTCAAGATGGCGCGCTTCGAGTGTGCGACGTACCTGCCCACTTAAGATGTAATCGTACTCAATTGCGTAGGCGGGGCGCATAATTTCTGCCTTCTCAAGGCCAATAACCGAGCGGATCATCGGTAGCTGCACCTCAAAGGGGAGCGATGAGGAGATGCCATTGACGTAGAGCTCGTGAGTTTTCAACCCTTCAGGCTCAAGAAAAATTTGGTGGCGCTCTTTGTCGGCAAACCGGACCACCTTGTCTTCGATTGAGGGGCAATAGCGGGGGCCAACCGACTCGATTTTCCCTGAATACATCGGTGAGCGATGGAGGTTTTCTTCAATGACGCGCTTGGTCTCTTCTGTAGTATAGGTGATGTAGCAGCTCACCTGGTTGAGGCGCGGTTCGGGTGCATCGTAGGAGAAGGTGACACCCTCATCACCAGGTTGCTCTTCCATAACAGAGAGGTCAACCGAGCGCATGTGAATACGTGGGGGTGTACCAGTTTTGAGCCGCCCAAGTTTGAAGCCAAGCTCCTCAAGGTGTTTTGAAAGTCCAACTGAAGGTTTGTCTCCTGCACGTCCGCCCGAATAGTTTTTCTCACCGACGTGAATCAAGCCTCGCATGAAGGTGCCTGTCGCTAAGATGACAGCATCTGCCCGATAAATCGTTCCGTCTTGAGTCTCAAGGCCGCAAATGCGCCCCTCTTCTACCAAAAAACGGACAACCGTTCCCTGGTGAATCTCAAGGTTTTCAGTCTCTTCGAGGTGTTGTTTGATTTCTAGCGCGTAGGCGGCGCGGTCAGATTGACAGCGAGGGGACCAAACGGCGGGCCCCTTCGTGGCGTTGAGCATCCGAAATTGAATTCCGGTTCGGTCGGCCATTTTGCCCATGATGCCGCCGAGGGCGTCAATTTCACGGACAATATGGCCCTTGGCAACCCCGCCAATAGCAGGGTTACAACTCATTTTACCAATTGTGTCGAGCTGCATCGTCAGCATGAGGGTCGAAGCGCCCATTTTGGCCGCCGCGTGCGCTGCCTCGCAACCTGCGTGGCCCGCCCCTATGACGATGATATCGAAGGACTTAGGGTAAGTCCAGCTCATTATTTCTTCTTGTGACGATCTCTGCGACGGCGCTTCTTGCGCTTGTGCTTATTGATCTTCAAACGACGTTTCTTCTTTACTGATGACATAAATCGCTCCAATACAGTGGCCCATAGTATACAACTTCTTCACAAAGCTCGCAAGAAAAATTCAAAGGGAGGGGTCAAAATAAATGTTTATTATTCTTCGGGGGAGAAGGCCGCAAAGGCCTCGTTTGGCGCCTCTTCACCCTCGCCATCTGCTGGCGTATAGTCGCAGAACTGGGCAAATGTTTTTCGGAAGGTTAGGTTGACGCTCCCCACCTTACCTTGACGGTTTTTGGCGATAATCAGCTCTGCCATCCCCGGTTTGTGCTGGGGATTGTAGTATTCTGGGCGGAAGAGGAACATGACAATATCGGCATCCTGCTCAATCGATCCAGATTCACGAAGGTCAGAGAGCATGGGGCGGTGGCCTGCGCGCTCTTCAACTTTTCGAGAGAGCTGAGAGGGGCAGATGATCGGAATATTGAGCTCGCGCGCAGTATTTTTGAGCATACGAGAAATCTCGGCGATCTCATTTTGCCGGTTATCCGAATTGTAGTTCGATTTTGAGCCCGACAAGAGCTGCAAATAGTCAACGATGAGGACTTTGATATCGAAAACCTCTTTCAAGCGGCGCGCGCGGGCGCGCAAGTCGGTAATTTTCAATCCAGGTTGGTCATCGATAATAATTTTTTTATTCTGCATCTCGTTCACGGCAGAGACGATGCGCTGGTATTCGATCCCATCGAGAGAGCCGGTGCGAATTTTGTCCGATTCGACTTCAGATTGCGAGCAGATAAATCGGTGCAAAAGTTCCTGCGCGGTCATCTCCAAAGAGAAGATGCCTACAGCACCATTTGATTTGAAGGCGACATTTTCGGCAATGTTCAGAGCAAAGGCCGTTTTACCCATCGATGGACGACCAGCCACAATCACGAGGTTTGCCGGGTTGAGTCCGTTTGTCATTTTATCGAGGTCGCTAAAGTGGGTTGCGAGGCCCGTAATTGGTGGGGCATTCGGGTCGCGGTTGTGAAACTCTTCTTGTCTTTCCTGGAGCTCTTTGAGGTAAGAGATACCCGATTCCGAGCGCTCGCCCGACAAAATGTCGCGCATTTGGATGCCCTGTTGGGTATTTGCCGCCTGACTAATCTTAAAAAAGAGGCTTTGCGCATCATCTAGAATTGACTGCACATCCTCATTTTCTCCTAAAGCGTTGCGCTCAACCGTTTGCGCCGCCGAGATCATCTGACGGAGAATCGACTTATTTTTGACAAGGAGGGCGTACTCTTCAATGTAGGCAGAGGTTCCCGCATATTGGGCCAAAGTTGTCAGGTAGCTGACGCCGCCTGCAGACTCAAGCTTGCCGCTTTGGCGCATCATCTCCGCAATCAAGTGGACATCGGCAGGCTTGTCATTGTGGTATGCCTGCGAGAGCGCCTGGAATACATGTTGATGTTCGGTGTAGTAGAAATCTTTTTCTTGTAGAGAATCTGCACCTGCATTGAGGGCATTGACAGAGGTCAGCATGCAGCCGAGCACCATCATTTCCGACTCTTTTGAGTTCGGAGCAACTTTGACGATAGAGTCTTTCTTCTTTTTTTCTTCAGCCATAGTTGCGATAGTAGCAGTGCTCATGATTAGCATGCAATCGGAAAGAGAGGGATTCGAACCCTCGGTACCCGTGAGGGTACGCGTCCTTAGCAGGGACGTGCCTTCGGCCACTCAGCCATCTTTCCATAAAGTCCGACGAAAGAACAGCTCTATCGCCGGAAAGTTCCTTCCAACCAAGGAAACCTGGAAATATTTTAGAGGACTCAAGTGTTTTGTGCAAGCCGCGGGAGCGGCAAGGGCCAATTTTATTCGATAAGTGAGGTGAAATTGAGCTCTTTCCCATTGAGAGCGTTCCAATACGAGGTGTGCTCAGAGCCATCGGGATTTAAGACCGTGATGCAGTAAACGGGGAGGTAAATCGTTACCATATTGCGGATGGCAAAGTCGTTTCCAAATGCAGCTTCGGCAATGCGGCGAATCTGTGAGGGCGAAAAGCGGCGAGCAAGGCGCTCGGCATTTTTGTACGACTTAGTGACGAGGCGATCCTCGACAATCGTTTCAGGTAATACATTCAGGCGTGGCTGCTGCAAATGCAGGCGATATAGATTGCCATTTTGCACAACCAGTTTCTTTTTGCGACAAGCGTCGATCCACGCATCGAGAATATCGTTTTCGATATGCAGAGCGCGTGAGAGTCCCTCACGATCCAGGGCGCCTCCACGTTGAGCGAGGAGGTTGAGGATTTTGAACTCCGATTTTTCCACACCAGCCTTGATGCAATCGCCATAGCCGTGCGTCTTTTCCCAGTTTTTGGTGTTGATCAGCTTCTCGCCATCCATCAAGTCCCACAGAATAATGCCCTCACCGGTATGAGCGTGGCGATAGTCGGTGTACTTCACTTCCATGAATAGATAGGGATAGAACTTCACTTTTGATGGCAAATATTTGTGATGCTCATCTTTTAAAAGTGTGCGTTTATGCTGATCCATGATTTGTTGGGGCGTGAAGCGCGCTTCAAGCGTGTGAAAAGAGCCGCTGTTAATCAGCTCCATGACGCGATTTTTCCATTCGGGCTTTTTTTTGCTCACCCAAACGTAGCCGCCAACAAGCATGCCAATGAATACTATCGAAGAGATCAATCTCATGTAGTCATCCTAGCACATTTGAGTCGAGTCATGCAAAGATTTTCTTATGACTCTATTCCGCAATTTTTATACGAAAAATGACAGAATTTAGCTTGTAAAGCCGCTTTACAAGCTACTTTTTTTCTGGCTTTACAGAGAGAAGAAATTTGCCTTTACAAAATCTTAAATGTCTGTAAAGCCGCTTTACAAGCTAAATTTTTGCTCTTGTAAAGCCGAAAAATGCTACACTTATTCTATGAGTAAAATTCGCGTTCTTTCAGATTCAACGGTAAATAAGATTGCTGCGGGCGAGGTCATCGAAGACCCTGCATCAGTTGTCAAAGAGCTAGTGGAAAATGCTATCGATTCGGGTGCTAGTGAAATTTCAATTGCAACTGTGGGCGGGGGCTTTGAGCTGATCCGCATTAGCGACAATGGTTGCGGGATGTCCAAAGACGATGCCCTTTTGGCCTTCGAGAGACACGCGACATCCAAGCTCTCCCATGTAGAGGATCTCAACCACCTGCACACGATGGGATTTCGTGGGGAGGCACTCGCTTCCATTGGCGCTGTGAGCAAAGTTGAGCTAGTTACAAGCGATGGAAAGGGAACGAAAATCGTCTTTGAGGGCTCGCGCATGCTTCATGAGGGGGTGGCCTCTCGCAGTCAGGGGACGACAATTTCTGTCCGTAAGCTCTTTTATAATGTTCCGGCGCGGATGAAGTTTCAAAAGAGTCAAACGGCATGCGCAAATGCGATTACGCGTCTTGTCAAAAGGGAGGCGCTGAGCTGTCCTGAGATTACTTTTCGCCTCGATGAGTCATTTTCTGCTGTAGAAAAGGGGTGGCGAAATCGAGCGGGTGAGGTTTTAGGAGCAGGCTTTATCGACGGCATGCGCCCGATTGAGGAGGAGGGGGTTCACGGATTTGTGGGGATGCCCGATCAGTGTCGCGGTAATCGATTGGGGCAGTACCTTTTCATCAATGGACGTCCGGTCGTGTGTCCGCTCATTGCTGAGGCGGTGACGGCGGCTTATGGGACGCGAATTGAGTCGCGCAATCATCCAATTTTTGTGCTCTATTTTGACATTCCTCCTGAGTGGGTTGATGTGAATGTCCATCCGCAAAAGCGTGAGGTGCGCCTACGCGAGGAGGAAAAAATCCTCTCTCCTCTTGCAAAAGCGATTGAAAAAATGCTGCGCAAGCCTTTAGCGCCGGTTGCAGCTCCGAAAATGCAAACATTCACTCTGCGTGAGAGCCCCACATTTTCTACGCCTCCCCCTCCAGTCGAGCAGATGCCGCTCACTTTTGAGCCGCAGTTTGATGTGCTTGGAAGGGTAGGGTCTTATCTTCTTCTTGAGTGGGTTGGTGAAGAGGGAATCACTCTGGTTCATCTCAAGCGCGCACGCGCTCGTCTACTTTACGATCAGTTGCTCGAAAGGCTTGAAGGGAAAAAGGGTGATATGCAAACGCTGATGTTTCCGATTACACTTGAATTTTCTCCCAATGAGATGGAAATTCTTAATGCACGTCTGAAGGATCTGGAGCTTTTGGGCATTGCGATGCGCCCCTTTGGCGAGGAGACGATGCTGGTCGATTCGCTTTCGCCCTCTCTCGATCAGGATAAGCTCAAAGAATTGATCGATGAGCTCATTGGCATTTTTTCTCGTGAAGGAGATCAGGCAAAACTTGCTTTAGCTAGCACAACTATTCGGTTTTGTGTAACAAGAGAGGGTGGCGGCATTGACGAGGGGAAGGCTTTAGTACGTGAATTGATGAAAAGCTCTTGCCCTGAGCAATCGCCATTCAACAAACCGATTATGGTGAAAATCGATGAAGCGGCAATTGAATCTCTATTTAAATCGTATCGCAACAGTCCACGATAAATTAAAAGCGGGCACGGCCTTTCTTTTTGAAGATCCACACGACATTTTCTATCTCACTGGAATGCGAGTATCGCGTGGCAGCGTGTGGATTGATAAAAATGGGGCCCTTTTGCTTGTCGACTCGCGCTACATCGATGCTTGTCAGCAGGCATGTCCAATTGAAGCGCGCCTTGAGAGCGCAGATCTTTTCAAGGAGCTACGGAAAGGGATCAAGCGCATCGGGGTCAATGGGGGGCAAGTAACTCTTCGCAGAGCCAAAGAGCTCAAGCTGCCGACGTTTGATGTCAAATGGATGGATGAGCTGCGTATTGTCAAAAGTCGCGAGGAAATTGCGGCACTATCGCACTCAGCTGACATTCTGTGGAAGGCTTTTCAAAAGACAACAAAACAGCTGCGAGAGGGGATCTCTGAGGCCGAGTTGTGTGCACAGTTTCATATCAACTGTTTGCAAATTGGTGTAGAGGGACTCTCGTTCGAGCCAATCATTGCCTTTGGCGAAAATAGCGCGCTCCCTCATCACCACCCAGGTGAAAGGCGTCTCAAACGAGGCGATATCGTCCTTATCGACATTGGTGTTGTTGTGGGTGGCTACTGCTCAGACATGACGCGCACCATTTTTTTCGGGCGCCCGTGCAAAAAATTGCAAGAAATTGAGCGTATTGTACGCAAAGCCTACACAGCTGGCAAACGAGCGTGTAAAGAGGGGGTGAGCGCAAAATCAGTCGATCGTGCGGCGCGCGAGGTTATTGAAAAGGCGGGTTATGGAGATCGATTTATTCACAGTTTGGGGCATGGAGTTGGTTTGCAAGTCCATGAAGCCCCATGGCTTACTTCAAAAGGCAACCGTGGCGACACAATTTTGAAAAAAGGGATGGTTTTTACCCTTGAGCCCGGAATTTATCTTCCTGGGATCGGAGGAATTCGCTATGAGAATATGCTCGTATTAAACAACTCGAGTGCCAAGTCGCTATTTCCACATGACAAATGAGCAAAAATTTGGTAGTTGTTGGGTATGAACCTGCGAACCAAGTTATTTCTCCTCATTGGTGGGATTTTTGTTGTGGTCTTTTTGCTCACTCAAGCACTCGATCAATACCTTACCTCAGAGAGCTTTTGGAAGATTGAATCTGACGTCCATCGCCTCTTACTGAGCAAGGCGGAAAAGCGTGCAATGAGTACAGACACCTACATCAAAGAGGTGCTCGACTGGGAAGTGGGTGAAATCAATTTGCTTCTCGATAAAGTGCGCAATGTCAAATGGGAAAACGATTTTTTTGCTCCCTCAGATAACAATATCGACAGCCGTACATGGATGGCTTCAGCGACATTTTTGGATGAAAACAAGAGTCTCGATCTGATCCAAGTGACTTTTGGCAAAGAGGTTTCCTCCCTCATTATTTTAGCTGAGCCGCCTCCACGCCTTGCGCGCGAAATTCCTGTTGAAGGGACGGATATCAAATTTTGCGTAGCAGAATCTGAGATTGAACTGGGGAAATGGGAAGGGCCATTTGTTGTGATTCCCTTTGGGCTACACAAAGATTTCACACTCAAATCGCGCAAGCCAGACATTACTGATATCGATAAGCCTCTAGTGGAAAATTACAATTTGCTCTATTCCATCAATGCTATTGTAAATGCCGATTTACAGGAATTTGATCGCAGAATGCGCCAAATTCCTGAGTACATGGTTGATATGCTCTTTGCTGTTCACACCAATGCTCAGTATATTCACATTATGTCGGAGCTAAAAAATCGCATTGAAAAAGCGCAGCGCTATCTCAAGCAAAATCCCGATAAAGTCGCTTTTCTACAAGAGACGCCACTTACTAAGTTGATTGCAAAAGAGGTTCCTAACTACCAAGAGCTACAAAAGCGAGATATCGCCAAACGGCTGAACCTTCTTCAGGACTTGAAAATACGCTATGATCAAATCGAAATGGTGTGGCAGCTGACAGTAACCACTGGATCGGGTATTTACGGTGCGGATCCTTTCAATAAAATGGCACCAATTGGGATCACAAAAATTTTGCCCAACGAGAAGTCAGGGCAAATGCTCTTTGCCACCGATGTATTTTATCGCTTCCCCATCATGTGCCTTGGTCAAGAGTCGTGCGCCCCGCCTCCCTCAAAAGATGAGCCAACGATTCGTACGATTTACGATCCGCAATCAAAGCGTCTCTTTTTGGGAAACATTATTGGTCTTGAAGCCGAATCAAAAACAGGCGAGCGCAAACAGGGTTCGTTTGCAATCGCTGTCGATTCTTCATATCTTGTTCGCCGCCTGGCTCTCGCCTCAAATTCTACAGCACTTTACGTCTCAAATGATCAGGTGATGAAAGCCTACGATGCTGAGGGGGTTGAAATTAGCTCGGGGCTAAGCAAAATTCCCATCAACAAGATGTTAGCTTCGAAATCGGGAATCTTTGACCTTGCAGATGGTGAGAGCTTCTACTATGTGCACCTGGATGTGGAAGAGGGACTTGACATGCACTTTTTCTTGCTTGTCCCAAAGGCCACAGAATTTGAAGTTGTCAACTTTTTGAAAAACCGCACCCAGCAGCTTGCCTACAAAATTGGCTTGCAAATGAATGGCCTGGCGCTTCTTGCACTACTGATTGTTATCTTGCTAGTGAATAACGTTGTGCGCCACATCACAAATCCGATCCGAAAGCTCGCAGAGGCGACCAATGCCGTTGGAGAGGGGCATTTGGAGGAGATTGACCTCCCACCGATTGAAAAGAAATCAAAAGACGAAATCGAATCTCTCTATGAGTCATTTTATAACATGGTAGTCGGGCTCAGAGAGAAAGAGCGGGTCAAGGGCGTCTTGAATAAGGTCGTCTCCCCAACAATTGCAGAAGAAATTCTCAAAGGCAATGTACAGCTTGGAGGAGAAGAGAAGGTTGTCACTGTTTTATTTGCAGACATTCGCCATTTCACAGAGATTACTGAAAAAATGGATCCTCAGCAGCTTATTGAAATACTCAATGCTTGCATGACCAAGATTTCAACTGTCATTGATGAGATGGGGGGGGTAATCGATAAATATGTGGGTGATGAGGTGATGGCGCTATTTGGCGCGCCCATTCACTATGATGATAGCACCTACAAATCGATTATATGCGCAGTGAAAATTCGCGAGGTCATTTCCAAGTGGAATGAAGAGAGGGTTCCCCATGGGGAAAAGGCGATGGAGATGGGAATTGGGATCCATACAGGAAAGGTGATTGCAGGGAATATGGGGGCTGAAAACCGCCTCAATTATACTGTACTAGGAGCTAATGTCAATTTGGGCGTCCATCTGTGCGACATTGCAAAGCCCCATGAAATTCTAATCAGTGAAGATACCTACAAAAGTCCTTTTGTTCAGGAGAATGTCGAGGTCACTGAGGTGGAGTCTGTTCAAATCAAGGGATTTGAGCAGCCGGTAAAAGTGTACAGCGTCCTTCGGATGAAGGACGCCGATCACTAGACAGGGTTTGCTAGGTGTATTTTCGATTGTAAATTGGTGTTGTTAGGGTCAGCAACTGTTCCCACGGGGGATTGCGTTACATTTTGAAGCACGGCATTGGCTTCAGCGGCATTAAATTGCGGTGTGCTTGTCGAGGCGCTGAGTGTGTCATGGGCAGCTTGGGCAACGGCTGGGTTGATCTCAAGCTGGGGAGTGTGTCCAACTGCCATGTTAATAGCAGCATTTTCTTGGCTCCTCATGCTTTCTACTTCGCTCATGAAATTATCCTTATTTTTATGGATCGTCTATCTCTCCACTTACTATTTTAGCATATATAGGTTATTTTTTAAAGCTTTAATCAAACAGCTCACCCTCAGGGGTTTGCGAATTTATGCGCTCTTGCATTTGCTCAATTTCTCTATGAAAGACCAATACTGTTTTGCCTAAATGCTCTAAATCATCCAGCTTTTCGCTCGCAATTGGTTGAGAGTGTTGCGCTTGAGTGTTGAGAAATATCTCGACCATCTTTTGCTCCTTTAGCCTCGTTTTTTTCAATGGAGGCCTCTAATTTTTCAAAAAAGCCCTCAAGGGCGCACATTGCTCCGCCAAAAAGAAGCAAGTTTCTGAAGAATTTAGACTGTTTCACAGCTATTTGGCTGACAAAAGAATCTGATTGGTTGGTAACTGAGTGGGGCATAGAATTACTCCTATTTTTCATTGAAGTCCACTCTCTCTTCCTTTATTATACCTTAAATAAAATTGAGTTTCAAGTGGTTAGACGCTTTTTTTGGTTTTCTGTCTTTATTTCGCTCCTATTGTCTATTGGGACCTACTTCTCTTGTAGGCCTGTTTCCCGTCTAGTTGTGCGGCGCACCCTTGAGGTGGAAGTGGGAAGGATTTTATCAAAGCTCAGACCTTGCCGAGATATCGATCAGGTGATCGAGCAGCTCTCGCAATACCACTATGTCACATTGTGCGATGCGAAGGGGGATGTTTTGTACGCCTCGAAAAAGCCCTTTATTGCAAAACGCAAGCAGGTTTTTCGGCGAACGTGTGTCTCAGGAAAGCGAGGCGATCTACTTTTTGCCGGAAAGTCCTTTGAAATGGACAAAAAAAAGTATGCCCTCTACCTATCAGGTGACTCTAAGCTTCTCGATGCAATCTTAGGTCACATGCATATATACGGCACTGCTCTGGCAATTATTATTTTAGTCGCCTTTTCTATTCTTCTTACCTTTTGTCTGCAGTGGGCCTTAAAGCCGATTGAGGCAATGATGCTTCGCTTTAAGCGCTCTTCGGTACGCGCGGCTTGCGAAATGGCCATGGCGCAAATGGACAACCATGAGGAGAAACTGCTCTTTGAAAAGCAAGAGAAGCTCGCAGTCTTAGAGAGTTTAGACGAGGGGGTTGTTGTACTCGGCAATCAAATGCGTATCACCTTTATCAACTTGAAGGCGATTTCTCTATTAAAAGTTGGGGTGATGCAGCCAGTTGGGCAGCTATTTACCGATGTTGTCTCAACACCTCTTGCCAAAGAGGCTTTAGAGGTCGCAAAAGCCTCTTTGAAAAATCAAGTGGTTGAAAAACGTGGTTTTAGCGATCAGGATGAAAACTACTTTGCGATGACTGCAGCCCCTATTGCAAGGAGGGGAGCCGCACTTATCGTTCAAGATCGCAGCAGTGACCATAAAATCTATGCTATGGGGAAAAATTTTGTCGCAAATGCCTCTCATGAATTGCGTACCCCCATCACAATTATCAAAGGGTTTGCTGAAACACTTCTTGAAATGCCTCAGATCTCGAGTTCCATGCTAAGCGATATTTCAGAGAAAATTGTGCGCTCGTGTGAGAGAATGAATAATCTCGTCAAAAGCCTTCTTGTTCTTGCAGATCTCGAAAATGAGAATAAAAATGAGATGCAGCCGTGTGATCTCTGCTCGCTTGTTGAAAGCTGCAGCTTGACAGTGCTGGGCGTACACCCAAATGTAGGGATTGAGCAGCTGCAAAACCAAGATGAGGCGGTTATTTGGGGCAACCCTGGTCTACTTGAGCTTGCGATCATGAACCTCATTGAAAATGGCATCAAATATTCAGGCGATAATCCTGAAATTACTGTGAAAATCGACGTACAGGATTCTGAAATTAAACTCTCGATTAGCGATCGCGGACCTGGAATTGCCGGCAAAGATTTAAAACACATCTTTGATCGCTTCTACACCGTAGATAAAGCGCGTTCACGCAAAATGGGTGGGGCAGGTCTTGGGCTCTCAATTGTTCGCTCAATTGTTGAGCGCCATGATGGGGAGATTACAGCAACATCTCTTCAAGGCGAAGGCGCCACATTTACGCTCTCGTTCCCTGTCAAAATGCCATCGTCTTTATCCCGCGCTCCGTGATTTGTCTGTAGATGCTTTTTGATTTCAATAGCAGTATTGACATCGTTGCCAGCAAGCACTTTTTCCCCTTTTAAATTTGTCTTCGCATCGACAAGTTCATCGATCGGAAAATTGCTAACAATCTCTTTAAGTTCCTGCTTTGAAAGAGCGCGTCGTCCGCGATTATTTTCGTAGCGCTCACGCTCTTTTTCACGAATCTTAACCGCAGCATCGTCACCAAAGGCCGCTCGCAGCACCTCAGATGAGGCCGTAGCAAAAATAATAGGCTTGCGATCTTGGAGAGTGATTACATCTTCAAGTGCTGGAGGGGAGTTAGATTTGCTCCCGCGTAGCATTTCGTAGAAAATCGCCTTCAGTTTAGGCTCATCGGGAAAGAGCTCGGTTATTTGAGTCGCCTTTTTTCCTTTTTTTTGAAAATACCTTAGTAGGGGATCCATTGACTTTGCATGCTCTGGATAGAGACTTTGTAGTACTTTGAGTGTTAGGTCAAAGGCTTGAATGTCACCCTCGATGGCGCGTGCAAGACTAAATTTTGACCTCTCAATGCCAAAGCACTTTTCACGGTGCCAAACAAAGGGCTTTTTCCTCGTCCCTTTCACGCTCTTTTTCTTTGTTTTCAGCTGTGATTTCTCCTCAGCGTTTTTCAAATTACGCAGAGCGACGAGCGTCCCCTTGTAGAGAGTGCACTGCTTTTCAAAATTCGCGGTGCGCGAAAATAGAAGAGCGCTTGAAAGGGCGAGAATAAATAAGATGCTAGAAACAAAGGGAATTAAATTCATAGACGAAAGAGAAAGGGGGTTGTGATGCCATTACGCAACAGGCTAATTTCTAAAAGATCTGGAGCCTCCTTTGCTCCCTTTTGCCATGTCGCTAAAGTTTCAGCAGCCTTTTTTGCTGGCGCATTTTTTGTCACTGTAAAGCCAAAGGAGAGCTCCTCAATATTTGCTAGTAAAATTTCTTTTCTCGGAGTCACGTTTGGCGTCTCAGATTTAAGCTCAAGAATGACTTGATTTGAGCGGTTACGAAAGAGTTTTGCCTCAACTAAATGGCAAAAATTGGGGTCAGGATCGATCCCGTTGTCAAATTGGAAGAAGAGTTCATCGAGATCGCTCTCTGGATTGCGCTCAGTATACATAGCTCCCTCAAGACGCATCATCATGAGAGATAACCTCTCATTGAAGCGCGCGTGATTTAACGCCGTAGACATTGTCTCTTCAATCACCTTTTGCCCCTTAATTTGCGAATGCAACTTGTTAAAAAGTAGACCGATCAAGAGGCAGGCTAAAAGGGAGCCAACAAAGATTTCGAGGATGGTAAAAGATCTGCGTTTCATACAAAAAAGCGTAACATTTTTCTGGCTTTACATAGAGAAAAAAGTAGCTTGTAAAGCGGCTTTACAAGCTATTTTTAGGTGGCCTTAGTCGGCCGTGCGAGCCATCCAAGTCCAAGCGCTAAAAGCAGGTAAAACGCGAGACCAAATTCTTGCGAGAGAAGCGGGGTGAATTGTTCGGGGACGATGGTTAGCACAGTGAGTAGTGCAATGACTACACCCATACACGCGTCGCCGGCAACAAGGCCGGAGGCAAGAAGGATACCGCGCTCAATTGCGGCATTATTTTTGAAGCCGTATTTCAAGATTCCTGAGACGATCCCACCAACCATGATGGCTGTGGAGAGCTCAAGGGGGAGGTAAAGGCCAATGGCAAAGGGTAGAATTGGAATGCGCAGGATTTCTAGGATGATTCCAATAACAACGCCTATTGCTACGAGAGTGAGGGGGAGTTTGCCTAGGATGACGCCTTTGGCAATGAGCGCCATGAGGGTTGCTTGTGGGGCTGGCAGGGCGGTGGAGCCAAACTTGTAGGCGTCGTTCAGGAGGTAGATTGTAAAGCCGATTGCGATACAGGGGATTACGAGGCCAATGATTTCAGCGATTTGTTGTTTGATGGGCGTTGCTCCAAGGAGAAAGCCGGTTTTCAGATCTTGCGAGGTTGTGCCGGCAAGGCTAATGGCGACGTTGGCGACAATACTCATCACAATCGCTGAGATGAGGTAAGCTCTCTCAGTCCAGCCAATAGCAAGGAAGATCAGTGAGGTAATGAGAAGGGTTGTGATGGTCATGCCTGACACTGGATTGGATGAGCTCCCGACGAGTCCTACGGTCACAGAGGTGACAGCGACGAAGAAGTAGCCGAGGATCACCAAGAGGACAACAGTGAGTAGATTGAGTTGTAGTCCGGGGTAAAGCCAGAGAAATAGGATGATTGCAAGCGATCCTAGAATGAGCCATGAGAGAGAGATGTCGCGGTCGGTGCGTGGGCGATTTTTTGAGCCCAATCCTTGAAAGAGTTCTTTAAATCCAACGTGGATCGTTTTGAAAATTACGGGACCAATTTTGAAGAGCGATAAGAGCCCTCCAATTGCGATTGTACCGGCGCCAATGTAGCGTACATAGCTTGACCAGATATCGTCTGCTGACATCAAACCAATTGGAATTGTCGAGGGATAAATAAGTACATCTCCCTGCCCAAAGAGACGAATCAAGGGGATAAAGACCCACCAGCTAATTGCACCGCCGACAAACATAATTGAGGCGACGCGCGGGCCAATAATAAACCCAACTCCAAGTAGTACTGGAGTACACTCCATGTTAACTTCTGTGCGCTGGTAGCTTTTGACAACAAGGCTCAACTTGGTTTGCCAAAAGTGCAAAATGCCAGTACACGCTTGATAAATTGCGCCAACTGCTAGACCAACCCACGCCTCCCAAGAGCTTTTTGTTCCCGAATCTCCCGCCTTCAGAATTTCAGCGCATGCGGTTCCCTCAGGGAAGGGGAGGATGCCATGCTCTTTCACGATAATGTAGCGTCTCATGGGGATCATAAATAAAATTCCCAGAATACCGCCTAAAAAAGTGAGAAGAAAAATGTTCCACTTCATCGGTTCAAAGCCAAGCAAAAAGAGTGCCGGTACAGTGAAAATTGCCCCACTTGCAATTCCACCGCCGACTGCCGCCACTGTTTGTACAATATTATTTTCTAAAATTGTGACGCGTCGAAAAAGAAGTCGCAAAATCCCCATTGACATCACAGCTGCTGGTATTGAAGCGGATATCGTCAGCCCTACTTTGAGACCGACATAGGCATTGCCAATTGCAAAGACAACGCCGAGAATCACTCCCAGAATAATGGCTTTTAGTGAAAACTCGCGCATGTGAGTTTCATCTGCGACAACTGGGGTAAAGGACTCTTCTTTTTCCATAAAGTTCAACCTGCACAAAAAAATATTTTTCTACTAGGTTTTTTTCTCTTGGACGAAAATGTAGTTGTAGGGGGTTTTGTCGATAAAGATTTGCAGCGAGATCAGGCGTTTTGTGTCTGAGCTGCGCTCCTTGAGCCATCCAATTTTGTAGTAGCGTTGAAAGCAGCAGCTGGTTGTTAAGGAAAGAGAAACGGGATAGGGGGCTAGCTCCAAGCGCTCTTTTTCCGTTGCGGGCGGAATGCTCTCCCACTTGTGGTTGAGATGGAAAGTTTTTGCTATTTCACCAAAAGTGAGATTTGCGATCCGCTCTGCTTCAATCGCTTTAATCTCTTTCATGCTTCGTTTAAAAAAGGTATGTGGGACAGCTGCAATGAGTGATGTGGCAACTGCGGTGAGTGTGAAGGCAACAAGTACTTCGAGCAAGATTGTTGGGCGTTTTTTCTTCATCACTTGAAAAAAACCTCGATCGGTTATATACATTAAAGCAAAGTGAAAATATTTTCGCCTCTAAAAAGGGGCTAAACCAGTCAAGTGGATGTCAACACTACTGCACAACACCGCCTTCTAGCTTCATCCCATCCCCGTGAATAGCGGGAAACAGCTTTTGTAGATCTTTTTCAAGGACTGGTATGCAGTTTTACGGACGTGCACGCTATAATCTCTTGCAGCTCAATAGTAGCCAAGAGAAAGACAATTGTGAGAAGTGGGAGATTGAAGACTATCGCTCCCTCGATAAAGAGGCGCTCTATGGCCGTCTCCGTGCACTTGGGGTGAAACTCAACGATGAGAGCTTCCTTCTTTATGCAAAAAGTGCTGATACACCACGTCAACTGACCGCAACTTTGCTTCCAGAAAATGTCGATTCGTACACCATTGAGCACTGCTTTCTTTTGATTTTTGAGCTCTGGCGCCGTCTTTTGCAAGGTCGAGCAGAGCTTTCGATTTTTTGTGATGAACTTGATCATCAAATTGAGCTATTTGAACAAAATACTGCAGATATAGATCACATTGGAGACATCCTTAATCGCCTTGAGAGTATCTTAGATGGCAGTGTAGATGATTCGCAATCGCCACAAGCTGTTTTTGCACACATCTCAAACTACTTTGCGCACGATTTGGAAACCTTTATCTATGATTTTTGTGCCTATTTAATCGACAATGAGCGGCTCACCCTCGCCTCTGAACTCATTGAGGGCTTTTATGACTATGTGGAAGATCGGCAATGGTTTGATTTTCTACGCATGCGCCTTCTTGAAGATGAATCTGAAGAGCATGTCGAGCGTTTCGGCAGCGATTTAGTGGAAAATCCCAACATCGATTTGTGTCTAGAGTTTCTCTCATACCTCTCAAATTGTGATCGAAACGATCTTTTCTATAGCTATTACCAAAAATTTGTTCCTTTTGTGCGTACAGAGGAAAATTTTAAACAGATGCTCAAGCTGATTGCAAATTTCTATTCAGACGTCGATCAAGAGCTCGAACACGACTTTATTCATAAGCTGCTTGCGTCTCGAACAGATATCGATGATAAATCGAAAATGAAATTGGAGCAGCTGATCTTGGACGCGCTACAGCCTAAAGAATCCTGAGTGGGTGAAAATCTAAATAATCACCTGCAACAAAATCGTAGCGCACGCCCTTATTTTCACCAAATAGCGATAAGTCAGAGGGGACATTATGCAAATGGCCAAAGACGCAGATATCGACATTGTATTTTTCGAGAAGATGGGAGGCGCATGAAGGTTTCAGGTCGAGGCCAATTGGAGGGTAGTGGGTCATTGCAATGCGATGGTCTGCCTCTTGATTGAGAAGTTTCAGGGAGCGCTCAAGTCTTTCAAGTTCGCGCTCAAAAATGCGCGCATCCTCTTCAGGTGTGGTTCGCTGTTTAGACGGTGGCGCATCCTCAGAGGGGACAATGGTGACAATTTTATCGAAGCGATACTCGGGGGTATCCCACAATCGCGAGCCCCCAATGGAAATTGGCCCGAAATCAAAGGTGTTGTTGTGGATAAAGTGGATCGAATCGGGCAGAGCCGTTTGCATTTTACCATTTGAGGTCCACCAGTAGTCGTGGTTGCCTTTACACATCACTTTGGTGCCCGGAAGTGAGTCGAGAAACTCAAGATCCTCTTTCATCTCATTGATGTGATGTGCCCACGAAATATCGCCCGCAACAAGGACCAAATCTTCTGGCTTTACAGAGAGAGCCCAGTGTTTTTTGATCTTCTCTTGATACCCCTTCCAGTTGCCACCAAAGACATCCATTTTCTTGTCTGGTGTGCTTATTGCAAGGTGCAAATCTGCAATCGCCCATATCTTCATGATGTCAGTATGCCTCGGCTCTTTTAAAAACGAAAGCCTTTCTGCAGATGCGTTCCTGAAGGGATAATGATGATCCCATCGCGAACATATAGGTGAGGAGAGTCGTAGTTGGTGAGATTTTGCTCATTTGTCAGATGAACATCGTCATCAATCAGAGTGTGTTCATCGACAATGGTCTTTTTAATCAGACAATTTGAGCCAATTCCGTAGCGTGGGGGGTGGTTGAGATTTGAAAGCTTTGGTGGCTCGTAGTAGGAGTTGCCCATCACAATCGTATCATGCACTTTTGTACCTTTTCCAATCACCGTGCGCATTCCAATCAGTGAGTGAATCACCTCATCGGCATCGACAACAGAGCCATCGCAAATAATTGACTGAGATATCTTTGAGTCATTCATGCGCGCCGCAGGTAAATTGATCGCTTGCGCATAGATGGGGCACGTCTCATTGTAGAGATCGAGGCCATTTTCATTTGTTGTGAGGGATAAATTTGCCTCATAAAAAGACTTAATAGTGCCAATATCTTCCCAATATCCCTCATAGATATAGGCCGCAGTCTTTCCGTGATTGTAGATTTGCGTTGGAATGATGTGCTTGCCAAAATCATCGCGGTTGTCCTCTTGAACCAAAGAGGCAAGTACTTCACGTTTAAAAATGTAAATTCCCATTGAAGCGAGGTAGGGACGCTCGGGATCACCGGTATTTTCATTTCGGAATTTATCTAGTATCGCCTCTTCAGTTGGTTTTTCGTAAAACTCTTTGATGTAGAGGTTTTCATCTGTCTGCATGACACCCATTCGAGGGGCGTCGTGTCGCGAGCAGGGCAGAGTTGCAATAGTGAGATCAGCATCTTTTTCTTTAGCGAAGCAAAGCATATCGATGAGATCCATATTATAGAGCTGATCCCCCGAGAGAATAATGAAATAATCAACGGGAAGCTTGAGTAGGTGTTGCATATTTTTGCGCACAGCATCAGCCGTTCCCTGATACCAGAGTTTGTCAACAGCCGTCTCTTCCGGGCTGAGCAATTCAATCCGCTCAAAGGTGAGCGATCCGGGATGAAACGTCTCGGTGATGTGCCGATTGAGAGCTGAGGCAAAAAATTGGGAAATCACAAAAATGTTTGGGATGTGCGAATTAATCGAGTTCGAAATTGGCACATCAATCAACCTGTAACGTCCTGCAAATGAGACGTCTGGCTTACATCGCGTTTGAGTGAGTGGAAAAAGGCGTGTTCCTTGACCACCTGCTAAAATAACGACCGCAGCCGACTGACTCAGCAACTCTTCGTTAGCAGATACTTTAATTCTTTTTTGCATTAGTGTGATTATTTTAGTTTATAATCGCACTAATATAAAAAACAAAAAATAAATGCTAGTTAATTAATCGGTCTTTATCAACTTCTTTATTGTCGCATAGAGTCGATTTATATCTCGATCCTTTGCGCTCTTCCTCCTCTTCATCGGCGATAGCGCGCGATATAAAAGGAGATTGAAACCCAATTAATACTGCGATGAGCGGCATCGCTAAAACTAAAAATTTCATGGGGCCTCTTTGGTTTTAACCTTTGACCAGACCACTTTTAGATCTCTTAAAGAGATTAGTGCAAGAAATTTTTTATTGTGATGTCCATCTCCTGCTGGATAAATGCCGGCAGTTTTTCTTTGCGGATTTTTTTGAAAAGCTCCTGATCCTCTGGACTTTTTAGAGCTGAGCAGAGAATGACTAAGTAGCTCAAAAAGCTCTCTTTGCGCATCTCAGGATCTGTGAGCTGCTTGAGAGCTGCCTTGGCAATGACCTCCTCTTCAGGAAGAGAGCTGAGCGCAGCTGCGGCCATGTCGTTATCTTTGCCGTAGGGCTTATTTCCAAGCCGCTCAATTAAGAAATCGCGCGCAGAGCTACCAAATTTTGCAAGCGCTTGAATAAAGGTATCCTGCGCGAAAAAATCGTCGTAGCAAAGGGCGTTGAAAAGGTGAGGGATCGCTTTTGGATTGCCAATACGGGATAGGGCGATCGCAGCTAGTTGCGGAGCGCGGCCATAACCAGGAGAAAGAGGATCGTAAAAATCGATATGATTGAGAAGTGCTAGTAGGGGAGAGAAACTTTTTTCCCCTTGAGCAACAAGAGCTTCAATCTCTTTTTCCGGAACTTCTTCTTCAGACAAAATCAAATCGGGAATCAAAAGGTTATTCTCTTCGGGCTTGTCATAGAGCGTTTGCAGCGCTTGGTAGCGCTCTTTTCCCTTTGCAATTTTCTCGAGCGCTTGATCGGTAAGCAGCGCTTCAGCTTGATCACCAGCTGCTTGCAGCTTTTTAATCCGGTCAACGGGGATTTGCTCAAGCACTCCCACGCCATCGCTCTCATAATATTCGACCATTGCAGTAAAACTTTTGCCAAAATGGACATCGCGGTGCATTAAAATGAGCGTATCAAGCTCGTCGAGTACAGGGATTTGGGCGTCATACATGTTAGGCTCCTTTCTCTACAAATAGATCAGCGTTATACGATGAGCGGACGAACGGTCCGCAATACATGTTGGGCACACCGATTGAAAGGCCATACGTTTCATAGGCCTTAAACTGCTCAGGCGTGATAAATTCTTTGACAATCAGTTTTTTGCGTGAAGGTTGCAGGTACTGGCCAATTGTAATGATATCGATTCCAACCTCATGAAGATCGCGAATCGTCTCCTCTACTTGAGCGGGCGTTTCGCCAAGGCCGACCATCAAACCCGACTTAACAAAGCGCGTTTTTCCCTTCACATGTTTAAGTATTGAGAGCGTTCTATCATAGGTCGCTTTGTGACGCACTCGTGGGGTGAGGGCTCTGACAGTTTCGGTGTTGTAGTTGAAAATCTCAGGCTTGCTTTCAAGAACGTGGTCGATTGCTTCAAAGTTTCCATGAAAATCGGAGGTTAAAATTTCTACAGTGACACCTGGGCATTCACTGCGAATTGCTTCAATAATTTTCACCAGGTGATGGGCTCCTCCATCTTCTAGATCATCGCGTGCAACCATTGTAATCACAGCATGCTTGAGCCCAAGTTGTTTTACAGAGAGGGCAATGCGTGCAGGCTCATTTTCATCTAGCTTTGCAGGAGCTTTGCTGTGGGCAATATCGCAAAATCCACAAGCGCGCGTGCACTCATGGCCCATTGCTAAGAAAGTGGCCGTCTTTTTTGAGTAGCACTCAAAGCGGTTTGGGCACTTGGCCTCTTCACACACAGTATTCAACCCGCCGACAATTTTTTCTGTCTGCGAGTGGGTGCCCCCCTTTGGTAGTGGGCGATGCAGCCAGCTTGGGAAGCGTCCGCGCGAGCCCTTTTCTGGGTTCTCGGGGAGGCGATTCATCACGCGTGGTCTAGCATCAAATTGGTTCATCGACCTACCTTTGGTGGAAAGTGAATGGGCGTTTCAGAGGCGATAAGAGCCGCCTCAAGCCAGCCCTCTCCCATTGTGGGGTGGGCGTGAATTGTATCGGTGACGCACTCTACGGTGAGCTCATTTTGCACAGCAATTGCCATTTCACCGATTAAATCTGCCGCGCTATGGCCAACTACCTGAGCGCCGAGGACCTGCCTGGTCTCTTTATCGATGACAATTTGTGCAAACCCATCTGTTTCAATTGCCGCAATTGCCTTACCGTGGTGGGCAAAGGGAAATTGTGCGTGCACGGCATTGTAGCCGCGCTCTTTTGCCTCTTCTAAATTGAGCCCAACCATCGCAATCTCCGGGTGCGTAAAGATGACTGCCGGAACAGCGTGGTAGTGCATCTGCGCGTAGCCGCCGGTGGCATTTGCTGCTGCAACAATCCCTTGGTGGGAGGCAACGTGAGCAAGCATCGCCTTGCCGGTGACATCGCCAATTGCAAAAATGCCTGGAACGCTTGTCTCCATCTGCTCGTTGACTTCAATCATTCCCCGCTCATTTGTGCCGATTCCAGCCGCGCCCAAATTGAGCCCATCTGAAACAACCGATCTACCAATAGAGATGAGGGCAATCTCCGCCTCAAACTCCTTGTTACTGGTGAGCATCTTCACGCCATTTTCTTGCGTCTCGATTTTCTCAAGGCGCGTATTGGTCATGATCTCTATGCCACGTTTTTGAAAGGATTTCGAGAGAAAGTCGCTGATTGTTTTTCCTTGGGCTTGCACAATCGCAGGAAGCGCCTCAATAATTGTTACCTTGCTGCCTAATTCCGCAAAGAGCGAGGCAAATTCACAACCGATGTAGCCACCGCCAACAATCGCAATCGACTTGGGCACATAATCTATTTCTAGAAGTGATGTCGAATCGAGCACGCGTTTGTGATCGCAGGGGAAAGCTGCGATATCCATCGGCTTTGAGCCAGTGGCAATAATCACCTTTTGAGTGTCTAAAATTAGCGATTGATCCTTGATCCGAATCTCTTTTGCAGATACAAAGCTCGCCTCACCCATAATGATTTCGATTTTATTTGCTTTGAGTAGACCCTCTAAGCTTTGACGAATTCCCGACACAACGTTGTCTTTGCGTCCCTTCATTTTTGCATAGTCAAAGCGCACCTCACCAGTTGAGATGCCATACTCTTCAGCGCGTTTGATTTTGCCCAAAACATCGGCATTAGCAAGTAGTGTTTTTGTCGGAATACAACCGCAGTTCAAACAGCTTCCACCAAGAAAATTCTTTTCAATAAGAGCTACACTCTTTCCACTTTGAGCAGCTTTAATTGCAGCAACGTAGCCGCCAGGACCCGCGCCAATAACCGTTACATCAAATGCTTTTCGTGTCATAAATCCCTCGTTGTTTCATTTCATGATACTTGTTATGATCAAAAAATAAAAGTGCTATGGACATAGATCAAGAGAAGACAAAACTTTGCTTTCACTGCGAAGGATCAGTACCCTTCGACGCAGATAGCTGCATCTATTGCGGCAATTCCCTCGTGCAGACAAGTGAGAGTCCCTTTCAATTTACCGAGCCTGCGGAGCAATCCTACGCGCCTCCATACGCAACACAAGAGCCACAAGAGGAGCAAGCGGCCTCATTTGAAGAGCCGATTCAGGCTGAAAGCGTGCGATTTATCCCCCTTGTCATGTTTATCTTTGGCACCTTTTTGGCCCTTCTTGCAACTGGCCTATTTTTATTTGGAAGTGGTGGCGCGCTCATTTTGAAATTCAACGCCACACTTTGGCCCATGTGGGCTCTTTTTGCAGTTCCATTAATTTATTTTGGTCATCGTTTTTTGGACTAAATTTCTGGCTTTACAGAGAGGAGTTGGTAGCTTGTAAAGCGGCTTTACAAGCTACGCGGAACTTTTTCACTTTACATAAAATTCAAACTTGCTTTAACACTTGTTCCCTCAAAATTAATTTGAGGACTGCTTGTGCGACTCATTTTTTGTATTTTTTTCTGTAGCACCCTTGTTGCCAAAGGTCCATTTGACTTTATTTGGCCCAAGTCAAAATCGAAGTATGCGATCTCGCATGACAATAAAGCCTATGCTGCACAAGCTGTCAAAAATTGGGGAGCCTCACTCGATACACGCAGTGGGCGTATATCAAGTACGTTTGATTTTGACCCACATCTTGGTGACGATGTTCCCGTCGCACTCATGGGCGGACAGCTCGCAAGTGTTCATCATGTCGAACTGACCAAAGGCGCATCTCCAATTACTCTTAGCATGAGTTATTTGAGCGGAGAGAAAAGCAATTGGTCAATTTTTCCCGAAATTTATCTGCGCGTTTTAGAGGGAGAGCACCCAACTAAGTCGCGCTACTTCAAAATAGAGTTCAATGATAGCGATGGGGCAAAGTATCAATTTCGCACAAAGACAAGTACACGCCTGAAAAGAGGCAATCAGCTTCAGTTTCTCAATGTAGAGGGCAATCGTTCGAATATGGGAGGCGGATTTGTTAGTGGACGCTCAAACCCGTGGAACACCAAAGTACTTTTCGATCACGAAAAGCTCTTTGTACATTTTCCTGATGGACGCGTGCGCTTTTACATGCCCATGACGAAATATAAAAAGAAGGTCTACTACTTTTTAAATCGCGAAACACTACCAAATGGTCACAAACGCGATTTCATATATGATGAGTATGGACGGGTAGAGAAGATTAAAGCGCTAGCTGCAGATGATTCTCCCGTTGGTTATGCAAATTTCTATTACATGGAAGATGACACCAGTTTTCGCGTTGTCAATCACGCTAACGAAAATTTCTATTTTCAAGCGACGCCCTACAAGATCAAAAAACGCACATTTTTCTCAAAAAGAATTAAAAAGAAGTATTGCTTTAGTCGCATCGATTCTGGCTACATGCCCGCAATTCAATACATCATAAATTTCGGCGAAGATCATCGCCCAAAATCTATTGACCGCTTGCAAATCGGCAATCTCTCGACGAATTTTGAATACAAGAATGACAAAGTTTCCGCCATCTTAACCGGTGATCGCGCCAAATATCGCTTCATCTACAATAAAACGGGCGATTTCAATACAACTGAAGTGATCGATGCCGTTGGCCGAAGTGACATTCACATTTTTGAGACCAAAACTGGAGATTTAAGGCGCATCAACCACCAAGCCTACCCAGGAAAAGATCTCTTTATTGAAAGACTTTTTTGGTCGACTAATACCTTTCAAAAGAGATTGCTTGGGAAAGTCTATGAAAGTGAGGGGAGCACCCACTCGGGACGCTATTTTGTCTATGACGACAGAATGAATGTCACAGAAGACCACCTTCTTGGAAACATTACCGGAGAAAAAACCGCACCCTATCAGCTCTCGGTTGGTAGCATGCGCACCACGACAGAAACTGACCACAAGATTGTCCGCTATACATACAATGCCGACAATCTGATGACATCAAAAACCTACCCCGACGGCACAAAAGAGCAGTACCACTACAGGCCAAATACAGATTTAGTCACAGCTATTATTCACCTCACAAAAGAGGGGAGGGTGTGCAAACGCAATCTCTACAGATACGATAGCGGCCATTTTCTATCTGAAGAGATCGAAGATGATGCCGACGAGCGCGATCCGACACAACTGCCTGCGTGCAATTTTCGCAAACACACCGTCTACCACAACCACAAAACATTCCCCGCAGTTGGCATGGCCGAGTGGGTAGAAGAGTATGGCAATGGAGTCCTTATCGGCAAAAAGCGCCTTGAATACGACTCGTGTTGCCAAGTCATTCGTGAAGAGATCTACAACGCTCGCGGAGAATACTCACACACCATCCACCGCACCTACGATCGACGTGCCCGCCTTGTCTCGCAAACCGACGCTCTAGGGCGCACGAAAAATTACCGCTACAACAATGACAACAAATGCACCAGCATCAAAGATTGTGCAACAGGAGTCGAAACCCTTTTTCAATACGATAAATTTGGCAGACAAATCGCCAAGTCAGAGAAAATTGGGAGGCTCTCACGAGCTGAACACTACAGCTACGACGCGCGCGATCGACGCATTCAGACGATCGATGAGTTTGGAAATGCCACCACAGTTACCTACAATCACCTCGATAAACCGACCAAAATCACCCAACCGCGGATTGCTGAATTTGGCGCCCCCACAGCCACTATCAACTACGACCTCTGCGGCAACATCACCGAAACCCAAGATCCCTCAGGCGCCCTCTCGAAGATGCGCCACACCATCATGGGAAAACCTTATGAAGTGATCGATGCCGCCGGCGGCGTGACAAAAAATACCTACGATTTTGAGGGCAGACTCATTGAGTCAATCGATCCCGAAGGGCGCATCACCAAAATCACCTATGATGCACTTGGAAGGCCCACCCACAAAACCCAAGCAGGACTTGAGGAGAAATGGGTCTACAACGGACTGCTTCTTGCCTCCCACACCACACCAGATGGACTCACCACACACTACCGCTACGACCATGCAGGTCGTAAAATCGAAGAGCGCGTTCGCGAGCGCATCACCCGCTACAGCTACGACTCTCTAGGCAACCTCCAAGACATCATCACCGACTCACATATCCGCTACACCTACGACCTTGCAGGGCGCAAAGTTTCAGAAGAGCTCGTAGAAAATGGCCAGCCCATCTCGTGCAAACGCTATCACTACAGCTCAAATGATAAAATCGAAATGGTCCAAATTGATACCGACTCGGGCCCCTCCATTACCCGTACCGACTACGACAAGTTTGATCGCCCCATCCGTCAAACAGATCCCCTCGGCTATCAAACCCACATCGAGTATCGCAAAGTGCGCAACAGCCTCGATCAGCTCGTTGAAGAGTGCATGACTACCGCCCCTAACGGCAACCGCACCATCACAACCTTTGACGCAGCAGGCAACCTCGCCTCCAAGCAAATCTATTCGCTCACAGATCAGCTCGTGCAACACGAAGAGTTTCGCTACGACGGCATGAAGCGCAAAGTCCGCCAGATCTCGCACATCATCGGCCCCGTCCCGCGCACCCAACACACCCGTTGGCAATACGACAGCCGAGGCAATCTCATCCTCCTCAGCGAAGATGACAAAGGCCCCAACACCAAGCAGACCCATCGCACCTACAACCGCGACAACACCCTCGCAACCATCATAAAACCCGACGGCACCACCCTTCACTACAGCTACACCCAGCTCAAAAAAGTCGCCCGCCTCCACTCCTCCGATGCCACCATCGACTACACCTACACCTACAACCAGTACGGCCTGCCCATCCAAGTCACCGACGCCCGCCACAAGCGCAAAAGCACCCGCACCTATGACGCCTACGGCAACATCATCGAAGAGACCCTCGCCAATGGCTACACCATCATCCGCGAGTACACACCACACGGAAAAGTCGCCCGCCTCCTCCTGCCCCAGACCACCATCAACTACACCTACAAAAACGGACGCCTCACCCAAATCCAGTCTGACGACATCACACACGGCTACAGCTACGACACCTCCGGCGCCGTGCTCAGCGAAACCCTGCCCTACAACCTCGGTGACATCCACCATCAACAAAACCTCGCCGGCCAAAACATCACCCTAGCCACCGAGTACCACACCCACACGCATACCCAAATCGATCCCATGGGCAACATCCTCAGCACCACCCTTGACGACCAAACCCGCACCTACAGCTACGACGCCCTCTCGCAAATCACCACCGAAAACGCCACCACCTACACCTACGACTCGCACAACAACCGCCTCACCAAAGACGCCACCACCTACACCTACAACAGCCTCTCGCAGCTCACCTCCCGTTACCAGTACGACGCCAACGGCAACCCCATCGCCAAAGACAACATCACCTACAGCTACGACGCCCTCGACCGCCTCATCGCCATCACCTCTGGCGAGCACACCCTCACCTACAGCTACGACCCCTGGCACCGCCGCCTGACCAAAACCCTGCACGGCAAAACCACCAGCTACCTCTACGACGGCGACAACGAAATCGGTACCCCCGAGCAGTACCGCATCCTCGGCATCGGCCTCGGAGCCGAGATTGGCGCCACCATAGCCATTGTCTCTGACAGCCACACCCTCATCCCCCTGCACGACCTGCACGGCAACATCATCCACCTCCTCTCGCCCCAAGGCGAAACCCTCGAGACCTACACCTACGACGCCTTTGGCCTCACCACCCCCTCCGGGCTCTCGCCCTACCGCTATCAGTCCAAGCGCCTCGATCCCGAAACGCACCTCACGCACTTTGGACGCCGCTACTATGACCCCGCCGCCGGCCGCTTCCTGACGCCCGACCCCAAAGGCCTCACCGACATCAACCCCTACACCTTCGTCCTGAACAACCCGCTGACCATCCTCGACCTCTACGGCCTCGAGAACACCCTGCCCGCCGGCGTCCGCCTCCTCACCACCCCAACCACCGACTTTGACAGAGACAATGGTCGTTTCCCTCCATTTTCCGAAATTCGAAAAGGAGGATTATTTTGTCGCGACAACACAAATATTTTTGAATATTGCAGTAATCGTAAAATAGTTAGCCCAAATGTAATATTGGTACAAGGTATGCAAAATACTCGTGATGATGCGCATAAAATTGGAGCTAGAATGCGGAATCATTTGGGAATGAATGTATCAGTTTTGCAGCCCGACCATAGAGGATTCGTTTACAACCTCACTCGATGTTATGCCGAAAAATTTGGTATACCTACGCGTGGAATAAATCAGTTTATGGATTTAGTTAACTCTTCATACGACGGAGGCTGTAGAGATTTCAGAGTATTTGCTCACAGTGAGGGAACATTGATGGTTAAGTTAGCAATGCGAAATATAAGGCAAGAAGTAAAAGATTGTTGCCGTATAATTGGATTTGGAAATGCAACAATGCTTAATAGATCTTTAGGAAGATACGTTTTTAATTATTTATCTATTGGCGAAAAACTTGTGCATACTGTTGATCCCTTATCTTTTGCACAAGCGATATTTGAGGGAAATGTCAAAATGTTGCATCCAGAAAAAAAATCTATAGGTTCTTATATATGGGATCATTCTCTAAATGGGACGTACATGAAGCCTTTATTTACGGAACTCGAATTAATTAAAGAGGATTACAACCTTGAAGAACATAGCGATTCTTTTAGCTCTGACGCTTTTTAGCTGTAATGTAAAAAATGACCGCGAACATGAAAGGCATGCTAACAGATTAGCTGCTCAAAGCTATAAATACGCAAAAAACAAATATGGACTAAGAGTCTATGGAATAGGAGGAGCTCAGTTAAGAAATATTGAATCAATAGCAATAGTCTATGAAACACTAAAACCCTTAAAAATTGAAGAAATGCTTGAAATGTTCACTGATTTGACTAAAGATTTGGTTAAGCGTATGAATTCTGATGAAAAAATTCGCCCATTTTTAGCAAATTATCCAGCTGACTTTAAAAATGCAGATATTGGAATTATATACAATGGAGCAGAATGTCATCGATATGCTGAAAATCAATATATAGATCATATAAGGGTAGTAAAAAATAATATTGTGGCCTGGGGAAGAAATTCATTAGAGGATAGTTTTGTGGTATATAAAAAGCCCTTCCCTAAGGATGAAAAAGGTAGCTTGTAAAGCGGCTTTACAAGCTAGACAAATCGTAAAAGCTCAGAGGAAATTCCATGATCGACATTTCGAAGTCCCACCATAAGTTTCTCAAAAAACTTCTCGTTCAATTTACAGACCAAGAGCTGATCACTGAAGAACAAACGGAAAAAATGCTCTCACAGCTCCACCCAATTCCCTTCGATTGGAAAAGATTTGCCAAGAATATGATCCGAATAGCTATTGTGTGTGTTCTTATGGCCTTTCTTCTCGCGCTCTCTAGCGATTGGCTGATTGCCATCATTAAATATTTCATTGGTGTTGCTGATTTTGGAAAAGCGCTTTTATGCTTTGTTGTTGCCAGTTTGTTTTATGGCTTTGGCGTGTTTCGCCTTCGCTCAAAACCAAAGTGCATTTACACAAATGAGGGAGTGATGTTTCTGGGAGTCGTTGCAAATGCAGGCTTCTTTTATTGGTTGGGTCTTGGCCTGAATTTAACTCCTGGAGGGTTTTCTCATCTAATTTTAGCTTCAAGTGTTTGCTATGGGCTCATCGCTTTCTACGCCCGCTCCTCTGTGATTTGGGCGTTTGCTATTCTCACACTTGGGGCATGGGTTGGCGCAGAAACTGGCTATGTTTCAGGGTGGGGAGCCTATTACTTTGGGCTGAATTATCCTGTTCGTTTTGTCTTGATTGGTTTGCTTTTGGTTGTTATTTCTTGGGTATTTCCTAGGATTAAAGCGTTATCTAGTTTTTACCCTGTCACTCGTATTGTCGGTTTGCTCTACCTCTTTACTGCTCTTTGGATACTTTCTATTTTCGGTAACTATGGGGACATGCAGGAGTGGCATGAGGTGCGTCAATACGAATTACTGCATTGGTCTCTTTTATTTGGAGCGGCAAGTGTGGTTTCAATTTTTCTCGGATGTAAGTGGGATGATGCGGCCTACAGGGGCTTTGGGTTAACTTTTCTCTTCATTAACTTGTACACACGCTATTTTGAAGTTTTTTGGTCCCACTTTGACATGGCAATTTTCATGCTTTTTCTCGGGCTCAGTTTCTGGTTGATCGGCGCAAAGGCCGAAAAAATCTGGTTGATGAGCGAAAGTGTATTTCGCCAAAAGAAGGCTAAGGCTGTTTTGTAAGTTATTTTGCCTTTATCGCATAAGTTTTATTTAAGTTAATTTATATAAGTAATAATGATATTATTACTTATATGGATTTAGAAATCAAAAACTTATTATACAAATCAGAATTAGAAAATTACTTTGTCAGTTCAAAGCGTGGTTTCAAAGCTGCGGGGACGGCTGACGATGCGCAGACGCGGTCTCCTACCCAGCGCTTCATTGACGCCCACTCGATCTCTCGAATTATGGGCGTGCTGCGGAAGTTTCGCGCTAGGGAGGCTGACCTGGAGCTCTTTGATAAGATGATCGCCAACGAATCCGAGGGCTTTCTGGGATACCAGGCGGGCTCGAGCACGGTTGCGATGCTCCAGGATATGATCAAAATATTTGTAAGGGATATTTTGAATATTGAGGTGCCAGACGACTTTGTCTTCTTGAGGATTCCAGGCGATGAGGCCTTTTGCTACGATTCGGCTACGGACTTTTTGGCAGAGATGGGGGGCAATATTCCCGATCTGGCTTGGGATACGCTGCCTGAGGTGCGCCAGCATTTACTATCGCTCAATATGAACCTATACCAGTCCTTTGATAAGGAGTGGGACCTTACGCCAAGGTATTATTTGGAAAATGCGACGTGGACGCGGGTGAATCCATGGGAAATCATCAAGCCTCTTTTTGCCAAGGTGGGTGTTGATGGCGATACGGTTGAGAAGCTATGGACGCGCGCTCTCGATTTGCGCTCCCATGAGAGGGGCTACATTATTCAGTTCTTTGATACGAGCGAAAACTTTGAGTTTAGCAGGGAGCTTAGCTATGTATCTCGTTCTGGGGGTAAGCCGATTCCCTCTCAGGCTAATCACGATGTTCTCTTTGATAAGGATGTCTCTGATTTTCCGCAGCTGCGCTTGGTTATGGGTAATGAGTCGACGTTGAATCCTTTCTCGGCGATCAAGATGGTGCGCTATGATGGGATGAACAATGTGGAGAGGGTGCGTTATGAGTCGCGCTTGGCTGCTTTGCTTGGCGAGCTGGACATTGATCCAACAAAGGCTAAGGCGATGCGTGAGAGCTTGCTTGAGCTTTGGGGCGTGAAAAAGTAAGGTTACTCTGGTGTGATTGAAAAAGGGTCCTTCGGTTGAAGGGCCCTTTTTTTATAGCTTGATGTAGGAGGCGGGCATGAGCTCTTGGAGCTTCTGCAGTTTCTCCCGAGTTTTATCCTCTTGTGGTAGCATCATCTCAAAGCTGAAGAGGGCGTGTGCGATCTCAATTTTGAGGTCTTTGCTGAAGGTGTTGAAGAGGGCAAAGGCTTCGTGTTTGAACTCCATGAGGGGGTCTTTTTGTCCGACGACGCGCATGGAGACGTCAGAGCGGAGGTGATCGATGTGCAGGAGGTGCTCTTGCCAGTGGCGGTCAATCGAGCGCAGTAGCATGGAGCGGACGATATCGTTTAGCACTTCGGTGGGGTTGATCTCTTTGCCTGCTTGCTGCTGCACTGCGGCAATGAGGCGCGCCTCTGCGTTGAGCTTTTGCTCGAGGGCGGCGGAGATTTTGGCGAGCGATTGCTCTTCGATTTGGTCGAGGGTAATCGCTGGGTCGTCAAACTCTGTTGGCTCAAAGGTCACGGGATAGTGGGAGTTGAGCCACTCGAGGTAGCCCTCCATGTTCCAGTGCTCGCGACGATCGAGGAGAAACTCGGGCAGCATTTGTGCGCAAGAGTCTTGCAGGATCGAGGAGGCGAGTTGTAGGGGCTCGTCTGAGTTGAGGATTTCGTTGCGGAAGGCGTAGACCTCTTTGCGCTGTTTATTCATGACATCATCATACTCAAGCGTGTGCTTACGCATGGAGTAGTTGCGCTGCTCGATGCGCTTTTGTGCGGTCTCGATGGAGCGGTTGAGGATGGGTGCGGAGATCGGCTCGCCCTCTGGTGGGCGGAAGCGCTGGAGGAATGTTGTGAGCTTTGGTGAGGCGAAGAGGCGCATGAGCGAGTCTTCAAAAGAGACGTAGAATTTCGAGGAGCCTGGGTCACCTTGGCGGGCGCAGCGGCCGCGTAGCTGGCGGTCGATGCGGCGTGAGTGGTGGCGTGTGGTACCAATAACGTGTAGGCCGCCGATATCGGCAATGCCTTCGCCGAGCTTGATGTCCGTTCCACGTCCTGCCATGTTTGTGGCAACGGTAATGGCGCCGCGCTGACCTGCTTTAGCGATGATTTCAGCCTCACTCTCGTGATTTTTAGCGTTGAGTACGGTGTGCTCAAGCTTAGCTTGACGCAAGATGCGTGAGAGCTTTTCAGAGACCTCAACTGATTCGGTTCCAAATAGGATTGGACGCCCTTGCTCGTGAATTTCCTGCACCTCTTTGAGGATTGCGTTGTATTTTTCGCGCTCAGACATGTAGATTTCATCGTTAGCATCATCGCGAATACACTTGCGGTGGGTCGGGATTTCGAGAACTTCAATTTTGTAGATCTCTTTGAATTCGCCGGCCTCTGTCATTGCAGTACCTGTCATTCCTGCGAGTCGATCGTACATGCGGAAGTAATTTTGCAGCGTGATCGTTGCATAGGTTTGCGTCTCTTGCTGAATGGCGACGCCCTCTTTTGCTTCAATCGCTTGGTGCAGACCGTCTGAGAAGCGGCGTCCTGGTTGGGGACGACCGGTATTCTCATCGATAATGACGATTTTGCCCTCTTGGATGATGTAGTCGACATCGCGTTCCATGAGTAGATTTGCACGGAGCATTTGGCGCACGTTGTGTGCACGCTCTTTGCGCTTGGAGTCCTCTTCGCGCACCTCAACTTTCTTCTGGAGTTTATCCTCTTCGGAAAGTTCGGTGTCGGCATCAATTTGGGCATACTCATCACCGAGATCGAGCATTGTGAAATCGTTTTCCTCTGAGCGGCGCGCCTCGGACCAAGTGTGAATACCAAGATCGGTCATTTCATAGTCGCTTGCACGCTCATCGACAACAATGTAGAGCTCGGCAAGTGTCTTTGCACGCTCTTCCTTGTTCGCATCGCCATAGAAGTAGGTTTCCCACTTCTCGAGCTCGGCACGTAGGTCGGGGTGCTCTTTGATGCGCTTGAGAATTTTATTTGTTGGCGTTCCCTTTGAGACGAGCCAGAGCTTGCGGTAGGCCTCATCGGCTTTTGCGCGCTGCTCTTTATTGAGCTTTGGTTGCTCCTCTTCACTTGTCATTCCAAGGGTATCGAAAATTTTGCGCGCGTCGGAGGCGAGCTTGTTACACAGGTCGCGCTGGAGGCGAACAAGTTTGCTCACGGGCGCCTTCAGCTCATCGTACATCTGTTGTGAGCTGGGTGCCGGGCCAGAAATAATAAGGGGAGTGCGCGCTTCATCAATCAAGATCGAGTCGATTTCATCGACCATTGCAAAGTAGTGTCCGCGCTGCACTTGTAGCTCTTTAGAATTTGCCATTGAGTGGTCGCGCAGATAATCAAAGCCAAATTCTGAGGCTGTGCCGTAGACAACATCGGCGGCATAAGTTTTTTGTCTCGCTTCAACGGGCGTATCGTTTGTGAGGGCCTCAACAGTGAGTCCTAAAAAGCGGAAAATAGCGCCAACCCACTGCGCATCGCGCTTAGCGAGGTAGTCGTTGACGGTGACAAGGTGGGTCGGTTTGCCGGTGAGTGCGTGGAGGTAGAGGGGAAGTGATGCGGTGAGCGTTTTACCTTCACCCGTCTGCATTTCGGAAATTGCTCGGTTGTGCATGGCAATCGCGCCGACAAGCTGCACATCATAGGGAATCATGTCCCACTTCTGGTCGTAGCCAGAGACGTGGACGGCGGTGCCGCATAGGCGTCGGCAGGCGTTTTTTACAACAGCGTATGCTTCAGGCATAATCTCGTCAGTTGTCGCACCCTCAGCCAGACGTTGTTTCAGCTCGGGCGTTTTTGCCTTCAGCTCCTCGTCAGAGAGTTTTTGCAGATCTTCTTCTAAGGCATTGATCTGTTTAACAATTTTTTGATAACGTTTAACAGTACGAGATTGCTGAGTACCGATGAGTTTGCGAATTAACTTGAGCATATTTCACCAAATGCATGAATTTTCAATCCGATTATACAGGAGCCGACAACATGAATAAAGTGATTTTTTTCGATAGAGAGAGCCGCTCACTAAGAGAAGAGCAAATTTATGGCAAATTTTTCTTAGAATTTCTATATAGTTCAGGGTTTATTGGAAAATTGATCCGCTTTTTTTACTGTAAAAGTAAATTTTTTTCTTGGCTTTATGGTGCGGTGCAATCTTTGCCGATAACCAAATCGAAAGTCGTTCCATTTATTAAAAAATTTAATGTCAATTCGAGTGAGTTTGAAAAAACAGAGTTTTCCTCGTTTAATGATTTTTTTATTCGAAAACTAAAGCCTGAGGCACGCCCGCTTGCCTCATCAGCTCTGGTTATGCCGTGTGATGGGCGCTATCGGCTCTTTCGCAATGCCGATGAAATTGAGGTCAAGGGGCAGAAGTTTAATCTTGGAGCTCTTGTGGGCAAACCCTGCTCGGGCGATCTTTTGATGGCCCGATTGGCCCCTGTTGACTACCACCGCTTTCACTTTCCTTGTCACTGTAAAGCCAAGGATTTTGAACTCAAAAATGGCGTGCTCGAGTCGGTGAATCCCATTGCCCTTTTGCCCCGACTCAAAACACTTTGGGAGAATAAGCGCGTCGTGACTGAGCTTGAAACTGAGTTTGGCTCGATCTACTATATTGAGGTGGGGGCAACAAACGTCGGCTCGATCACACAAACCTATACTCCTGGAGAGCGCAAAAAGGGAGATGAAAAGGGCTATTTTTCTTTTGGTGGATCAGCAGTCTTAATGCTTTTTGAAAAGGGGCGCGTCGACTTTGCCAAGGATTTACTTGAGAATGAAAATCGAGAAATTTACGCCAAAATGGGCACTCCACTTAGCTTGTAAAGCCGCTTTACAAGCTAATTTTTTGTCTCTGTAAAGCCAAGAATTTTTTACGATTTGCGTCTATTTTTGCCATGCCGTATACTGCCTCCAAAAATTGGAAGCGTTATGTGTAAAATTTTAAATATTTATTCGTCACAACAGGTCAAATCAGATTGCCAGATGCGCTGGGGAACGAGCCTTGGCAAAATCGCGCAGCTTGCTTGGGGCAAACGCTACCATCAGTTTGAAGGTGGAGTGACCTACCGCGAAGAGGGTGATGAGCTCTGCCTATGTGGGAGGGCCATACTATCGATTATTGCAATCGCAATTCTGCCAATCACCCTTCTTGGGATGATCCTCACAGCTGTCTCAAAAAGCCACAGACAAATTAGGCAGTTGCATGCCATGAAAGGAAGCTAGCCTCAACGGCTTTTCTGTTTGCAATCACACGCTCGAAATACCTGCTACACGATTCGTGACCATAATGTAGAAAATCGTTTGCAATCACACGCAAAATGTCTAGAGGAACATGACTTCTTTCCTTAACAAAGAAAGCGATACAGGCGTTTGCTAGGTTCGGAATTTCCATACTGAGACTGCATTTTAGCAGTTGAACCGCGTTGCTTTGGTTAATTTCAAAATGTGCTCCGTAGATATAGTGCAGAAGTGAAAGTAGTCCTATCTGATTTACAATTCCTGGGATATGCATTAGTTTTCCGTCTGTATACGCCGAAAATTTATACGATAAGTTTCGAATCATCATTTGATGCACAAGGTGGGTGTAACCATCTTGAATACAGGTAATGGCAAGTCGTGTGTTGCGCTGGTCGCGTACTTCAGCTCTAAGCTTCTCGGGAGCAAGGGGGCGCGCAGAGAATTTAGGTACTCGTCTTGGTTGAAAATCGATTTTTAAAGCAGCACTTGGATGCCAAGAGAAGGTGATCATAGTTTCTAAAGGCTTCGGGAAAATTCCTTCTTTTGTCAAAAGGGGGCTTAGTATTTTAGATGCGAATTTAACAACGTTTTTATCAAACCAAGCACTTTCAGATGGTGATGAAAACTCATATTGATGAGCGTTTGAATTTGTGTGTTCAATATTAACTGTGGATTTCCCCTTTAACATTTGGGTGGCAATTGTTCTGAGAATAAACTTCACATAGCGTAGCATTTCGGGTGGGACTGTCGGATGCACTTGACATGGTACTTTGCTCAATATTCTGTCTGTCACTAACTCTGGTTGAAAAATAGGTGCTATTGCCATGTGATTTCTCCTTGAAAGGTAGGATAGGATACTTGGAGAGGGCAATTTTTGTGAATACTTAATCGAATCTAAATTTTCGAGCAAATAGGGCAATTGGCAGTAGTATGGCTTCTTGCAGGGCAAAATTCTCGCGCAAATAGGATAATTTGCAGGTGCAGCTTTTCCCAGGAGCTTTTGGGGAAGGCGCGTTTAAGATCGGCTTCCGTTTTTTGCACGTTTTTCCCATCAGATAGGCCCCAGCGCTTGGCGCAGCGGTGAATGTGGGTGTCAACGGGGAATGCGGGGATGTGAAAGGCTTGGATCATGACAACTGAGGCGGTTTTGTGCCCCACCCCTGGAAGAGCTTCGAGCTCTTCAAATGTGTTGGGGACGATCGAGTTGTGTTTTTCAACGAGAATTTCTGAGAGTCCGCGTATCGCTTTTGCTTTTGTTGGAGCAAGTCCACAGGGACGAATGAGCGTTTCAATTTCTTCCACAGGGACTTTTGCCATAGCTCTTGGGGTATCTGCTCGCGCAAAAAGTGCAGGCGTGACCTCGTTCACGCGTTTATCGGTGCATTGTGCAGAGAGCAAAACTGCTACAAGAAGGGTGTAGGGATCTTTGTGGTCGAGCGGAATTTGTGGGTCTGGAAAGTGCTCTTCTAAAATTGTGTGAATTTTTTCAGGGGTTAGCATCACTTTCCTACGCAGAATTTTGAGAAAATTGCCGAAAGAATCTCCTCTGTGACGTCGATGCCGATAATTGTTGAGAGGTGGTGCAGCGAGGCGCGCAGATCGGAGGCAAGTAGGTCAGGAGAGATGCCATCTTTTAGACCTGAAATCGCTGAGGAGAGCGAGGTGAGTGAGCGCGTCAACGCCCGGTAGTGGCGCTCACTTGTAAGGGTTAGCGGTTTGGCAGATGGGCAGAACTTCTCATTGATCACCTTTTTGAGATTTTCGAGATTGGAACCGGTTTTGGCTGAGATGCGTACTTCAATGGGGAAATTCACCGTTTGCAATTCAGTGGCTAAATCACTTTTATTCCAAACAACCACTGTTTTTTCAGGAGGAAGCGAGCTCAGTAAAATCGATTCCTCATCGGTGAGATGGCGAGATGAGTCGAGCAAACAAAGAATAATGTCTGCCTCCATCGCAGTCGATTTTGAGCGGCGGATTCCCTCTTGTTCAATGATGTCAGTCGTCGTGCGGATTCCCGCAGTGTCTGTGAGTTGGAAGTGCAAATCACCAATGCGTAGCGGCTCCTCAAGAAGGTCGCGCGTCGTCCCAGCAATATGAGTGACAATTGCCCGGTCGCGCCCCAAAAGGGCGTTCATCAGCGATGATTTCCCGACATTGGGAGCGCCAAGTAGACAAAGGGAGAGCCCCTCGGAAATAATTTTTCCATCGTGGAAGGTCTCTGTAAGTCCCTCCATTTCCCCTTTAATGTCTTCCAAAGCTGAGATAAGTTCACTTGGAGTCGCATATTCGAGCCCCTCTTCCGGGTAATCGACCCACGCCTCAACAATCGCAGTCACGTCGGCTAGCTTACGCTGAAAAGCTGTAATCGCCTTGGCAAGGTAGCCAGCCAAATGTTCCCGGGCTGCAGCCAGTGAGCGCTCGTTTTGCGCGCCGATCACCTCTTGGATCGCCTCAGCACGCGTGAGGTCGATGCGGCCGTTTAAAAAGGCCCGACGGGTGAAATCACCAGGTCCGGCAGGAAGAGCTCCCGCATCCAAGATCGCCTGAAGAACACGCTTGGTAATTAAGCGGCCCCCATGGCAGTGAACCTCAACAACATCCTCACCAGTATATGTTGTCGGAGCGCGCATCACAACGATCAGCACCTCATCGATAAATTCGCCCGCAATTGAGTGAAATTTGCCGAATCTTACCGTATGCGAGGGCATCTTCTCAACTGAGCGTGCAAAAAGCGCATCTGCAATTTCAACCGCTTTCTCACCTGAAATGCGGATAATCGCCACCCCGCCGTTGCCGGGTGCCGTAGCAATTGCCGCGATTGTATCGTTGTGCGTATTCATAATTAGGGCATAACTATAACAACCTTAGGAGTATTTGGCAATCAGACTAAAAACAAACAAAATCGAGCTTTATAATATTATTAATATATGATAATAATTAGTTTAGTAATTCTTTCTAAATGGATTTTGTATAATTTTGGGAATATTTGGTGTTTCATCAAACAGTGGATCGTATTATGAATCGATGGATCCAGGTGCGCTGCGAGACAAGGCAAAGTCTGAGGGGACTAAGCTGCTTGGGCACATGGACAAGCTCATTGATTCCCTATCGACTTCTGATCTCTACAGTGAAAAGAAGATAGACAAGCGCGTTTCCCAGGTGCTTGGCTCCTACTCGAGTTTGCAGCAAGTTTTTCAGCAGATGCAAAATAATACACATATAAATGATGCGCGCGACACCTACAATCTTCACCTCCAACCGCTTGTGATTGCCTCCCACGATATACGAATCAATAATGCGCACGATTTCATTCATTCGATCACCCAAGCAAAGGATTATTTCAGCAATCTAATTGATGAAATCTAGCTTGTAAAGCCGCTTTACAAGTCCTTGGATTTTGCAAAAACCGACCATAGTAACCGATCTGCGGCGCAGCTCTCTTCGCCAATAGCTTAGACTATTGGACTGCGTCGCGCTACTTGCATTTCAGTCACTCTGGCAGTTTTTGAAAAATCACGTACTCGCAAAACGGCTTGCCGCTTTATAAGCTAACTTCTTCTCTCTGTAAAGCCAGGAATTTTAGACAAATTTCAGCGCTTTTGTGATCAATTGCGGTAAGGCGCAATCGTCTGTGGCATCCTCTTTGGCTTTTTCCACCGCTTTTTGCGCAACGGGTAGTGAATAGCCAAGGTTAAGGAGTGCGCTGAGGGCGTCTCCCGATTGGTGGTCTTCAATCGCTGAGGGGCGGGTGGCTTTTGGCTTCAGCCCTTTAATTTTATCTTGCAACTCAACGATGAGGCGCTCGGCTGTTTTTTTGCCGATACCGGGAACTTGGGAGATGAGCTTGGCGTTGTGGTGCTGCACGGCGAAGATAAGGTCGGAGACGGAGAGGTGGCCGATGAGCGCGAGCGCTGTTTTGGGACCGATGCCCGAAATGTCGCTCACTTTGAGGAAGAGTTCGCGCTCTTCTCTCTCTGTAAAGCCAAAGAGACGTTGCGAATCTTCGCGGTAAATGGCAGTGAGGAAAAACTGGCATTTTTCTCCGAGCTTTGGCGCATTGGTGAAGGTGGATAGGGGAATGTGAATGAGGTAGCCAATTCCACCGGTTTCAACGACGGCGTGGGTTGGGTAGATTTCGACAAGCGTTCCTTTGATGAATTCAAACATGGAGTTTCCTTCTGTTTTGGCAGTGGCAGATGGCAAGCGCAAGGGCGTCGGCGGCATCTTCGGGGGGGGGTTCTTTCAGGTTGAGCAGCATCAAGGTCATTTGCTGCACCTGGTGTTTGCTGGCATTGCCTTTGCCGGTGATGGCTATTTTGGCTTTGCTTGGCGCATACTCAAAAACGGGGAGGCCATTTTTCACGCTCGCTAGGGTGGCGGCGCAACGTGCCATGCCGAGTTTGAGAGCGCTTTGCACATTTTTATCGACGTATTGCGTCTCAATTGAAGTCGCAACGGGTTTGTATTTGAGAATAATTTTTTCTAGCTCATTAAAAATGTGGTAGTAGCGCTGGGGATTTGGCTCTTTGGGTTTGGTGCGGATCACTCCGTAGCTAATAACAGCAAGTTGGTTTCCACGACGCGTTATGAGTCCGTAACCTGTGCAGGCTGTGCCCGGATCGATTCCTAAAATGATTTCATCCATAATCCAAGAGGTATAGCATGCTCGCACATTTTTCCTGAAGATGTTAACATCGCCTACATGAAGAAGAAAATTGTCGTGCGGATGCCAAATCCACTGGGTGACTTTGTCATGGCAACTGCTGCGCTGAGTGAATTGATTGTTGAAAATCCGGGTGCGCATGTAACGGTGATTTGCCCAGGTGCAATTAAGGAAATTGCCAAGGGGCTCATTGGTGTCGATCGCGTTGTGGCCCATGGCAAAGAGATCGTTGCTTTTTTGAAAGCAGAGCAATTTGATTTCGGTGTGCTTTTCACCAATTCGTTTTCATCTGCATGGGAATTTTTTCGAGGGGGAGTGAAAGAGCGTCTCGGCTATGTCAAAGATTGGCGCCGATTTTTGCTTACCCAGCGCAAGGTTTTTGGCAAGGAGCAGCATCTCGTTGAAACCTACAAAGAGCTGATTTCTAAAGCGCCTGGTCACGCGGTGCCCCGTTTGAAATTCCCTGAGGGCAATTTTGATTTGCCAGAGAGCAAGTGGATGATTGGCGTGAATCCTGGTGCAGCTTATGGCCCAGCAAAGTGTTGGCCGGCCGAGCGCTTTCGCGCAGTGACTGAAGAGCTCATCAAAGATGAATCGGTTCAAGTTGTCTATTTTGGTACGCCCGACATGCGCGAGCTGGTTAGTGGAATTTGTGAGGGGCTGGGACCGCGTGTGATTGATCTGTGCGGCAAAACAACTCTGACAGAGCTTTGTCAGCTCATCGATCGGTGCGATGTTTTTCTCACCAATGATAGTGGTCCGATGCACATTGCTGCAGCTCTAAGAACGCCACTTGTTGCTATTTTTGGATCGACTTGTGATATACGTACGGGCCCCTACCTATTTGGTCGGGTTATTCACAAACGCGTCGATTGCTCCCCCTGTTTTAAACGAACATGCCCGATTGATTTTCGCTGCATGAAACAAATAGAAGTTGAAGAAGTTTACCAAGAGGTAAGAAAATGTCTCATTTAAAGCGCTTTTTTCGCCGCTTTTTACCCAACCCTTTCGATCGGCTGCTACTACAGGCCCAGCAAGAGGGCAAACAGCACGTACTTATTTTGTGGAACCGCGGGCTGGGCGACATTCCACTTGGTCTCTATGCCCTCAAAATGCGCATTTTTGAGAAAATGCCCGCTGCAAAAATTACCATATTGACGCGCATTGATTTGCGTGAGTGTTTTGAGCTGCTGGGCGATGTTGAGGTGCTTGCGAGTCCAACAATGCGGCGTGGCGTTCCTGTTCATATCGATGAAGAGCTTGAGGCGATGGGACGCAGACAAGAGGAGTTCGACCTGATTTTAGAAAAGGTCGATCCGACGCGCTGGCTTGAATGGCAGCTTGGAGCTCTTGTGCCCAAATTACAGTGGGATGAGAAATTCAATGCAATGGTCAAGCGCTTTGGTCTTAAGGGGCGTGAATATGTGGGCGCGCACGTTTCAAGTGAGACGGGGCAGTTTTACGGCTATGAAAAAAACTGGCCGGCAGCAAAGTGGCGTGAGGTAATTAGTGGCATTGATCGCCCGGTAATTTTGTTTGGAATGGAAAAAGATGATTCATTTCACATGCCTGGGGTGATCGATTTGCGTGGCGACACGAATTTGCACGAGATGATTGCCCTCATTAAAGAACATTGCCAAACGCTAATTGCTCCCGATTCAGGTGTGCTATCTGTGATCTACTACGTCAATGCAGATTTTCCTCTGCATGTCATATCTCTATGGTCAGATCCCAGACAGGGGGTGCTGCGCCAAAATGTGCCCTCGCCAAATCCTTCACTAAAACACTCGCCTTTGATTTATGAGGGCGATGTTTCCAAAATTTCCGCAACGCAGGTGACCGACTTATGGAAGAAATAGAGGCCTTTTTAGAAGAGATTGAGCAAACCCACCTTTTAAAGGGAGCTGAGGATTTAAGTCCTCTTGAATTTGAAGAGTATAAAAACCAGATGCTGCGCTTTAATGCCCATTTTTTCGATCGGCAGCGGCAGACACTACTTGAAGAGCGCACTTTAGTAGGCGATTTTCAACCTGTGAAGGTCTCTGAGCGCTGTGAGCAAGTTGACCCAAAAAAAATTGGTTGTGTGATTTTAGCTGGTGGAGATGGCACGCGCCTTGGTGTCGATGGCCCAAAGGGATGCGTTGAGGTTATCAAGGGGAAATCACTCTTTCGTATTTTGATTGAAAAATGTGAGAGGGAGAGCTACGTTGCGGTCATTACCTCCCCGCGCCACCGTGAGGCTATTGAGAGGCATTTTGAAGAGAATGGCTGGTTTGGAAGATCTAAGAGCCATCTTGTTATTTTGACCCAGAAAATGTGGCCTCAAATGAATGCCCGCGGCAATTGGGTGTCGAAAAAGTTTGGAGAGCTTGCAATGGCGCCAAATGGCAATGGCGCTGCTCTGCAAGAGCTCTATTTTTCTGAGACGGCACATGAGTGGAAAGAGGCAGGGGTTGAATTTGTTAGCGTTTGCTACATTGATAATCCTCTTGCAGAGCCCTATGGCCCTTTTGATCCGAGCGTTGAGCTTACTGTAAAAACATTCAAAAAGCGCGATGCGAGTGAAAAGGTGGGACTACTTGCCGATAAAGGGGGCCGGGTTCATGTAATCGAATATCTCTACTATAATGAAAGCTTTTCGCATTTTGATCTCGCCTATAGTGGGATGTTTGTTTGCTCAATTGATTTTCTCATGCGGGTGAGTCAAGAGGAGCTGCCTTGGCACTTGGCAATCAAAGAGGGCCTATTTCGCTTCGAAACGCACATTTACGACCTTTTTCCTTTTGCAACGCGCTACTGTGTAGTTGAAGTTGATCGCGCAAAAGAGTTTGCTCCCTTGAAAAATGCGACCGGAGAGGATAGTCTAGAAACAGTTAAAAAAGCTTTGGAGAAAAAATCATGAGAGTAGCCTATTTGGGATCGGGCGTTTGGGCCTACGCTTTGGCAAATGTTCTGGCACAAAATGGTCACGACGTTGTTATGTGGGGAATTCAACGCGAGGTTCTCGATCATATCGAAAAAGAGGGGGAGCACCCCAACTTTCGTGGGATTCGCAGACACTCTGGTCTTCGCACCACCCATAAACTCGAAGAGTGTCTTGATGGCGCTGAATTGATTATGGAGTCTGTGACATCGAAGGGATTGCGCCCGGTGCTCAAACAGCTGGGGAAGATCCCTGCGCCATTGGTGATTACCTCAAAAGGGATCGAGATGGATACGGGTAATTTGCTTCCTGAGATCGCTCTCGATGTTCTTGGATACGAATCGCGCGGGCTCATCGGCTGTTTGAGTGGTCCATCAATTGCTGTCGAGGTGCTGCACAAAATGCCAACCAGTGCTGTGGCAAGTGCCTACGACGCTGAGGTGATGCATACCATCTCATCGGCCTTTTCGAACGACTATTTCCGCGTCTACCCCAACCGCGACATTCTCGGTGTCGCCTTCGGTGGGGCGATGAAAAACATTATTGCGATTGCAAGTGGAATTTGCGATGGTCTCGAATATGGGGATAACACAAAGGCGGCTATGATCACGCGCGGGCTGCATGAAATTCGCAAGCTCTCACGTGTCAAGGGAGCCAATCCGGAAACGACAAATGGGCTCTCAGGGCTTGGAGACTTGATTGTAACCTGTCTCTCAGATCAATCTCGTAACTATCGCTTTGGAAGATTGCTCGCCGATGGGCTCTCACCTGAGGAGGCAAAAAAGCACATTGGTATGGTTGTTGAAGGGGCAAATACGTGCGATTCAGCGGTTCAGCTTGCTGAAAAAAATAACGTGCCGCTGCCAATTACGTTAGCTGTTCAGGCAGTTCTCAATGGGAAGCTGCAGCCCAAAGAGGCAGTTAAGATGCTGCTCACTCGTGAAATTAAAGAAGAGTATCTATGAAGAAGGTTGTTACAGCCAGTGAAATGGCTCGCGTGGAAAAAAAGAGCATCGAAGCGGGGGCCTCTTCAGAGCAGTACATGCTCGATGCCTCAAAGGGGATTGCAAATCTCATTGACGCCTATATCGATACCAATAATTTGGCACGTGAAGTTCTACTGGTTGTCGGCAAAGGCAATAACGGTGGCGATGCTTTTACAGCAGGTGAATTTTTACTCGAACTTGGCTATTTAGTGAAGGCCTATCCACTCTTTCCAAAAGAGCAGTGCTCAGAGCTTTGTAGCAAGCATTGGGCTGGCTTTACAGAGAGCGGTGGCGAAATTTTAGAGGAGCTGACTTCTTGGGGGAGCGTCGTTATAGATGGTCTTCTTGGGACCGGATTTGAAGGCTTGGTCGAAGGTAAAATTGCCGAGGTGATTCGACAAGTAAATACCTTTGAGCAAAAGCGCATTGCAATCGATATTCCAAGTGGCGTAAATGGCAATACCGGAGAGGTGAAAGGGGAGGCAATTCGTGCCGACCTTACGATCTATCTCGGCTTGCCAAAATGGGGATGTTTCAACCAGCAAGGCTTTGAATACATAGGGGAATTGCAGGGGGCAGACTTTGGGTTAGAGAGCAATGAGTTTGACTATAGCGCTCTCTATCCTCTGACAAAAGAGGTTGCTAAACTGCTACCAATCGTGAAGCGCACTAGACACAAGTATGAAGCGGGCTATGTGGTATCACTTGCCGGATCGCCTGGAATGGCAGGGGCTGCCATCCTTTCATCGCTTGCCGCTTTGCGAACCGGTGCTGGGATTGTGCGCCTCTTTCACCCAGAGGGGATGGAGGGTGAACTTACTCAAGCGCCTCTTGAGCTCATCAAATCGCACTATGCATTTGGGGACACGCGTGAAATTGAGGCAGAAATGCGCCGTGCAAGCGCTCTAGTCATCGGCCCCGGTATTGGACGTAGCGAAATTGTCAAAAATATGATCTTTCAGGTTCTTGAAAAGCGCGCTCAACCCGTGATCATCGACGCAGATGGCCTCTTTCATCTACAAGGCGCCGACCTTACCTTTCTTGGCGGCCAAGCAATTCTCACGCCGCATCGAGGAGAGATGAGTAAACTTGTTGATGGAGCTGAGAACCTCCTTGAGGCAACCTGCGATTTCGCTAAGAGACAAAACGTCACAGTCGTTCTCAAAGGGGCCCCGACGTGGATTGTTCAGCCGAACGAAAAGCCCATTGTCATGGTGCGTGGTTGCCCAGGCATGGCAACTGCAGGAAGTGGAGATGTCCTTAGTGGAATCATTGGAGCACTTCTCGCCCAGGGGCTCTCTGCAAACAATGCCGCCCTGTTAGGCACGTACTTACATGGAATTTCGGGAGAAATTGCAGTGGGGGAAAAAACAAACTATGGTCTGATTGCCTCAGATATGATTGAGAAAATTCCATGCGCAATCAAATCTTTACAAGGCCTAAACCGCTTGTAAAGCCGCTTTACAAGCTAACTTTTTGTCTCTGTAAAGCAAGAAAAAATCGTTATTTTCTGTAGTCTAACGGCAGTGCCATATCTAGTAGGGCTTTTGGGGGACATAGTCTATATCTTCGAGGTCTTACTGGAACAGGGCCACCAGCGCCAGCTCTAGGTCCTGGTCGATGCACTTCTATTGAGGCGCTATCCATAAAAAGAGTTTGTAGTTTAACAAGGGTCGCGACAAATTTTGTGTTGATCTTCTCTTTATTTAGAGAGAGGTAGTCAACGGCTTTGTTTTCCAGGTTCTCGTAAACCTGCTGAATACTTCCAGAAGGTGTGCTCACAACTTTTGTTGCTAAGTCATTGATAATAAGTAAGAAGCTAAAGGCTTCTGCGGCATTTCGAGGAGAAACTTGTGAAAAAAGCGCGAGCGACTCTAGGGGATCTTTGCTGTAAGAGGCTTTTTCAAGAATTTCAAAATCTTTATATGCATTTCTTTGTACACTATCCATATTAACTCCTAGTTAAATGGGATTTTATATAATTATAACATAAATTTTAATTAAAAATTATATAAATATACTTTTAAACTTAAACCGCATATTTTCAGCCATTTGAGTAGATGGTCAAGAGGTGGGGCTGATCAGTTTTAGGGAAATTCAAAGGCTTGTAAAGCCGCTTTACAAGCTAGAGATTTGTCTATGTAAAGCCAGGGGAAATGGACGATTTTTGGTGTAAAAAGCGTTAAATACTAGAGCACGAATTGTATAAAGTGAGTAGGTCAGCAGGCTCTGATTTATGGTGGTATGAAAGGTACCAGTCGATGAACAAGTCAAGACCCTTCTCGAAGGAGACTTTGGGGTAGTAGTGTAGGGTTTGCTCGCTCTTTTGGGTGTCAGCAAAGGTGGTGATGACATCCCCGGGAGGTTGGGGCTCGTAGATGATTTCGGCTTTTTTGCCGAGGCGCTCTTCGATGAGAGAGACGAGTTGGTTAACGCTCTGTGGCTTGTTGTTGCCGAGATTAAAGACATCGTAGCTAGAAGTGAGCTTGAGGGTGGCGAGTATGCCGGAGACGATGTCGTCAATGTAGGTAAAGTCGCGAGTGAAGGTGCCATCTCCATAGACTGGGATGGGCTTGCCTTGGTCGATACTTTGGGTGAATTTGTAGTAGGCCATGTCGGGGCGCCCCCATGGACCATAAACGGTGAAAAAGCGCAGCCCTGTCATGGGTATTTTATAGATGTGGTGGTAGGAGTGGGCGATGAGCTCATTGGCTTTTTTGGTAGCAGCGTAGAGACTGGCGGGCTGGTCTGTGACGTCCGACTCTTTGAAGGGGATGGTTTGGTTGACGCCGTAGACTGAAGAGGAGGAGGCAAATACAAAGCGGATGTCTTGGCGAAGTCCGGCGATCAACTCAAGGACGCGAATGAAGCCGTTGAGATTGGAGTCGACGTAGAGTTGGGGGTTGCGCATCGATTCGCGCACGCCTGCTTGGGCGGCGAGATGAAAAAAATGGGTGAAGCGGATGCGATCAAAGAGGGGGCCTAGCGTGTGGACATCTTGGATGTCGCATTCGATGACATCGACGCCTTGATCGCGCAAAATTGCCTGACGAGCGCGCTTGAGCGCGGGGTCGTAGTAGGCGTTGAAGTTGTCGCAACCATGCACTTCAATGCCGAGTTTGCTCATCGCAATAGCAGTGTGGAATCCAATAAATCCCGAAATGCCTGTGATAAAGATTTTCATTTTTTCCATGGATAGAGTAAATTCTATTCTATGAAGCGTTTTTTGCTCTACAGTTTTCTAGTTGCTCTTTGCGCCGGATGTGGCAATCGTCCGGTGAGTGGCAGTAGCGTTGTCGGCGCGCACGAATTTGTCATGGACTCTTACAAAATTGCCAAGGGAAAGTATTCGATTTTGGAGCTTGAGGGCCAGCCCCTTGAAACGCTCTCGCCCAAACTGCTAAGCGAGTATCCCGATGTAATTGAAAATGGCGATGTGCTTGATATTGCCATTTATCACCCAACGCGTAAGGACATTGCGGGTGAGGTGAGCCAAATTGGCAAGAGCATGGGCTATCGCGTGGAAGAGGGGAAGATTATTTTGCCCGATTTACCGGCAATTGAGGTGCGTGGTTTGACGCTTTCTCAGGCGCGGGAGGCAATTGAGGTTGCCTACGGCAAGCATTTGAGCGATATGAATGTTTTTATCAGCTACAAAGAGCGCCTTGATCGTAAGGTAAGTCTGATTGGGATGGTTTCTGCGCCAAGCATTCCCGTGAATGGGAAATTGCGCATTTTCGATGTACTTGCTGAGGCGCGTATTCCCGCTGAGGCCAATTTATTCAAAAGCTATGTTGTGCGCAAAGATAAGGCGCTGCCTGTCGATTTGTATCGTTTAGTGCATCAAGGCGACATGAGCCAAAATATTGTGATGCGCGGAGGCGATAAGGTTTTTATTGCCGATCCGTCCGCTTCAAATATCATGGTGATGGGTGAGGTGAGACACGAGGGGATGTTCAGCATTCCATCGGGGACGATGCCTCTACGCGATGCACTTGCAAGTGCGGGTGGCATTCTTTTCACTGGAAATAAAGCCTACATTCAGGTGATTCGGGGCAATATTTTGAAGCCAAAGGTCTACACTTTGAGTTGGAAGCATATAGTCAGATTGCCAACAAACAGTCTACTTTTGATGCCGGGCGATATCGTCTATGTGGGGGCAACTCCAATCACGCAGTGGAATCGTCTCATCACACAGCTCATTCCTTCGTTTAGTGTCTACGAGATCTTTGCCAAAGGCGTCAAAGGAGTCATTGTCGGTGATATGGCATACTAAGCTCACTTCCTGGGATCTGCTAAAGTTTTATCGCTCTGTTCGTAGGCGCGTTTGGCTCTGTGCGGCAATTTCAGGAGCGCTTGCGAGTGGGCTCTATCTTGTGAAGGCGCCCCTATTCTCTGCCAAGGCGACTTTTCGCGATGCTGGGATTAAAGAAGAGCAGAGCAATGGGCGCATGCTCAAAGAATTAATGGGCAATAGCGCTGTTTCACAAGATGCGCGCGCTGCAGTTGTCATGAAATCACGCGACTTTCTAATTCCGATTTGTCGCAAGCTCGGTATGCAGGTCTCGCAGGTGAATCCTTTCTGCCCTAGGCTCAAGCGATTGAGCCCCAATGAGGGATTTTGCTTCTCTGATGTAGCCTATGATGGAAGCCATTCAACCTATTTTTCGCTGGTTTTCGATGCCGATGGGGAATATGAAATTGAGGGCATTTCTTGCACGCTTGAGAAAAAACCGCTCTCGGTAAAGCCAGGGAAAAAGTATCTTTTTCGCGTTGATCCGATGGAGGGAGTTTTGCGTAAGATTAAGGGGCGGCTGCGAGTTACTGAATCGCCACTCGATCACAACGTTATTGATCTCAGCTTTAAGTTTTCAAGTCGCGAGCGTAGCGCCGATTTTCTTAATGTTGTGATGGGCGCCTATGTTGAGGCGATGCAAGAGGAGCAAAAGTTGATTGCCTCAGAGCAAATTGCTTTTTTAAAGGAGCGGCAGGCTGAGCTTTTTGCGCAATATGAGAAAGATCTTGTGAGCTACAAAGAATACTTGGAAAAGTCAGTCGGCTATGCAGGGTTCATCAGTTTAAAGCATGTGGTTGAGGCGCTCAAAGACGAAGAGCGCGGCTATATGGAAAAGGAGCAGCGGCTCGATTTTGAAATTTTGCAGTCAATTGATGAGCTCATGCCCGATCAATTTGCCGATTTGGGAGAGATGAAGCTAGAGCGCGACAGTTTAGTAGCCTCTTTAGAGGAGATGGAGAGCGCGCACTTGCTCCGTGCCGATTTTGACAATTGGAAGGTACCGCAATTGATTGGAACCCTTCCCTCACTAGAGCGTGGGAGATTACAGCCTGCTCCAAAAATTTCGCTGCAGGGACTCGATTTGAAGTCGGCACGGGCAAGGCAATTGGTATATCAAGAGCGGCTTGAAGCTCTGGGACTTGAAGCGCGCCGAATTAATTACCAAATGGATTTGATGACAAATCCCGACTTCGAGTTCGGTTCGCTGCAAAGTTTGGTGAGTGATCCCGCTTGTCAGGCTCTCGTGCGTGAGGCGGCTGAGTTGCGCAAGCAGTTTGTGGAAGGGAATTTAATCGATAAAGAGCGCGCGCGCATCACGCGTCAGCTCAATTTGAAACTTGGGCGAATTCGACGCCATCTTAGCGATCGTCTTGGCTTGATTCGCGTTGAAGAGCGCACCCTCGAGAAAAATGTGCAAGAGCTTGAGGCGATTATGGTCCACCTGCTCGATCGCGACATTGCAATTTCCGAAAAGCAGCTTGAAGAGAAGCTCGGTGAGCATCGCAAAACTCTTGGGGAGCAAAAGAGCTATTTGAAAGCCAAGCGTCATGCCCTACAGAAAAAAAGTGGCGATTTGCCGACACGCTGGCTAACGGAGAGTTTGATTAACATGCGCGCGCAGCTCGGCATGCGCCTACTCTCTGGCACCTCCGAGCTTTTACATTCAAAAGCGGCGCAACATCAGCTGAAGCAAATTTTATCGCGCCCAATTGAGAGCGCGATCCAAAGCGAAGCGTCACAGTTTAGCATGGCCTATTTGGTCCCCGTTTTGGGGATGTTGATCGGCTGGGTCGCAAGCGTGGGCTATTTGCTTGCTCGCCAGCTCAGGCGCGGCTTTGCGATCGCCCTGGAGAGCTTGCGCTTCCAAGGCTTTCGCACTGCGACGCGCCTTGAATCGCTCACACTGAGCTCCGCTCAAGTGCTCGCTACCGTAGGCCCCCTCGACCTGGCAGAGCTCTGCGTCTACTCAGGCGAGCGCATCCTTGTGATCGACTGCGACTTTAACCAGCTCCATGCAGAGAGTGAAATCGGACTTGTGCACTACCTCAAAGGGGAGATTGAATGGCCCCCAATTCGATCATTGAATGGATATGCGAAGATCGCCTCGGGAGGCAATTGCGAATATGGGGGAATGCTTTTACGCAACAAGGCCTTTGCTAAATTGCTAAGCACTCTGCGTGAGCGCTACGATCGAATTATTTTGGCGACAAGCGCCTCTGCCACAAGTGTAGAGACCCCGGTAATTTGCTCACTTGCCGATGAGGCCGTTATTACATTGAAAGATGAGCGCTTTGAAGATTTAGCTCCCTATCTTCATGAGAGGAGCGTATTTCTCTCCACTTCCGGATGATCTCTGCAGCAAGCGGCGCAGCCTCTTTTCCGTAATCGCCAAAACGTAAATAGACTGCAACGACCAGATCGGGTTTAGTGAGCGTTTCATCTTCAAATCCAATACCGCCAAACCAAATATGATTCACAATGATCGTTTTGAATTCTCTATCAAGACAGGGGCGGTAGTAGACCTCAGCGGTTGCTGTTTTTCCTACAAAAGTTTTCTCCATCGCCTTGTAGTGCTTGCGCATTGTAGGATTTTCATGGAGCGTGCGAATCGCATTGGCACGCGCATGGCCATGAGCACCAAGTACGACCCTTGCAAGACCCTTGAAAATATAGTTTTTTACTTGAGCTTCAATGTCAAGATGGTCGAGAACTTGAGGTTTTGGGTAGAGCTCTTTTTCTCTAGATGACTTGGTTTCAAGTGCGGTAAAGAAGGGGAAGTCAATTCCTACTTTTGCGAGTGGCTTTTCAAAGGGGAGTGCACTTGCCTTTGGCGCTGAAGGTGAGACGATTTTGTGAATCAGTTGCGGTTTGTAGCGCTTTTTTCCATTGGCGAGCGTTGCAAGTAACACAGCCGTTTGCAGCGGAGTGACAACGAGCGAATGCTGGCCGATTGCTACAGAGTAGAGACCGGTGAGGTTATCATTGAGATCGTCTGGAAGCCCACCGGGGATCTCTCCAGGAAGATCAATTTTCGTTTTTGCCCCAAGACCGAGCTCGCGACTGAAGCGCATGAGATCAGAGGGGTGCTCAATCACTTCACTGGCAAGGAGCGAGAAGTAGATGTTACTCGACGTTTCCATCGCCTTGATAAAATCAATTTTTCCACACGCTCTAAAGCTCTTGGGAAGGCGTCCCCCCTTATAAAAACGGGTGATCGGTTTGCGATTTAGCGTGTAGCCAAGAAGCCTGCCGAGCTTGCCAAAGGTCTTTGTCGAGGGCTCATCATAGATCGTGAGCGGATTGAGCTCACCTGTGCGCTCGTAGGTTTGACGCACCGCTTCACATGCAGTGACCGCCTTATAAATAGAGCCGAGGGGGGCCGTTTCTTGACACGCCATCGATTTTAAGTAGCCGTGTCCCGTTTTGGGATAAAAGGCGGAGGCGAGGTCGCGCTCAATTGAGACCGAACTAAAGCGGCGAAGCAAGGGGCGATCGAGCTCCTCATACGAGCGAAGAGTTTTGAAAAAGGGGATGAGGTGCGCGCGGGGAATTTGGGCTGTCATTTCCCTCAATTCATCGAGACTTAGCGATGTAAAGCCAAACAAAAGGGGATCTTCTTTGCGCACCATCAGCTCCAAAAGAAGTAGGGGCATTTTTTGCCGCGCAAATTTGGCAAATTCCTTTTTCTCGCAGATTTGGAGGTAGTCGAGATACGGCTTGTTGTAGCGTCTCTTCTCTTTTTCCTCCTCTCGCCGCTCTTTCAAAAAGTCTGCAAAGTGCTCCTCGCGCCACTTGGGAAACTCAACGCAGTGAAAGACGTGGCGTAGGTGGGTGAGTAAATCGCGTTTGACAACCTGGAAGGCATTGGAAATTTTGCGGTATTTCGAAATCGAGAGCGAGCCGAGACTTTCAAAAAGGGCCTCATCAAAGAGGTGTGCAGGCACGGCAAGGCGCACCAAGTCGAGCATGAGGAGCTTATCATCATTGAAGGGGATTGCCGATAGGTAGGGGTCAAAGAAGGTGCGAATTTCTGCAAAAGCGGGATCATCCTCGAGTGTGCGGCGCGTTTTAGAGAGCTTATCATTTGGATAGAGGGCATTAATCAGCGCGGAGGGGTCCTCGTGCTGTGAGAGAAGAAGGTCAAAGGCGTTTTGCAGATAGAGCGCTGTTTCCAAGGTCTTGACCTTGGCCATCGCCTGCTTTACAGAGCCATTGAGCGAGAGGACAAGATTGAGATACTTTTTCCAAGTGAGCTTTTCTCCTTTTGGCTCCATCATCCGCAGACCATCCCAAATCTCGCCAATCGCACGCTCACTCTCAAGCCATTTGTGAATATTTCGCTGCTTTTGCTCACGCAGGGTGGGATTTTGTGTTGGGATAAAATCGTTGGGATCGAAGGTGGGGCTTGAGGCAAAGCAGAGCACCTCGTAGGTGTTGGGATCGATTGCGACAATAGCACCTCCCTTGATAGGAGGGGCTGCAATGTTCGCATGACCCCTACCAGCAAGTGAGAAGCGCTCATTACGGCGCTTTTCACTCGCTGCTAATAGCTGTTCGGCATACTCTTGCAATTCTGCTGAAATTGAAAGGTGTAAACTTTTGCCTGCCGTTGGCGCATAAGAGTCGGGTAGCTCACGTAGATGGCGGCCCAGGGTGTCAACTTCAAAGTGTTTTTTGCCAACATGACCACGCAACTGCTCTTCAAACGAGGCCTCAACGCCCGCTTTTCCCACCTGCGTATTGATTGAGTACGACTTGAGCTTCAGCTCTTCATAGCGGCTTCGGACATCTCGCCAGCTCGTGTAGCCCTTCGGCAGCGCCGGCGCTCTTTGCTCTTCGCGCTCACGCAGGACATAATCAAGTGAGCGCAGCTCCTCGTGCACCGCGTAGTGCTCGCGATAGTTAATCGCCCCCATGTACCCGAGCACTCCTGAGGCGAGCTGGCCACGCGGGTAGTAGCGCGTCGAGCCAATTTGCATCACCAGACCGGGAAGTTTGCGCGAGAGCATCTTTAAACGATAATAGGTCTCCTCATCCACAGCCTCTTTAATAACCCAAGGTGTTGTTGGAAAAAGACACGCCTTGCTGTAGATGACATCTTCAATATATTGCTCTTCTAAGGCAAGTTCGCGAGAAAGTTCATGTGCAAGGTGTGTAATATAATTTTTTCTTACATACTCTTTTTTGCCATTGATGCGCTTGACACGGGGAAGGGAGCGAATTTCGTCGTAGCAAATTGCTGCATTGTACTGAATTTTATTGAGGGCAAGTGGCTCCCCATAGCGATCGCGGATCACCCCACGTGTAGGCGCTTGAGTCACGGTTCTCTCTCGAGGACGACGAGAGAGCTTGGTGTATTCATCGTGCTTGATCAGAGTCAAATAGCAAACTTTAAGGGCAATTAATACAAAGGCAATTAGGATTATGTGGAGCGCCCGGTTCGCTTTTGTCGGGATGTCATCATCGTGCATAAATCAAAAATATCCTTTTCTCGTGATTTTTTCTACCTCCAGGCTTGGAAGAAATTCTTTTCATGTATATAATCTCTCTGTACCGTGCGCCAGTAGTTCAATGGTAGAACAATAGCCTTCCAAGCTATTAGTGACAGTTCGATTCTGTTCTGGCGCTTAAATTATTTTTTTTAAGGAGAAAGTTTGAACCAGCAAACAGCTAATCAGCAAGTCACGATTAAAGACCTCCTAGAGTCAGGAGCGCACTTTGGTCACCAAAGAAACAAATGGAACCCAAAGATGCTCCGCTACATCTTCGAAGAGCGCAACGGGATCTACATCATCGACCTCGCAAAAACTCTACAACAAATCCGCAACTGCACCGATTTTATCAAAAAAATTGTTGCAGAGCACAAAAGCGTCCTTTTTGTTGGTACAAAAAAGCAAGCTAAAGACGTTGTACGCGAAGCTGCTGAAAAGTGCGAAGAGTACTACGTGTGCGAGCGCTGGCTAGGTGGAATGCTCACAAACCTCTCAACAATTCGTCAATCGATCAAAAAACTTGAGCATATCGAGAAAACGATTGCAGCAGGTGGTGAAGGGTTTACAAAAAAAGAAATCTCCGGCCTGACAAAACTCCAAACTAAGCTTGAGCGCAACCTCTCTGGTATCCGCGGTCTACGCAAAAAGCCTGGTCTTGTGATCGTTGTCGACCCAAGCAAAGAGCACATCGCTGTTGCTGAAGCTCGTAAACTCGGAATCCCAATCATGGCTCTAGTCGACACAAACTGCGATCCAGATCCAATCGATTTTGTCATTCCCTGTAACGATGACGCCCTCAAAAGTATCAAGCTTATCCTCTCAGCTCTCTCTGACGCTGTGACTCAAGCAAAAGCTGAGCACGGTCCAGCAGACAAGAAGCAAGAGCCAGCTAAGAAAAAGACGGAGGAACAGTAATGGTAGCGATTACAGGTGAACTAGTAAAAAAACTCCGCGACCGTACTGGCGTTGGCATGGGCAAATGTAAAAAAGCCCTCGAAGAGGCTGGCGGCGATATCGAAGCGGCAATCGACCACCTCCGCAAAAGCGGTATGGCATCTGCTGTTAAAAAAGAATCGCGTGAAACAAACGAAGGTATGGTCGGTTTCAGCGAGAATGACGAAGTTGTCGCTCTCGTCGAAGTGAACGCCGAAACAGACTTTGTTGTTCAAAACGAAAAATTCCAAGCCTTTGTTGCAGAAGTTGCAAAAGAGGCAGCTACTCAAAAGCCAAAAGATGTTGATGCTTTCATGGGGCTCACAATGGCAAACGGCATGACTGTCGAAGCCTACCGCGCCGATCACATCCAAAGCCTTGGTGAGAATATCCGTATTCGCAGACTTCTTCTTGTGCCAAAGCATGAGAACCGCTCAATCGGTATCTACTCACACATGAAGGGTAAAATCGTCTCTCTCGTTGAGCTCGATGGCGCCTCAGATCAAGCTGCAGTTGCTCGCGATGTTGCGATGCACGCCGCTGCTGAAGATCCTGAGTTCCTAGATCCTTCGGAGGTTCCTCAAGATGTAATTGCCCGCGAAAAAGAGATTGCTCGCGAGCAGATGAAAGGCAAGCCAGACAACGTGATCGACAAGATCTTGGAAGGTAAAATGCGCGCATTTTACGACCAAACTTGCCTCAAGAAGCAAAAATTTGTAAAAGACCCTTCGACAACTGTTGAAAAATATGTTGCAGCTAAGGGCAAAGAGAGCGGCAAGACATTGACAATCAGCCGCTACCTAAGATGGCAAATTGGAGAGTCAATATGACCGTCAAACAAGAAGCTAAGACGCACATGGATATGGCCCTTGAGCACTTCAAAAAAGAGCTTAAGAACCTGCGCACATCACGCGCTAATCCTGGCATGCTCGATGATGTCATGGTCGATGTCTACGGCTCTGAGATGAATATCAAGAGCCTAGCAACTGTCACTGTCGCCGAAGCGCGCCAACTCGTTGTCACACCATTTGACCCGCAAACTGTTGGGGCCATTGGCAAGAGCATCGAGAAGGCAAACCTTGGATTGATGCCTATTGTCGAGGGAAACCTTGTGCGTGTTCCTGTTCCTCCTCTTAACGAAGAGGTTCGCAAGGACATTGTCAAGCTCGGTAAGAAGAAGCTTGAAGAGGCAAAAGTTTCTATCCGCGATGCGCGCCGCAAGGCAAACGAGCTTGCTCGCAAGCTAAAGTCCGACGGTGAACTCACTGAAGATGCCCTCAAGGGGGCTGAAAAGCAGGTCCAAGAGCTTACAGATAACTACTGTAAACAGCTCGATCAGCTCTTCACTGAAAAAGAGGCCGATATCTTAGCAGTCTAATTGACTGATATCTTTGAATCCCATATTCATCTGAATATGGGATTGTATTTATGTTTCCAGCTCGATTCCCAGGTTCACGCCCTTCCTATTGAAGAGGTGGAGCGTATTGTTCGTGTTGTTACAATCCGCCCCCTTCCTAATGCTCTGCCGCCCCTGCAAGGTGTGATTGATCTGCAAGGAGCGATTACTCCTGTCATTAATCTAAGAGATCTTCTAGGCCATGAAAAGCGAGAGATTGAGCTCTCTGATATGATGATTATCTGCAAACACGGCGATAAGCCTTGCGCTTTGCTCGTCGATTCGATTCATCAGACAGAGTATACGGAGGAAGAGGTCGTTGAAGAGAATCCCTCCGTAGCTTTTCCAGAGACAATTGCTTGCTTTGTTAAAATTCAGGAGAGGGTAGTTCCTGTCTATACGGTTGAAAAGCTGCTCAATAAGCTTACTTTTCCTCAAGAGAGTGAGATGCACCATGAGTGATGGATCGAGAGAGAGGATCCTTGCGGCTTTTGCCAGCTATCTTGATAAGCACTTAGGTATCCACTTTGAATCTGACAAATATGAAGAAATTTTTTTAGTTCTCAAGCGTAATATTCCAGATAAAGATGAAAGCGCAGCGATCGATTATATGCAGAAGGTGGTTGGTAGCTTGGGAAATAATAATAAGTTTCTACCAGAGCTGGCTAACTGGTTTAGTATCAATGAGACCTACTTTTTCCGCCATGGGTGTGGTTTTGAGGAGCTACAAGAGCACCTTCTACCTGAGCTTATTGAGAAACGCAGGTCAGAAAAGACGCTTAGAATTTGGTCGTCTGGCTGCTCGATTGGCTGTGAGCCCCTCTCATTGGTGATCTTAATTCAGGAAAAATTTCCAGAAATTCACGATTGGAACCTCGATATCCTTGCTACAGATATTGATGAAGAAAACCTTAAAAAGGCCCGAAAGGGGATTTTTCGTGAGTGGGCATTTCGAAATATTAATGAGAGATACAAAAGCAAGTATTTTACACAGATTGGAGAGAAAGAGTATCAAATAGATCGTGAAATCACTGATCGGGTTTCATTTTTCTATCTCAACTTGATTGACGAGAGCTATCCACTTCTTGAAAATGGGACAAATGCCCTTGATATCATCTTGTGTAACAATACGTTAATCTACTTTTCCCAAGAATCAATCAAGAGTGTCATTGATAAATTTTCGAGGTGCTTACTGCCGGAAGGATATTTGATTGTCACAGCATCTGAGGCCTCATACATCAATCATCCTCACCTGAATGCCCACGGGAGTGGTTGTCAGATATTTACCAAGGAAGGCGCTCAAAAAAAAGCAGAGAGGCCTCCGCCTTTGCAACAGAGTCCCATGGTTGCCATTCCCGTCACTCAGACTCGCGACTATTTTGCTCTTTTTGATAGGGGAGAGTATGAGTTGTGCCTTGGGCTGCAAGAGGAAGAAAGGGAGCTCACTCAAGAGGAGCAAATCCTACTGATTCGTTCACTTGCCAACTTAGGCAAGTTGAAAGAGGCTAAAAGCGTTTGCAAAAACTACTTACAAGTCGATGATCTCTCTCCACTACTTCACTTTCTTTTGGCCTCTATTCACCAAGAGCTTGATGAAGTGGATGAGGCTATTGTCGAGTTTAAACGGGCAATTTTTCTCTCGCCCGATTTTATTATGGCCCACTTTTCTCTTGCCTTCATTTTTTACACCCAGAAAAATCCACAAAAGGCGCAAATTCACCAAAAGGCGGTACTAGAAGAGCTCAAAAAGTATGAGCCTGAGGATTTCGTCCCAAAAAGTGATTGCATAAAGGCAGGTCACTAAAAAAAAATGATCGAGGATTTAGGAGCTAGCTAATGGAAAAAGAAGAAGTTCTACATCAGCGTGCAGAAATCTTAGCAAAAAAAATTGAGGATGAGGTCGATCTCGATTCTCTTTTTACTCTTTTGGAATTTCAATTGGGAGATGAGAGGTATGCAATTGAGGTTGAGTACGTTAAAGAGGTTCTTCCCTTTGATGTCTGCACAACCCTGCCGCAAACATCGCCCTTTTTCCTTGGGGTTATCAGCATTCGGCAGAAAATCATCTCGGTCTACAATCTCAAAAAACGCCTAAATTTAGAAAATTCTGAAGAGAAAATACAGGGCTATGTAGTTGTCTTAGAAAAAGATGGCGTCGAGCTTGCTGTTCTTGTCGATTCTGTTGTTGGCAACACGATCTTGCCAAAAACTGATCTTCAAGAGCCTCCCCAAACTTTTTCAGAAGAGGTCAAAGAGCTCTTACTTGGTGTCACCCTAAACAAATTAATCCTCCTTAATCCAATAATTCTTTTAAAGAATAATACATTATGTTAGTTAATGTATAAATAAAGTTGGTTTTTGTTTATGAAATTAATGTCGCGCTTGAGTTTAAAAACTAAACTCATACTACTTGTTCTCCCCGCAAGTATTATCTACTTGGTTTTCTCAGGGATAGTGATCGCACGGCTCTCACAAAATGTACAGACGATGTTTTGGAATCGTTCTTTGCGCGAGGCAATTGCTCCTTTTGATGTTTTGACACGAAAGCTTGAGATAGAAGAGTCATACTCAATGATTTACCTTACTAAGAAGGATCCTGGCTCGCTTGAGTTGCTTGTTCAATCAAGGTTTGAATCAGATAAGGCAATCAATAATCTAAAAGAACAGATTACAAAACTCGACAGCGAAGATTTTTCTACAATTGGTGTGTACAAGCAGAGAATTTTAGGCTTTTTGGCGAACTTGAATCAGATGCGTGCTAAAATTGATTCCAGATCAGTTTCGGCTATTGAGGTCATTAATTATTTCAAACTTGTAGCAAACGAAGTTTTTGCAACTATTGATAGTTTAAACACATTTTATGACCCACATATTTATTTTTTCAACCGACACTTTGCCTATATCTACATTATGAAATCACAACACTACTTTAATCAAGTGTCAAATCTCGTATTACTAAGTTATGAAAAAAAACTGACCATTGCTGAACTTGACACATTGATTGAGTACTATACTCTAGAAAGAGATAGTTATGCGAGTTTTCAGATTTTTTCTTCGGACATGCAAAAAGAGATTTACAATGAATATCTTACTGGAGCAATTGCAAATGAAGTGAGTTCATTTGTTGAATTAATTATACACAACCAAACGAACAATAATAAAACAGATGTTCAATATTGGATACAAATTAGTAGTAAAAAATATGAGTTATTAACGCAAGTTACTTCTAAAATACGAGCCTATCTAGAAAAAGAGTCTAGAGCTTTCATTCAAAAAGATATCTTTTTACTTGTGTTTGTCTCTGTTCTTTCTCTTTTGATTATTATTGTGATTCTCTGGTTTGGATGGAAAATTCTCAATGATATTACCTATGTGGTTCGTCGCTTGAATGAAAACTCAAATAATTTCAAATCTAGAGATTTGTCAACTATCCAGATTTTCGATGAACGCTCAGATGAACTTGGAGAGCTTGAGGGGTCATTTTTTGAAATTTCCCAGAGCTATCAGAATGTTTTGTTCACGCTAAAAAGTGAGATTGCAGCTATTTCGGGGATTTCCTCAAATGTTGTAAATAAGCTCTCAGAGCTTGCAAATGGACAGCAAGAGACTGAGAGTGCTGTTGTGGAGACGAATACGACCATTGAAGAGCTGAGACACACCTCTAGTGTGGCAACCGAGCGCTCAGGTGAAGTGAAGGAGATGGCGACGCTAGTGCTCGAATTTTTAGAGGCGAGTAAGCAGGCGATCGATACAACGGTTTCTAATCTCAATCAAATACAAGAGAAGATAGGCATTGTCTCTGACTCTACAACCAAGCTCAACGAGCATTGCCAGGCAATTGGACTGATCATTGACAGCGTCCACGACATCGCTGAGCAATCGCATGTACTCTCGGTCAACGCCTCAATTGAGGCGGCTAAAGCTGGAGAACATGGTAAGGGATTTGCAGTTGTTGCCCAGGAGGTGCAAAATCTCGCAGAGCAATCGAAAGAGGCGACTGGTAAGGTCCATGGCATCTTAACTGACATTCAAAATGCAATGAATGCGACAGTTCTTGCTGCCGAACAGGGCTCGAAAGCAGTTGAAGATGGGGTCAAGCAATCCTCTTCGACAACGGGGTCGATCAATGAGCTCTCAACAAAGGTCGATTTGGTCATTACTGCTTCAAATGAAATCTCTTCAACCAGTGATCAGCAGCTCAATGCAGTGAATCAAGTATACGAGGCTATTGGCAATATCAAAAAAGCCTCTGAGCTTCAAGGGGATCAGGTAAAGGGGATCGAAGAGAACATCACGAATCTACACCAGGTTTCCGAGACTCTCTCTGGCATTATCCAATCGTATAAGCTACCCGAAGAGCCAGATGCAGAAAAGCCAAAAGAGTAGCTATGGATGTAGATGACCCAGAGTTTCAAAAAGAGCTTTTAGAGACATTTAAGCAAGAATCCAGCGAGCATATTCAAAATATTACTAATCTCTTGGTAGAGCTTGAAAAGGACTTTGAAGCGGCAGCAACTGATGAAAAACTTGAGACGATTTATCGCGAAGCGCACAGTTTGAAGGGTTCCGCGCGTGCAGTAGGCCTTGATGTCATCCAAAATATTTGCCAGCTCTTTGAAAATGCCCTATCGGCCCTTAAGGAGCGCACCCTCGAGGCCTCTAAAGATTTTTTTCAGCTCTGTTTTGAAGTGCTCGATTATGTCAGTGAGCTCGTTCAAACTCCTGGCGATAACGTCAACTCTCCTGAGAAATACAACACCTACACAGACAGGCTGAATGCAATTATTGGGGAGAAAAAGGTAGAAGAGAAGCCTTTGGAAGACAAGCCGCCTGAAGAGGCAGCGGTAGAAGAGCAAAAGCCGCCTGAAGAGGCAGCGGTAGAAGAGCAAAAGCCGCCACCTGCCCAAGTGGAACCGATTGAAGAGCAAAAACTCTTAAAAGTTGCAGCCGATAAGCTCGATTCGATCATCGTTCAAATGGAGGAGCTCTTGCCCATCAAGTTGCGATACAATGCCCTCAATAAGTCGCTTCTTGCCCTCCTTCAGTCGATTGGAAAAGAACAAGTATTTGAAGAGGTCCGTAACGCCTTGGGTGAAATCCAAAAGGGAGTTTCTGAGGATCGCCACACAATTGAGAGTTTGATTGGACATCTTTTAGAGGAATCGAAAAAGCTTTTGCTACAACCCTTCTCAACTCTGCTGCTCTCCTTCCCGCGTATGGTTCGAGATATCTCCAATCAGCTGGGAAAAGAGATTGAGTTTTCTATCAGTGGAGATTCGGTAGAAATCGATCGTCGTATATTAGAGGGCTTGAAAGATCCACTATTGCACCTTGTAAGAAATAGCATTGACCACGGGATTGAATTACCCGATGAGCGAGAAAAGCGTGGAAAGTCAAGAGAGGGAAAGATTGAGATTGCAATTGAGCAGGTTGGGGGAAATGAGATTCGCATGCTCATTAAAGATGATGGAGCGGGGTTTCCTTTAGAAAAAATCAAAGAGAATGCGCTGAAAAATGGTGTCGTGACAGAGGAGCAACTGGAAAGCTTTGATACGGAAAAAGTCATTGAGCTGGCCTTTCAATCGGGAATTTCATCTGCTGAAATGATCACAGAAATTTCTGGCAGAGGCGTAGGTCTTGGAGTGCTCTCTGAAAATATGGAAAAGCTCGGGTGTCGCTTTGATGTCGATACTGAGGAGGGCAGGGGCACCACAATGATTCTTTCGCTCCCTCTCACTATCGCGACTTTTCGAGGTGTGCATATCGACAGTGGCGAGCAGCAGTTCATCATTCCTAGCCAAAATATTGGCTTGATTTTGCGAAAGGGAAGCTATGAGTTTTCTACGATCGAAAATCAACGGGTTATCTTTTTCAAAGAAAAAAATTATGCCTACCGCCACTTGAGTGAGCTTCTTGAGCTTCCTGTAGAGTGTGATGAAGATCCCCGGCATGTCATTCTTGTCAGTTCAGGGATGATTGACATGGCAATTGGAGCGGATCAGATTTTTGGTGAAGAGGAGGTCTTTGTTAAAAGTTTAGGAGATCAACTCAAGGACTTGGTGTGTGTGGCAGCAGGGACCATTTTAGATGGCAAGCGCGTTGTTCCAATTTTAGATATACGTGGGCTTTTGGAAGTTGCAAAAAATCGCACAGCTTCTGGGCCAAAGGTCTCACGGGAAGGGGAGACTATTAGCGCAAAGAAAAGGGTGCTAATTGCTGAAGATACAAGCACCACTCGGCTCTTGTTCAAAAGCATTTTTGAAAATGCAGGATTTGATGTTGAAACGGCGGCAGATGGAGCAGAGGCACTGGAGAAACTCCTTCAGGGCTCCTTTGATCTACTTATTTCCGATTTGGAAATGCCACGATTAAATGGCATGGAGCTTATTGAAAAGGTGAAGGGAGATGAGAAAACCAAGGACCTTCCAATAGTTATTATTACAGGGAAAGAGTCGAGCGAGGATAAGCGTCGCGGATTAGAACTTGGAGTCGATGCCTATATTGAAAAATCTAAGTTTGTTCAAAAGGAAATTCTCTCAATAGCGGAGCGCCTCATATGAAAAAGATCTTGCTTGTCGATGATTCACAAACAGCTCTCACGTTTATGAGCGCTCTTTTGAAATCAAAGGGGTATGAGGTGCATGCTTTTAGTGCCCCACAAGAGGCTTTGGATGCGATTTCAAAGATCAATCCCCAGCTTGTTGTGGTGGATATTGTGATGCCCAAGATGAACGGCTTTGAGATGATCAAACGCCTATCAACAACAAGCCATATCCCTACAATTGTTGTTAGCTCGCTCTATACAGATGAAGATAAATACAAGGCGACCCAGGCGTATGAGGTGGGCGCTTTGGCGATTTTAGAAAAGCCTCTCGGTAACGATGCGCGCGCTGAAAAGCTGCGCGAGCAATTTTTGAAAATTGTCGCAGCTGTTTTTGAGGATATAGAGAGAAAACCTCAAATACAAAATGGGTCTTCAAAGGGGAGCAAAGAGGGCTCATATGAGCTTTTGGCAATTGGAGCCTCTCTTGGAGGACCAAATGCCCTACATGCTATTTTGACACAACTCTCAACCCCATTTCCTCTCCCTATTTTAATTTTACAACACGTGGGCGAGGGCTATGATCGTATTCTTGTTGAGTGGCTTGCCAAAAGCTCAAAGATGTCAATTGAACTTGCACAAGATGGGGCAACTCTTGAAAAAGGGCGTTGTTATCTCTCTCCTGCAGGGAAGAATTTGACTGTCAGCAAAAGTAAAAAAATCCAGCTGACAGAAATTGAAAAAGTGGGACTGGCAACTCCTAATATCAATTCCAGCTTTGAATCTCTTGCACAATCGCTACAAAATAAGTGTCTTGCCGTGCTCCTCACTGGGATGGGATCTGATGGGGCAAGGGGTCTTAAGAAGTTGCAAGAGGCTGGATCGTATACAATTGCTCAAGCTGAAGAGGGGTGCTTAATGTTTAGCATGCCTGCTGAGGCAATCAAGTTGGGCGCAGCACAGGCAATTCATCCGTTACATCAAATTGCCGAAGAAATTTCGAAGTTGGTGGGGTAGATGGAGCAAAGAGAGATACTCATTGTTGAAGACAGCTCCACGCAAGCGCTCCTTTTGAAGAAAAATCTTGAGGAGAAGGGGATTTTAGTGACTCATGTCACAAATGGTGTTGAGGCCTTAGAGGCAATTTCAAAAAAGCAGCCCACTTTTGTTATCTCAGATGTCACCATGCCAGAGATGGATGGCTTTGAGCTTTGCCAAAAAATTCGTGAAAATCCTGAAACAAAGCAACTGCCCGTTGTTTTGTACACGGCGCTTTATGAGACCCCCGAAGTTTTGAAGGCGATTTCTAGTGGAGCAAACTGCTTTTTAACAAAGCCGTGCGACACCGATTTTCTCCTGCAGTTTGCTGAAGATCAGCTTATTCAAAGAGATAGAGAGAGCAACTTTCAACCATGTCGTTTTGTCTATCGAGGTGAGGAGCACAACTACACCGTTGATATCAATACAGTCATGAGCCTACTTGTTTCAACTTATGCAAATGCGGTGAAAAAAAACAAGTCGCTTGAAGAGACGCAACACGAGCTGAAGGGAAAAAACGTGCAGCTCAAAATGATGAATGAGTTGAAAAACTCTTTTCTAGGGATGGCTGCGCACGATTTACGCAACCCTCTTGGTGTGATTCAAGCCTACTCGAGTCTTCTCAATGATTCGCTTAAGGGCAAAATTGAAGATAACTTATTTGAGATGATTGAAACCATTCACGCGTCGACTGGAAAAATCCTCCAAATTGTGAATGAATTTTTAGATGTCTCTGTGATTGAGTCAGGGAATTTGTCTATCAATTTAGAAGAGACAGACTTGAAGAGCATTTTCGAGAAAAATATTAAGCTCAATAACAACTTAGCCGTGAAAAAAGAGATGGAGCTTCGACTTGAAATCGAGGGTGAAATTCCCAACGTCTCATGTGATGGAAAAAAAATTGAGCAGGTTTTGACCAATTTTGTCACAAACGCCATCAAATACTCTCACCCTAAATCGACAATTACAGTGAAAATGCAAAAGATTGACGATTTTCTGCAGTTTTCAGTTCAAGATCAGGGGCAGGGGATTCCCAAAGAGGAGCAAGATAAGCTCTTCAAAAACTTCTCAACCACAAGCGTTAAGTCGACAGGAGGGGAGGCGAGTACCGGCCTTGGGCTTGCAATCGTGAAGAAAATTATCGACGCGCATCACGGGGAGATTGGTTTTGAGAGTGAAGAGGGCAAAGGCTCCACCTTTTTCGTGAAATTACCACTCAATCAGCCAAAAGAGGAGGCGGCATGAGAGGGCTCTCTTCCGAGGCGGTCCAACATGGCCACCCCGATAAAATTGCAGATGCAATTGCCGATCACATTCTCGATGCCTATCTCTTGCAAGATCCCAAATCGCGCGTTGCTTGTGAAGTCCTTGTCAAATCAAATAGGGTAGTTATTGCCGGTGAAATTACCGCAAACGCAACAGTTGACTATGCCCAAATCGCCAAAGAGGTCTATCAAAAGGTTGGCTACGACCCAAGTGGGATCGAAATTCAACAGTTCATCACCGAGCAAGGAAGTGAACTCGCCCAATCAATGGGCAAAAATGCTTCAGGCGATCAGGTGATTGCCTATGGGTATGCCGTTGATGAAACAGAAGAGCTTCTCCCTTTAACCTATCTGCTGGCGCAAAATCTTGCTAGGGCGCTCGCAATCAATCCCCCCAGCTGCATCAAGCCTGATGGGAAAATACTCTGCACGTCGCAGGGCGATCGCCTTGCACTGCTTGCGCTCTCGTTGCAAAGTGCCCCCTCAATTAAAAATACCCAATTCAAAGAGGAGGTGGAGGCTTTTGCAAAAGAGATTTTGAAAAATTATCTCACACAAGAGACTGCAATCTATATCAATCAATTTTTTGATGGAGGCCCCGAAATCGATGCCGGTCTAACTGGGCGCAAAATTATGGTTGATACCTATGGCACCCTAGGGCCGCACGGGGGAGGCGGATTTTCAGGTAAAGACCCCACAAAAATGGATCGAGCAGGCGCCTATGCTGCCCGCTACCTGGCAAAAAACCTCGTAGCCTCGGGGCTGCTGCCCGCCTGTAGCGTTCAGCTCACCTACGCCATCGGCATCGAGCAGCTTCTCAATCTGGCAATAGACCCCGAGCCCAAATGTGATTTAGAGGCGCTTTACAAGTTCATTGCCAAGAGATTTCCCCTCACACCTAGCGCCATCATCGAGCGCTTTGAGTTGCAAAAGCCCATCTACTCCAGCCTCTCATTTGGAGGCCATTTTACCAATCAAAAGATGCCCTGGGAGCAAACCGACCTGGCCCATGAGATATCTGCGAATTTTTTGTTGTGAAAAAATAGCCGCGTTAGGTAGACTAGAGCATATTTTTTGTGGCCCCATCGTCTAGCCTGGCCTAGGACATCAGGTTTTCATCCTGGCAACAGGGGTTCGAATCCCCTTGGGGTCACATCCGAGGCTTTAGCTCAGTTGGTAGAGCATCTCCCTTTTAAGGAGAGGGTCGTTGGTTCAAGCCCAACAAGCCTCAAATACGAAACCCTGACAGAATTTCTGTCAGGGTTTTTATTTACCCACCCAATTTCACCAAGATATTGTTGGCTTTACAGAGACAAATCGCTAGCTTGTAAAGCCGCTTTACAAGCACTTGGATTTTCTTAAAACAGATCAAAGCGAGTTCCTCTGCGTCACATCGCTCGGGTTTTACGGGCTAGGTGTCGGGAAAGATGGCAGTGTCCAAACTAAGTATTTTTAACAGTTCCGCTTCTGCGGCATCTTCTGGCACTTCTTTGGTTACTTTGTACATGATGTTGGTTACTCTTTTTGTAGTTCCAGCGGCCGAGAGTTTTTGTCTTGTCATTGTGCCCTTAACTAGGGAAGCTACTTTTGCAGTCGCTTCATCAATGTCTGCCATCATTTCAGCGGGTGTTGTTGAAAATCCACGGAGGGTCTCTGCAGATATGCGCATCATGGGAGTTGAAGCTGATGCTCTTGATTCGGTTATTTGTTCAATTGTCATTCCATCATCGGTGCCGGTACAGATAACTCTAAATGTTTGAGTAGGTTGCATAGGGTCCTTTTTCTTTCTTGTTTTAATTTTGCGCAGGTTGGGGCGGATAGAGTTTACAGAAAGAAGGACTATTACTCAATTTGTAAGTTTGGCTGTTACAAAAGCGCGTACATCTTTATCAAGCTGTGATTCTGGCTCGATATCTTCAAACGTCATTTCAAGGGGAGCAAATCCTGGTTTGAGGCTGACGGAGATTGTTGGTACGATTTCATGGATGAGCCATATTTGCGAGAGAGTATCGAAAATTTCGAGAGGAGTTGACTCAATGTCTCCATTTCGAATGAACAGTGTCTGCGTCTCTTCTGGATGCGAATAGATCATGAGGAAGGCCTCTGATGTTGCTTGCATGTGCACGGATATTTTCAAAAGGGCACTCCAAAAAGCGAAGACTATAGTGATTCTTGCGATTTGATTGCAATGTTGGGCTTGAGCTCAATTGTCGACCCTGTAAGAGCTGGGGTTTGCAAGAGGCGGAGGACTTCAGTGGAAATCTCATCGGGGGTGAGCAGGGTGGAGGGGTCTTCTCCGGGGAAATTGAGGGCGCGCATGCGCGATTTGGTGCGCGATGGGGCAATGGTGTTAATTTGTAGCTCGGGGCGTTCAAGGGCGAGGGCTTGGGTGAAGTTGACGACGGCAGCTTTGGTGCCTGAGTAGATGGCGTAGTTTTTGCGTCCGCGTGAGTAGGCTGAGGAGGCTAAGTTGATGATGTGGCCCCCCTCTTTGATGTTTGCAAGGCGACAGGCGTAGATGAGCGAGGTGAGGTTGGAGTGTAAGGTGGTTTCAATTTCGCTCTGCGTCAGCTCTGCAAGGGGGCCGACTGTGAGATAGCCGGTGCAGTTAATGATCCCGTCGAGTGGGCCGAGATTGGTGAAGGTTTCTAGGGCTTGATCGTAATTGGAGAGGTCGGTGTTTGTGGAGCGAGAGAGAACAATTGCGGTGGCGCCAGCTTTTGTGAGCGCTTGGCAGATCGCGGTGCCGATTTCGCCCGAGCCGCCTGTCACGGCAAAGCGCTTGTTTTTGAGAGTGAGTGTGGCCTGGGTTTTTGGTGGGGGGGTGAGCCGGTAGAGCTGCTCGGCAATGTAGATGTCGAGGGTGTTAGTGATTTTGATGTTCGTTTCGCTCCCTTCGACAATGGTCACTTTGTGACCTGCTTCAATGGCAAGGGTGCAGTCGTCGGTTGCGTTGGTTTGCTCGGTTTGCTCGTGGGCCTGTAGTATAAGTGGGTAGGAAAACGATTGGGGGGTTTGTCCTCGTTTGAGGTGAGCGCGATTGGGAATTGATTCGATGGTATCTGTGGTGGTGTAGACCATGGTGTCTGTAGCGGGAATGCAGGTGTCGACGGCACCTGAGCGCATGACCTCATCGGCGTTGGCAAGGAGAATTTCCTGGGTGACAAGGGGGCGCACGGCGTCATGGATCATGACGTAGTCGACATCTTTCAGCGCTTTGAGCCCGTTATAGCTCGATGCTTGGCGTGTTTTGCCCCCGGCAATTGCTGGGGTGTCGAGGTGGTCGAGCCATTTTTCTGGGCAGACGAGTAAGATTTCATCAAAGATGCCACTCTTTTCAAAGGTTTCAAGGGTGTGTTTGTAGATCGGTTTGCCAGAGAGGTTGTGAAATTGCTTGGGCATTTCTGAGCCAAAGCGAGTTCCGGTTCCGCCCATGAGAATGAGGGCGCCAAAGCGTTTTCCTTGATACATTAGATGCGATTAAACTCCCATTTGAGACAATCTTCGTTTTCATAGAGCATGTAGCCGTGGAAGGGGTGTGGGTCGTCATCAAAGATGAGGGGCAAAAAGTGGCGGTCGCCCTCCCACATGGGTAGTTTATCGAGTTGAGAGATGGGCACCCATTCAAGGGGACCTTCGGGGCTCTCGTCGTTAACCTCACCCTCAAAATCTGTAATAAGGAAGATAAAGCCAAACCAATCTTCGAGTTTGGGGCCAAAGCCATTCCAATTGATTGTGCCGCGCAGCTTCAATTCGGTGCAGAGAATGCCCGCCTCTTCGTGGATTTCGCGCTTGATGCCTTCAACGATATCCTCATTTTTTTCGAGCTTGCCGCCGAGACCATTGAATTTCCCGAGATGATCGTCATCTTCGCGTGCGGTGCGATGGACCATCAAAACTTTTTTTCGATCGGGGGAGAGCACGTAGCCAAGAACCCCGAGAATTGGTCGATATTTCATAGGGGCAGATTATACCACACTGTCTCGATTTACGCGATGCCATACGTTATAGTAGATGGAGACGGCGAGCATGATGGCGCCGCCCACAAGGTAGGGAATGGTGATATCAAATCTTGAGAGGTAGCCCGAAATTGCGGGGCCAAGGGCGCTTGCTAGGGCAAAACCTGCCGACCAGCCACCGAAAATGCGCCCCTGCATTTCGGGGGGAAGCATGGTCGAGAAGAGGGCGAAAAAGCAGGCAGTTGCAATAGCTTGGGTGAAGTTGGCAAAGAACATAAGTGGCCAAACTTGCTCTGAGGAATTGGTAAGGAAGTAGGCGAGTACGGCAAAAGCGCTGAGATAGAGTGGGAGGATGATGAGCTTGTGGGCTTTGAAGTGTTTGAGCAAAAACATAGAAGATAGTCCACCTAAAAACCAGCAGAGGGAAGAAAAGGCGTAGGCGTAGCTCTCATCTCCCATTGGAAATTGAAAGCGGTTAATGAGGTAGGCGCCAAGAAAGGCTTGATACATCATCCATCCAAGCATCACTAAGGCCGAGGCGATGAAGGGATTCATCACTTTACCATGTGAGAGAGCTGAAAAAATATTTCGCACTATTTTTCTAATTGAGTGCTTTTCAATCTGTGATTTATCGATGCTCTCTTTCAGTGTAAAATGAATGCCAATCATCACAAGCCAGAAGACAATTCCAAGGGCAAAGAAGGGGTCGCTTAGGTTGCGCAAGGCGAGGATAAAACCAATGACGGGGCCAATCGTCCACGAAATGCCGCCAATAGTTGCAAACCATGACATGTAGGCGGGGCGCTTTTCCTCGCTCACAAGGTTAGAGACGGCGGCTTGTGCTACGGTGAGGTTTCCTGCGCTGAATCCGGCAATGAGGCGAGTCACAAAAAGGAGCCAGAGCGAGCGCATGACAATGGCCACTCCCGAACCGATGAAGGCAAGGCCTGTGACAAAAATGGTGAGCAAAAGGACGTTGCGCCTTCCGTAGCGGTCGGAAAAGTCACCAAAAATAGGGGCGGCAAAAAATTGTCCGAGGGCGTAAATACCGAGCAAAAAACCTAAGATGAGATTGCGCATACTCAGTGCGGTATTCAAATCGACCATGCCATAAATTGGATCTAAGATAAGAGGTGAGAAAATGACGTAGACAAAGACGATCCCCATGGCATCGAGAAAATAGATGAGATAGAGTAGAAAAATCGCAAGACTCAAAGATTTAACTTAGCCTCATTCAGAGATTCATGGAAGAAAGTGGCGCGCGCTTTTCGAACGGCCTCCTTTTCCCCCTCTACCTCTCTTAATAAGGCTAAGTGTCCTTTCCGGCAATTGAAAAAAAGCTCACTTGCCAGCTTCTGGTCGATCCCCTCTACCCAATCGATGTCAGCTCCTAATAGTAGGAGACTGAGCGCCTCTAGTGATTCAAGGGTTCCCAGTTGAAACGAGTGGCGCAGCACTCCGTATGAGCGGGCAACAGCGTCTTTGACACAATCGGCACCCGACTTTTTCAATTTTTCGCGCGATTTTCTCTCTTGCGCTTCTAACATCGTCGCAGCGCGATGGACATCTTCCAAAATTGTCTCTTCACTGACGCCTACGGTGTAGCGATTGGAGAGCATGACGATATTGCCGATAAATTCGGGATGATGCCCAGGTCCCTGCGCAACTACATCTTCTTCGATATCATCAAGAAGAGAGTTGAGCCGATCCTCTTGGATTAGTGCAGGTAGGTGCAGATAGGTCTCAACGGTGAGCGCCGTTCCACACATTGAGGGATCAGAGGTGAGAAAACCGAATGTCTCTGAGTAGGCAAATTCGAGCTTTTCACCCATCAATTTTTCAACGCTTTGCAGCATCGACATGATTTGATCCCAATCGCTGCCGGTTTCAAAGCAGTCGATGCAGAGGTGATCGCCAAAATTGAGAAGGGCGATCCTCTTTTGCGTCTGGTCGAAGAAAATCCCCTGACCAGGTCGCGTTTCATCGATCTCATCAGAGATGAGATAGTGTTCGATGAGAAAGTCTTTTTCAACAGGGGAAAGCGTGTCTGCTGAGATGAGCGAGCCGGCACCAAAAAATTCGGTCCCTTGAACCGATTGTATGAGCGAATCGAAGGCGCGAGTAAGTTGCGCTTTTGTCATCTTCCCTGGAAATAAATTGTGGTTGAGATTGCGTCTCAAACGAAAGCGTGTCGTGAGCCAAATGGGGTTTTTCGGATCGGCCCATAGAGTCGTTGATAGGAGATTTTCAGGAAGCTTGCTCTTCATTGACACTCTCCGTAATCGTTTTTATGCGATCGCGTAGCCAGGCGGCCTGCTCGTAATTTTCAATTTTCAGCGCTTCATTGAGCGCATCATTTAAATTACTGAGCCGCGATCGCAGCTCTTCGCTCTCGTCGCCAAAAGGACTCTTGCCCACGTGAAGAGATTCCCCTTCGAGTGTGCGTATGACTTTACTCTCTTTGATGCGGTCGCAGGCTCCTAGGTAGACTTTGATCACCTCCTCAAACGTGGAGTAGCATTCAGGACAACCGAGTGGTTTGCCCTCTTTAATATCAGAGAGTTTTGTCTTACAATTTTCACACGCGAAGTTTTCTTCTTCTTTTATGGGCCCAGATGGGGCGGCTGTCAATTTATCTCCGCGAATATTCGCATCGATTTTTGGACATTTTGCGCACGCGCACATCTCTTCGACTTTTCCGTCGATGATCTTGCGATATGAGGTGGCTACTTTTTTTCGGCAGCCCTGACAACCCTTTGGACGACTAGACATATTAATTAAATAATTATTTCTACTTTTATAGATATATTTTTAATAATATGTAATTATTCAAATTAAGCAAGTAAATAAAGAGGAAATTACAATGAAAAAATTATTAATAATTGCAGCTATTGCCTTTATACCATATACTTTGAGCGCAGTTTCACCATATGAAAGTCAATCGCAACGCTCAAGTAGTAATCAAACGGTGCAAACGGCTGATTGCTCGCACCTTAGTAAAAAAGAGCAGGCCTTTGCCGCGAATTTAAATGCGCAAAATCGCTCTATGTATTGTCAAAAGATGACTCCCGAGCAGCGCGCAACGGCGATGACTTATATGCAAGAGGGAAAGCGTTATGGTAAATCGATGACTCCCGATGCTGCAGTAGAAAAGGTCATTAATGAAAACAAACAGATGCAACAACACGGATACGACAACAGCCCCTGCTCAAGGTACGGTCAATAATCTCTCCTCTCGCGAGATAGCCTATCACGCCCTCCTGCACGTCTTTAAAAAGGGGGGCTATCTCGCTCAATATTTCAAAAAGCCCAATCCACTCGCCGAGGAGATCGCCTACGGAACTTTGCGCTATCACCTTCTGCTTGAAAAGATTATGAAACGCCTTGGGGTGAAGCTTAAAGTCAAAGCGCGCCTACTTTTTCTCAGCGCTCTTTATCAACTGGAATATATGAACGCCCCTGCCTACGCTGTTGTCAATGAGACAATAGAGATTGCAAAGCGCGCCTGTCCCTATCAAGCGGCACTATTCAATGCGACTTTAAGACGCTATGAGAAGGCAAATCTGCCGGTGGCTTGCGCCTATCCAGAGGATTTTGTGGAAAAAATGCGCAGAGCCTATCCCTCTGATTTTGAACAGATTTTTGAAATTTTATGCACAAGGTTTTCCCCATTTTCTAGAGAAATTGGAACAGATATTTTCCACAAGGGAGTGATTGTGGAAAACTGTTATGTGCAAAACCCGACACCTTATCAACTGATGCATCGGTTATCGAAAAACTCGCCGAGGCCGAAGAAAATCTTGGATATGTGTGCAGCCCCTGGAGGTAAGAGCTTGATTTTGCACGAGCTCTATCCCGATGCTGAGCTCTATTGTAATGAGCCTAACCCTAAGCGAGCAGAGAGGCTGAAAGAAAACCTCGAGCGCTTTGGCGTGCGGGCAAATTTTCTCAACTGCGATGGGTGTGAGATCACTGGCGAGTTTGACCTTGTGGTGATTGATGCCCCCTGCTCGGGGACGGGTGTCATGCACAAAAAACCTGAGGCGCGGCTACGTCTCGATCAAACCTCTGAGCTCATTTCTTTGCAAAAGCGTCTCATTGCTCATGCCAAAACATTGAGCCCACTCGTTTGGTACTTGACCTGCTCAATTTTACCTGAGGAGAATCATACAGGAGCGAATAGCTTCACGCAACTCCCCACGTTTGAGGGCCTTGATGGCGGCTACTGCGCGATAATTGGGTAGGTGAAAAACCAGAAGTGGACGATGTTGACGATGAAGCGACACATCATCGAACCTTCAGGTCGGCCGCTTAGTTGATAGATTCCTGAGTAAAGAAGTGATGCGATAAATGAGAGAATGGCAAATGAGAGCTTTGGCACCGTCATGAAGTGGGTGAGTGCAAAGAAAAAGGCAATTACCAGATAGATACTCACATTTGCCCAGAATGAGGGGAAGAGCTCTCTCAAGTTTTTTTGTAAATAGTCTCTGTAAAAGGCCTCTTCTGGAATGACCTGCAAGATGAGGTTAAAAAAGGCCCAGATCACAATTTTCGGTGTGAACTTAAAGTCGTAGCCGATGCATTTCAAACCAAAACCAATCAGGACTAAAACAACTGCTGAGACAATCGCGTAGGGGATTGCCATTGCAGCGGTTTTTCCCCAATCAGAGCGCTTTTCAATGAGCTTTGAATTGAGCGCAAGGATGAAAACACCTATAAAGGGTGTGCCGTAGTTGACAATGTAATCATAGGGAAGCGAGTGAATACTGTGGGCAGCGCCGCGGGCGAGGACGACATCGGAAAAGCCCTTGATTAGGTGCCAATTTAGCAGAAGCGAAATCACCCCGGTAACAATCACAAGGAAAAATTTCGCGAGCCATTTGAGTTCGTAGTGCAGAAGTAGGTGACAGGCGAGTAAAATCACCACGACAAAGATGGTGAAGGGGCTGACGATACGTGCGTTGAGGGCTGTGGCAAAAGAGAGTACGAGTAGGGGAGCCCAAAGCCAGACCGTGCGTTTGATCCAAAAACTGATAAATGTCAGAAGCATTAGCGCATAGCTAATTAAAAATATCGGATGGTTTGAAAAAAAATTGAAAGAAAAGTGCACTTGTTCCATATTTTCCCTATAATGGCCATTCAATATAAAAGTAAAGACTCCCATCATTGGATTGAGTACGAAACGCTCGCAAAATTTCCAGATATATCACACGGCACCTTCACAAAACGCGCGACTTTTGAGTACATGCGCACCCTAGCACCCTGTGTGCGCCACCCCAAGCTTGTGCACGGACGGGATGTAGTTGTCGTCGAAGATCGCGACCAAGAGATTGGCGAGGCAGACGGCATTGTGACCTCACTAGAGGATGTCGCTCTTTTTGTCACGCATGCCGATTGCCAGGCGGCGCTATTTTTTGATCCAAACAAGCGGGTCATTGGCGCTGTTCACTCGGGGTGGAAGGGGAGCGCAAAAAATATCTACAGTGAAACCATCTCTGTTTTCAAAAATCGCTTCGATTGCGATCCGGCAGACATTCACGTTGTGATCTCCCCATCGCTTGGCCCCGATTCTGCCGAGTTTATCAATGCAGAAGAGGAGCTGCCGCGTGCATTTTTTTCCTATGAGCATAAGGCAAACTACTTCGATTTTTGGAAAATTTCGCGCGAGCAGCTCGAGCAAGAGGGCGTTGTGCAAATACAAATTGCTGGGATTGATACCTATCAATCGACCGAAGACTTTTACTCCTTTCGCAAGGACAAAACAGAAAAGCGCAATGCTAGCTACATCGTTTTGAGGTCAGAAAATGGAAACAAATGATCTCGCATGTGAGGGGCTCAAGCTCATCAAGCCGCGGGTTTTTGCCGATGATCGCGGATTTTTTCTTGAATCGTATCGTAAAAGCCGCTACTTTGATGCGGGAATCGACTGCGAATTTGTTCAGGGCAACCACTCATATTCACAGCAAAACACACTGCGGGGGATGCATTACCAATCAAGTCCTGGTCAGGCAAAGCTTATCTATGTTCCGCATGGGACAATTTTCGATGTCGCCGTCGATATGCGCCCAGATTCACCCACCTACATGCATTGGATTGGTGTTGAGTTGAGTGGTGAAAATCACCATCAACTCTTTGTTCCTGTCGGATTCGCCCACGGCTTTTATGTTAAAAGCCCTTCGGCTCACGTCACCTACGCTGTCAGCAGCGACTACAACCCCAATACTGAAAAATCGTTTCGCTTTGACGACCCCCAAATTGGCATTCAATGGCCTGCAGAGCGCCCCATCCTCTCAGAGCGCGATGCAAACGCGCCACTTTTTAGCGAGGTGATATGATCTGGGTCATTGGAAAAAATGGAATGCTTGCTAAAGCGCTTGCGAAACTCCTGCCTCAGGCGCATTTTACCTCCCGCAACGAAGTCGATATCTGCAATTTTGATGAGGTGCAACACGCCTTAAAAGCAGAGCCACAATTTATCATCAACGCCTCTGGCTTTACAGAGGTAGATCGCGCAGAAAGCGAGCCCGAAAAAGCGCGCCTTTTAAACGCAATTGCCGTAGAAAACCTAGGTGAGCAGTGCGGCAACCGCAACATTCCTCTCATCCACGTCTCAACAGACTTTGTCTTTGATGGAAGCAAAGAGGGGCCCTACTTTGAGGATGACCCCTGCAATCCGCTTTCGGTTTACGGCAAAACAAAGCGTGAAGGAGAAGAGCGTCTTCTTGCAGTTAATCCGAAAGCCACTATCGTACGGACCTCCTGGCTCTATAACCCAAAAATCGTTGGTTTTACAGAGACAATCCGGAAATTAATGGAGCAAAAAACCGAGCTAAAAATCGTCAATGATCAAGTGGGCAGACCCACGGATGTTAACCTTCTTGCGCAGGCGCTTTTGAAACTCAAAGGCAAACCTGGTATCTACCATTACGCTTCGGAAGCGCCCCGCTCCCGCTACGAATGGGCCCTTGAGGTTTGGCGCGAGACTCCTGGTATCTGCAAAACGCTAATCTCCATCCCTTCCGACGAGTACCCAACACCTGCTCGCCGCCCAACCAATAGCGTGCTTTCTACACTGAAGTTCCAGAGCTTGTAAAGCCGCTTTACAAGTCAAAAAATGGCAAAAATTTCTGGCTTTACAGAGAGAGAACGCTAGCTTGTAAAGCGGCTTTACAAGTGCTTGGATTTTCTAAAAATAGATCAGAGCGAGCCCATCTGCGTCGCGCTCTTCCTCGCCTATAGCTGGGGCTATTGGACTGCGTCATATCGCTTGCACTTGAGCCACTCTGACAATTTTAATAAAATCACGCACTCGCAAATCCGCTTGCGGCTTTACAAGCTGTTTTTTGGTGGTTAGGGTTGCGAAATAGGGGGTTTTGCGCTAGCATTTTTTCTATGAAACTTCTTGTCACTGGTGGAGCCGGGTTTATGGGCTCTTCTTTCATTCGTAATGTGATCGACCGTGTCGATCTGCTCGTTAATCTCGATGCGCTAACTTACGCGGGCAATTTGGACAACTTGAAAGAGGTGCGCGCGTCTCACTACCACTTTGTTGAGGGCGATATTTGCGATGAGCCGCTTCTTGCCAGGTTGCAGGTGGAGTATGGCTTCACCCACATTGTGCACTTTGCTGCTGAGACGCATGTCGATCGCAGCATCACGGGGCCAAAGCGCTTTTTGGAGACAAATGTGATGGGGACGTATGCCCTTTTGGAGCTGGTGCGCGCAAATCCCGGAATGAAGATGCACTTGATTTCGACTGATGAGGTCTACGGCTCGGTTGATGAGGGTTTTTTCACTGAGGAGACTCCCTATGCGCCAAGCTCTCCCTACTCTGCATCAAAGGCGGCGGCCGATCACTTGACGCTTGCTTATGCAAAAACGTATGGAATTGATGTGACCATTTCTCATGCGTCTAATAACTATGGTCCGTGTCAGTATCCTGAGAAGCTGATTCCTCTGATGATTAGCAAGTGTGCGGCCGGTGAGCCGCTTCCGGTCTATGGTGATGGCACCAACGTGCGTGATTGGCTCTATGTTGATGACCACTCTGAGGCAGTCTGGCGTATTTTAGAGAGGGGAGTCAGCGGCGAGGTTTACGATATTTCAGGGCGTGAGGAGGTAAGAAATATCGATCTTGTGCGCGAAATTATTCGTTTGATGGGGTCAAACTCGGAGATTGTTTTTGTGAAAGATCGTCCGGGACACGATTTTCGCTACGCGATGCGCGGCGAGAAGATGGAAAAAGAGCTTGGATGGAAGAGGCGCTATTCGCTACAATTGGGGCTGGAAAGAACAATCGATTGGTATGTGAATGAGAAAAATTGCCTGCGTGATTCCCGCTCGACTAGCGTCAACGCGTTTTCCTGAAAAGATTTTTGCCAAACTGGGCGAGCGCCCTCTTCTTGAGTGCACTTATGAGGCGGCGATGCGCTGTCCGCAGTTCGATAGCGTCTCTTTTGCCATTGATTCAGAAAAAACAGCGCGCGTTTTAGACAAAATTGGCGCTCCCTATGTCATGACTTCCGAGGATTGCCCCTCCGGAACGCACCGTCTAATTGAATATGTTCTTACTAGCAATAAGGAGGCCGATGTTTGGGTCAATTGGCAGGTTGATGAACCTTTTGTCTCCGGTGAGATGATCTCTGAGCTTCTGCAATCTGAGCAGGGCGATATTTGGACGCTCAAAAAAAAGATTGAAAACCCCGAAGAGCTTGAAAATCCCAATGTGGTCAAGGTAGTCACTGATAAAGAGGGCAGGGCACTTTATTTTTCTCGCAACCCCATTCCCCATGTGCGCGATGACAAAGAGCATCAGTTTTATAAGCATATCGGCCTCTACGCTTTTTCTGAAAAGGCCCTGAAGACAATTGCAACCCATCGCCTCTCCGATCTTGAGGCTGCAGAGGGGCTTGAGCAGCTGACCTTCCTCTATGAAGGGCTCACAATTTCTGTTCACGAAACGCAGAGAGAGACTGTTGGGATTGATACCCCCGCCGATCTTGAGATTGCGCAGATGTCTGTTTTGGTGTAAAATTTCTTTCCTTATGACGCCTGTATCTCCTCTAGTCGGGGGTTTTACCCCGATTCAAAAAAAAAGTCGCCCTTGCTGCCAGCGCATGGCAGATTGCATTAAGCGCGTGTGGCAATGTATCTTGGAATTTTTTGAAAGGCTGCTTCTTTGTAAACCCTATTCCGACCAGAGATTGCGTCACATCCCCGATCCCAGCCCTGAAAAGCGCCACCCCCACGCCCACTCTGCAGCCGAACCGGTACAATGGGAGGTCAATATTGCCAAACAAGAGTCAAATGGGCAAAATGCGTATGCTCTTCATCGCGCGCATCTTATCGATGCCTCTAAGGAAATCACCCCAGTTTATACCCAAAGACCTGTCATTGGCTCATTTAATGCAGATGGATTTATGCCAGCGCAAGTCGTTTTCTCCTGTAGCCTTCCTCCAACGCAAATTTGCGCATTTCCCAAAGAGGTCCAAACTGGGCTTAGCTCCCTGCCCGATCGCGTGCACCTAATCGTTCACGAGTATACCTCACCAAGTCGCCGCACAAAAGTTGATTGCCCTTTCTTGCTTCCGGGCCGTGCAAAAATTGGAATTTTTAAGCCTCAAAATATCTCCGAGACGATTGCAAATGGGGTACGCCATAACGGCTACTTTTCTCATGATTTGTACCCAAATAGAGATACTGGAGCATTTATCGTCGAGGACAACGACAAACCCGCTACCTTTTTTATGGGGGCAGAGAAAGGGATTCGTTCTGAGGCCGCCTTTCATGTAATTTTGCCTGCCGGGAATGAGGCGCTAAAAGCACCTTTTTTACATGCACGGCTAATCGAGATCAAAGAGGGAGTGAAAAACTCTGGGCTTTCTCGAGCATTAAAGGCAACTTTCAAGAAATTGCTTACTTTTCAACAAGATTGACATTAGCGCTTAATTGGGTTAAAATCCTCTCCCAAAAAAAGCGGACAGACGTGGCTACAAAAGATTTACTTCAAGAGCGCTCAGAGTACCAATATGGCTTTACAACAGCTATCGAATCGGAAGTTTTCCCAAAAGGACTTAGCGAAGATGTTGTTCGGGCAATTTCTGCAAAAAAAAATGAGCCGAGCTTTATGCTCGATTTCCGCTTAAAGGCCTACCGTAAATGGCTTGAAATGAGCCCGCCAACTTGGCCAAACGTCAAATTCGACCCGATCGACTTCCAGGATATGAGCTACTACGCTGAGCCAAAAAAAAAGCAAGAGCTCTCGAGCCTTGATGAGGTCGATCCAGAGCTCTTGCGCACATTTGAAAAGCTTGGCATTCCTCTTGATGAGCAAAAGCGCCTAGCCGGTGTCGCTGTCGATGTCGTTTTCGATTCAGTATCAATTGGTACGACCTTTCGCCAGACGCTTGTTGATGCTGGAGTGACGCTCTGCTCGATTTCTGAGGCGGTTAAAAAATTCCCTGAGCTTGTAGAGCGCTACATGGGAACAGTTGTTCCAATTGGCGATAATTTCTATACGGCACTCAATTCGGCAGTTTTTTCTGATGGCTCTTTTGTTCACATTCCAAAGGGTGTTAAGTGCCCTGTCGAGCTCTCTACCTACTTCCGTATTAATGAGCGGGAAACGGGACAGTTTGAGCGAACGCTAATTATTGCAGAAGAGGGCTCATCAGTGAGCTATCTTGAGGGATGCACGGCGCCGGCATACGATGAGAACCAATTGCACGCAGCCGTTGTTGAGCTCATCGCCCTTGACGATGCTGAAATTAAGTACTCTACAGTGCAAAACTGGTATGCAGGAAATCCCGAGGGGGGGATCTACAACTTTGTGACCAAGCGGGGCAAGTGCGCTGGAGCGCGCTCGAAAATTTGCTGGACGCAAGTCGAGGCGGGTGCCGCAATCACTTGGAAGTATCCAAGCTGCATTTTGCAAGGAGATGATTCGATTGGAGAATTTTACTCCGTTGCCTTGACGACTGGGCAAATGCAGGCAGATACGGGAACAAAGATGATTCATGTGGGCAAAAACACAAAGTCAACGATCATTTCAAAGGGAATTTCTGCTGACAAATCGCACAATACCTATCGCGGCAAAGTGCAGGTGAGCAAGGGCGCAACAGGTGCGCGTAACTACACCCAGTGTGATTCAATGCTCGTTGGTAATGAGTGCAGCGCAAATACCTTCCCCTATATCGAGGTCCACAACAAGACGAGCGAAATTGAGCATGAGGCATCGACTTCGAAAATGAATGAAGAGCAGCTTCTCTATTTACAAACGCGTGGGCTCTCTCGCGAAGATGCGATCAATATGATTGTCAACGGCTTTTGTAAAGTCGTTTTTGATGAGCTTCCTCTCGAATTTACTGCAGAGGCAAAAAAACTTTTAACCCTTAAACTCGAAAATTCGGTGGGATAATGTTAGAGATAAAAAACTTAGTGGTTTCAATTGATGGCAAGCAGGTGGTGAAGGGCTTTTCCCTCACTGTAAAGCCAGGAGAAATTCATGCAATTATGGGACCAAATGGAGCGGGGAAGTCGACCCTTGCCAGAGTTCTAGCAGGCGATCCGAATTACGAGGTCGAATCGGGTGAGATTCTCTTCCTGGGTCAAGAAATTAGTGAACTAGAGCCTGAAGAGCGCGCCCATCTCGGGTTATTTATGAGCTTCCAGTATCCAATTGAGATTGCTGGGATCACCAATTTCCAATTCCTGCATAGTGCCTATAACGCACATCGCAAGGAGCCGGTGAGCGAAGAGGTGATGGAAGAGATTGTTCGCGAAGTGGCCGAGAAAATGGACATGAAGCCTGAATTTCTCCATCGCGATCTCAACAGCGGCTTTTCCGGTGGGGAGAAGAAGAAAAACGAGATTCTACAGATGGGGGTGCTTGACCCAAAGATGGCGATATTAGACGAAACTGATTCAGGTCTCGATATCGATGCGCTTCGCGTTGTCGCCAAGGGCGTTTGCGATTTGATGAACAAAGAGCGCGGCTTAATTTTGATCACTCACTATCAGAGGCTTCTTGACTATATCAAACCAAGTCATGTTCACATTATGAAAGAGGGAAAAATTGTCAAAAGCGGTGATGCGCAGTTGGCACTAGAGCTCGAAAAATTAGGCTATGAGGCTGTCCATGCAAATGCTTGAAAAGATGGCAAGTGAGGCCAAAGAGCGCTTTGAGTCACTCGGCCTTCCGACGCGCAAAAGTGAGTCCTTCCGCTACTTTCCAATCAAGAAATTCCTCGATTGTTCATTCACAATTGCGCCAAAGAGTGAGATCAAGCATGAAGTTCAAGAGGGGACGATTGTCTTTGTCAACGGCCGCTTTTCTCAAGCGCTCTCGTCAATGCCAACTACCCTTGAGCTTTTCTCGCTTGAAAGGGCGATGCAGACTTTTTCTAGCGCACTTGATCGCCGTATGCGCCAAATGCTCGAGCGCGAGACGAACCCCTTTGTATTGAGCAACCTGTCAGAAGAGAGTGAAGGCGCCTTTCTCTATATTCCTCCGCGAGAAATTCTTGCATCTCCACTGCAAATTATCCACTACATCACCAAGGGTGGAGCTTGTCATCCCCGTATGCATGTGGTAATGGGAGCGGGCGGTGAAGCTGTCATTGAGCAAAAAATCATTTGCCAAACAGAAGAGGCACACTGGATCAACAGTATGGTTGATATCTCAGTTGAGAAAAACGGAAAGTTAACTTGGGTCTCTGAGCCTTATGGCAAAGGGTGGCTCTTTGAATCTGTTCGGGGAAGTGTCAAGCGTGACGGCGCTCTCAACCTATATCATATTACTGAGGGCTCAATGGGTGTCCGCACTGATATTGAGGTCGATTTGATTGAAGAAAATTCTGAAACGACTCTTCGTGGACTCTGCTCCCTTCGCGAAAAAAATCAGTCACACGTACGCACCTTTGTGCGTCACCTGGCACCGCAGACGCGCTCGGATCAACACTATAAAACGGTGCTATTTGATCGCTCAGTAGCAAGCTTCGATGGAGAAATTTACGTTGAGCCGCAAGCGCAGCAGACAAACGCCTACCAGCTAAACAATGCGCTTATTCTCTCAGATGATGCCGCTTGCTATAGTAAGCCAAATCTCGAGATCTTTGCAGACGATGTCAAGGCATCTCATGGGGCAACAACAGGTCAGCTCGACAAAGATTCGCTTCTCTACCTCAAGACTCGTGGGTTAACAGGTGAGGCTGCATCACGTTTGCTTCTTCGCGCATTTGCTAAAGAGATTCTCGATCAGGTCCCAGGAGGGGAGCGCTTTGAAAACCTCGTGTGAGCTCGATCTGCGCTCGGATTTTCCACACCTCGTCAATAAACCCGATTGGATTTATCTCGATTCTGCTGCAACAACGCAAAAGCCTCAGTGCGTTATTGACGCCATTTCTAACTTCTATTCTCATGATTACGCAACAGTTCATCGCACGATTTACGAGGCTGGAATGGCGGCAACGGATGCTTACAACGCTGTGCGTGCCAAGGTCGCCCAGTTTATTGGTGCGTCTGAAGAAGAAATTGTCTTCACCTCTGGAACAACTGAGTCAATAAATTTAGTAGCAAACAGCATTGAACCGGATGATGAGGTGATCATTTCCGAGATGGAGCACCACTCCAATATCGTTCCTTGGCAAAAAGCTAATCTCAAGGTTATTCCCATTCGCGATGGGGTGCTTGATTTGGAGGCTTTTGAAAAGCTGCTATCGCCCAAAACAAAGATCGTTTCGATTGGGCACATTTCCAATGCAACTGGTGTCATTCACCCTGTGAAGAAAATCATCGAAATGGCGCATTCAGTTGGCGCGCTGGTGATGATCGATGGAGCTCAAGCTCCCTCCCATCTTGCGCTGAATATGCGTGAGCTCGATGTGGATTTTTACGCATTTTCTGGCCACAAGCTCTACGGCCCGACGGGAATTGGCGTTCTCTACGGGAAAAGTCATCTGCTTGAGAGCATGTCTCCATTCATGAAGGGGGGAGACATGATTGAAACGGTGACTCTTGAAAAAACAACGTATGCCAAAGCGCCTTTGAAGTTTGAAGCGGGCACGCCAAAAATTGCGGAGGTGATTGGGTTAGGTGCGGCAATTGACTACGTTGAGTCGATCGGCCTTGAGACAATTGCAGCGCACGAAAATGCCCTTGTCGATCGCGCAATGGAAATAGATTTGCCGATTTTATCAAAAAACGCTCCACGTGGTCCTATACTTACTTTTTCAATCGAAGACGTTCATTCACTGGATCTTGCTACTTTACTCGATTTAAGGGGTATTGCTGTGCGTTCTGGCCACCTTTGCGCCCAACCTGCCCTTGCGCATTTTGGAATCAGTTCTGCGCTTCGCGCTTCTTTTGGAATATACAACACGATTGCTGAAGTTGATGCATTCACGCAAGCGGTTCAAGAAATCATTGAGCAATTAAGGTAGAGTTTTATGCAAGCAGCTATCGGTCTTGTTGGTGGATTTAGTGTTTATACTTATGTTGCTGGTGCAAACTACCCCGGAGGTGAATTCTGGAAAGACGAACCCAAACTGCTCTCATTTTTTGCTGGTAGAACGATAACCAAGATTGGTTTAGCCCTTTTAGGGTTGAACCAGGGTAATCTCTTACATGGATATGCAACAACTTTTGCAGTTACACGCTCTCAGTTTTCTAGAAAATGGGCGATCGGAATGGTTGGGACAACCTATATTGTAGCTTTCGTTCAAGACTATGCTCTTCAATGCTTAATTGAAGATAAAAAGCCCCCCTTAAAAACCCTGGCGGAGGGACACTGGATAGTTGCAGCGATGGCAGTTGAAGAGGTTGTTGATCGGGTTTCTTCGATTGACCCTAAAGGAATCATCGCAATTGCTGGTGCGTGTGTTGCCTATTCATATGACATCCCTGCGCTCGTAGGAGTCGCTACACTCATCTTGAGTGATTATTTTTGGGGTGTCGGCAATTAAAAATCAAAGCGGACACGAATAGTTACACCTTGCATATTTAGATCGCCAGAAGAGCCTCCGTTGAACTCATTGTTGAAGCGATTCATATTCAGCCACACTTGTTGTTCCCAGCCAGCTTGAATCATCATGTGGTAAGCGTCGCGGTTAAGCCAAAAATCGCAACGCAGACCACCACTCCATTCAAGAACAGGGGTGAGGTCCCAATATTTCCCTTCGTAGTAGAGGGGAATGACATCGGCGCCATTTTGTACGCCATTGATTATGAGAAATTGACTCGCTTTTTGCTCCACATTGAAGCGAGAGGCAAGAGCTGACGCCGCAAAGTCACCAAAGATACTCCACATTTGGCTCAAGTGGAATGCCATGTCAAGTCCGCCAAGAAGACCGATGCCAAAAAAGCGCTCCTTAAACCAAAGGCGCGTTTCAGTAATGTCGCCTGTTGTTGGGCTTGTCTCTTGATAAAAGACTTTGTTTTGCTGCATCTGCCATCCAGCTTTGAGGCCAACGTGCGGGTGAATGGACATCGCATAGCTCAAGTAGAAGTTGCGTCCAAAAGTCACATCACCCACATTGATCACATCAGACCATCCACCAGTTGCGCGGGTAACGCGCTTAACAGTTTCTGTGGGGTCAAAGATCCAATTTGCAATCATCATAAAGTTAGATGGAAACTCTTGCTGTGAGACCATGACCTGTTCAGTTGCGTGCATCCAAGTGTATTGGAAGAGAAGGTCCCATTCGTCGTGGGCAAAAACAAAACCGAGGGCGGCACGAAAGCCGGGATGCCAATTAAAGCCTGGACCGTGCGTTTGTCCTTTGAGAAGTTGGGTGGTGGGGGTTGCAGCGTAGCCGCTTGTGGCAAAGTCGAGGCCATCTTCAGTGACACTCCAGTAGAGGAAATCACCAGAGACAAAAACATCGGCACCATTATCAACGTGTGGGCTTGCCGTTGGGGTGACCTCTGTTGGTCGGTTCATTCCGTCATGGGAATTTCCAAAGGCTTGGGCAAAAAATATCAGTAGGGGGGCAAATCGTCTCATAATTAGGTTTGTACAAGATGGGAATATATTTGAACACAAAAAAACCCGGATCCTTTCGGAACCGGGTTTTGCAACCAGTTAGGTTCAACTTAGAAGTCGAATCTGAACTTGAAGGTAACACCTTGCATTGTTAGGTTGCCTCTAGCACCGCCATCGAACACATTGTGAAATCTGTTCATGTCGAGCCAGAATTGTTGTTCCCAACCGAGTTGTAGAGCAACGTGGTAAGAATCTTCGTTGAACCAGTAGTCCCAGCGAACACCCATTGCCCACTCTAAGACAGGTGTGATTGTATCAACCTTTTCGTCGAAGTATAGTGGAACTGTGTTAGCACCGTTCTTCTCGCCGTTGAGGATCAAGAACTGAGAAGATTTGTGATCTACATCAAAGTGTGATGCTAGAGCAGATGCTGCGAAGTCTCCAAAGAGGCTCCAGTTTTTGTCGAAGTAGTATGAAGAATCGATACCCGCTAGAAGACCAATTCCGAAGAATTGCTGTCTGAAGCTTAGGCGAGTTTCAGTGATATCACCAAGTACTCCGTCAGTTTCTTGGTAGTAAGCTTTGTAGCGTTGTTTCTGCCAAGAAGCTTTCAAACCAATGTGTGGGTGCAATGCTAGGTAGTGGCTGATGAACAGGTGACGACCCATTGTTAGGTCAGCAGTGTTCACGTTGTTAGACCAAGCGCCAGTCGCACGAGTTAGTCTTTGAACGCTGTCATTAACGTCAAAGATCCAAGACGATTGAAGTGTGCTGTTGTCTGTTCCGTTGTTTGTAGCAGTAGTCCAGTCCATTGGAGCATTCATCCATGTGTACTCTAGGAATAGATCCCAGTCATCATGAGCGAGTGTTAGACCAAGACCTGCTTTAAAACCAGGATGCCAGTTAAAATCTGGTTGGTAGACTTTACCTTTTGCTAAGGTAGTAGTTGGTGCTGCAGCGTAGCCGCTAGTAGCAAAGTTTAGACCATCTTCTCTTACGGACCAGTAAATAAAGTCAGCAGTGATGAAGACGTCAGCGCCATTCTCTACACGAGGACTTGCCGCAGGTGTAATTTGTCTAGGCTTGTCCATGTCGTGATGAGACTGCATGTCTTGCGCGGCAGACACAGCAGTTGTCGTTAAGCAGAGAAAGCCTGCTAGCGACAAAATTTTTCGTAGGTTTAATTCCATTTTTTCTCTCCATTTGCGGTGCGTTTTGAAGTACTCTTGTAACGTAAATCAAAAATTGAGTCAACAGAAAGTGCAAAACTTTTTCTCTAATTTTGCCATTTCCTCTCGTGCGATAGCACCAAAAATATTTTTTCGCGCACGAGACTCTAACTTTACCTCTCACACACCAATGTGAGAGGGGTAAGGTCTGAAAAAGTTTCCGTTAACTCGATCCACTTTTTCTTACAACTTAGGTTCCGTTATATCAATGTACAAAGAATTGTTCAATTATTTTCGTAATTTTTTTTTCAACGGTGCGTAAAAAGGGGTCGAGAGAGTGTTCTGGGCGCGATATTTTGTTTAGAAATTAAAAGCAATTTTCATTGTGAAACCATACAAACCAAGGTTTCCATTCCGCGTTCCGAAGCCATTATAAAAGCGATTCATGTTTAACCATGATTGCGTTTCGAACATTAATTGAATAATTAATCCAAAGCTCTCTTCATAGGTTAACGTGCCCCATTGAAATCCGCCTTGAAACTCAAAGACAGGAGTGATTGTTCGAATATGATCTTCAATCTTTGCTTCAATTGGATCGCCCGGTTCGCTTGGCATACGCGCGCTCATATCTGTGCTGAAGCGCGAATATAAAAGACTGGTTGCAAAGTTTGTGATGATTTTCCAATTCCAAACTAAGTCAAAATTCAAATCGGCTCCACCACGTGGACCAATACCCCAGAAGTTTTCTTTCATTACAAGAGAGTTTGTAATGACATCATTGCCAAGAATATCGTGATATTGTGCATTATTTGTTTGGACTTGCCACGAGCCCTTGAGGCCAATGTAGGGACGTAGTGTGATGAGTGGGCTAATGTAGCTACATCTTCCAAGTTCGATGTTCATATCTTGGAAGTATAGGCGCCAATCGCCGCCAACTTTGTCGGCGTATTGGATTGTATCGTCTGGATCGTAGATCCAGGTTGAATAAATTGGTAGACCTAGGGTGGCTGAGTCAATATTGGTCTCCATATCTTTGTTTAGAAACCATGTATATTCAAGTTTGACATCCCAGCCATCGTGGGGAACATTTACATCTAGGTAGGCTTTAAAACCTAAATCCCAACGAAATCCAGGTCCGTGCGTGCGTCCCTCTTTTTTGGCCGTGGTGACGCCACTTGAATCAAAACCCGATACTGCATAGTCAAGCCCATCCTCTCTAGCTGTCCAAACAAGTAAGTCACCCCCAATTTTCACCTGAACCGGATTGCTGATAGGGTAGTAGCAGGGTGGGGTGATTTCGGGCATGATGTAGGGTTGTGCATACTCCTCTGCGCAGAGAAAAGTAAGGCAAAATAGGGATAGCAAAAAGAATCTCAGATACATTTGTGAGCTCATATTGATTTTTCAAAAGTATATTTTCTTTTGAATCCTGTCAAGTTACATTGTAGAAAGGAATCATCTTGATGAGGGCTTGGACTTTTTCCACCCAATTGATCGACATTTTGCCATATTGATTCAGCGTGATAAACCAACCTGCCCAGATCAAAAGCATGGCAGCATACGATTTGAGAGATTGACCCAGGAAGACAATCTGTACCTGTGGTGCAAGGCGATTGGCGATTCCCAAAAAGGTTTCGGCAATTAAGACCCCCACAATTGCCGGTGAGGCCATCTGGATTGCCATGGTAAAGATGTGGTTTACCATATTCGTGCAAGTGACCCAAAAGGGGATTTTTAGATTGAAAAACGCCGAGTGTAGAACTCCATCAATGGGGATGACGCTGTAGGTGCTTGCATAGGCATCCATGAACAAGAATGGGCCGTCGAGCATGTAAAAAATAACGATGAGAATTTGGTTATAAAACGTTCCTAAAGTCGACGTTTGTAGCTTCATTGTGGGGTCTTGTGACATCATCATAGATGCCCCACGTTCATAATCGATAATAGTACCGGCTGATTGCACGATAAAAAAGGGAGCGTTGATTAAATAAATCAAGGCATAGCCCACGATGACCTCTTTGCAGCAGAGGAAGATATAGCCCCCCGTAAAGTGGGGAAACTCATGTGCGGAGCCAATCATGGTTGGCATCATTAGAATTGAAAAGAAGATCACCGTCCCGGCGCGCACTGGCATCGGCATGACGTTGCCCCCAAAGAAGGGGTTGAGAATCACAATGGGCCCCGCGCGCATACATCCAAGTAAAAATATGGAGAGTAGAGCCATGGGATCCATCTTTGGGATCTCAAGCATCATATCTAAGTAGGGGATTGCGGTCAGATATCCCGGATCCAAACTACACCCATTTCCAGAAATTCAATAAAATGCGCGTTGCAAATTGGGTGATCTGATTTGCCAAGAAGCCACCCATAATGACCAAAACCATGATCACAGCAACGAGCTTTACCGTAAACGACAGCGTCTGTTCTTGAATTTGCGTTGCGGCTTGGAAAATCGCAACGAAAAGACCAAAAGTCATCGAAATTAATATCGGGGGGCCCGAGAGCAGCAGGATTAAAAAAAGTGCCTGGTAGGCGAGCTGGTAAATCTGTGATTCAAACATAAGTCACCTACTTGTATGAGAGCACAAGCCCCTGAATAATTAGCGTCCAACCATCGACCATCACAAGCAGGAGCAGTTTCAGTGGGAGCGCAATCGTTAGAGGGGAGAGCATCATCATTCCCATCGCAAGCAAGATGTTAGAGACAACAAGGTCGATCACAAAAAATGGTAGATAAATTAAAACCCCTACCTCAAATGCCGATTTGATTTGGGTCGTTATGTAGGCCGGCACCACAATAATGAAGTCTTTCATATTGAGCTTGCTTCGGTAGGGTTCTGGAAATTTTTGGTAGGCAAGACTGTAGAAGTACTTCATGTGCTTCTGAATCGTATTCTTGATTAAAAATTCGCGAAGTGGCTCTTTGGCATAATTAATCGTGTTCAAGATGTAGTAAGCAGACTCTCCAGAGAAGAGCACCTCAGGAGGTTTGTCGTGAATGTAGCTGCGCGCCTCTTCATACATTTTCAAGCCAACCGGAAACATCACGTAGACAGCCATCAAAATTGCAATTCCAGTAAGCGCCTGGTTCGGGGGAGATTGCTGCACCCCGATTGCATTTCGAACAAGGGAGAGGACAATAACCGTTTTCAGAAAGGAGGTGAGCAGCATCACCGCAAAGGGTAGAAGCGATAGCGCTGCAAGAACGGTTACCTTGGTCGTGATATTCGGCTGCCCATCTGGGTCCATTCCAGGAATGCCAATCTCTTCGGCAGCAAAACCAAATTGCCATCCAAAGATAAACAGGAGGAGAAAGAAAAATCTCAATCTCACTCTCTAATCCCCCTTGCCAAAGTTTTCAAAGGCGTTTTGAATCGCACGCCATTGATTTTCAATCGTCGCATTGATAATGCCTGCCTCGGTTTCGATCACGCAACTGCCCTGAGTGACGTCGCTGCGCTCTTCAATGCTGAATGATTCGATACGCTCAAAAGATCCCTTCAAGGCCTCTTTTGCCTTCTCAAGGAAGGGGACATCTGCGCGATTCACCCATATTTTTATGTTGTGATGTTGCAGCACTGGGCGAATTGCTTTGCTGACAATCGACACAATCGCTTCCGGGTTCGTTTTTAGCTCCTCACCGACAATTTTTTTTGCCGCCTCAAGTGCTAAGGGAAGCATCTGATTTTCCACATCGAGACGCACCTCTTTCAATTTTCGGTCGAAAATCAGTAGTTGTTCGGCAAACTTTTCAAGTCCCTCTTGCAAGCCTTGACGCTTTGCCTCTTTCTTGAGCTCAACACACTCTTCTTTGGCTCCAGCAATAAGCTCTTCCACATCTTGTTTAGCTTGACTTAAGATCTCACTCGATTCGATTAAATCGCTAAACGTTTCAGCCGGGACAACCTTTGTGTCTTTTGGAACTTCAACGTCACCTTTTTTTAAGTGTAAAAATTTCATAACAATTCGAGGGTTTCTTCCATTTGCTTAATAAGAATATCGTAGACCTTTTTGTCTTTTGTTTCGATGGCAAAATCATTAAAGCTTTTGCAATCTTCTGGACTCATTCTGTGTGAAAGGTGCCATTTAGTGATGTCATCTGCTCCAAAAAAGGCCTTTGCGAGGCGATTGACTCCTCGGCGATGGAGTACCTGGCGCAACTCGTCAAGTTCACCATTCCAATGGCTCATCCCAATCTCACCAAATTGCAGCAAATCTCTGCGATCTTTAATCGAAGTGAGTAGTTGCAGCTCACTGTCAGAGAGCATCTCCTCAATATCCTTGATGTGTGATGAGCGAATGACCTTTTTCAACTCAGTTGCCATGTCAAAGAGGCCAAGATGATCGATAAAGGACTGAAACTTGCGGTGGTCGAGCTCAAGAACGCGGTGGAGGGGATGGCCCTCTCCACACTGCACATCTAAAACAACCAGTTCACCTTTTGTTATCAAGAGGTAGAGCTCACCTTCGATATATCGGCGCGCCGGCGGAGTCAATTTTGGCAGCTCTTGTGAAATCTCGAAGTGCTCAGCGAGTGGCGCGTGTTGCACATCGGGCAGCGCAGCGATAAAAAGGAGACGATCTTGCGGGCTTAGCTCGCTTAAAAGCTCCGCCCACCAAAGGGGGTGAATCGAGGCAAATAGGTCGGGAAGTTTGACTTTTGTTTTGAGGGGATTGCACTCGTAGGCAGGTCCCGCGAGCATTAGATCGAGATCCTTTTGAGGCAAAAGTGCCGCCAAGGCTTGCGCCTTATTCGGATCTAAAGTACGCAAAAAGGCCCTCAGAAGGGCCAATTGTTTTTCGAGCTTCACTCAGTTGGCTCCTCACCAGGTGGCTGCTCCCCCATAGATGGAGGGTTCGCCTCATCCTTGGTTTGAGTTATTGGAATCGGATTAATCAGCTCTTTCAGACCGCCATTTTTTCGAATGATCGGATAGACCTTCCACAAGATCCAACCAACCAATGCGGCAAACAAGATAGCCAAAATCAAAATCACAAAGAAAATGAAACGGAAGCGACCCGCCGATTGTTTACTCATGACAATCGACCAAATGCTTACATACTCGCCACCATCACTAAATGCTTCGGAAATCTCACCAACTGTAACATCAGTGAATCGCGACCTGTCAGAGACAACCGTCACGTCATTGATATCTAAATTGGGGACACTACCAGAAACTAGGCGTTTAATCTTGTTTTCGAGGTGGATATTTGGATCATCAACCACACCCTGGTGCTTGACGTAGACAGCTGCAGTTACATGCTCAGTCGATGTCGCCCCAGGAGCCGTCTCTTCCTCTGGAAAAGAGAGGTTGACACTCGCCTCAATCACCCCGTCGATCATCAAAATCGTATTGGTAATCTGAGAGGCCAAACCGGCCTGGTAGCGAATTGTCTCCTCTTTATCTGACGTCGTTAGACCTTGCTTGGCAAATAGATCGAGCAAGTCGGTACCAAGCTTTCGAGGAAGACCATTTTGATTCAAGTAGGCCATCGCATCAATCGCGTGTTTCGAATCTACGCTGATATTGAACATCGGTTTGGCATTGCCGCCACCAACAGTACTAGTGGCCGCCTGCACCTTCTGCGCTGAGATCCCTTTACTTTCGAGAAAAACCACAATCAAATTCGCCTCTCGCTCGTCGACTTGGCTGATGATTTGTTGGTTTTTGCTACATGCAGTGAGAGCGAAGGTAAGTATTGCTAGAAGGAATACTTTTGCGTAGCGCTTCATAGGTGAGGCCTTGATTATTTCGGATAACACCGCATCATCTCAGGTTGGGTATTATTTGGCAAGAAGTACTCATGGTGGCGCAAATCTGCGCCACCATGAGTACCCCAACGCCGCAGTTTTTAGCTTGTAAAGCCGCTTTACAAGCTAATTTTTTGTCTATGTAAAGCCAAGAAAAAAAGCTGTTTTTTAGCTTTTTTCAAAGATCCAAGAGGGTGCATTTCCAAAGCGGCCTTTTGCAAAATGTGCGATTCCACAAAGCCCCGCTTTGTAGGTCTTTAACTTATCGCGCCGCTGCTCTCCGAGCTCTTTTTTGAGCATCATGTAGACGAGCTTTTGTAGCGATTTGAGGACGTAGTGGCGAGCGAGCTTTGCCATTTCGGGAAAGAGTGTGAAGAGATAGAGGGATAGGCGCTTTTTTGGGGGGACGTTGCGTGAGACCCAAAGCAGGCGCGAGCGCCACCAAAAGTAGGTTTTATGTGGGGTGCCTGTGAAGGAGTGGGAGACTTTATGCAAGAGCCTGGCGTAGGGGCAGTAGAGGATGGGGTGGCCAGCGCGCTTGGCTCGAAAGCACCAGTCGACCTCCTCCCAAAAGAGAAAAAAGTCCTCTTCAATCGGCCCAACTCTACGAAAAATATCTGCGCTAGCAAAGAGCGAGCAGCCGCCGACGTAGTCGCACTCGAGGGGCTCTTCAAAGGTTTTTTTATCGTCTTTAAAAAATTGGGCCACAAGGTCAAACTGCCCCCGGCTTTGATTCCAGTTGCCTCCGATGTGATCAAAGCGTTCTGGAAAAGAGTAGACGTAGACGCGACCGCCAAGTACGGCCTTTGGATGCTCTTTGTGCATGTGCAAAAATCCCTCGAGCATGTTTTTACGTGGGATAGTATCATTATTGAGTAGGAGTAGGGCATCAAAATTGTGATTCAGTGCGTGGTTAATTCCAACGTTCGTGCCACCGGCAAAGCCGAGGTTCTCTTTCGTTTCAATGAGGGTAATTTCGGGGAAGTGTTTCTTAAAAAAGGGAACCGAATCATCAGTTGATCCATTGTCGACTAAAATCACTTCAAAATTTTGGTAGGTCTGCAGTTTGAGCGTTTCAAGGCACTCTGCAGTTGTCGATTTTCCATTCCAATTGAGGATTATGATGGCGATTTTTACTCTATCCATTCGGGTCCTTTGCCAAAGCGGCGTATGGTGTAGTCAAAAAAGGCGCGCAGTACTGCTTGCGCATTTTTTTTGTCGCGCCCAAGCAAAAAATTACAGACAAAGCGCAGGTACTGGGGGATCAGGCATGTGATGTAGAGTCGGACTCTTTCAAGTAGAGGGATATTGCGGCGAATCAGTAACAGGCGTGAGCGCCAAAGGTAGTACTTTTTGTGCGGCCTTGAGCGAAACGACTGAGAGACTTTATGCAAGAGCCGAGCGTTAGGGCAGTACATAATTCGATAGCCTAGGCGCTTGGCGCGCATGCACCAATCGGTCTCCTCCCAAAAGAGGAAAAATTTTTCCTCAAGCTCGCCAACTTCTCGAAAAATCTTTGCAGGAGCAAACAGAGAGCAGCCTCCGACATAGTCGACCTCCCTCGGCTCTTCAAAACTCTTTTGATCATCGCGCGTGTAGTGCGCAATGAGATCAAAATTTGCCTCTTTGCGATTCCAAAGCCCACCAATATAGTGCAGGGTCACAGGGTCTGTGTAGACGTAGACTCTTCCACCCAAAACACTATTGGGCTGCTCCTTGTGCATGTTTATAAATCCATCAAGCATGCCTTTTCTAGCAACAGTATCGTTATTCAATAGCAATAGAGCATCGAAATCCCTTTCGAGCGCGTAGCGAATTCCCAGGTTCGTGCCCCCTGCAAAGCCGAGGTTTTCACCCGCTTCAATCAACACGACCTCAGGGAAATTTTCTTTAAAATGGGTGACCGAGCCATCAGTTGATCCATTATCAACAAGGATTGTCTGAAAATTTTTGTAGTGGTGGAGCCTAAGCGATTCGAGACACTCGTGGGTGTCTGTTTTGCCATTCCAGTTAACAATGATAATCGCAACTCTCATGAGAGCATCTCCCGGGCACTTTCAATAACAGTGTCAGGGGAGATTTGCCGCATACAAAAGGGTGCGCGACATTTTTTGGTCACACAAGGCGTGCATGTGGGTGGTTCATACAAAATCCGCGCATTTGGCGCGTGGTGCGGGCCGCATAAATCGGGGTGTGTCGGGGAGAAAAATGCCAAAGTGGGCGTGTTGCAGGCGTAGGCGATATGCATCGGACCGGTGTCGCATGTAATAAATAGATCGAGCTGGGAGATGATCGCAGCAAGCTGTCTCAGCGAAAATTTCCCCGCCAGGTTGTGGCTACTCGCGATTTGACTGCATTTGTTTTGTTGTCCTGGGCTTCCCATAACAAAGACGGGAGTTGGCATTGCTTGAGCTACTTTGGAGTAGGCGTGAATGGGCCACTCTTTGAACTGATCCGCAGCGAAGGGTTGCATCCCCACCCACGGTTTGGGGTAGTTTGCTAAAAATGTTTGGGCCTCGCTGATCTCTTCATCAGATAAGAAGAGCTCGAGTTTGTGGTCTTTGGGGGCCTTTTCACCGAGCATATCAAGGCGCCTTTCAATTTCATGACAACGCCTCTTGGGAACCTTATCTGTTAGAACCCAGTCGAGTCCTTTGCAGAGTCCCTCGGTACCGACAATTTTACTCGCGCCAAGTGAGGCGCATAGGGGGAAAATTGGGCGCTGCGAGGCGTGGAAAATATAGATTGTATCGAAGCGTTCGCGTCGCAGCCGGTGGAGCATGGGGAGCATGGAGCGAATTGGCTGGTTGGAAATCGTGTAAATTGCATCGAGGTGAGGACAGCTCTTAAATAGCTCTTTGCCTACGTCTCGGGTGAGCAGGGCGAGGTATTGCCCTTGAAGTGCGCGCAGCGCCGGGGAGGCCCAGATTGTATCGCCAAGTCCCGTTGTTGAGACCACAAGCGTGCGCCCAGTATTAAAATGCTTAGGACGCATCATGGGGCGAGTAATCTGAGAGATGAGCCAATTTTTCACACCTCTAATATAAATCATCCTTCATATTTTTTGCGAAAAAAGCTAAACCAAAGACATGAAGAGAGCAGCATTTCGCGTCGAGGGCCTCTGTTGTACTGATGAGATGGCCATTTTGCGAAAATCAATTGAGCCCTTAGCCGGAATTCGCGATGTCGATTTTGATCTTGTCAATGGCAAGATGCTCATTGAATACCATCCCGATGTCATCCAAATTAAAGAGATCATTGCTTTAGTGAAAAAGGCGGGTTATCGCGCGAGTCCTTGGGAGCAGGTAGTCGATACACGCAAGGGAATGAAGAGACGCTTCGGCAGACATCTCGCCTCTGCACTCAGTGCGCTTTTTCTGATTCTTGGCTTGATTTTTCCAAGTTATTTTTGGCTCTACATTCTCTCTGTCCTTGCAGGAGTTTGGTATGTCGTGCCAAAAGCGCTCAAGGCTGTTAAAAACTTGCGCCCCGATATCAATCTGCTCATGGTCATCGCGGTTGTTGGCGCTCTTTTCATTCACGAGTTTTTTGAAGGGGCAACAACGGCCTTTTTGTTTTCGATCGCACTTCTTTTAGAGCACTGGAGTTTAGAAAAAGCGCGCAAGTCAATTGCAAATTTACTCGATATCGCACCTAAAACGGCCAATCGGATCGATCCTAGTACCAAACATATCGATGAAGTTGCGCTCGATGAGATTCAAATTGGAGATCACGTTTTGATCCGCCCGGGAGAGAAGATTCCCGTGGATGGAACGATCACCAGTGGAGCAACAAGTATCAATCAGGCGCCCATCACGGGCGAATCGGTTCCTGTCGATAAAGAGGTTGATGATGTTGTTTACGCTGGAACAATCAATGAATCTGGTGTCATAGAGTGTATTGTGACAAAGCACAGCGATGATACAGCACTCGCGCGCATGATAAAGCTAATCGAAGAGGCGCAATCCAAGCGAGCCGCATCGCAACAGTGGGTCGAAAAATTTGCCCTTTTCTATACTCCAATGATGATCATCATAGCGCTTCTGATCTGTCTTGTCCCACCACTATTATTCGGTGGAGCATGGGATGAGTGGATTTATCGCGCCCTTGTTGTCCTAGTCATTGCCTGCCCCTGTTCACTTGTAATTTCAACCCCTGTCAGTATCGTTTCTGCCCTCACCCTAGCTGCGCGAGAGGGAGTTTTGATCAAGGGGGGAAAGTTTATGGAACTTCCCGCTAAAATTGATGTGATTGCGATGGACAAAACTGGGACACTTACCTACGGCAAGCCCGAAGTGCAGAGCCTAACCGCATTTGCCAAGGGTTCCAAAGATAAGGTGCTCAAAATTGCTGGAGGACTTGTCAAAACCTCGACGCATCCACTCTCAAGGGCCATTATGCGCTACATCGATGAGCCAATCCCTCCGATGGAGGGGGCACAAGAGGTTGCCGGTAAGGGAATGCGTAGCGGCCCCTATTGGATTGGATCGCACAGGCTCATGCTAGAGTTTGAGGCAGGCGAACCGGAACAAAGAGCGCAAATTGAAAAGCTAGGAAGCTCTGTTGTGATTGTTGGGAAAGAAAAGCAGTTACTTGGCTTTTTTACCATCACAGATTTTCCCCGAGAAAATATTGCCGAGATCATCGAGGGAATGCGCAAAAATGGTGCCGATCAAGTTCTCATGTTAACAGGAGATAATGAGGTAACGGCAAAAGATCTTGCAGATCAGTGCAAACTCGATGGTTATTACAGTGAACTTCTTCCAGAAGAGAAATTGAAAAAAATCGAAGAGTTGTTGTCTGAGGGCAAAGCTGTTGCGATGGTGGGCGATGGCATTAACGATGCCCCAGCAATGGCCCTTGCAACGCTATCCATTGCGATGGGAGCCGTTGGCTCGGATGCGGCCATTGAAACAGCAGACATTGCCCTCATGTCAGATGATGTCGCTAAAATTCCTTGGCTCATGCGCCTTTCAAAGCGCACACTTGCGATCATTAAGCAAAATATTTCCGCCTCACTTATTGTCAAAGGGCTTTTTCTGATTATGAGCTGCTTTGGTCTTGCAACTCTTTGGATGGCTATTTTAGCAGACACAGGAATGTCACTACTTGTTATAATGAACGGGCTAAGGCTTCTCAAAAATCCCAGGAGCGCATAGAATGAGTAGGCACACAAGATTAACAAGGCACTCTATTGCGCATTAAAAACCCTCTTGTTTTTTGCACGGTCATCCTTTTATTAGCCTTTGGCTGCTCAGGTTCAAAAAAGCAATATCGTGTCGGAGTTGATCCCTCCTGGTTTCCTCTAGATTTAGAAAAAAAAGAGCTCAACGTCCTTGGTTTTGTAGATGATATGCTTCAACAAATGACCAAAGAGGGCTCTGTTGCCTATGAAAAGGTACCCCTTTCATGGGATGACCTCATTTTTTCACTCAATAGTGACAAGTGCGATGCCATCTTCTCCTCAATGCAGCCAATGGTATCAAACGAAAAGAAATACTCCTTTTCAGATATTATGCTAGAAACAGGCCCCGTTTTGGTTGTTGCCAAATCGAGTCGGGTGAATTCTCTATCTGACCTTTCAAACGCCTCAGTTGCAGTTGAGGCCCACTCTCGCTCATCGAATCTGCTCGATCGCTATCCAGACCTAATTCCTCAAAACTACACCTCAATTCCCTCAGCGCTCGATCGCGTAGTTGATGGCACCTACCAAGCTGCAATTGTTCCTCGCGTCTTGGCCGTTAACTACATCAATGACCTATATAAAAGTGAGCTAAAAATAGCCGGTAGACCGATCTTGCAAGAGGGAATTCGACTTGTGACACTCAAAAATGCTCATCCCAGATTGATTAAATCATTCAATAAATCGCTCAAGCAAATGAAACGCAGTGGCGAATATCAACATCTGGTGGCAAAATGGGGCGTCAATTAACCCTTCTATTTCTCCTTCCACTATTGTTGTTTGCAGCCGATCAACGCTTCGATGTTGTCATCCCCGCACACCCCAAAGATCTCGACACTCTTGAGTATGTCATCTCAGGAATCAAAGAAAATGGCATCGGTGTGCGCCGCGTCATTGTTGTTTCAAAAGAGCCCCTCACAGAGAATGCCGAGTGGGTGAGTGAGCGTGATTATCCCTTCACGAAAAGCGATGTTGCAGAGCTGATGGGAAGGGGACCCGATTTTGAACGCGTAGGATGGTATTATCAACAGCTACTCAAGCTCTACGTATTTGAAGGCATCCCAGATCTACTCGATAATGTCCTCATTCTCGATGCCGACACCGTATTTTGCAAAAAAGTTCCTTTTGTCGATGAGAGAGGCAATGCTCTTTTGTCAACCCGAAGAGAGAGATGCCCTCCCTACAAACCTCATATGGAGAGACTTTTACCCGGTCTAACGCGGGTACATGAATTTGAATCTGGAATTGCCCACCATATCCTACTACAGCGCGATCTGCTGTATGATCTCATAAACCGCGTTGAGCACCACCACCAAATGCCTCTTTGGAAAGCCTTTATTGCAGTTATTGATCCGAAATCTCTTCGTGGAAGTGGCGCCTCAGAGTACGAAATTTACTTCAACTTCGTACAGCTTTTCCATCCTAGCCGCTTTGTTAAGCGTAAGCTTGCCCATCGTAACGCCGCCAAACTCGACGCTCTTAAAACCAATAAACGCTACCACTACATCTCCTTTCATACCTGGTATCGGCGCAACCGGAAACTATGAAATACATCCTTCTACTCTTCACGCTACTTTTTGCCACCGAAATTGATGTAATTATTCCCACAACTAGCAAAGATAGCGTCACGCTCAATCACTGCATCAAGGGAATACGAGAAAATGGCATCGGCGTGCGCAACATCTACATTGTTTCGCCAGAAAAACTCACCGATCAAGCAGAGTGGATCCCCGAATCGCGCTATCCTTTTAGCAAACAAGATCTCGCCGAACTAGTCGATCTCTCGCCAAGGCATTACCGCCTCGGTTGGTATCTGCAGCAGCTTTTAAAGCTCTACTGCTTTCGCGCAATTGAAAACCTAAGCGAATACGTACTTATTCTCGACTCTGACACCATCTTTTTGAAGCCAACGCACTTTGTCGAAAATGGGAAAATGCTCATCAATCCTTCCAGCGAACACTACCCGCCCTATTTTGAGCACATGAAGCGTCTATTGCCTCCACTTCATCGCGTAACAGACCAATCTGGGATTTGCAATTGCATGGTGTTTAAGAAAACCATTGTGGAAGATCTCTTTTGGCGCGTGGAAAATTTTCATCGGACAGAATTTTGGAAAGCCTTCATGCGCTGCGTTGAGCGGCAGCATTTGCGCCTCAGTGGCGCCTCCGAGTATGAAATCCTCTTCAACTTTTATCAACTATACTACCCCGAAGAGATTGAGGTGCGTCCTCTCAATTGGGGAGCCTCGGGCGAGCTTTCCGATCTTTCTGGTTTTGCCAAAAGTGGTTTGCATTACGTCTCATTTCACGATTATTTGCGGAAAAGAGCGCGCCGAAAGCGCCCCCAGAGATAGCTTTTAAAGCAGATTTGCTGTGTTGCATAATTGCAACACAGCAAATCTGGGCCCCCCTGAGCGCGTGGGCGGCGCTCTTCGGCCTGATTAAATCAGGTTTTCATAGCTTGTAAAGCGGCTTTACAAGCTATCTTTTGTCTCTGTAAAGCCAGAAAAATTAGGCAGAAGCTGGGGGAATTCGGCAGAGTTGCACCTCCGAATATTCCTCGCGAACGCAATCGAGTTCTTTTGGATCGGGCGGGCACGGCTCGATGTTCCAAATTTTTGTTGCGTAGTTGGAAATCGAGGTGTCTGTTGAAAATTTGCCCATACCCGCAATGTTGTGAATCGCATACTCGGCCCACTTGTGGGGATCTTTGTAGAGCTCTTCCACTTTGCGGTGCGTTTGGTAGTAGTCCTCAAGGTCGCTCAGAACAAGATAGGGGTCGGGCTTAGAGCCGTTGTAGCCTTCGGTCAGCGATTTGTAGAGCGTCAAGAGCGCTTCGTGCTCGACATCGTTTTCAACAAGGGAGTGATCGCGCAAAGATTCAAGGGCTTGCTTGATGCGGGGATTTTCTGAGAGAATTTGGTTGGGGTTGTAGGAGCGCTCGGCTTGCGTTTTGAAGTTCTCCTCTGCGCTTGCCCCAAACTTAAAGGGCCACCACTGGTCTGTCACCGCCTCGCGCATTTCAACGTTCGCCCCATCATCTGTGCCGATGGTGAGCGCGCCATTCATGGTGAGCTTCATGTTCCCTGTTCCTGAGGCCTCCATCCCCGCCGTCGAGATTTGCTCGGAGAGGTCAGCTGCTGGGATGATCACTTCTGCTTTTGAGACGTTGTAGTTTTCTATGTAGGCGAGGCGTAGGTGGTCATTCACTCTCGGATCGTTGCAGATTTTTCTCGATAGACAGTAGATGAAGCGGATGATGTTTTTTGCAAGCTCATAGCCAGGAGCGGCTTTTCCGCCAAAGACAACGAGGCGAGGAATGCGTGAATTGGGGTTGTCTCGAATCTCTTGGTAGAGCATCAGCACATGCAGGGCGTTCATCATTTGCCGCTTGTACTCATGGACTCTCTTAATGTGAATATCAAAGAGCGCATTGTGGTCGAGAAAGGCGTTTTCTGCCATTTCACACGTTTGGCAGTGGTGCTCCATCGCCTGCTCTTTGAGCAGCTTGATCAGCTCATGTTTATTCTCTTGCTTGATTTTCAAAAACTCTTCTTGCGAGGCGCGATCTGAGGCGCATTCAGCAAGTTTTGAAATCTCTTCAAAGTGAGTGATCCAGCTGTCGCCAATCTTACTAGTGATCCACTTGGCAAGCTCGGGGTTTGACCAGAGCAGCCACCGGCGCTGGGTCACACCATTTGTCACATTGACAAAGCGCTCTGGATACATCTCGTAGAAGTCTTTGAAGATGTCGTTTTTCAAAATCTCCGTGTGCAGTGCGGCAACACCATTGACAGAGTGAGCGCCATAAATGGCAAGATTGGCCATGCGCACCTGCCCCTTTTCAATCATGGACATGCGTTGGACGCGCTTTTCATCTCCAGGAAACTTCGTGCGCACATCTTTGAGGAAATGGGCATTGAGTCTTTCAATCACCTTGTATTGACGAGGCAGAAGGTTTTGCAGACGCGATTCGTTCCACTCCTCAAGCGCCTCACGTAAAACGGTATGATTGGTGTAGCTAATCGATGCGCGTGCCATCTCCATTGCCTCGCCCCACGGCACTTCAAAGCGGTGCGTGAGTATACGAATAAGCTCTGCAACAACGAGAGCAGGGTGGGTATCATTAATCTGAATGCGTACCTTGTCGCCAAAGTTGTCAATTGTCTTGTAAATGTTAAGGTGCTGAAAGACGATATCTTTTAGCGAGGCGCATACGAGAAGAAACTCTTGCTTAAGGCGAACACGCTTGCCCATTTCATTGTTGTCGTTTGGGTAGAGCACATCAGTGAGCGCCGTGTTTTCTGCCGCCTGATCGAGGTGACCCGAATTGTAGCGCTGCAATTGGAAATTGCGAGGCGATTCTTTAGTCGACCAGAGCCTTAGGGTTACAACGGAGAAGTCCTGGTCAGTCCCATAGCCGACAATCGGGAAGTCGTAGGGCAGCGCGCGCACTTCATCGCAGTCGGCAATATCATAGGTAGTGTCTCCACTTTGCGTGATCGTCTGAATCGGCCGCCCACCATACTGAACGGTGTGGGCATGGGCATCGCGGCGGAAAGACCACGGATTTTCATGCAGGAGCCAACAGTCGGGGCGCTCAACTTGCACGCCAGCCCATAGTTGCTGCTCAAAAATTCCGTAGTGGTAGCGCAGGCCGTAGCCCATTGCAGGGTAGTGTTGAGAGGCGAGAGAATCGAGAAAGCAGGAGGCGAGTCTACCAAGGCCTCCATTGCCAATGCCCATTTCGGGCTCCATCACAAGCATGTGCTCAAGCTTGCGGTTGAGTCTGTTTAACAGGTGCTTGACCACCTCCATATGACAAATATTGGTGAGAGAATTTCCAAGAAGGCGACCTGGAAGATACTCCATTGAAAGGTAGTAGGCCTTACGCACCTGCTTTTTTGCTAGCGTGTGCTTAGTTGCCGTCCAATTGATCATGATCTCTTCACGCAGAGCCCAACCGAGCACGAGAAAAAACTCCCGGTCTGTAGCCTCATCGAGCGTTTTGCCCATTGATGTGATTAGGTAGTGCTTGATTTTGTGAATGAGCGTTTCAACGCTCTCGTCTATATTTCCATCCATACTCGACCTCTATTTCCTTCTTATCACAAGAAAGAAATAGCGCCAAGTAGACCTTTAATAATGAAGTAAATGATGATGCAAGAAATTGCACTAGAGGGGATCGTAATGATCCATGAGAGGACAATATCGCGGAGCATGCGTAAATTGAGGGCGGAAATTCCCTTTGCAAGACCGATACCAAAGACAGCACCGACAATACAGTGCGTGGTTGAGATCGGCATCCCAAGGCGAGAGGCGATCAAAATTGTCGTCGCAGCGCCAAATTCGGCACAAAATCCGCGAGAGGGGGTAAGCTCAGTAATTTTGCGCCCGATTGTTTCAATCACACGCCATCCCCAGGTTGCAAGGCCAATAACAATACCAAGACCGCCAAGGGCAAGTAGCCAACTTGGAACGGGAGTTGCAAGTGTCGTTGTGTTGGGATTCATCACAATTTTTATGACAGAGGCGACTGGGCCAATCGCATTGGCCACATCATTTGCCCCGTGGGCAAAGGCGACAAAGCAGGCAGTGAGAATCTGGAGGTAGCCAAAAATTTTCTCCACAACGCGGTAGTCGGAGTGCGACTTGGGTTTCAGCTCAGAGCGCTCTTGAATCCGCTCAATCACCATCTCCAAATTCGAAATTGTCTCAGAGGCGACATTACGCGTGTCCCCCGAAGAGATCGAGCGCACCCGTTTCAGGTGGCGAATCGACTTTTTGAGCCCCAAAATCTGTTGCATCCCACGAAGAGTTCCCGTCGAAGGCACAGTGCTGGAAAATCTCGCCTTTCTCAAAAGCAGGTGAGTGATGAGCGCCCCAATGAGCCCAACAGTGAGGGCAAATAAAATCAAGACAGAGAGAGCTCCCTCCATATGCAAATGGCTCATTGCATCGGAGCCAACAGCAGTACCGAATGTGGCAAGAACAATAAAAACCAGAAGTGGAGCGATTCGCTTCGTCGCATAAATCGGGTGCAGGGCGAATAAAATTTTACGCTGCGTCAAACTGAAAATCAGGTAGGCAATGAGTGCGCTGAGTCCGGGTGAAATCACCCAGCTTAGAGCAATCGAGCCCACCTCAACCCACTTCACTGCATGCACGCCCCCAACAAGAAGACCAAAGCCCAAAATTGCTCCAACAATTGCATGCGTTGTTGATACTGGCCAGCCAAAATAGGAGGCCGCTTGCAGCCAAAGTGATGTTGCAAGCAGCGCAGAGAACATCCCCATGATTAGCACATTTGGATCGTGCATAAAATGCTCAGGGTGGACAACGCCACTTTGCAGCGTTTCAGAGACATTTGAACCAAAGAAATAGGCGCCGGAAAATTCCAAGATCGCGGCAATAATCACCGCGCGCTTCAGGGTCAACGCCCCGGAGCCGACAGAGGTGCCCATCGCATTGGAGACATCATTAGCCCCAATGTTCCAAGACATATAAAAACCAACAATGAGGACGCCGATGATGAGTAGGGTTTCTGTTCCCATTGATTACGTTTCCAAGATGAGGCGAATGCGTATTGCGAGGTTTTCAGAAATATGTGAAATCGCACCGATCTCTTCAATCAGTTTCGTCCACATGTAAAATTGGGGTGTTGAAAGCGATTCTGCCTTCTCAAAAAAGACCTTTAGAAGCGAGCGCTTCATAATATCCGACTCGTGCTCTTTGAAAGAGGCCTGCTCAATCATGCTCTTGACCTTCTCGGCCTCTTTACCACCAAAGGATGACTCGATGAGTTCGCCGATTTCACGCACAATTTCGCGCACATCGCGAAAGGTCTCCACGTTCTTCTCAAAAAACTGGCGCAAGACATCACTAATTTCAGGAATTGGCTGTAGAGGGTGCAATACAAGCAAGTTGCCAACGTCTTCTGCCTTATCTGCAATATCGTCTTGCATGGCAAGAATCTCGAGAAACTGCGAACGGTCAATCGGCAGGAAAATGCTGCGGGGCATGTTTTTGCGGATCTCATTTTTGGTCAGATCGGCTTCATGCTCGTATGAGGAGAGCTGAGAGACTTGTCGCTCAAGCTCAGCATGATCGCGCTTTTCAAAGGCATCAAAGACCTCCACCAAAACATTCATGCAATGGCACACTTTGTGCATGTGAGTTTGCAAAAGCGAGAAGGGAGACTTCCCAAAAATTTTGGCAATCGTCAACATAGCGTAAAGTCTAAATCATTTCTCGATATACGAAAAGAACTAATTGAAAACCGAATGTCTTTCGCTCTCTGATAGTGAGCGGTAGGCCCCAACAGGTAGGGATCCCAGATGGAGCGATCCAATGCGTACGCGCTTGAGCTCAATGACTTCAAGCCCCGCAGCTTGGATTAAGCGGCGCACCTCATGACGGCGCCCCTCACCCACAACAACCTTCAGTGTGCAGCGGCGAACCTTGCGAACAGAAACAGGGGAGACCCACTTGCCCTCAACCTCTGTGCCCGAGCTCATTACCTTTAAATGGGTATCGGTGATGTCGCGATTCACCTTTGCGACATACTCCTTATGAATGCCAGAAGAGGGGTGAATCACCTCTTGGGCATAATGGCCATCATTTGTCACCAAGATGAGACCTGAGGTGTCGCGATCGAGGCGACCAACGGGGAAAAGGCGTGCTGGAACATTGCTAAAAAGGGAAATGAGCGATCGACGCCCCTCATCACAGGTACAAATAATTCCACGGGGCTTGTTCAAAACATAGTAGTGTTTTTTTTCTTTAGCGACGACGGTTTCACCATCGACAGAAATGCGATCTTTCCCAAGAGAGACCCGCGTTTGAGGGATTGTGACAACTTTTTCGTTGACGCTCACCCGTCCTGCTTGAATAATCGATTCTGCTCGCCTCCTGGAGGCAACGCCTGCCTGGGCAAGAACCTTACTTAACCGTTCCATGGCAGGGGATTATCTCTCATTTTACAATTGATTAAAACCCAATAATTTTTTAAAGTTTTCAATATGAAAAATTTGATTCTACTCCTACTCCCTCTAGCCTTATTTGCCTCAGATAGCCGCTACTCGCAGACCGCCCCCAAAAGGCACAAAGCGATGGAAGAGCACTTTGTCACTGGGCAAAACCACAAGGTCGATGGCATATGGAACCGCAAATACCTCACGGGTGATTGGTATGGGCGGCGCGAGGAGATGGTCAAAAAGGGGATCACCGTTACCTCATCTTACACGAATGATTTGGCGACAAACCCCTCTGGAGGTCGCGCCCACGGTTTCACCCAAACCGGCTCATGGGGAACTGACCTTCGACTCGATTTCGAAAAAATCTGTGGCCTGAAGGGCTTTGAATTTTACACAGCAGTCGTCTGGAGAGCTGGTGCCAGTTTGTCTGAGGACAAAATCGGCAACATCTTCCCCGTTCAGCAGGTCTATGGAGGGCAAAACTTTCGCGTCGTCTCCATTTATCTGCAGCAGAGCCTTTTTGACGACAAACTTGTCATCCGAGGAGGCCGCCTCTCACAAGGGGACACCTTCCTCCAATCGCCGCTCTTTTACCTCTACATGAACAACTCCTTCGATGGAAACCCGATCTCGCCCTTCTTCAACACCAACAATGCCTACACCGCCTACCCAAATACCCAGTGGGGCTTGTTTCTCAAAGCCGAGCCCCTAAAGCGCTTTCTTTGGAAATTTGGCGTCTACAATACCAATAATGAAACAGGGCGCAACCACTACCACGGGTTAAACCTCTCATTCTATGGCAATTTAGGAACGATGTTCACAACAGAGCTCTCTTATCTCGCTAACGGCGCCCCTGAAGATAGCGGCTACCCAGGTAAATATACAGTAGGTGGCTACGTAACTACTAAAGATCAAGCGACCTTCCTCGACCCGCTTAAGAAAAAGATGCCCTACATGTGGTATATTCTCGCCGAACAGATGATCTACCGCGCCGGCGACCCATGGACAAAGCAGGGCCTCACAGCTTTTGCCAACGTCTTGATCTCCCCAGAGAGCAACACAAAATTTCCCATCTTTATCAACGGTGGCCTTACCTATCAAGGCGTCTTTAGCCGCTCTGAAGATCGCATTTCAACGGGCGTCTCCTATGGTAAATTCAGTCGCGATCTGCGCCAGGCGCAGCGCAACGCCAAAAATACAGGCGTTATGGGCCAGTATGGCGATCAGCCTCAGAACTTTGAGACAGTTCTCGAACTTAACTACTGGGCCCAGGTCAACAAATGGTGGGTCATGATGCCCAACATTCAATACATCTTCAATCCTAACGGAACTGATAACATCCAAGATGCATTTGTTATTGGCTTGCAAGTAGCTATAACCCTCTAGTTCGTCTACAAGTCATTAATAAAGCGCAAAACTCATTTTTATTATTTAAATAATTAATAAGTGGTTTTGTTTAATTAACTGATATGTGCTATTAGTTGATTAAAAGGGTTTTAAATGGATGAAGTTGGGGCAGGGGGAGCCTCTTCAGTTCCTTCTAGGAACTCTAGGAGTTATACTGAGGGGATTAAGCAAGAGCTCGATAGCCGTGTTGCAGACGCTGCAATGGGCGTTTTTGATGCCGTATTTCTTGGCAAAAAGGGTTTTTTTAGCCGAAACGAGTATGTAGAGATACGCGGCCATTCCTACAAGCTTTTACCCCGAGGAGCTGGGGGCGAATCTATTTTAGTTCGCGATACAATGTGGGGCAAATTGAGGTTGATTCGGGTAAGTCCCAGTGATGCTGTCTCAGTGCGAAGGACTGATTGGTCAAGTATTCTCGATAAATTACCAGAGGCCTCCTGTCTAAAAGAAGATTTTTCTGGGCCAGCACAGGTGCAGAGTTATTCGGAAAGGCTCTTGGGGCAAGAGCCTGGGCAAGTTGCTCGAGGACTCGCCCTTTTTGATAAATTTAAGTCTATTCAAAATCGGATTCGATCTGATCTAAGCGGTCAACCAGGAGCTAAAGAGAAGGCCCTTTCCACACTGTACCAATTTGCAAAGAGACTCGATCAACTGATGGCCCCGGCAATAGAAAAATCTAGTGAGTCATTGGATGAATTATTGGGACTTTCACCTGGAGCGACAAACAGGGAAAAAGACCAAGCGATTTCTACCGTTAAAGAGGTTTTAAAAGATTTAGTTGGAAGGCAAAGCTCAATCACCCACCGGCTGCTAGATGCTCGGGTGTGTGATACTCTAGCAGGTTCCATGGTAGATCGCTCTTCTAGCCCTGAGGGGCTCAGGCGAAGTGCTCGTGAGGAATTTAGCGATTGCCCCGAGATACAAAAGGTCACAAGTCGCTATCTAAATGCTGCTGAGTTGGCCATAGGATTGATTCAAGCACCCTCTGCCGATAGTGGGATAGATCCGCTAATTACCTCCTACTCGAGGCGTTGGGTGCCTGGAACAGATTCAGCGAGGGGATTTACAAAAGGTCTATCGCGTGGATTGATCTTGCGCGCTCAAGAGCGCTATCAAAATGGTGTATCTCCAGATGCTCTCATTGCAGAGAATCGGCAAAATCGTGAGCGGTTTCGAACAAGTCCTGATCTACTTAAACCTTTTATTGACGAGCAGCAGTACTTATTTTCTCTTTTGCCCCCTGAGCCATCAGCACCAGAATTACCAGAAGATAAAAAAGAACTACCTTCATCAGATATCTCTTTCCCTCCGCCATTTGAACCTACAGCCCCTGAGCTGCCTGTCATTCCAGATAGCGATTTGATCCGTTTACCAAAACAAATCGGAGAAAATATCCAGGTGCTAGAGGCATTTTTCCAAAAAATTCACGATGGTGACCATCAGCAGATGGGAGATGAAATTGACTTATTGATTTCTGTGATTAACGATCTTGAGCAAATTGGTGAAAGTGAGCCTTCAACCTATGAATATGCTGAGGCAAAAATATCAGAGCTGATTTCTTTTGCAAGAATAGGGTTTGACTCCCTGAAAAGCTCTGGAAATCTCGGATTGCTAGAAAGTGCTTTGAAGGAAAATGACACGCCTAAAATTCCAATTAGGCTAAGAGAGCTTTTTAATGAGTATATTTAAAAAGCTAGTCAGAAGAGGCTGTGTTGCATAATTCAAAACACCAAAAATTAAACATGATGCGTTTTAACATTGATCTATTAAATAAAATTTACTGACTGATCCAAAGCGGTTTTACAAGATATGAGAACCTGATTTAATCAGGTTGAAGAGCGCTCTCAGGGCGCTCAGGGGGCCCCAGATTTGCGCTATCGCGACGAACCAAGCGTATAGATAATACGTGTGAGGAGCGATA
>JALEGI010000009.1 GCA_022763045.1 Simkaniaceae bacterium | reverse complement strand
CCAAGAGAAGCCCCCCAAAATCCTAATATCAATTTTCTCCAAACTCTCAAAAATCCTAAATTCACCCTCTTTGCACTTGTGCAGGCAAGTGGCTTTAGTCTCTTCTCTCTTTTTTGCTGCTCATCCCCCTACTTCTTCATTAACCTTCTAGAAATGACGAAATATCAATTTGGGGTCGCATTCTCTGGGGTAATTTTATCCCAACTTTTAGGCTCACTTGTTGCAAAGATGATTCATAGAAAATCTGGTACTGAAGCGCTACTTGTTTTGGGGATTACGACACTGTTTATCACAGGATTGGCGATGCTATTTGGATATCTTGCAGTAGGATTAACGGTCAAAAGCATACTTATCCCAGTCTCTCTACTAACTTTTGCAGTTGCATTTTTAACGCATGCTGGAAGAGTAGGGGCTCTAGCTGAGGAGATAAAGGCAACACGCATGCTGCGTGCTATGAGTTATCTGACAGCGGCTTTTATCGGCTCGATATTTATGCAATTTGAGGTGAGTTCACTTATTCCTTTCAGCACTTTGATAGTTGCACTCTCATTGATCACTCTACTCGGAAGTTATTACACTCTTCAAAAAGATGAGACTACTCAAAGTACTTAAGTAGATCGAGGTGCTCAGATTCTTCACTCTTTTTCTTTTCAAGCAAATCAATCTTAAAGTCGCGCGAGACCTCTTCGTACATAGCATTTAAATGAACCATCCACTTCTCCACACTCTTTTTATTTAGAAGTGACTTAGGCAGCTTCCAGTTCATCACCTGCTTAACGGAAAGGCCATGCTCTAAAAAGAGTTGTTTAAATTTCAGAAGGTGCAAATCTTGCTTCATACAAAAACGATGGGCATTGAAGGCGATATCAAAAAGCTCATTAAAATCGCTTGCAATTGATCTGCTCTCAAAAAGCTTGTCTGTAGAAATTTTGGAGGAGGGCTTTACTTGCCCCACTTTGTTAGAAACTTTTTGAAACGAGCCTGTTAGACGCTCTAAAGAGGTCGTTGGCAAACGCTGCGCTACAGAGTTGTAGGGAAGGTGAAAGCCTTTCACGCTTTCCTTTTTTTTATTCGCAGACATCAAAGCTGAGACTCCCTGATGGTAAAAGACCAGGGCTATCTTCTGTGCAAAGTCTCTGTAATCGTCCTCATCCGCCATGGAATAAAGCTCCAAAAATTTGGCATTTGGCGGATATTAACGCGAGCTTAACATTTTACGCAAACGTTTTTTATAAATACGAATAAAAATTTAATTTAACACTTTTTTTAGGTTTGAAAAAATCTCTTCAAGTTCTCTACGCTCTTTATCAGAGAGGTGTTCTTTTCTCACTTGTAGTGTTTTGCACAGATCACGCATCTTTGTGAGCATCATTTGATTGCCACTACGACGTCTTCCGTCGCCCTCTGCAGCTGGAAGCTGCGCTTGAATAAGCATGATCACATCATCGGGTTTCTGCCCCTCGTAGGCGCGAATGATATTAAGCTTTGCCTCCATCGACGCCTGACGATTTGAAAGGCAGTAGGCAGCTTTTAGGGGAAGCTGCTTAAATTGAGAGCGCATATCAAGAGGAAGTTGTTCGTAAAACTCAAAATAGCTGAGCATGTTGTAGGCAGTACGCTTTGAGCCAAAAATCTTTTCAATCCATTGTGTGAAGGTGTTCGATCCATCTCCATAGTTTTTAAAGAGCTCTCTTGCCTTGAAGATTCTCTCACCAATAAGCACAACTTGTTGTTTATTGATTGCGCGAATTTCAGCAGTGATTCGGCATATTTCGCTATAGTCTTGCCCCACTTGTTCTTCCGTAATCCGGGTAGGCTGGAAATTTTCAACGAGAAGCAGCTCGATCTCGCGACTCTCCTCCCCAGTGAGTGGTTGAACTTCGAAGACTCTTTCAAAAGAGCGGTTTTTCATGAGCGTTTTGGTGTCTATCGTGTGAGACATTTTGTTCCTCGTAGCTATTTATCACATAGTATATTGCGTCATCTCAAAAAAAGAATCTAGCCAAAGATTGAAATTTTTTCGACTCTTGAGTAACGTGTGAGCATGAATTACGTTAAATTTAAAGGGGAAGATGTCCCCCTCGGAGGCTCTCGACTCAAAGAGGGCGATCTCGCGCCAAACTTTGTGCTTGTCGATCGAGAGCTTGAAAATGTCACTCTCGAAAATTTTGAGGGGAAAACAAAAGTTGTCTCAGTTGTACCTAGCCTAGATACATCAGTCTGCTTGATGTCGACGAAAAAAATGAACGATTTGGCAAAAGAACACCCCGATTTTGCATTCATTATTGTATCGGCAGACCTACCTTTTGCCCAGTCGCGCATTTGCACAGGCGAAAAGTTGGAAAATTTACACTTCCTCTCCATGATGCGCTCAAAAGCCTTTGCTGAAAGCTATGGCTTGCTAATTGATGAAGGACCTTTAGCTGGACTTGCCTCTCGATGTGTTCTAGTTTTAGATGAAAAAGATAGAATCATCTATATCGAAGTGGTCGAGGAGATCACAAGTGAGCCCAATTATGAATCCTTAGAAGCATCTTTGCGGCAGTAGGTTTGGTACTCTGGGAACCACATGACGCGATCGACTAGTTCTTCAGCTGACCCTGAAGTATCTTTTGCCAGCCCCTTGTCGATTGCCATTTGCGCAATTTCTATCGCCATTTTCCGTGTGGCAAAACGCAGGTCTTTAAACCTGGGAAAGAGCATTGATTCATCTTGTCTCAGCTCTAAGGCAAGCGAGCTGAGAACATCTGCTGCCTTTAAAAACATCTCGGGCAAGATCTTGTTTGCTTTAACAGCAGCCGCAGCAAGGCCAATTGCAGGGAAGATGTAGACGTTATTCCCCTGACTAATTGGATAGGTCTTCCCACCGAGTGAAACGGCCTCAAAAGGGCTACCAGTTGCGATAATTGCTCGCCCATCAGTCACCCTTAAAATATCTTCAGGCCTCGCCTCTGCTTTTGATGTTGGATTCGAGAGTGGAAAAATAATTGGGCGTTGATCATTTTTTCCCATTTGCTCAAGAAGAGCCTCTCCAAAAATTCCCGGCTGAGCGCATGCGCCAATGAGAACATTGATTTTTGCATTGCGCACAACTTCCATAAGCGAGACCGATCCACTATTGGCCACTTCCCAGCCCTTGAGGTCAGCCTTCAGATGTAGAAACTTATTCTGAACCTCGTCAGGTTCTTTATGCCCTTCAATCAGCAGCCCGTGTCGATCCACAACATAGATGTTGCGGCGCGCCTCTTCAAAACTCATACCAGTTTGAACAAGAGCTCTTGCAATCAAGGAGGCGATTCCCATCCCTGCAGAGCCAGCGCCTAAAATAGCGACCCTTTGCTGCGACAACTGCTCCCCTTTTGTCTTTACAGCGGCTAAAAGACCCGCCAATACGCACCCGGCCGTCCCCTGAATATCATCGTTGAATGAGCAAATTTCATCGCGATATTTAATAAGTAGCTCACGAGCATGCGCCTTTTCAAAATCTTCCCACTGCAAAAGAGCGTTAGGATACTTCTTTTTGATCGCCTGAATAAAGCGATCGATAAAACCAAAATACTCCTCGCCTCGCACACGGGGATGGCGCCATCCAATATAGAGCTCATCGGCCAAAAGCTCCTCATTATCCGTTCCCATATCAATCATCACCGGAAGCACCTTTCCTGGATGAATTCCGCCAAAAAGCGAATAGAGGGCAAGTTTGCCAACAGGAATGACCATCCCACCAGCGCCCATATCCCCAAGCCCTAGGATGCGACTACCATCGGTGACAACAATCACCTCAACATCCTCCTGCGGTATATTATCGATAATCTCATCTAGATCGTCTTTAAGAGCGTAGGGAATGTAGATTCCACGGGTCTGATTGTAGTGCATGCTAAAAGCAAGTGAGGCCTCTCCAACCGTCGGTGTGTAGATATATGCAAGCATCTCCTCAACATACTCGTGAAGCAAGCGAAAGAAGAGCACTTCATTGCGATCTTGTAGATCAACGAGCATCTTATAGCGCTCAATATTGCTCTTTTTAGAATGAAAATTGGCGTAGCGACGTTTCACCTGCTCTTCCATACTCGAAACATGGTGTGGAAGCAATCCGAGCAAGCCGAGTTCACGACGCTCTTCGATAGTGAAAGCCGTGCCCTTATTCATCAGGGGATTATAGAGGATCTCAAGAGGAGATAGACTTGTGGTAATACATTTTTCCATATTACCAGCTATAAATACTCTCTAATTTTTTAGCAACAGAGCCCTAATTCACAACCAACTGCTTACTAAGCGGGTGCCTCTTAAATGTAAAATATACCATTGAGAACCAGATGGTAAAGAGCAGCAGAACGCCCCAAGAGATAAGAGCATCTAGATACTGAATAAAGAAGAGCTCAAGGGCCAAAACAATGAGAGAAGCTAGGGCTTTAGAGGTGCGATAGACAAAGATATCAATCACAGCTTTTGCCTTAAATTTCTCTTCGATTTTCAGCGGGATATAGAGCATTTCTTTTACGATCCCAAAGAGAGAGTGATCCATCGATTTGGTCGAGGCGTAAGAAAAGGTAATAAAAGCAAAAGAGGGGTGAATCAGTGCAGCAGCGACTGTTAAACCAAGGTAGGCTGGAATCGCTAGGTGGGCACCCGCGACGCCAACAACGCGAATCAATAGAAAGGAGCCAATAAGCTGGAGAAAGACGTTCACGCTATTGATTACCGCAAAGAGGCGACCTAGAAACTCCGTGCGCCCATCTTTTGTTGGAATCGTCTGCTCTAGAAGAGTGTTGATCTGAAAATCAAGTAGAGTTGCAACAACCTGCATCAACACAACAAGTCCAAGGATAAAGAGAAGGAAGCTATTGCCCCGAATTAAGCGGACCCCCTCGCCAAAATTGGATTTTCCCGCTTTTTCAGGAATCTTCTCCCGCTCGGGATGTGCATCACGCGTTTTAAGACAAAAGCGGAAAAACAGAGCTAAAAAGGTGTAGCCTAAAAGTGGAGCGAAAAGCAGGTGTGCCGAGCCAAACTTCACAGCTAAAAAACCAGGGATGGAGCAACCTACAACACTACCCAAGCCCCCCATTGCGTAGAAAATTCCATAGAGGGCCTGAGCGCCTTTTAGGTTAACCGTTGAGTGAATAATCGACCACAACTGCTGAAACATGAGCATGATATAGATATCTTTCCAGATATAAAAGAAAAAGGGCATCCATGAAATGCGATCAAGCAAAAAGGCGCTCGAAATATTCACTACAGCTGAAACACCTATACTTGCGAGCAAAAAGCGCATGGGACCGATATGGGAGATGTAGCGGTTGTAGAGGTGAACAATTAAAAAATTTGCTGGGACAACGGCGAGCCAAACGATAGGAAAGAGTTTGACCCCATAGGTCGAAAGAAAAAGAGAGTTTCCAACCGGCTTGAGAATCGAGGCTTCAAAGGAGATGAAAAAAGAGCAGGCCATCGCGCAGATGACAAACCACACCTCCCAAGACTTCAATTTATTTTTTAACAAGCTGATCATGATATTCTGGATCTACATAGAGCCAATTTGACGAGACAAACCGAACTGAAAGATCACTCTCCTCTTGCTTAAGTTGAGGAAATAATAGCCTAAATGAGCCTTTAGTTCGAGTGGTAATGTCCCATCCTAGTGCCTCTTTTGGGATCCCCAAATTCAAAAATTGACTTTGGTCAACCTCTCGCTCCAGCTTGATTGCGACAAAGCGCTCTTTCTGCTTTTTGAGCCTTCTTGCATCATCGCAGTCTGACTTGCGAAGCTCAGCTAAAACCTCATGATCGCTCACAGAAATGTATTTTTCAGGACTCTCTAAATAATCCTTACCCTCATAAAAGCGTTGCATGAAACGACTCAGGTGAAACGAAAAGGCCTTCACACTTGAGTACTCATAGAGCCTTTTATGCATAAAATAGCGTGCGAGCAAAAGCGCCTCAACAGATTCGATGCCATTTTGATCGACCTCAATGGCGTGCGTCTCTGGATTGACAACAAGCGATTCAATAACCTGTGTGTGGTCGAAAAGCCCGTAGGCAAGGCCAGTTGCACGCGCATCACGCAATAGATAGTCGATGCGATCGGCGCCGAAAGAGTCGCCCGTAATCAACTCCGTTAAAATCTTCTCGATTTCACTTCGCCCCTCCCCTGTTGCCAGCGAAGTGACAGATTCACACGCCTCGGGGCCAATTTCATCGAGAAGCGGCTTAATCATGTGACTGCCAATCAAACGTTTGGTCCACTCTTCATGCCCCCCTTCAGGCAAGATTGCCAGTTCAGCTGTGTGAGAGAAGGGAAGGTGACCAATATCGTGACAAATTGCCGCCATACGGACAATCCGTCTCCAGTAAGCATGCTCTTCACTCCCAGGCTGAGGGAGAATTGACTCTTTTTTCGTGATGCTATCGTACATATCAGTGGCTACCTTCATCACACCAATGGAGTGCTCGAAGCGTTTATTTGTCGCCCCAGGATAGACTAAAAAGGCTGGCCCCAATTGGTGGATCGAGTAGAGCCTCTGGACTGGAGGTGAGGCGATCACCCTCTGTTCCAGTGGATCAAAATGGATGAAGCCATGTACTGAATCGAATATCTTTTTAACCACCAAATTTCCTTGGGTTGCTTTCAAACATGTAGGCCGGACTCACCTCAACAAATTCCGCCTTACGCTGCAATTCTTTGATGCTTCGCGCGCCACCATAGGTAAGGCCACTTCGCAGCCCGCCAAGAAGAGCGTCAATTAACTGACTTGCACTACCAGAAACCGGGCTCCAAAAATCGACACCCTCTGCTACAGTTTTGTGCTTTAGTCCGCCAAAGTAATCCTCTTGAAAATCTTGACTTGCCTGTCCGCGAAATTTAGCCTCCATTCCATGATCGCCCTCGCGTTTTGGCGCGCTACTCTCTTCAGTCAACGCAAACAGTTTGCCAATCATCACAGTCGAAGCGCCCGCAGCTAGTGCAAGTACCACATCGCGACTATTGCGAATCCCACCATCTGCAATCAAGGGCACTCTGAGCTTCTCAGCAATTTGTGCGCAGTCGTAGATCGCGCTGAACTGAGGCACACCAAAGCCAGTAACAAGGCGAGTTGTGCAAGCAGCTCCTGGGCCAACACCCACTTTCACAGCATCAGCGCCTGCATTCACAAGGTCGTGGTAGGCCATCGGAGTACATACGTTGCCAGCAATCACCTCTTTGCTTGGGTGCGTCCTTTTAAGCTCAGCGATAAACCGAATCATCCGATCGCTATGCCCATGTGCCACATCGATGCACACGCCACCTGCCCCCTCTGACAAGAGCATGCGGGTCTCTTCAATATTTTGAATGCCACACGAAACAAAACAGCGCTCACCATACTTGTGGACCCACTCTTTTTGCTTATCAATGCTAACAAAGCGGTGAAAGATGGGCACTGTACCATAGTTAATCAGAACATCTGCTAGAGGCTCGCTGATTGTGGTGTCCATGTTGGCACACAAAATGGGAATATGAAGTTTTGTTTGCCTTGAGAGCCATGAGAAAAGGTCGGGTTCGGTGCGCGATGGGACGTTATTAAACTGCGGGACCAGGGCAATATCATCAAAAGTATAGGCTTTTCTCATATTCACTCGTATGTTAAGTACTCATATAACAGCATACATTTTAGAGGCAGGCAATGGCAACGGAAATTCCAAAAATTTTGAAGGGGCAAAAAGCAATCATCACTGGAGGCGATTCAGGGATCGGCAGTGGTTGCGCAATAAGTCTTGCCCAGCACGGAGCGGATGTCGCCATTGTCTATCGCAAGGGCGCAGAAAAGGCAGAGGCGGTTGCTGCTGAGTGCCGCAAAAGCGGAGTTGAGGCCATCATCTCGCAAGCAGACGTCTCTCAAGAGGAGCAAGTCGTTGCTATGTTTGCCGATGTCTGCAAAAAGTTCGGCACTGTCGACATTCTCATCAACAATGCAGGTCTTCAAGCTGACGCCCCCTTTACTGAAATGAGCCTTGAGAAGTGGAACCGCGTTATCAGCGTCAATCTTACCGGCCAGTTCCTCTGCGCGCGCGAAGCTGTGAAAGAATTTATGCGCCGAGGGGTTGTTCCTGAGGTCTCCTGCTCGGCCGGAAAGATTATCTGCATGTCATCAGTGCACGAAGTTGTGCCTTGGGCGGGTCACGCAAATTACGCCGCGTCGAAAGGAGGGATTCACCTCATGATGCAATCGATTGCTCAAGAGATGGCGGAGAAAAAAGTGCGCGTCAACAGCATTGGCCCAGGAGCCATTCGAACTCCCATCAACAAAGCTGCATGGGACACTCCTGAGGCCTACAATGACCTGATGAAGCTCATCCCCTACAAACGCATCGGTGAGCCCGATGATATAGGTAAAGCAGCTGCATGGCTTGCCTCTGACCTTGCCGAATACATCAACGGGATCACCCTCTTTGTCGACGGTGGGATGACTCTATACCCCGGCTTCCGAACTGGAGGTTAAAAGCTCTACCTGAGCCTCTAAAGCTTGCGAAAGCGCCCCTTTGAGCTCAACTGCTTTACCCTTCCCAAACGCAGTCACGTGAACAACAAGATACCCCTCACGGAAACCAAAAGAAAACCCTCCCCATTTAAAGGGTCTAAACCCTCCAACCATCACAGATGGACAGTCCGTTGAGCTAATCGCAACATCAAACTCAAGCTCTCGATAGCTTTTCAAAAATTCCGGAATTGGAGTTCCATTGACCTTCTCATCAACGACAGCCATTGCAACCAAGGCCATCATGTGGCGATCAAACCCCTTCCCTTGCATAAACTCTAGCTTTTGCTTCACATGAGCTTTCACAGCGCGATCAAAGCTCTCTTTATTTGGATTTTTTAAGTAGGCAAGAGCTTCAGGTGTTGCAGGTCTTCCTGTTTCCGTCCGCGCGTCTCTAAATAAAGCTCTAGTAAGCAGACTTTGGTAAGCATTGGGAATTTTCCCCTTTACCTGATATACTGCCCTCAATATTGCAAGAACAACAAATGAGTCGGGACTTTGGTTGAGCGCTTTGATTAACCCCTTTCCAAAACCATGAAATTCAAGTGTAGCAACCTCGACCTTATCCATATGAGAAGTGGCCTCTAAACGTACACGAGCAACCTCTCTTTCCATTTCTTCATCGAGGACAAATTCAACAGGTCGTAATTTGTGCGTCCATTTATCTTCCCTTTCATGAGGAGGAGAAAAAACCATGCCAAATTTGCGTGCAAGCATTTCTTTGATTGTCTGTATTGCCTCAGTTGCCCTTGAAGTTGCTAAAGCCTCTACTGTAAAATGCCCATTAAAAGCAGCGCTCGTTCCATTGAGGAAAACGCTTAGCAGTAGCATTGGACCAACAAATGAACTTTCCAGGCGAGTCGAGCTAAAGACTGTTTTAGCGCTCTCTTCAGGGCCAATAGGTCTATGATCCTCTAGAGTAATAACAGCCATTGAAGTTTCAACAATTTTCAAAGATTCAGGATTGCTCTCCTTGATCTTCTCTCGATTTGCAAACCAACCAGACCTTGTGTCAAAACTTAAAACATTCACTCCAGAGGACTCACATCGTTCCTCAGCATCTTTAACAATTGCCCTGAGCTCAAAATAGAGCTGTTGCAGTGACTTGCCCCTTGGTTCTAGAGCATAGTAATGCCCTTTTCTTACTATCAATACGTGGTCAGATCGACTAGTCATTGCATCATAAGCACTGCGTTTTGGAACTACCCAAGTGCCAACAATTTTCTGATATTGCGACATATCAAAGAGCGTTTTAGCAGCTTCCCCAACTCTCCCGGTATTAGTTCGAATTTGCTCAACAAAGAGCTGCAACCCGAGAATACTCAGCGCTGCCTCCATCTCCCTAGCCCCATCAGGTATGGGTTTGCCAGGAAGGGCAAACAGTGTTGGGGCAACTGTAGGGCCTCCATACCAAACATGATCGAGTTGCCTATCACAGAATTCATAAACAATTGCTCGAAAAAGACCTGTAACTGGGCAACCGGTCACATCAGAGGGTGGCTCAGCATTCACTACTCTTGGCGGATTCCAAACAACAATAGCCAGCTGTTTAAGCTGCGTAAGTGGCCGCTCAGATTTCCAGAGGTTCGCAAAAACAAAGGAAATACCACCGAGCAGCCCTCGACTGCTCCATGTATTTGCAATCAACATTGCCTGTTGTCTATAAGCGGGGCCACTCAAGTACTGATCACATACTCCAACCTCCACACCGAGAACTTTTGCAAAAAAAGAAAATTGCTCTGCGCTCTGCCTTGGCGTGGGCAAGGGGAGATAAGGATGCTTTCCAGTCACCTCTCCCCCGCGAAGCCACATCGAAAATCCAATGCACACTTTATCAAGAGACGTTAACTTTCTTCGATCAAACTTTTTGAGGGCATGACCTGTCCACATGTCAGCTAGCACTCCCACTGCTAGCAGAGCAGCAACAGATGAAGTCTTTGGATGCTCAGATGCTTTATTTGCAACCCGCGTGATCGCCTGTTGTACACCTTCCATATCTCTCCTTATAAAAAAAATTTGGCAAATGTTAATGTAAGCTTTACATTCTTTCAAGAAAAAGTTGATTTGCTCAGAAAGGCGCTCTCAGCTACAATCCCATTTTATGAAAAATTCCCCCCTATCCATTTCAAACATTACAGTTCAACCTGGTGAAAGAATCACTGCAGCCCTGCCAACACCTGAGCTCTACACATGCGCTCCGATGTTTATACCGATACATATCATCCATGGTAAATTTCAGGGCCCGACACTACTTGTCTGCGGAGCAATGCATGGCGATGAAGTCAACGGCGTTGCTATTTTGCATAAGCTACTGAACCTCCGCCTTCTCAAGTCGATCAAGGGCACCCTCATTTTAATACCAAACATGAATGTCTATGGCTTGATGTCTAATACAAGAAATCTACCCGATAGACGTGATTTAGAAGGGAGCTTTCCCGGTTCTGAAAAGGGCTCTTTTGCCTCCCGACTCGCCCACCAGCTCAATAAGGAGATCTTTAGCCTGGCAACGCATTGCATCGATTTGCACACAGGCGAGCCGCACATCTCAAAGTTTCCCCATGTTAAGACGAACATGGAGCGCAATGAAGCCTCTGAGCTTGCCAAAGCATTTCACGCGCCAGTGATTGTCAATACTAAGAAAGATTCAGGCCTATTGTGGCTCCTGAAATCGATTCCAACAATCATCTACGAAACGGGTGAGGCTCAACGTCTCGATCCAAAAGGGATCAAGTTTGGGATTCAGGGCATTATTCGTTCGATGCGCCACCTCAACATGCTCCCCCCTCCATCAAAACAGAGTAAAAACCCCTCATCTTCCATTGTTGAAGAGGCTATTTGGAAGCGCGCTCCCTCATCGGGAATGTGCGAGACATTTCACAAGCTGGGCGCTTATGTGAAAAAAGGCCACCGGCTTGCGACGATCTCAGACCCCTTTGGCACCCAGCAAACGGAAGAGGTTTTTGCCCCCACAAGTGGGATTATTGTTGGAATCAATAACTATCCCATTCTTAATGAGGGAGAGCCCCTACTGCAAATCGCAGAAATCCACAAGTCGGATGCCCCTGAGATGGACATCTGGAAAGAAGATGGCGAGGCTCTCACGTGACAGAAGAGCGCAAAACATCCCTAATGAGCTGGTTTGTCTGGCTTCTTGCTATTCTCTTTTACTTCTATGAGTTTTTTCTCCGAGTGTTACCCGGAACTGTCGCCAAAGGGATCATGCAGAGCATGAGCATCACAGCTGAGCAGTTTGCCTTAATCGGCTCTGGTTACTACATCACCTACTCGCTCATGCAAATCCCCGTAGGGCTACTGTTAGACAAGATCAATGCCCGCTTTTTGATCACAGCTGCAGCCGGTCTTTGTGCGGGAGGAGCGCTTTGGTTTAGCTTAGCAAATAGCTTTGCCCCAGCGTTTATCGGTAGACTACTTATTGGACTTGGATCCTCTTTTGGATTCATTTCTCTACTCATTGTCACCCTAAATTGGTTCCCTCGCAGGCACTTTGCTCTACTCGCTGGCATTGGACAATTTCTAGGTGCCGTTGGCCCCCTCTGCGCAGGGACGCCCATCGCTCTTCTGCTAAGCCTTGTTGACGGCGACTGGCGCAAAATTTTCATCTACGTCGCCATCTTTGGTATCGCTCTTACTGTCTTGATTGGAATCTTTTTGCAAGGTAAGCCGGAAAACACCGATAAAGTCGTCTTCATTGATCGCCACATCCCACTGCGCACACGCCTTTCTAAGTTGCTTGCCAATCCCCACGTCTGGGCGATCTTATTTTTCTCTGCACTAATTTACGTCGCTCTGCCGATTCTTGGGGCCTTCTGGGGCGTCTCCTACCTTGAGGCGCGTGGCCTATCAAAAGCTGAGGCAGCATCCATCATTTCGATGATTTGGATTGGCCTTGCCTGCGGATCTCCACTCTTTGGAAAGCTCTCGGAGAGCATGAAAAGGCGAAAACCCTCCATTATCTTTTGCGCCCTAGTTGGGATCATTAGCTCAACACTCTTTCTCTACACACCAAGCACCAATCCCCTCTTTCTTGCGCTCCTGTTTTTCTTTGTTGGCCTTGGTGGTTCAGGGCAAAGTCTCTCATTTGTCTTGATGTCTGAAGAGGCGCCGCAAAATCTCAAAGCTACAGCGCTTGGACTAAACAATACCGTCTTGATGGGATTTGCCGCACTCATGCCACCCATTGTGACGACAATCATGCAAGCATTTGCAGTCGATGGCAAACTCACAACAAGCGCCTTTGAAAAGGGACTACTTGTTTTGCCAATCTTCTTTACGATTGCTCTACTCATTTCAATCTTTGGAATTCGCGAGACCTTCTGTCGCCAGCAAAGCGTTATCCATGAGATCAAGCCGAACTAGCGTCTCTACATGCATTGTTTGCGGGAACATATCAAAGGGTTTTACTCTAGCAATTGAGTAGCCCCTATCAACCAAATGGGCCAAATCGCGCGCGAGAGTTGCGGGGTGACAAGAGACGTAGAGAACCCGCCTCGGTCTTTTCTTGGCAATTGCATCCAAAACAGCTAACTCACACCCCTTCCTAGGTGGGTTTAATATCACGACATCGGCTCGCTTCTCTTTTGGTAAAAGCTTTTCAGCTCTGCCGCAAATAAAGCTCGCCTCAATACCATTATCCTCGCCATTTTCCTTAGCCGCCCGTATGGCTTCGGGCACAATTTCAATTCCACGCACCTCAGCTCCACGACTGGCGAAAATCAGCGCCATTGTTCCAACACCACAGTAGGCATCGATCACTCGATCTCCCTTTTTGAGCTCCGCCCAATCAAGAGCGGTCTCATAGAGCTTTTGTGCTTGCCAAGGATTGACTTGGAAGAAGCTACCAGCGCGCATCCGAAAGAAGAGCCCGCACAGCTTTTCAACGATGTAGTCACTGCCATGGATCAATGTAAAACCCGAACTTAAAATGACATTATCATCACGCTTGTTCACCGCATGCAGCACCCCCTCTACCTCCTCACACTCTGCAAAGGCCTTAGCAAGCGCTTTGTCAAGTTTTCCGCGAGTAATCAAACCGACAAGTACTTTCCCTGAATTGATCGACGTGCGAATAAGTAGGTGGCGTAGTGAGCTTAGCTCTAGCCCAAGGGCTAATTTAAAGACCCTCTCGCCGACTTCATTGTGAATCATGCAGTGGTCAATTGGAATAATCTCGTGCGAGCCTTTTGCATATAATCCCACTGCCCCTTGAACAGGAAGGACAATCTTATTGCGATAGCCAAATTTTTTGTCAGAGGGCTCAGTCTTCTCGACAGTGATTTCGAGTTTACCAACACGTCTAAGCGTTTGCTCAACGTGATTGCGCTTGAGCTCCAAGGAACCCTCGTAGCTTAAGTGTTGAATGGAGCAGCCGCCACAGCGCTCAAAGTAGGGACAAGGGGGCTCAATGCGCTCTTCACTTGGCTTGAGGACTTTTGTAAGATCACCTTTAGAGTAGCTTTTTTTCTCAACTGTAAGATCAATCTCAACGCTTTCACCAGGAAGCGCCCCCTCGACAAAGATAACTTTCCCACCATGATCGCCTACGCCCTCTCCATGAGAGCCCAGGTCGCGAATGTCAATTTCCATGAGGGTGAGTATACAAAAACTGCAGGTTTAGAGCACTAAATATAGCCTAAAGCATTATTGAGCTTATCAAAATCCGCGCCAGCGTGAAATGTTGCTAATGCAGCATCTAATACCTCTTTAGATTGCTGCTCTTTGACGGCATTTAACAGTGCGGTCCCTTGAGTTAAGGTGAGATCGCCTTTTTGCACCCCACGTCTGATGAATGTCTTTAGCCTGCGCTGTCGATTTTTGTCCGAGTCAGGAGGACTGTGCATCCGTCCTGAAACCCGTTGTTTCCAATTCTGCTCTGTTTGCATGCAAGGAGCAGAATAATCCGTGAAATCGCAAGCATAGCGCTCTTCATGCTCGATTCCATTTTGATTCACAGCCATCATATGTTCCATTTGGCCGTAGATATTTCGCGCAGTCATAGGAGTGGCAAACAGACCAACAAGAGAGAGCACCTCACGAGCAGCGATAAAGAGAGGGAATAAAATAATTTTTACCACTGTTTTAGCTAGCTCAATTGTTCTCTGAAGATGAGGACTTTTGACTAGCAAATCAGCCTGGGTGGTTCCTCGCCTGTACCAACCTCCTGAGGCTAAGTCGGCTAAATGGCCAAATATGAGTTGAATTGGAGCTAGAGCTGATTGGACAATAGCTAGGAGGGCGAATTTAAAGCGGACCGTTCCAGCGCTATCACCAGACTTGTATGTCCTTTCTGTTGAGGGAATTATGATGTTATGAGGGTCTACAATAGCCGAAGAGCTCATTTTAATACCTTTTTATTAATTAATTACTATATGATAGCAAACTTTATAATAAAAAGGTATATACAAATAGTTTTAAATGTTAACACCTTGCATGTGAGATTCTAAAACTATCCTCTTAGTCTTGATCTCAGCGCTAGGATTAAAAGATAAAATTGATTGAAGCTTCGACAACATATCAAAAATATCTGTCACACGTGATGCCTGCTCACTCATGGAACTATCCCTATTTTCAGGAAGCGGCGCTGCTCTCTCTTGCTCTTTCAAGATCGCAATCCACTTAGCGCCGTGCTCTTTAAAGTATCCCTTTTGACGCCCTTCGATAAAACGGATACATTTGCGAATCAGCGATCGGGTGGCATTGCGATTATAATCGGCATCGTCTCTAAAATTATTCACTTTGAGGTTGTTGTCATGACTTTGCATACAAGGGGCAGAATATTGGAAAAAGAGACAAGGTAGCTTTCGCTCTTCTAAACCATTTTGTCTCACCGCCATTAGATGCTCTAGTTTTGAATAAATCATGCGCCCGTTGAGTGGATCGCACATGCCGTAAAAGGCTAAAAAGAGCCTTGCAACTAAGTAGAGGGGAAAGAGAGCAATTTTTGAAATGGTAATCGCAAGCTCTTTAAGCGTGTGCTTTAAAATGTACTTAAAGGGAACTGCCTGTCCTGGTTGAATAGGTCTTCCCTTATTAAACATGTCTGCGCGCCATTCAAGCTCCGCTGCGTGCTTTCCACGTCTGACAAATCCACCAGAGAACATATCGGCAAATTGAAAGGGAAGCTGGCAGGCAACCCCTGTTAAAATTTGTGCTCCGAAAAAGTTCAGGCCAAATTTACAACGAATATCGCCTTTTGTTTGACCGTTCCATTTTTCACCACTTTTAGTGTTTGTCCAACGATCGCTATTTGGATCTCTTTGCCAATTACCGCAACAACGCATAATTTTCCTATTTGGTATAAATTTAAATAGGATTATAGGGGAAGCGATTAATAACTAAAATATAGAAATAAATTTAACCTAATTCCTTGTCAATTTTGACAAGAAAAAGTTATAATCACCACTTATGATATCCGCTGTAATACTGACTAAGAACAATGAAACGACAATAAAGAGAACTCTTGAATCCCTGGGGCCAATTGAGATCATTTTAGTTGATAATGGCTCAACAGATCAGACCTTGAAAATCGCAGAAAAATTTTCAAATATTGTCATCGTTAAAACTCCCTTTACCTCATTTGGAGCCCTACGCAACCTAGGCGCGCAAAAGGCAAGTCATCCTTGGATTTTAGCAATCGATTCAGATGAGGTCCTCACAGCGCCGCTACCTAGAGAATTGACAAAGGGGGTCGTCTACTCCTTTCCCTTTCACAACTTTTTCAATGGTAAATGGATTCGCTACTGCGGCTGGTATCCCGATCGTCACATCAGACTCTACAACAAAAAAGAGACGAGTTTTACAGAAAATTGTCTGCATGAGGGATTGCGATCAGCCGGCCTTATCCACGAAAAGTTGAATACTCCCATCGAGCACTACAGCTACCGCTCGATCTCCGATTTTAGCCAAAAAATGCATCTCTATTCTGAGATCTTTGCCGATCAGCATGTGGGAAAAAAGCGCTCCTCATTTTCCAAGGCGCTCCTTCATGGGATGTGGAGTTTTTTCAAAACCTACATTCTCAAGCGAGGTTTTCTCTCCGGTAAGGAGGGGTGGATCATCTCTGTATATAATGGACAGACCGCTTATTACAAATACCTCAAGCTCTACTTTCGGAATCAAGCATGCTCTTAACCCTTGTCTACCACCGAGCAACAGGCACTCAACGCTCTTCTAACACCCCCGAAATGCTCGACAAGCACTTTGCCTATATTGCTGACAACTACCAAACCAAACTTCCTGGGGATAAGCTCGGATCAGGACTTGAACTCTGCTTAACCTTTGATGACGCCTACTGTGATTTTTACTACATCATCTACCCCCTGCTACAAAAATATGGACTCAAAGCGCTTCTCTCAGTTCCAACAGGTTTTATCGCAGAAAAAGCTCAATGGACAAAAGAGGAGCGGCTTAAAACGCTCACCGAATTTTGGTCCTACAAAAGCCCACCACCAACTGAGATTTTTTGCTCCTGGCAAGAGCTTAAAGAGATGGACGTCGCTTTTGCCTCCCACACCGTGACTCACCCCAACCTCACCCAATCAACTGATCTTATAAATGAACTCAAAAACTCAAAAGAGCGAATCGAGCAAGAGCTTGGCCCGATTGAGACCCTTGTTCTTCCCTATGGGAGGGGCGATGCGAAAGTTTATGATGAAGCGCGCAAACACTATAAATATGTGATGCGCATTGGTCACGCGATGAATTTTGGCTGGAAACCACTGATCTACCGTTGCAGCGCAGACTCTCTTTACGCTGCGAATGAACCCTTTCTTTTAAGTAAACTCTTCCCGCAGCTTTGCAAGGGCATCTACCGCTCCTTGACAAATTCTTAAAACATTCCCATACTATCTCCTTTTTCAAGGGAGCGGGTATGATTAGACTCACTGTTGAACAAGTTGAATATGCACAGGAGGTGTTTGAAGAAAAACGCTCATATACTGATAGATTTATTGGTTCAACAATGCGTTGTCATTTTCCAGATGCTTTTGACAGAGCGATCACTAGCAAAAAAATTGCAGCAGCTGTAAGAGAGGTTCTATCTCGAGAAAGTCAAAGAAAAGTGCCTAAGGCAAAAAGAACACGTAAGCGCATCGAATGGACAGAAGGCGAGGATAATCGAATAATTGCACACGTGAATTCAGCTGTAGCCCGTGTTAGATGGTCAGAAATTGGGATACCTAATAAAACGGGCAAACAAATTCGTCAACGCTATACTGAACATTTAGCCCCAGGAATCTACAAAGGTGAAATAGACACTAAAAAACTTTACCCACAACTAAAAAAACTGGCTCAAAAATATATGACAAAAACGAGTCATCAATTCACAAAAATGTCTACCGATTCACTAGCAGGCGGGCTCCCTAGCTTGACTCTCAAAAATTATCTCTACTCACCAAACTTCTTTAGATATTTACTCAAAAACGATGAGGATAACTATGCTTCAATCTATTATGATGCTTTACCCCAATGCGCTCTTGAAAAATTAAAGCAACGCCACATAGAACCGCCCAAAAGAAAATCGCCACCTGGAGCATCACCGAGTGAAGCTACCATAGCACCTATACTGCCTGCAACAACAAGAACTCAAGCAAGCGTTGCTATACCTGCCCCTCCTCGATTGACCACAGCTGCTACAACTTCTAGGGCTTATCCTTATACTAGAGCGCGGGCTGCCCTGCCCACACCCCGCCCAAAGCTGCCTTCACCACCCTCAATAAGACCTTCTGCTCCACCAAAAGTGCTTACAGACTTGAAAAAGTATCTTGACGGTGGAACCTCAGATCCTTTAGAAGGATTGTTTCCAGAACTCGGAGATTCATCATGGATAGATACACTTTAAAGCTCAATGTCAAACCCGAAATAGAATCTAATGAAGATGAAAAAATCGCTAGAGCTAAGCGCAAACAGCTCGAGCACGACGATCTTGGTGAGGTGATTATTGGTGGTCGCGATTCGCACCCGAAGTTTTCCTTAAGAAGCGACAATGACGACAACTCGTAGTCCAAAAGAATTCATAAATGTTTGAAATTTTCACAATCTTGACATAATTTTAAAATGCGCGCATACTACTTCTTTTTTTTAGGAGTATTAATGATTAATTTGAGTTATGAGCAGATCGCCTTTGCTCAAGAAATGTTTTTGGGTAAGCGCCACAGTGACAAATCTATTTCGAGAATTATGATCGAACGCTTTCCGGGTGTTTTTCCTGTCGCGTGTCAAAGTAAAACTCTTGCGAAAATCGTAAGAAACGCAATAACCATGGCGAGCTCTGCATCTTCTGAAAAAGAAACAAAAAGGAGAAAGCTAGTCGAGTGGACACCTGAAGAAGATCGTATAATTATGCAATTCGTAAAAGCAGCTAAAAAAAAGGTTCCATGGTCATCCATTCCTTTGCCTGGTAGAAAGCCAAAAGCAATCAGACAAAGATATGTAGATTTTCTAGCTCAAGGAATTTATAACGGGCCAATAGATGTGGACAAGTTCTATCCAGTTCTCAAGGTGCTTGTTCAAGGGTATAGACAAGGCAATAAACTCCCATTCAATGAAATGTCAGAGGCAATGAGAGAAGATACAAGTTATTTAGAAAAAGGAATCACAATCTCAGGTTTAAGAATGAGAAATTATGCCTACTCTAAAGGATTCTATGAATACTTGCTTGAAAATGATGAAGATGGATTTGCCTCGACCTACTATACTATCCTTCCTCAATCTGCAAGAAACAAGTCACCAAAACTTAAATCCAGCGTAGATAAATTTTTTAGCAAAGAGGGTTTATCAATGACAAACGTAGTAATATTTGATCTCTAAAATCCATTTAAGATTTTCTTAAGTGGCGCAAAACAGAGCGCACATTAATCAGCGCTAACAGAGCAATGCAAGTCAAAACAATAGCAAATGGCCAAAGTGTTCGAAGCGAGATGTTGGTCAAAATTAAAAAGACAAGTGAAGCTGGCGCATAACCAAAAATGGGGATAAACGATCCTGCAATTCCAGAATGTCCTCTAAATTCATCTAAAATCGCAACATTGACTGCGGGCTGCATAAAGCCAGTCCCAAACGCAATCAGAGATATCGACAGTACAAGATTCCATGGCTCTGCTCTAAAAAAGAAGGCTAGCCCTATTGTAACGAGCGTTCCAAGTACGCAAAAGAAATAGCCGCAAACAATAGCCCACTCTGGAGAGCGCCTTTTGACAACGCCTCGTGAGAAGAAATACGCAATCGCATTTGCTGTTGTTGTGAATAGGACAAGAAAGAGATAGTAGCGTGGATTCATTTTAAAGTGATCGACATACCAGAAGGGCACAGCCATGTAGTAGCCCAAAATCAGGGAGACATAGAGAGAAAAAGAGCCGATAAAAACCCAAAATCTCTTGTGGGAAATCACGTGACCAAATTGACTCAAGTACTCAAAAAGGTGAAGTCTTGTCTCATTCCCACGCTTTGTCTCTGGCATTTTTTTCATCATGAAATAGTTAAAGAGTATCACTAAGATCAAAAAGAAGGCAAAAATCGCCCGCCATCCAAAGTAAATGATGAGATATTGACCAATGAGTGGTGCGATAAAGGGACCAAAGTTAAAAATGAGCCCAAAAAAGATCGAGACATCAGCTATCTCATGTTTAGTTAAGCGATCTGAAAGCATCACACGGCAGATAGATGAGGCCGCGCCCATTCCAAAAGCTTCAATAAGCCGCCCTGTCATAAAAGTTTGAATATCTGTCGCACACATTGCAATAATGGTTCCAACTAAGGAAAAAATCATTGTACGCCCAATAACCCTCTTGCGTCTTAGCGGACCGACGACACCACCCCAAAAGAGTTGCGAAAATGAGAAAACAAGAAGATAGAGAGAGCCAGTAAGCTCCAACTTAAATGAGGTTGTCTCAAGATAGGGTTCAAGAATCGCTAGTGCGGGAACAGATAGTTTAATCGACATGAAGCCGAGTGCAACAAAAATAAAACCAAAAAGAACGATTAATTTCTTATCACGATCCATAATTTGCATTAGATAGTAAAATAAGGAATTAATCAAGGATAGGTTACCGGCAGTCGGACTCGAACCAACGACACTCGGATTATGATTCCGATGCTCTAACCAACTGAGCTATGCCGGCAAGAGAAATAGCGGGAGAAGGATTCGAACCTCCGACCTTCGGGTTATGAGCCCGACGAGCTAACCACTGCTCCATCCCGCGGCAATTTCAGAAAAAGAATAACATGCTCATGATTAGAGCGCAATGGCTTTTTCAATCTTTTTGTAACACCGCTCTGTCGACCCTCGTGTTGAATCGACTAAAGTGCGACTTGCTTTAAGCAATTTATCCTGTAGCTTGGGGTCTTTCAAACAAGAAATTAGGTGAGAGGCAATCTCTTTTGGGCGAATCTGCTCGCCGGCACCCGCCTGCAAAACGAGCTTCACAAGCTCCTCTTGCGTCTCCATGTAGGGGCCGAAAAAGAGACACACTCCCCCCTCGAGAGGCTCAAAAATATTATGGCCACCTACTCCGGGGACCAAGCTGCCACCCATAATGACAAAATCGGAAACTTGGTAGCAGGGGTCTAAAACTCCTATTGCATCGATTAGCATTACACGGTCACCCACCTGCATCGGCTCAAGTTTGCTGTAGCGTCTAAGAACATGTCCTTTGCGCGTGATGAGCTCAGCAACGGCATTAAAGCGCTCGGGGCGTCTTGGAGCAATTAAAACCGTTAGATCTGGATACTTTTCCCAAACATCTACGAGTTGATCTAAAACAAGCTCCTCTTCTTTTGGGTGGGAGCAGCCAACTGTTAGCACAGGCTTGCCGCCGCGAATGCCAAGTCTCTCGAGAAATTCAGCCTTCCCTTTGGAATCGAGCTGACGCCGTTTGATGTCGAACTTGAGGTTGCCGGTTACAGCGACATTGTCCACACCTAGCGATTGCAACCTTTCGAGGTACTCATCATTTTGCACACAGAGCAAGTCCATCAGACCGAATAAGCGTCGTGCAAAACGTGGAAACTTCAAATGCCTTGTGTAGCTGCGCTCAGAGAGCTTGCCATTGACCAGAACAACGCGACCTCCAGCGAGCTTGACCTCTGTGAGTAAATTGAGCCAAAAATCGCTCTCTACTAAAATGAAGAGCTTTGGTTTTAACCGACGCACGAGTCGACGCACCACCCAAGAGAGATCAAGAGGAAGGTAAAAGACGCGATCAACTCCACCAATTTTTTCTGCCTCGCAGTAGCCTGTCTTTGTTGCAGTCGAAAAAACGACCATTGCACCGGGCATCTCTTTGCGAATTTTAGCCACAAGTGGAGAGGCCGCCTTGGTCTCTCCAAGAGAGACGGCATGGAACCAAACAACAGGTTTATTAGAGAGACGAAAAGTGGGAAGGTTAATTCCTAACTTCGCTTTTAAAAGCCCCTTTTGCTTTGAAAGAAGGAGCCTAGGCAAATTCACAAGACCCCAGGCTAAAATGACAAAGTTGTAAAGGAACCTCATTTTTTCACCACATAGTTGAGCAGTTTATTTGGGACATAAATGGTTTTAATGATCACAGCGTCGTCTAAGTATTTTGAGACGTTAGGCTCAGCTTGCGCCTGCTCCATGAGCTGCTCTTTATTGAGATCTTTTGCAAGCTCAATGCGCCCACGCACCTTTCCATTAATTTGAATGACATACTCTGCAGTTGAGTCGACACAGTAGCGCTCCTCAAATTTGGGGAATGGAGCAAAACAGACGCTTGAATCTCCTCCCAAGATCTGCCAACACTCCTCAGCGATGTGAGGGGCGAAAGGCGCGAGCACCTGCGTTGCCATTTTTAAAACGCTTTTTGGATACTTGCCCTGGGGCATCATCCCATTCACAAACTCCATCATTTTGGCGATCGCCGTATTGAAGGCCATCTCTTCAATGTCGGCCTGCACTCCTTTGACCAAACGGTGGCCTAGCTTGAGCGCCTCTTCTGTCTCTTCATCGCACACCTTTTCCGACGTCACGAGTGAGTAAAAGCGATCGATAAAGCGTTTGCAGCCGTTTACAGCGTCTGTATTCCAGAACTTTTCCTTGTCAAAGGGTGCCATAAACATCTCATACAGTCTTAAAGCATCAGCGCCAAACTCCTCAATGATCTCATCTGGAGAGACCCCGTTGAGTTTTGACTTAGACATCTTCTCAACAATTTCATCAAAGTCATCAGCGGTATGTTGATCGGCTTCATCAGGTGAGATATATCCCCCCTTTTTCAGCTTATAGGCATTGGCCACAACAAGCCCTTGGTTGCGCATACTTGCAAAGGGCTCTTTTGTCGAAACAAGGCCGCAGTCGTAGAGCACCTTGTGCCAAAATCTGGAATAGAGAAGGTGAAGTACTGCATGCTCTACCCCACCAACATACATATCGACTGGAAGCCAATACTTCTCCGCCTCTGAGCTCCAGGCGGCTTGATCATTTAGCGGATCGGCGAAGCGAAGATAATACCAGCACGATCCAGCCCATTGTGGCATCGTATTTGTTTCTCGGTAGGCTTTTTTACCCGTTTTTGGATCGATACACTCGACCCACTCTTTTGCTTTCGCAAGTGGTGAGTGTCCATCAGCAGAGGGCTTAAAATCGGTCAACCTCGGTGGCGTTAGAGGAAGCTCGTCTAACTCAAGCACCCTTTTACTTCCATCTGCCAAATGCATTACCGGGAATGGCTCGCCCCAGTAGCGTTGCCTAGAAAAAAGCCAATCGCGTAGTTTATAGTTGATTTTTCGGCGCCCCTTGCCGTGCTCTTCCATCCAGTCTGCCATGGCAACTTTTGCTTGTGCCTTTGTCATCCCATTGATAAATTCACTATTGACCATTGTGCCGCCACCCATCCATGAGGCCTTCGCGTTCAAGACCGCCTCACGCACGCTATTTGGGTCTTCATCTTCAATCTCTTTGATCTCTGGATCCATAACAGGCTTAATATCGAGTCCAAATTTTGTAGCAAACGCAAAATCGCGATCATCATGGCTTGGCACCGCTAGAACAGCGCCAGTTCCATAGTTCATCAGCACATAGTCGGCAATCCATAGAGGAACACTTTGGCCATTCACAGGGTTTGTGACATAGGCTCCTGTAAAAACGCCACTTTTCTCTTTAGCAAGTTCTGTTCTCTCAAGATCGCTTTTAGATTTGCACGCTTGGATGTAGGCAAGAACCTCTTCTTTTTGCTCCTCGCTCATCAACTTCATCACAAGGGGATGTTCAGGAGCCAGGACGACAAATGTCGTTCCAAACATCGTGTGACCAGCAGTGGTGTAGCAGGTGATTGTTTCACCGGTTGATTCCTCTATAAAATCAACCTCGATCCCTTCACTCCGGCCGATCCAATTGCGCTGAATGCGCTTCAAGTACTCTGGCCAATCAAGCTCATCTAGATCATCGAGGAGTCTCTGGGCATACTCGGTAATCTTGAGAACCCACTGCCGGAGCGGACGTCTCTCAACAGGATGCCCCCCTTCTACAGACTTACCATCTTCAACCTCTTCATTTGCAAGAACAGTTCCCAAAGCGGGGCAAAAGTTCACACTCACCTCCGCTTCATATGCAAGCCCCTTCTCATAGAGCTTAGTGAAGATCCACTGCGTCCACTTGTAGTACTTAGGATCTGTTGTCGCAATTTCACGTGACCAATCGTAGCTAAAGCCTAACGATTTGAGCTGCCTTCTGTAGTTATCGATGTTAGCTTTCGTTGTGATCTCTGGGTGGGTGCCTGTTCTAATAGCGTACTGTTCCGCAGGAAGTCCAAAGCTATCCCATCCCATTGGGTGCAACACGTTGAATCCCATCTGCCTTTTGTAGCGCGCAATAATATCTGTAGCAGTGTAGCCAGTCACATGACCCACATGAAGTCCTGCTCCAGATGGATAGGGAAACATGTCGAGTACATAATATTTTGGCTTTGAGGTATCGATCTCCGTTTTAAAGAGCCCCTCATCATCCCAAGATTTTTGCCATTTCTTTTCAACTGCTACGTGATTGTACTTTTTTGCCATCGCCCTATTGCCTAGAATTTTTCTTGATACAACTATATTAGATCTAGAGATTAATCACCAGAGTGTCTAAAATTTTTCCATGTCTGATTGCCCAATAACTTTATTCCCAATGGCCTATCCATTGACTCTACCTTGTGGCCACTCTTTTGAGCGCAAGGCACTTATTGAACATGTTCTCACTGGTCGCAGATTTTGCCCTATGGATCGAGGGGAAATCGACCCCTCTGTCACCCTTGCGATTGACCACGCTCTGCAGTCACAAATTGTATTGGAAGATAAGGAACCTAAAGATGCGTGTGAGTATCGCAAATTTCAGCGAGCGCCTTGGCCTCGAGATTTCCCACAAATTCTGCGCCATCAAAACACCACCTTCAAAATGCTATTTATTGCAGGTATGAATGGAAATGAAAGATCTGCTTTTGTGAGAAAAGTTAAAAATACGATTCTTAGTAGCATCTCTTATCGAGACTGCGCCACCTTTCAAATCGATATGAAGGTGTTTCTTTTTTCAGTATTGTTTGTTTCATGTGCATGCTTTTTTGGATCAGCCACTCTTCCAGAAAGTACGATAGGATCTCAACTCTCATTCCTTTTTTGCTCAATTTTAAGCTTGATTGCCCTTGCTTGGCTTCATTGCCACACCAACCGCAGCCTAATTGATGGGCGCCTGCTCAACGGACTCGATCGCCTCGAAAATTTTGAGCTTGGAGTGATCAAGCAGAGCCTGGAGCGCAATGGGGTTGGCCCCTTGAAAGAGCGTATCTTGAGGCATTTCAATGAGGCCGCTCTAACAAGCGCAGAATCGGTAGAAACCGTTTTTAGAGAGTCTCTGCAAGCCCCTGTCTAACAATGGCTTATACTTTCTGACCGCGCGTTTTAAAATAATTTTTACATGTTTTATAACTTGTTGCATCTAATTGTTGCTTTCTATATTCTGAGAGGCAAAACGTGAACTCTAATCTTAAAAAATTGAATATGATAGAAATAGCTACAAAAAACAAAATCAAGTTGTCAGATTATGACTATAAGCGTGATGTCAAAATACGCATGATTTTGTCGAATCTGGACGATACTGACATCGAAGTTTTAGAGGAAATTTTATACAATCCTCCAACCTTTACCCTTCAATCTCTTGCACGTAACCTCGAGCTGCCAACTGAAAAGTTAATGGCGTCTATGGATAAGCTGAAAGAGACAGAGCTTTTCACGATTGATGGCGATACAGTCTCTGTTAACAAAGAGATGCGTCGACTTTTTGAATCGCTCATAGAGGTTTTTGAAGAGGATTACATGCCTGGCATGGACCACCTTCAAGCGCTTTTGAAAAAGGTACCGATCCACGTTCTACCCACTTGGTACCATATCCCACGCACATCAAATAATATTTTTGATTCTCTTGTGGAAAAGTACCTCGAAACTCCCCAAACGTTCCAACGCTACATGATGGAGCTCAATTTCGGTGAAGAGGTGCTCTCCAAAATAATTGAAGATGTCTTTGCCTCCCCTGAGCTTAAGGTCCCTTCTTACGACTTGATGCAAAAGTATCAACTAGACAACGAGTCATATGAAGAGCTCTTACTCCAACTCGAATTCAACTTTGTCCTCACAGTCAAGTATGAAAAAATTGAAGGTCATTGGATCGAATTTGTCGTACCCTTCAAGGAGTGGCGCGACTATCTTCTCTTTTTGCGTAGCACAGAGCCAAGCCCTATTATCGAGTCGCAATCAATCGAACTCTTCCGCCCCCATGAGTATGCCTTTACAGAAGATATGGCAGCCCTCATCAAGGTGTGTAAGATGCGCGATCTCTCTGTTGTCTACAACAAAGATGCCGATTGCTGGACGCCAGATAGCGAGCATCTCGCCCTGATAGCCGATGCAATGCAAGAGTATGACCTTGGCAATCAAATACACAAAGATCAACTGAAAAACTATCTTCCTAGACTGATTGCAAAACTTTGCCAAATTCATATGGCAGAAGTGCGCGACAACCACCTCATCCCAACAGATGAGGCCAATGAGTGGATTCACCTTCCCTCTGAAAAACGTGCCTTAGAGACCTACAAACACCCGTTGAATTCCCCACGGATCTCGGGCGTTTCGACATCCCTTAGCTCCGATCGCAATCTACGTGAGGTCGAAAAGAGCATTCACCGCGTTGTCAATTCGGGATGGGTCTACTACGAAGAATTTTTAAGAGGGATGATTGTTCCTCTTGACGAAGAGACAAAAACAAAACTAAAAAAAGTTGGCCGTAGCTGGAAATACACCGTCCCGAGCTATTCTGACGAGCAAAAGAGCTTTATCTACTCAACAATCATGAGCTGGCTCTTTGAATCGGGTATCGTCCGCGTTGGTCAACACAAAGGTCGGGACTGCTTTGCAGCCACCGAACTTGGAAAATCATTATTTGGATAGGAGGAAACTGTGGAACTAGAACAAGTTGTTGCTAGTAGAATTGAGAGACTTCAAACAGATGTCTTAGCAGGTAGAATTCAAGCTGATGTTGCTCTCACTTTCATGGAAGCGCTTCACGACTTTGCCATGAAGCACCTTGAGCACAAAAATGAATATCGCGAGTGGGTCAATGAAGCCTTTCGCGAGCCATTAACAGCAAAACACGAAGCAGAAATTGCCCGCGAAAAGACCTCACGCCCCTACAATCACACAGCAGAGCGTGTGAGCGCGATGGCAAAAACACCAAAAGTCTCAATGGCACTAGCGGCACCTGCTGCATAGACCCTAATTAAAAGGTTTGGTATGGGTAGATTATGCTCGACCAAACCTTTTCTCTTATCGATATCCCCCGCCTATTTCTTCTGATAGGCTTGGAGCTTTTACTCTCAAGCGACAATGCCTTGGCAATCGCCTCGGTCTCTCGATCCCTTCCTCATGACCAGCGCAAGAAGGCCATTTGGATTGGATACGGCGCGAGCTACCTCTTTCGCCTTATTGCAATCGTTGCCGCAAGCTTTTTGATGCGACTCTTTTGGCTGCAGGCGATTGGAGGAGCCTATCTCATCTACATCGCCCTCAAACACTCAAAAGCAGAGCCAACAGCGCCGCAAGGCAGCTTTTGGAAGGTTGTTCTTATGATTGAGCTAACCGACTTAATTTTCGCCATAGACTCCATTTTGGCGGGATTTGCACTAGTTGGCACGCACTACCAGCCGAAGCTGTGGCTCATCTATCTTGGTGGGATTATTGGCGCCGCTTTTGTGCGCTTTGCCTCAATTGCCGTTGGCAAATTTCTCGACAAACACCCTTGGCTCGAGTCGCTCTCGTTTGTCATGGTTGCCTGGATTGGTCTCAAGCTCTTCGCTCAGGCGATTTTAATCTATATGAACATCCATAGCGAGCTAGTTGAGGGAATTTTCTGGGTCGGTGTTGTAGCTATTGCCCTGATCGGCTATACTCTATACCATGTCAAAAAAACCCGACAATGAACTAGTCAATAACCGAGTTGCGCTGCGCAACTATGAAATCTTAGAGACAGTAGAGGCTGGCATCTCGCTAGTTGGCACTGAAATCAAGTCTTTGAGAGATCATGGAGGCAATCTGCGCGATGCTTATGTGATTTTCGATAGCGGTGAGGCCTTTTTAAAAGAGTGCTCGATCGCCCCCTATCGATTTGGAAATGTCCACAATCACGAAGAGCGCCGTCTGCGCAAGCTCCTCTTGCACAAGTATGAGATTCGCAAGTTTGAAAAAGAGTGTCAGTTAAAAGGGGCCACTGTGATCCCTCTAGCAATGTATCTCAAACATGGGATGGTGAAGGTCAAGCTCGCTTTGGCGCGCGGCCGCAAGCTACACGATAAACGGGAAGCCATTAAGGCAAAAGAGGTCAAACGAGAGATTTCTAAGCGAATGAAGGAAAAATCTTGACAACTCTTTCCACAATTTAATAATCTGACTGCAAAACAAGGAACGATGCCACAATGAAGCTGACAATCCCTCGACACGAACTCGTGACCCTCATCGGAAAAATCCAAAGCGTTGTTCCCTCAAAACCAGCTATTCCAATACTCTCCAACATTTTGATAGAAGCCGATTCTGGCAATATCATCATAAGTGCAACGGATCTGACCGTTAGCATGAGAGCCTTTGCTGATGCAAAAGTGTCTAAAGAGGGAGCAATCACGCTTCCTGCTAAGCGCTTTTTCCAGCTGATTCGAGAACTTACCTCACCTGAGATTGAAATCGAGTGTAGCGATAGCGGAATTGCAACCATCCGCTCTGGTACATCACATTTCAAACTCAACGGCATGGACAAGGCCGAGTTTCCTTCTCTTCCAGATCTCAATCAGGCAAAAACGATCGCCCTTCCAGGTGATCAACTCAAAGACATGCTAACCAGAACCGCGTTCGCAGCTGCGCGAGACGACAGCCGACAAGTATTAAACGGTCTTTTCACAAAGGTATCAAATGGTGCGTTATCTTTTGTGGGGACCGATGGCAAACGTCTCGCCAAGGTACAAGAATCGATCGAGGCAGACCCCTCGATCGAGTCCGATTTCATCATCCCTCTAAAAGCGGTTGAGGAGATGATTCGGATCATCGAAAGTGGAAGCGAAATAAAGCTTTCACTGATGAAAGATAAGGTCGCTCTTGACGTCGGATCAATTTGTCTAATCACCAAGTTACTATCGGGTCAATACCCAGATGTCGAAAGGGTCATCCCCTCAAACGAGGAGATGAAATCAATCGTCTTGCACAAAGAGGAGCTCACTCAGCTGCTCAAACAAATTTCGCTCTTCACCTCAGAAATGAACTACTCGGTGCGGTTCACCTTCAACGAGGGCGATCTACAGCTGCAAGCAATGACAAGCGATATCGGCGAAGGCCGCGTCAACATGCCTGTTGACTACGGTGAGGACAAACTAGAGATTGCGTTCAATCCCTACTTCTTTATCGATATTCTCAAGCATTGCAAGGATGAAACCGCCACCTTTGGCATTTCAAACTCTTTCAATCCGGGAATGATCACCGACTCGAGCAAATCGACTTATGTCATTATGCCGATGCGACTCAGTAGCGAAACGTGAAACTCCACTCGATCTACCTGAGAAACTTTCGCAATTATGAGAGCGTCACTGTCTCATTTGCAGATGGCATCAATTTCATCTACGGAAAAAACGGCCAAGGAAAGACAAACCTACTAGAGGCCATTTATCTTCTCAGCACAGGTCGTTCTTTTCGCACCTCAAAACTGCAAGATCTCATTCGACATGGGGAGAGCTTTTTCTTTATTGAAGCTGAATTTGAGAAAGATGGAATCGATCAGCGCCTATCGATCTCCTATGACGGACAAGTGAAGCAGGTCAAACATAACGAGACAAAGTCGCAAAACTTCTCAGCCCTTCTCGGAATCTTCCCCTCCACCCTTCACGCTCCAGGCGATATTGAGCTTATTCATGGCTCTCCATCAGAAAGAAGGCGCCTACTTAATATGCACATCGCCCAATCAGACCCCGTTTACGTCTACCATCTCGCTCGCTATACGAAAGCTCTCAAACAGCGAAATGCTCTGTTGAAGCGCAAAGACACAAAGTCAATGGAGGCGTGGGAGGCAGAGCTGATCCGAAGTGGCGCCTACCTTACAGAAAGACGAGGCGAGGCAACAGTCGAAATGACGCCAAAGCGCCTAATTGAAGAGATCTCATTAAATTATGAACCCTCCTATGCAACTGAAGAAAATTTCGAAAAATCGCGTGAGCGTGATTTGATTTTGGGGTCAACACAATCAGGCCCACACCGAGACGACATCACGATTTTGTTATCTGAAAAGCCAGCTAAGAGCTTTGCAAGTGAGGGGCAAAAACGTACACTTCTTACAGCACTCAAACTTGCAGAGCATGAAAGGTTGTGCAACCGTTGCAATACAACGGCGATTTTCAACATTGATGATTTTGGAGTTCATCTCGACCCAGCGCGAACGGATGATATCAAAAACCACCTCAAAAAGCTCGGCCAGGTCTTTTTAACTTCACCAGTTGCCTGCAGCATCCATGGAGCCCATGTCCTCTCCGTGGAGAGCGGGGTCATCGAGCTCGTCTAGGTAGGCTTGACCAAGCGCAAAGTCATCTTCTTCAATAGCCTCACCCTTACGCTTTTTATCAAAAAGTGAAATAATTTGATTTGCTAGAACCTTTCCAAGCTGAACACCCTCTTGGTCAAAGGAGTTGATTCCCCAAATAAAACCTTGGAAAGCAACTTTGTTCTCAAAGTAGGAGAGAATCTTACCAACTGTGTAGGGATCGCACTTCTCAGCTAACAGGAGACGGTTTGGGCGATTTCCAGTAAACTCCTTGTTCGGATTGTCGCTGTGCTTTCCAGTTGCAAGACCGATTGACTGCGCAAAGAGGTTTGACAAGAGCTTTTCTTGAGAAAAGGTCCCTTTGACATTGATATCAACGCCATACTGATTTTCTCGGAAGCCAATGAATTCAACAGGAACCGTTGTCGTCCCCTGATGAATAAGCTGGTAAAACGAGTGCTGCCCATTCGTTCCAGGCTCGCCCCAAATAATCGGACCCGTATCGTGCTCTACAGCACGCCCCATCTTATCAATGCGCTTTCCATTTGATTCCATATCACACTGTTGCAAGTGAGCAGGGAAGCGAAGCATCGCATTGGAATAGGGAATGACCGCGTGGGTGGGTAATTTCAAGAAGTTGCGATTCCACACACCGAGAAGAGCAGAGAGAAGCGGAAGATTCACGTGAAAATCTTTTTCGAGGGCAATCTTATCCATATGAGAGGCGCCCTTTAAAAACTCCATCACATGGTCCATGCCAAGACTCATCGCTAAAGTAACGCAGCCGACCATCGAGGTAACTGAATAGCGCCCGCCAACATAATCCCACATGTAAAACGAAGCTAGATACTTTGAAGGATCATCCATAGGAGAGCCCTTACCAGTCACAGAAGCGATGTGTTCATTGGGATTTAGGCCTGCCTCTTCAAACTTACTTCGGAAAAACTGCTCATTTGTCAAAGTCTCTAATGTCGAGCCCGATTTGGATACCACAACGACTAGCGTGTGGGCGAGGTCGATATCTTGTAAAATATGCGCCGCATCATCAGGGTCAACATTGGATAGAAAGTGCACCCTTCTATTGCCGTGGGCAAAAGCTTCAAGCGAGAGATAAATTGCTTTGGGCCCTAAATCAGAGCCACCAATTCCAATTTGGACAACCTCTTTGAATCGCCCCTGCTTATCGCAATCAGCAACAAATTTGCGCAGCTTCTCAACTTCAGCATAAGCAAGCTTGGCAGCCTCCGCAGCAGGCTTTGCCTCATTTTTGTGCTCAAAAAAATCGCGCATTGCAGTGTGCAGGACCATGCGATTTTCTGACTCCTGCCCCTCAATCTTGTTGATGACTTCACCAGACTGCATCGCATCCATTTTGTCCCAAACCTTCATTTCTGAGGCCAAAGCGTAGAGCTCTTCCATCACCTTCTCATCAACTCTCTCTGTTCCGTAGAAAAGCTTCATTCCAAGCGCCTGGCCCTTCATGTGGTGAATGCGATCTGGGGTCAACTCCCCCTCTTTAGATAGATCGACCGGTTTTTCGGCCATTTTGCTCAATTTTTTGTAGGCTTTGGAATCTATAAAAGACATGTAGCAGCTCCTCATTTTCTTTCTATATGTCATAGGGAGATTTTTATTGCTAGAAAATGCGCTGTCGCGGTACACTTTCGTTGAAATTTGTCGGGGTATAGCGCAGCTTGGCTAGCGCGGCTGCTTTGGGAGCAGTAGGTCGGGGGTTCAAATCCCTCTACCCCGACACTTTCCATGTCTCTTCTTCAACCACACCTACCCTCTCACCGCAAGTCAAAACTCTACCGCCTGCAGCGCAGAATCCATGAAGCATACGCTTGCCTACATTAGAAAGGGCCTGACTCACAACGATAACCTCATCGATCTCGTGCCAGTTTTCATTGAATGTTCCCTCAGGGATGACTTTATAGGGAGCTCTAACCACATAGAAAATCTCGTCGAGTTGCTTGACGATCTCCTCGCTCATCATCTCATCTGATGGGAGGCAAATTGCCCGATTTGATGGAATGATCTCGCGGCCCAAAATTTTCAAATGAGCAAACCGATCGCTAGATAGAAGCTGCTCGATCATCGACTCGCTCTCAACCCCTGTATAGTCAAAGCGGACAAGAACCTCGCTCTCTTCGGGTAAAAGAGCGCTCAAGCGATGGAGGTAGTTTGAGAGCACATCGACGCAATAAAGACGCATCAATTGCCTGCCCATCGTGTGGACAATCATCTCTTGCCGCTCAAGGTCGACAAATGCCTCTGTTTCGATTCCCGTGCGCACGCGCAGATTATCGACCGATTTAAACTCATCCTTTAGCCAGTCTGTAAAGGCAAGCATATCGACATCAGTGCGAATCATTTCCTCGACAAAGTCGAGGGATCCATCATAGAGTATAATCCGCTTTGGCACCTCATAGGTCTCCAAAAAATGCCCTATGCCTAAGCGATACGATTGGAAAATCATCGTATCTAGCATGCGTGGTAGATGTCGATCAAGGCCCAGATCTAAATGCCACAAATCCCCCTGAACCTCTGGAAAGTCTAAGCGCGACCTCAAAGAAAGGTCGAGTTTGACAACCTTTGAGGGTGCAAAGCGAAGCATCGAAATATTGCGACCTAGATCCTTCCATAGCCTTTGGAAATATGAGCCTCCATAGCCCTCTTCCAAATTCTCAACATAGGGGTCCTTAACGAGAGAATGCCACCTCTTAGAGCCGAGCATTTCCCGCACAACCTGCTGTGTATAGCACGAGTCATCTGAGACAAAAGTGAGCTCATCAGTGACACAAGTGGCCAAATCAGAAATGAATTCCCCCTGGAAGAGGCGGTTTTTTGCGTGGCGCCTTTTTGGCCAGGGATCGGGGAAATTCACAAAAACTTGCTTCGCTTGTTTTAGATAATATTTGACAAAAGGCTCAGCTTTTCCGCAGACAACAAGTAAGTTTTTAATCCCGCGATTTTTCATCTTCGACCAAATTTTACGCACCCGCTTAAATTTCATCTCAACCGCGATCCAATTGACATCGGGATTTTCCTCTGCACGGTCTAAAATCCACTCTCCATTTCCAGAGCAGAGCTCAACGTGAATTGGATTTTCGTCGTCAAAAAAGGGACGCTTTTCCCAGAGGTGGTGATTGGAGTAAAATTCGGGAATAAAAAGAATTTGATCTCCTAAATGTGGAGATCTCTGCTCCCACGAGCTTGGATAATGTAAATCACTTGGTTTCATGGCAGGGCATGATACCAAATTAAAGGGTTATTTTACCAGAAATTGCAGCTCGATTAAGACTTTCTCTAAGGGCTAATGGGTGAAAGATCGTCACTCTCCAAGGGAAGAAGAAAATCTCTCGAAAAGCGTAATCAGAGCCCTTGATTCCCGTGTGGTTTTTCAAATCAAGCAGCCGCAATCCAATGCCGCCAATAAGCGTTAAAAGATAAATTGGGGGGATGAAATAGGCCCACTTGGGCATTTTTGTCAGCCCTCTAAAATAGTTGTATAAACGCTTGGGAAAAATCACCTGCAAAAAGTAGCTTAAAAGGGGCGTTTCACACTCAACTTTTAAGTCAAAGCACGTCTCAAGAAGGTCTTTGACATAGTTAACGCAATTATTTTTCAAAATTGAAAAGATCGGCTCTCTTTGCTTGCGATCACAATCCATTTGAGCAAACACTCGCTGATACTGCTCCTCATCTAGGTGAATACTGACCTTTTGAAAGTTTCTTGCATTATCGGTGTAATAGACAAACAAATCAGGGCTTACCATACGGCCTCTCTTGCGTGAAAAGAGTGTGAAATAATCGGCAAATTTTAATGAATTGCCGCGGAAAAACTTCCCTAAGCTGAAGACCTCACCCTCACTATTTTTCAAAACAACCGAACAGTGATCGCCAACACCCATCGTAGGGCGCCCCTCCTTAATGTCTTTTAAAAGAGTCCATACCTCTAAGACATATCCCCCTCCCCACTCACTTGCATCTTGCTTATCAAATGCAATCATCGATTCGGTCTCAAGCGGAGTAATCCCGCGATAAGTGATTAAATAGTCGTCTTTCAGCTTATAGCTACGATTTGTCTCAAAAAGGACAACCCCATGAATAGAAAAGCGCCACCCCCCAAGAATCGGCTCTCGAATAATCTCATTCCAACTATAGAGATGCTCTCTACCCTTCTTATCGACAACAGGAATGAGTGGATCTCCATCCTCGTCCACCTCCATCCCAATCCTAAGAGCTAAAAATTTATACTCAAGACGATTAATCTCAATAAACCGCCTAAAATCGCTATCACAAAGCGAGACTTCGCCGCCTAGCATCGCGCTCATAGCCATCAAATATAGCCCCTTCACCTTTTCAGGAAACCGGCGATAGAGCCTTTTAACTACCTCGTATACAGAACAAATTGAACTTTGAAACTCTTTCGCTCTCTCAACAGGCATTTTTCGCAGAGGATTTCGCCTTGTCATTCGTAAAAGAGATAAAATTTCACCCTCAAGACTACAAATATTTAGATCTCTACTTTTATAAACTGAAGGGTGCAAAACAAGAACTGACATAACTAAATTCCCAATATTAGATATAAATTATACCATAAAATTTAATTAATAAATATATAATAAATATTTTACATCTCGCCCCCTTCAAAACACTTTCTTGACGGAAAGAAATAGGTTAAATATACTCTTAGCCGTTGCCCAGGTGGTGAAATTGGTAGACACGCCAGATTTAGGTTCTGGTGCTTTACGGTGTGGAGGTTCGAGTCCTCTCCTGGGCAATTTCCCTTTAAATTTATCTCATTACAGCCTACAATACTCTTAATATGAGTAGCTTTGTATCGTCAATTAATCAAAATATTTCTATCAGCAAAAAAGAAGACCTTTTTCGCCCCACCCACTGTGATCGGGCAAAACTGGTCGGCAAGATCGCCCTTGGCATCCTCTTCTTCCCCTATGGCATCTTTCAAATACTAGCCCTAATCGCTACAAAAAAGTACTCAAGCCAAATTACAGGCACTTCATCGCAGGCCCTACCTGCCTCTGCGCAAAAATTCCAGATCAAAACTGCCGATGGAGCGACCCTCAGCGCAGGAGCCTTCGGGCGCTCAGTAAAGCCAATGAACGCCCAAAAATTTATCATCGCAGTTCCCGGAATGGGTGGATGCTGGCAGGCAATGGCCAAGAATCTTGCGAAAATTTCGCGAGAAAAAAATTGCATCGCAATTGGGATGAACTTCAGACACAAGCCCCGCAGCATTCGAGACCTGACACGCGACGTTGCAGCGGCTGTCGAGCTACTCCTTAAAAATGGCGCCAAGCCAGAAAACATCGTACTCTACGGCTTTTCCCTAGGTGCCGCTATCGGAACAAAAGTAGCAGCTGCCTACAACAAGCACAACAAGCCCCTCAGACTGATAGCAGATCGCGGGCCCGCGACAAGTAAAAAATTCATTAGCCATCACGTTAAAAATGGCTGTCTAAAGTGCCTTGCTCACATTTTAAGGCTCAGCTCAAACTGGGACCTAAATGTGACCAAAGACTTCAACTCTATCCCAAATGCGAATAAAGCGATAATCTACGCAAAAAAAGATCGAATGGTCCACTACCACAACTCAATCTACTACAACGCCAAAAGAGCATCTGGCATCAAAGCCCCCAATTTCATCAAACTCCCAAATGGCGGGCACGCGACACAGCCGCAAGATTCGAAAATGAATAATCTTCTCGATAAAATGTTATATTAATTTTTTATTAAGTTTTATCAAACGTTGTTTTTTAATCGAGTTTCCTGTATTCTCTTATCCTTTAAATAAAGGAAGAGTTATGACGTCTAAAATTAGACCGATTTATACTGGGAATTTACAGCAAGATTACATAGTTAAAAAAAACGTTCTGACAGAAACTAACTGGGAAAGAACGAAAAGAATCCTTAACGTTGTCGCAGGCATTTTTTTCTTTCCATATGGCATTTGGCTCATTGCCGTTCACTTTGTAAATAAACACACTCTTACACCTAAAATCCTTCTTACAAAACAGTCACAGCAATCTGTCGAAAATGCACGAGCAACAGATCCCAGAATCTCAAAGTTGCGCGAAATCTATATCACAACCCCCCAAGGAAACACGCTTAATGGGGTTGTCGTTGATGAACACCAAACAACCTACAGTTCTGCAGCTGCCAGATTAGTTGGCCAAGCGACAAAGCGCTACTTTAAATCGACGAATAACTATCTGATTTTCGTACCACCGCCAGGCCACTCTTGGGAATCTATGATTGATCGTTGCCACATGATTCGAGACTACAGCTCAGTCAACGTTATCTCATGCAATATGCCTGGAGTTGGCAAAAGCAGCGGAACTGTCACAAATGAAAGAGACATGATGCACTATGTTGCAGCTCAAGTCCAATACCTCCTCGAGCAAGGCGTCAACCCTGACAATATCGGAGTGTGGGGCTCTTCCATCTCTGCAATGGTAGCGATCAAGGTTGTAGCTGCCTACCACCGCCTTGGAAAGCAAATTCGCGTCATCGCCGACCGCGCAGCAGAGAGTCTCAATGCAATCATCGACGAAAACATGCCAACTGCCAAGGGCTATTTCGCTAAAATGGCAGCCAAAACAGCCGGCTGGAAGCTCTCATGCCTGCACGACTGGCTTAGCATCCCCGACGACCACAAATTTATCATTACAGCCACACTTGATAAAACATTTCCCCGTCACATCAGACTTTTTGACAAAATCGCCAAGGTCAGACAGCGCGTGGCCACGCATTGCCTACACATGACACAGGACCATAAAGACCAGATTGGCCCCAAAGATGGCTACCAAATTATGAGAACTCTTCCAAAACTCTTCCCCGCAAACCCAGAAGAAAGCAGACTCACTGAAATCACAAATACTGCAAAAAGTTATCTAGGATCTGCCCAAACTTTATTAAGCACCGCCAAAGCAAGCCTATGGGGTTTAGTCAAAAATTACGCCCCCATCACCGCTTAGCGAAAAAACTCTCTAAAGCCCTCAACAACCTCTGGATTCACCCCCTTATCCCGCGGGGCCACCTGTTGATTGACATCTTCAAGTAGGTGGAGCACCTGATCGCCCACCTCAATAACATGTACCTCCCTGTGATTGATCCCATCACAAGGATTGTGTACATCCTGCACCGCAAAATAAGAGCCAATCCCCAAAAAGCTCTCCTTACCACGTACCTTAGCAACACTGACAAACCTTAGAAAAAAGCTCTCCAACTCCCTTCCCTCAAAACGCGCCCGCATCCTTGCAATCTCCCCCTTCAATATTGGGTAGAGTCCCCTACGGTCCTCCACCTCCCAAACAGCGCCCCTATTGACCCCATCAGAGAAGCTAAACCCACTCTTAGACCTAAGGATCATCTCGGAAAAGTAAAAACATTTTTCGACCCGATCGCTATGGAACTTGTCTAAATCGCTCTTTTGCCTTTCAAAAGCCTCATAAATCAATTGATCCATAGGTTTTCTTAAAACCTCAAAGCGTCTCCACCTAGCAGCTCTTCCCGCCAAAGCAACCAAACCCAATACCAAATAAGCAGGGGCAAGAATAAGAACCAAGCAGACAGCCTTAAGCATATGCAGCCCCTTTTTAGATTCCCCAATGTAGAGTTGGCGATTGAGAGCCTCAATGGGCTTATCAAGAACATAGTAATTTTTTACAGCAGCAGACATATACCTCTCCTATTTTTCCAAAAAAATTTAAAATATTTATTAATATAAAGCAAATACTTTAACCATCTCAACGCCCCGCCCTCACAAAAAATTTCGCATACAATATAAATTGACTCTTTTTAATAAAACCGTATAATTTTTGGGACAAATTTACACAAAATCAAATAAATGGCACTTTTAGAGTTAACTGTACCGCTATCACCGAAATCTCCAATTTACGATCCCGCTCTGATAGATGCAATCGATGCAATCCGCCAAGATGCCCCCCTCGTAGACACAAGATGCAACAAAGCTGCCCGAGGCGTCCTTCTCACAATCTCAGCAGCATTTTCAGCCGCAGCAAAAATCTTTTACATCCCAATTGCGCTAAAGCTAAAGAGCAAAGTAGGAAAACCTCTCGCAATCGTCTCAGCCACCTGCAACGTAAAAGCCTGGTTTGTACTAGAAATGTGGGCCGCCCAAGGAGTCATAAACGACCTTCTAGGGCCCACGACAGAAAAAGAGGCCCTAATTTTACGTCACCGCAGCCGCAAGTTCACAGCAGTAGCCGCAACCACACTTACAGGCCTCATCGTAGCCATACTCGGACAAATCCCCAGTGCCCTGCCCGCCGCAGACTTTGCCAAAAAAGCGAAGCTTATCAAAGGACTTACCACCCTAATATCAGGACTCTTTCTCCCCACACGATCCATACAACTCTCGATGGATGCCTTTATGGCGCAAAGGCGCAGAATGCGCAAAAATCCAACCCTACTTCAAGCCCAACAAGCTCTAGTCGCCATATGCAATCAAGCCATCTGCACAATGCCCACAGCCCACCAAAGCCTAAAAGCGTCCCCCACCGCTCCTGCCCTACTTAGCCAAATCCTAGCAAACGCAAAAGAGGCCCCAAAGCCCCCACCTCTCATCACCGCAAAAAAAGCCGTCGGCCTGATCTTAACCGCCCTATTCGAGTACGCCCTAGCCCGCTACACCTACCGCAAAACAGTAGAGCTCATAGACGACAGCCCAGCAACAGGCTTCACCTTTGCAGCAGCAGTAACCGCCTCCACATTCTACCTCTTTGGCAAATCGATTATCGGCACCACATCACGCGTGCTAACATCAGTGAAGCAGCTATTTTGCTGTCGCAGAAAAAGATCCCTTGGAGAGAGAGCGCACCCCATCACAAACATCGCCCTCAAAGTCGAAGAAGTTGTCTCCAACGTCTTTGCCACCGGCACCGTCTGGATCATATGGGGGGAGTTTTTCAAAAGCAACCTAGTGGAAGACTACTTCTTTCCGATAGTTATCGCCACAACTATCTTCAGCCTGCTCATGACCTCATCGCAAGACCTTGTGAACCTCGTAACAGAGAGAGCGCCCGCCGGCACGCCCGAGAGAGCAGAAATAGACACCACTCGCCTTCTTCAAAGGCTCAAAGCCGTGACACAGAGCGCGCCAGAAACAGCCGTTGCAACCCTGCTAGATGAGCTGCCCCCCGAAGCTCTCGCTAAAATATCCACCCTGGCAAATGTAGAAGAAATGCAGCTGCGCCTAGCCATCAGCAAAACACTCGAAAAGCCCCTTGCCCCCTTCTCTCCCTAGCAAGGCTTATCAGCTATAACGATATAGTAGTCCAAAATCCCAGATTCGTAGGCCTTCAGCCAATTCCGATCCCAAGTCTCCTTGTGATCTGTCTGCGAAATCCACTGATCAAAGTAGGGCCAGACATTCTTACCAATTGACTCCACCCTAATATTGACAAAGCCAGCTTCGATTAGCTGATTTTTAACCATCTCAATATTGTGAAGTTGATCAATACCCTCTTCGAAGGTTTTAATCATAGGAATGACCCTAGCCAATGAATCCCCTTCACTGCCGAAAAAAGTAGAAACAACAAGCCTGCCGCCGGGCTTCAGCACTCGAAAAGATTCATTACAGAAGGGAGAAAAAGAAGTAAAGTGTTGAGCAGCCTCAACAGAAAGCACCTTGCTGAATTGATTACTCTCAAAAGGTAGATTTTCAGCTAACCCTTGTTTAAAAGACAGATTCCCAGCCTCAATCATAGATTCATTAAGAGATTCTGATTTCATAATCTGCTGCTTAGAAGCATCAACGCCGCAGTAGACTTCTGGCTTAAACTGTTCAACAATCATTGAAGCGCCTAACCCAAGTCCACATCCAACTTCAAGAACAGAGTCAGCATTTGATAGAGACAAACTTTGAGCAACCTTCAAGTAGAGGTTTTTTTCACTTTCGAGTCGATTTGCCTCAGTAATGTAGGCATTAGAATCTTGATCTAGGCTCCAGTAGCCAAAGTTGATAAATCCGCCGGTAAACAGAGGGCATGTACTCAAATCGAATTCATCGTACATTTCAGCAACTGTCTTAGGATTTACCCAATGTGGCAGAGGGTTTGCACAAATCCCAGTTGTCATCACAAAACTTCTTTGAAATAGGAAATAGAAATCTAAGTAATTCTATAATCCCCTAATATTATTTCTATGCTTGTCAATATTTAGAAAAAAGTAGTTGTAGTTTTTATCGTCGTCAAACTTTAATTCATTATACCTTTCCAAACAGCCATTTATGGCTCTAAACACTTGATACCCACAACTAGACAATAGATCTACGATATCCATGGCATTATATCCACATTTTACACACCAATGCTGGTAAATCTCTAAAAAGATAATAGGTTTAAAACGCTTGATAGATTCAAGCGCTCCTCTAAGAACAAAAATTTCAGCACCTTCAACATCGCATTTCAAAAAATCAAATCCAGCATGTTTTTTTGCAATGTAAGAATCTAAAGTCGTAAAACTACATTTAACTTTTTCAGTTTTTTTATGCTCAATTAAATTGGCACTAGATGCAAGCGCAGAACCACCTTTAAAATAGATTAAAGACGAGGATTGTTCAACATCCAATAAGCCAGAATTTACAGGGGTAATATTGTTAATTCCATTTAAAGATAAATTCTCTAAAAATACATTAAAAGTATCAGGAATCGGTTCAAAAGAATGAATAGTCGATGAGGGAAAGCGTTTAGCAAAATTTAAGCTATACCAACCAATGTGAGCACCTATATCATAAATTTCATAACCATCTTCAATCAGGCGATAACACATTTTTTCGTCTTCATCCTCGTACTGACCAAATGATAATATTTCAAATGGAGCTGACCTTGCCGCTCCATCAGTTCTAAATTTTAAATCAATATCATCAAGAAAAAACGTTACATTTTCTTTGTCTATTTCAATTTTCTCTATTTGTGTTTTTTTTATAACTTCTGAATATTCCAATAAAATTTTATTAAACTCATGATGTTCAGATAAATAGTCATATCTATCTAACTGACCAGAGTTAAAATTTTGTCGAATTGCACGAAATTCTGCCTTTAAGTCTTGTTCATAAATTGGCTTTAATTTTTCTACTGTAGGATCCACTTCTTTTTCTTTTTTGTATTCATGGAATAGAGGAAAACAACAACCAACAAAAATCAAAGTTGAGCTAACTATATCTTTCAATTCAGGCTGCAATCCTAATATGCCTATTTGTAGAAGTAAAACGAATAGGTTGAGAGAGTAACCTAAAATTCCAATGACTATTGGGCGAGTGTACAGAAAAGCTCGTAGAAAAAAAACTAATGAAATAGAAAACAACACTCCGGAAACAACAGAATTTTTTATCAAATTATAAGTGAATGAAGAAGACTCGAATTTTTCGGGGTAAAAATATGAGAAACATAATGTTATTGCAAGAAAAGTAGCTGAAACAATTAAACCACTCACCATTTGGTGGAATGCAACGCGTTGAGGAGCATCATGCCTTACAATAACCCCACTAATGAAAAGAATAATAGTTAATGCTATAGCAGATAATATCCCAGCAAGACCAGCAACAAACCCATCAAAAACGGTGGAAAAGCCTTGGAGATCGAAAAAAAGGACACTAAAGACCCCTGCTCCACCAATCAATAATCCAGCTATGTGAAATTTTGTAAATCTTTCATCTAGCAAGAACCAAGCAAAAATTGCATAGACAATCGCATCAGCACCAAAGATAGCGGTATTATCAACTACACCAAAAGATATTTTTGCTATACTCAAACAAATAAATCCCCCGGTTGCTACAAAACCTCGAATGTAAATCCAAACCACTCTCTGAAAAATTGTTAAATGACATTCATTTAAAGAAGTTTCTGTATCATTAGCTATAAAAAGATTGTGGAATAAATTTTTACCTAAAAAAAAGTTCTCAACAGCTATCATTAAACCTAAAAAAAGACCTCCTGATATAAAAAATACAATAAAGCTAAATTCTAGCTCGATGTACTGGTATGGAGGCTCAAAAAAAACTGCTATAACAGCTATTAGAAACCAGCCTATGAGTGTGTCTCGAACCCCAATAAACCTCTTCGAGGAAGCTGTTTTTATCTTTTGATTTATGATTAATTCAATTGCCGACTTAAGCATAGTATTTAAACTCAAAATTTTTCACAGGCAGTAACAGTACAAGTACATTCCTGTATTCGAAAATCGAAAGGAAAGTACATAAGAAAAAATCCCTGTTGTAGTGCTGCATTTGGTATTCTACCAAAATGATAGGGGTTTACATATACTTTTCAATGTATCGATTTTTTAATACATTTTCAAGATTTATCAAATTGAAAACCCCATTAGAATAATCTTGACTTATACCCTGTAATATACCAGCTGTCAGCAGAGCGCGTGTAAGTTCAAATTCATTGATGTCTACTTCAGCCGGATCGTCACCAAAATTAATTGGAAATCCACAATTCACCACATAAACACCATTTGACGTGAGGAAATCTTGATGACAGTCAATTAAACCAGTAATTTCAGATCGGTATTTTACAATATCGAACTCTCTGTCAGATGAAGATAAGCTAACCAAAGTAGTACCTGGAGAGAGTGAGGCTATTTGCTCTGCTGATAAAACTTGCTCACCTACACAACCAATTATTAAATCAAATTCTCTCAAGCGAGCTAGACAGTCCTCATATGGCACAATTGCTTTTTCTGGATCAGTGTCAGTAATATATAGTTCAAAATCTCTCTCTAGAAAGTTAGCTATCGCACTTCCTATCGCTCCATTACCCAGTATGAGGATAGACCTTGGCTGAAGTTGTAAGGATTGTAAACGATTCTCTAATGCTTTAACAGCTGTCTGGGCGACTACCCTAGACTCATACTCAAGCTTTAGATTTGCACGAGCAACATTAATCACAGGAATTGATAAGTTCATATCGATCAATTTTCTATATCCAGCAGTAGTCTGCTCAACACAAGTTACTTGATGAATATCACTCGGGTTCTCATTAAGATATGAGATCAATTGTCCACCATCATCAAGTACAACGACTTTTTTTGGCACATTTCCAATGTTTAGAGTTGCGGCAAATTTCTCTACCGATTTTTGATAGTAACTATCAAATTTTTCAGCAGGATTGAACTGCATGCTAGATGGGGATACATTTACTCCTAGATCACAGAATTTTTGATAAGTTAAAATATCGGTAGAATAACATTTCCCAATTAAATGGAGATTTCTGGGGGATAAACCTCTATCAAAAAATGATTGAAACATTGTAAGCGTGCTGGGGAGAATGTGTTGAGCACCAACAATAACTACATCTTCAAATGACTCAAATTTCAGAGAATCAAAAATAAATTCAACCAATTCCAGCCTGTCGTTAGTTGCATCAACAGCATGAAAAACATTATTTTGAATGAACGTTTGCAAGTCAAACTCCGCAAAATGAATGCATGAGATAGTAAAGCTTTTTACAATTCAAATCAATACAGTTTTGATATAAAATAATTTATAATAAAAATGAAAATATTTTATTACAGCCAATCTACTTCTTCGTTTCAAATGCTTTTACTGCTTAAATAAAACGTGATGCAAAAATCCTCTGTTTCGTTGTCTTATAATCAATCTAGCTTAAAATTCCTATTGTGAATGCAACTTGTCTCGAAACCTAAAGTAGTTCTGTTAAGATTGATAATGCATTTATGCTAAAGCTTGCAGGTGTCAAGGAATGTAAGAGTATGGAGCCATAGGCATTACTGATACACAAACAATGCTGGCCTTATATTCAACCATTTGCGCTTCTGACTCAATGAAAAAAAATCTTGGAAATAAAATTATTTTATTTTAAGTTTTTTGTTAACTTCCAAGGAAGACGATTTGTCAACATTTATATATTACTTTGTAGTCATGGGGGCTTTTATCTTATGGAAATCTTTAAGAAAACGTACGCCCCCTTTTTCTCACGATGGCTTAACAGAAAATAATAGCATAGCTGAAGAACTCTTCTTGGAATTAGGTGGAGTGAAACAATGGATCCTATTGAGAGGAAAGGATTATAACAACCCAATATTAATATATCTTCAAGGTGGTCCAGGAAATTGTACTCATGGATTATTTAGATACCACAATAGTGAGCTAGAAAATCACTTTTTAGTTGTCGGTTGGGATCAGAGGAATTCAGTAAAGTCCTACTCAAGGAGCATCGACCCAAAATCACTCACAATCGATCAATATGTTTGTGATCTAAAAGAGCTAATCCAATATCTAAAGAAACGATTTAATCAAGAAAAAGTCTTTCTTATTGGAGAATCCTGGGGAACGGCAATTGGAACTCTTTACGCTAGTCGATATCCCTCAGAGCTTTTTGCCTATATTGGGATTTCTCAGTATGCTAATATCCAAAAATCTCTGACTTCTAGCCTTCAATTTGCAATAAATGAAGCAGAGAAAAGAAACCATTCGAGAGCCTTAAGAAAACTCAAGCAAATAGGAGAACCTGGAAAAAGCTATCGAGATGTAATTGAGCATGGAAAATGGATACTTAAGTTCAAAGGAGCCCTAGTAAAACATTCTACTATGATGACTTATTCCCGTCAGATTCTCTCAATGAATGAATATGCATGGCCTGATGTCCTCTGGAGTAGAATTGGTCAGCTGCAATCTTTTAAAGCTCTTTGGCCCGAAATTTATAAAATTGATTTTTTCAAACAGGTTCCAGAACTAGACGTTCCGGTTTGCTTTATGCTTGGCAGACATGATCAACTTATTCCTCCAGCTGATGGAGAGCAGTATTTTAATAGCCTCAAGGCACCCACTAAGAAATTAATTTGGTTTGAAAACTCAGCGCATCTTCCACACTTTGAGGAAAGTAAACGCTTTAATGAGGAAATGATTGCTCTAAAGCATTCAATTATTGATTCTTATAGTTGAAACTTTCTAACACCTTTTTAGCCATTATAACAACCTTTTTCCACTCTTCCGAATTAATAAAATCTACAGGCAAGTCATTTTCATCCGCAAACCATTCAAACTCATTCCGAAAATTCTCCAATATCTTATATTGTTCTTCTGTTAGTCCATAGTCATGATATCTGTCTAAAATACCATCTCCTTCTTGAAAGAAATGATTAACCGTTTCACTAAAATCATCAACTTCTGGGCCTTCACAGTTTATCCACACTCTTAGCTGATAGTCTTTACTTGATATGCGAGCTACAGTTTCTAAAAAACTTTCCAAGATCTGCTTTTCTGGGCTTTGAAACAAGAAAACTAACTTCTCCGATGGCTTTTCGATTTAGTGCGATGACGTTTGATCTGTTTTTTCAAAAGCCGGTTATATTTTAGCGGTCTTGAAGTTTTGTACGAAGCTTTTAGACATCCTTGAGTGGATAATTAAAAGTGTCCAGAACTCCTTGTCCAGCTTTCTGTACTTCCTGCCATTCAGGTGTCATTAACATTATTTCAGGTGGCTCCCAAATATGAGGAAAATCATCTAATATTTGGTAGTATCGCTTGCATGCGTGAATTTGCGCTTCTTTGAGCTTAAAATTGCTGCTAGGATCTAGTAAAATCGTTATTGTATCCATCATTTGCACCGCATACTCTACACAATCCCACACTTCAGGCCCAAGACATTTTACCCACACCCTATTTAGATATTCATCATTGAGGGTATTAGATACTAACCTTAGAAACACGTCAACAACATAAATGCGGTCTTCGTTATTCATCAAAACTCCATATTTTCAAATTCTTTCAATGGAATATAAGCCTTATCAACCTCTGTTTTATCAACAACCATCCCATGCTTATCCAATGTTTTACCGTTTATTTTATCAATGACGTACGGTCCACGTTGGCCTGGCATTCCACTGTATGGTTTGCCAGGCATTACCCGTATATCAGTGTCTGCATCGTTTGGATGTACGTAAGTAATCCCACAACCATCACTGCTTAGTTTGGTACGAAGCTTTTAGGCATACTTGGATGGATAATTAAAAGCGTTCAGAACTTCTTGTCCAGCCTTCTGAACTTCCTGCCACTCAGGTGTCATTAGCATTATTTGAGGTGGCTCCCATTTATGAGGGAAGTCATCGACTATTTTATAGTATCTTTTGATTACATCGATTTGTTCTTCGCTAAACTCAAATTTATTATTGGGATCCAACATGATTTCTATTGTATCCATTATCTGTTCTACATACTCTACGCAGTCACCTAATTCAGGCCAAACGCCATTTACTAACGCCCTATTCATGTATTCATCATTCAAGGTATTGGATATTAACCCTAGAAACAGCTCAAGAGCATAAATGCGGTCTTCGTTATTCATCAAAACTCCCTATATATAAATTCTTTTAATGGAATATGACCCTTTTTAATCTCTTTTTTATCGATAACTTTTCCATGCTTATCCAATATTTTACTATTTACTTTATGAATGACGTACGGTCTACTTTGGCCTGGCATTCCACTATGTGGTTTGGCAGGCATTACCCGTATATTTGTGTGTGTATGTTTTGGATGTACATAGATTATCCCACAACCACCATTACTAAGCTTGGTTCGGAAGCTTTTAGGTATCCCTTTAGGCCTATTAAAGGTGGGCATGCCTGCTCTTTTGAGAAGCTTTCGGATTTGGTACTCTTCCATGAAACCCCTATGCGGTCTGAGAAACTCTTCTGCCTTCTTAAATTTTAGATAAGATTTATATAGAGGTCCATTATTTGCAATGGTGGAAAATTGCTTGAAGACGGTGGGCTCTAGCGTTCCTGCTCTGTGCATTTCTCGGATGGTTTTGCGCGCATAGCCGAGAGCTCTTGCTTGGCGATAAACTTGTATATTCTTCAGCAAGTTTACTGCGCTTGAGGGATAGGGCAAGCCTACTTTATTTAGGTGTTCTGCGCCTAAATGGATTCTTTTAGCTCCTAACTTGTAGTCGATGTAGTCGTGCATGCTCTCAAGCAATTCGTGGTGCATTTGCGTTAAATTGGGAGGGCTTGCGTTTGGCATGGCTAAGGCGGGCCCGATGTGTGGAATACTTTGAAGGGTGTCAAGCATTTCGGGTAGAATTTCTGTTTGCTGGGCGATTTCATCTAAGATGTGATGCCCGACTGCTCCGGCAAACTCGGTTGCCTGCTGGGCGGGGCTTTCGGGCTTCTTTTGCGTGTGGGCTTTTATGATTTTTTGTGCGGATTTGCTTCTAGGTGGGGCGGGCTTTTTCTCGTCAGAGGAAAATGCTGAGGCAATTGCTGCTCCTCCAACAGCTCCGGCGATGCCTACTGCTAGGTAGAGTCCGATGACGGCTGCTGAACCGATAATAAGGGCTTTTCGATTTTGTGCGATGACGTTTGAGGTGTTTTTTGCTAAGCGTTTTAATGGGTTGCTTTTGCAAAGGTGATACTCGGCGGGTGTGAGGGGTTGGTGGTTGAATGCATAGGTCAGGTCATGCATGAGCTCTTCTTGTTGATCCTCTGGCGTTCCTTGTAAGATTAGAAAGGCGATGAGCCGATTGATTTCGGTAAGTTCTTGCTCGGTTTTTGGGGTGTACTCCCCGGTCTCTATTCTTTCTATGTAGTTGAGAAGCTTTTCTAAGGGCGTTTTTTGCACACTTTGCGCTTGCTGATTTGCGAAAATAAGTGTGGGTAAAAGTAGCAGTGTTAGTAGGTAGCGCATGGAGTCTCCTTTACATGTAAGTGTAATTTGTTAAAGGAGTGTGCGTTTTTTGTAAAGCTAGAAGACGTAGAGAAAGGCGAGGAATGAGGAGGCGAAGGCTTTGTTGTTGCGGCCAAGGAGGGTAAACCAGCCGCCAAAGACAAGGCCTGCTTGCTCATTAAAGCTGTATTCTAATTCGGGAAGGATGACCCACTGGGAGGAGGCGGGCGTGCCAACGGTTGCGGGCTCTCCGCTCGGCAGGGTGCCGGCGCGGCCTGTAAAGGTGGAGGAGGGTAGCTGGTAAAAGAACTCTGTTTCAAAGCTGAGGACGAGGTTTTGTGAGAGGGAGTACTCCCCTGCTAGGTAGGCGGTGAGGTACTGACCGGGGCGTATTTTCCCTGAGGTGTTGGGGCCGCCACCATAGAGGCTGTAGCCGCGTACTGTTGCTTGTGAGGCGGGAAAGAAATAGGCAAATGCCCAGTGGAGGATAAAGAAGTTGTGTGGGAGGTAAAAGAGCTTCTGAAAGGCGAGGTTTGGCGCAACAAAATAGGCCCCTTCTCCGGTTGCGTCATCTAGGCGCTTTGTAGGATCGAGCTTTTGATAGCGGCCTGTAGGAAAAACGACTTCTAGCAGAAAGCGAAAGTCAGGTATCCAGCTGTTTTTGACGTCGTCTGCGACTTGATAACCAAAGAGGACGTTGGTGTCGGCGTAATTTGTGGTGGCTTTGCCGTTTCGTATGTTTGTGAAGGTCTGCACTTGTATCTCTATTCCGGTGCGCTTGGTGGTGGCAAACTGAAAGTCAATGTAGGGATTTATCGTAACGGAGCTATTTCCTGTGTCTAGCCCCCAATCGTCATTGTAGGTGCCATAATTATAAAAGACGGCTACTGACGGCTCTATCGCGGGGTGCCCTATTTCCATATTAACGGGAGTGGGTGTGAGAAAGGTACCGGTAAACCAGGGGTGGTAGGGTACGTCGGTCTTCTCATGAATGACGTTTTTCTTCTGGGCCGAGAAGAGTAGTAGAGGCACAAATAGTGGTAATAGGTATTTCATTGTAGTGTAGGTTTATAACAATTTTTCGACTTATTGCAAAGGGTGAATTGGTGTCGATTTTATTTATAAATAAAGATAAATTTGTTTTTGCTTTTTATTGTGTAAAATTATTGGTGGTATTTTTGTAATTGCGCTTTAATGTTATAATCCTTGCCATGTTTCAACTGACTTAATTCTAAGGAGGTTTGTATGAAACGTTTTGGTATGATTTTAGCTGCTGCTAGCGCAATCGTTTGCGGTAGCGCTGGTGAGCTTGATGCGACTCCTGAGGTGACTGTGAAAGAAATGCAGGTCTCTGACTTTGACAGGGAGTATGGCTTCTTTGCTCTGAAGGGCGGTATGCTTCAATTCGAGCCCTCGATTGGCGCTAGCTACCGCGCTCAATTTGGAAACTTCGGTTTCGATACGGGCGTGAACTACGGCTTGTACAATGTTTTCGAGCCCAAGTACAGCGTAAGCCTTCAAGGGATTGTTTTCTCAAACCCTCTTGGTGGCGGTCAGCACAATGAGCTCTACTTTGCTGCGGGCCCTGAGCTGGTCTTCAACCAAAGGGCGAACTCTATGATGCCTAGATCTTGGGCAAATGCGGTTCTTTCTGTCGGTAAAAAGACGGGCAAGAATAGCTACATCCAACTCGATGCTCACGTGCCTGTCGGCGCGGGAGAGCATACGAAGGCGATGTTCTGGCCTAGCTTGACCTACTGCGTCGGCTTCTAAGGCAACCTTAAGCTCCCTATTTACAGGGAGCTTTTTTTTTGATATGAACAGTTTTATGGGTATCTTGCGTTTAGATCACTTGGTTTTGACTTGCAAAGATGTACAGCGCACGGCTGCTTTTTATGAATCTGCCCTTGGGATGAGGCGGGTGGTTTTTGGAAAGGGTCGGGTTGCTCTGCAGTTTGGCGAGCAGAAGATCAACTTACATCAAAGTGGCGCTGAGGTGAAGCCAAATGCGCGATGCGCGGGCTTGGGCACGGCCGATTTGTGTTTTATTTCCGATGAGCCCGTTGATAGGATAAAGGCGCATCTTGAGAGCTTGGATGTGGAGGTCTTTTTGGGCCCTGTTGAGAGAACTGGCGCTTTAGCAAAGATTGTCTCGATCTACTTTTACGACTTAGATGGCAACCTCATCGAGGTCTCAAATTATTGATTTTTACAGCCTTTTCGTCTAAATTATTTCTTTACTTGGAGAGTAAGATGGCGACTAGTGTCGAATTGAAACCTTGGGATACTACGCGGTGTGAAGAAGTTGGTTGCGGTGAAACGGCTGTAAAAGATGTGCTGTGCAACTGTGGAATGCGCCTATGTAAAAGCCATATGCTGGCCGGAACTGCGGCGCACACGTGCGACAAAACTGCAGGTTATGCCCATCGGTTAATTAAAGGGCCTGAGGATCCTTTTGCCACATGAGCTCCCCTGAAGGAGTGGAGGGGTCTTGCGTGGTGACTAGGCAGGTGGTTCCAGTAGCAAAGCTGTTAACAGGCTCAGGTTGAAGCATGTTTGCGATTAGCTCAATTGAGGGAAGATGTCCACAGACGATGAGGGCGTCTAAAACAGCGAGAGAGCTAAGAAGTTCGATAGCCTCTTCTGGAGGACTATTTGGGCTAAAAACTTCTTGCGTGTTGAGCCGATCCAACGGGTGATTGAGCGCTTTGGCTAAGATTTCTGCTGTTTCAATGGCTCGCATTTTGGGACTTGAGGTGATCATATCGGGATGCACCCCTTCTGTTTTAAGAAAGTGCCCCACCTTTTCAATCTCTTCTATCCCCTTTTTACTTAGCTGTTCTGTTTCATAGTGCCCATGTCTGATGAGATATATTTGCATTTATTCCTCGCTATTTCGTGTAAATGGAATTGCTAAAAAGAGAATGATGGCTGGAACAATTTCTAACCGTCCAAGCCACATCAATAGGATAAATATCCACTTGGCTGTAGTACCTAGCTGGGGTGTTGTAATTCCCGATGATAGACCAACATTGCTCATCGCAGAGACTGTTTCAAAAAGAACGTCCACTGGTGAGGCATTTACTGTGAATTTCAGAAGAAGTATCCAACCCACGATGATTGTAATGACCCAGAGCGTAAATAGGACTGTTGCTGCATAGAGTCTTTCGGTTTGCTCTGAGTGGGGCGCATCGATTTCAGGAGGCTTTTCTTCAAATTTGTGGGGATTGGCGCCATACTTTTCTATGTCGTCTTCCTCTTTGTAGGAAAAAACGGTCTTTAGCCTCATGAACATTGAGGTAAATAGGGAGACGACGCGCGAGATTTTCAGACCACCAACTGTCGAGCCAGCACATCCACCAACAAGCATGGTTAAAATAAGTAGGATTTTAAGAGTGGGATCCAAGGGACCAATATGTACAGAGCTAAAGCCACAGGTAGCAGTTGCTGAAAACCACTGGAAGGAGGCGTTAAGCCAGGTCATCGCATTAGGAGTCCAAAGATTAAAAAGTTCAAAGAGTCCAGCTCCAACAAAAAAGGAGACGAGTAGTAGACGGTGTTCGGGATCTCGGAAAAAGGCGCTGAGTTTGCCTGTGCGCAATATTTCATAGTGCATTGAGAAGCTGACTGACCCAAGGAACATGATAAACATGGTGGCGCATAAGATTTGCGCGCTCGCTCCTGTATAGGCAGTGTTGCGTATCATAAATCCACCGGTAGCAATCGAGGTCATGGCATGATTGATCGATTCCCATAGAGGCATGTCTGCAAGCCAGAAGATTAATATGGCGATGATGGTATAAAAGAGGTAGATTCCCCAGATCATGCGTGCCGTTTTTTGAACTGAGGGGCTTCCCAACTGGTCAGAGCGCGCCTCTGCATAATAGAGGGTGTAGGTCTTTTTAGTTGTTGTGACAAGGGAGAGCATAAAAACGATGAGACCAATGCCGCCAATCCACTGCATAAAGGAGCGCCACCAAAGAATGGTGTTGGGAAAAAATTCGGGATACTCAATCAGAGTCAGCCCCGTTGAGGTGAAGCCTGAAAAGGACTCAAATAAGCAGTTAGTGAATGTGTGAAAGATTGAAACTTCGACAATAGGAGTGCCTTGGGCAACAAAAAGCTTAAGTGACCACCACAGAGGAATCGCTGAAACAAGGGGGCAGATAAACCAGCTCAAGGCGGCAATAATCATAGCATCCCACAGGTGGTAGTCACTTGAGCGGTAACAAAACCAAAATAGCAGCTGGGCGAGAGCACCTGTAACGAGTCCTGCAGAGACAAATGGCGTGTAGACAAAATCATCATGAAAGATTAATGCAACACCGAAGGTGATCAAAAACATGATTGCAGGAACATGCAATAAAAGTCCGATCGACCCAAGAATTGACCTAGTGTGTATGCGACGTGTTGCCATCTCACCCTTTTAATGATTGGCTCAATACTTCATATACATTAGTCGAGAGTTCTTTGCATGCCATTACACGTTTAATTTCCTTGGCCATGGCGCGCTTGCGCTTTCCACTCACCTTCCGATAGAATTTGAAACCGGCGCAGAGACGCGCTGCCATGTGGGGATTGATTGAGTCTACCTGGAGAATTCTATCTGCGATAAACTGATAGCCACTACCCGATTCATCGTGAAATTGCGCGTGGTTTGCAATAAAGCCCGAAAGAAGCGAGCGAGCAAGATTAGGAACAGTGATATCAAATACGGGATCCTCCATCAGCCTTTTGACATCTTCTAATGCGCTAGGAAGCTTTGTTTGAGATTGCAAGAGAAGCCACTTGTTCATGCACAGTGTATCGCCCTTGTAACTTTCATAATAATCCGATAAGACCTTTTCACGTTCAGGGGCATCGATATCTGCTAAAATCGATAGTGCAGCATATTTATCATTCATCTCTTCGCTTGATTCATACTGCTTACAAGCCCAGCCATGGGTTTCAGGATCACCAGTAAGCGTAAGAAAGTAAAGCGCTTTATTTTTTAAAGCGCGCTTTCCAATGGTATCTGCCGAATTTTCGAGCTCTTGATAAATCGATTTTAGGGAAATTTTGCAGTGGCGAGCGATCACTTGCAGCATGTGCTCGCGCGCTTCATGGATAAGGTCGAAGGGGATAGACGAGAATTTACCGATGATTTCCATTTCACTCGGAATTTGCATCATTATTGCTCGCAGGTCCTCTCCCCTATTAGCGTCTATGAGGTGGGCGTGATAGGCGTGCAGGTAATTGGGATGAACGTAGAGGTCCTTCTCCCCCTCTTGAAGCTTTTTAACCAAGCTAAGTAGAATGTGCATTGCGACCGCTTGCGCCGCTTCAAAGGCGGCAACTGGATCGTCATCGTGCTTCATCAGATTAAAATAATCGTCTAGCTCATAATCGTACTCAATATATACAGGCGCAGTGAAGTTTCTATTGAGCGAAATGAGCGGAATCGAGGGCACCTGCTCAAAGGTCTCTTCGTGGTTGCGATCTTTGATCTCAACTAGCCGCTCTTCACCAATGGGTTTGCCGTCGCGATCGAAGAGTTTAACTTTTAGTGGAATATGCATCGGTTTATAAAAGCGCTGGTCAGGACACGATTGAGAAATCACAAGAGTGAGGGTATTGATAAAGTGATTGTACTCTGAGGTGATTTTTAATACGGGCGTCCCCTTTTGGTCATACCAATTTCTGAAGAGCTTGAGATCTTTCCCAGAGGCAAGCTCCATGGCATGAATAAAGTCTTCTGTTGTCACTGCCATTCCATCAAAGAGCTCAAAGTATTTGGTGATCCCCGCTCGAAATGCCTCAACACCAATGAGAGTTTGGATCATCCGAATGACCTCTGCTCCCTTTTCATAGATAGTGGGTGTGTAAAAATTATCGATTTGGATGTAGGATTTAGGTTGGATGGGATGCGCTGTCGGCCCTGCATCTTCGGAAAACTGACGATTCTTAAGGGTTACGACATCTTTGATCCGCTTAACGGGGCGTGAATTCATGTCCGAGGAAAATTCTTGATCTCGAAAGACTGTCAGTCCCTCTTTTAATGTGAGCTGGAACCAGTCGCGGCAGGTGACGCGATTGCCTGTCCAGTTGTGAAAGTACTCGTGACAAATGACCGTTTCAACTCGGAGAAAATTCTCATCAGTCTCTGTTTTTTTATCGGCCAGTGTGCAGCTCGTGTTAAAAATATTGAGCCCTTTGTTTTCCATCGCCCCCATATTAAATGAATCGACTGCCACGATCATGTAAATATCGAGATCGTACTCGAGACCGAAGGTCTCTTCATCCCACTTCATCGAACGCTTGAGTGCATCCATTGCGTAGGTGCAGCGATCCTCGTAGCCCTTTTCTGTGTAAAATTCAAGGGCAACCTCTCTACCAGAGCATGTTGTAAAGGTGTCACTTATTTTGCCTAGGTCTCCGCCGACAAGGGCAAATAGGTAACACGGCTTGAGAAAGGGATCCTCCCAAATAGCAAAGTGTTTTCCTCCTTCCACATCTCCCGTCTCAATACGGTTACCATTGGAGAGTAAGATGGGAAATTGGGTTTTGTCAGCAATAATTTTTGTTGTGAAGCGACTCATAACATCTGGCCTGTCAAGATAATAGGTAATGCGCCTAAAACCCTCGGCTTCGTTTTGGGTGCAAAACATTCCATTAGACATGTAGAGCCCCTCCAAGGCCTTGTTTGCCTCGGGGTTGATGCGATTTTCCACCTCGAGAGTAAAGCTCTCAGGAAGATTTGTTAATTTCAAACCACCTTCCCATGTCTCATGCGGATGATCTTGACCATTCACTTTAAGTGAGACAAGCTCAAGATCTTCTCCGTTGAGGTAGAGGTCTCCCCCTCTGTTTTTTTTCATTTGGAGTTTTGAAACGACGCGCGTGCTTGCAGGCTCAAGCTCAAAGGTGAGCTCAGTTGTTTCAATTAAGTGAGATGGAGATTGATAATCTTTGAGGTGTGTTTTTTTCATTCGCTTTGTTATATGACAATTATGGAAAATAAAGTTTATGTCTGCCGCCATGGCGAAACAGAGTGGTCTCTTTCAGGCCAACATACCAGTTTTTCTGATATTCCCCTAACAGAAAATGGTGAAAATCAAGCCAAAGCCCTGCGCAAAGTTCTTGAAAAATACAAACCCAAATACGTCCTCTCCTCCCCTTTAATTCGGGCAAAACATACTGCAGAGCTCGCGGGCATGAAGGACTTTGAAATGACTAAAGATCTTGTCGAGTGGCAATATGGAGATTGTGAGGGAAAGACAACAAAAGAGATTCAAAAGTCTCACCCAAATTGGGAAATTTTTGATGATGGTCCGATGGGTGGCGAATCGGTTCAAGAAGTCGGCGCGCGTGCCGATCGATTAATTCAACACATTCGCTCACTTGATGGCGATGTCGCGATTTTCTCTCACGGCCACTTTTCTCGCGTGTTTTCAATGCGCTGGATTGAACTTCCAGTCTCAGAAGGAAAGAAATTTCCCTTGAGCACCGCCTCTCTTTGCATCTTAGGTTTTCGTCGAAACTCTCCTGTAATTGATCTTTGGAATGACACCCACCACTGGAGCGAATAAATGGCTGTTGTGACTTTGAAAGCGGGGAAATACGCGGCCACTTTTTTGCCCACAAAGGGCATGAATATGGTTAGCCTTAAAAAGGGAGAGACTGAGGCAATTGACCAGACGACTAAACCCCTTTTTGATGAGCGCTTTGCCGGTCTTGGCCCCGTGATTGGCCCCCACTTTCACCGCCAAAAAGATGCGCTCATCTCAACAGATTTTGATACCACACTCTTTCCACACATCGCGCGTGTCTCAGCGAAGGGAACAAAAGATCCCTTCTCCCATGGGATTGGGCGCTACGCCCCCTGGAATTACTCAGCAACTGACACAAAAATCTCAGCCCACATCAGCGGAGATGATTTTTTCCACGGCGTCCCTCTAAAAACACTCGAGGGAATCAATTTTTCTATGAAGTATGTCGCTGAGCTCAGCGAAACTGGTTTGCACATCCACCTTGAAGTTTCAAGTGAAGGAAGAGAGAGTCTTGTTGGACTTCACACCTACTACGCAATGGGCAAAAAGGGAATTGTCTCTTCACATGTAAAGCCGCTTTACAACGAGGGAGGTGAGTTTAAAAAAATTCCCGGAAAGTGGTGGGATCGCCGCCACAGCCACCTCAAGTTTGATTTGAGTAACGAGGCTGATTATGGGTTTCTTCCTTTGGAAGAGACCCATGGGCGCACACTTCTCGAGACTGAGGGGCGCTCGCTACTAGTGAGCTACTGCGCACCAACGGACAACCTCTCATGTCAAATTTATCACCCAAAAGATGCCTCTTATGTCTGCATTGAGCCGCTATCTGCCAAAAACCCACGTAATCTTGAAAACTCCAGCAGTTCAATTGAAATTGGTATTGAAATTTTATAACAAAAGGATATAGTTCTAAGTATGGCTTGTATCTTTAGTTCAATTCCACCTCAGTTTTTTGTCAGTATTATTGGATTTGTTGGTTCATTAGTCGCTGGGGTTTTATGTCTCGACCGCTTTGGAGGTAAAAAGAATGGAAAAGGGTAAAATCGCTTTTTTTAACGCTGAAAAGGGCTTTGGCTTTATTCATCCTGAAACGGGAGGCCACGACCTTTTTGTCTCACATGCAAATATTGTATCTGAAGGATCTCCCGAAGAGGGTATGCGCGTTACTTACGAGCCAACAAAGGGGAAGAAGGGGCCAGAAGCTGTGAACGTGAAGCTATTAACTCCCCGTTAAGTAGCGCTCCCCCTGCAGCACCACGAATTAGATTGTGGCAGAGAACAACAAATCTCCACTTCAATCTTGAAATCTCGCGTAATCTACCTATTGTGATTGACATTCCATCACCGCGCATGCAGTGCAACTGCGGCTGGGGTGCGTGGGTGTCTTCATCATAAATGATCGATTTCAAGGGTGATGAGGGCAGCTGAATGGATGAAAATTGCCTCCAAGCATCTATAATCTCTGTGGATGAGGCCTCATTCTCAAATGAAACTGTCACATTTGCAAGGTGCCCATCGACTACAGGAACGCGAAAGGCAGTCGCCTCAATTGGAAATTCCCTCTGAAGGATTTTTTTAGGCTCTCTCTCAATTTTTTCTTCCTCTCCCTTAATGTAGGGAAGAACATTTTCTATAAGAGTAGGGTGGTTTTTTCCAGCGCCAGAGAGAGCTTGGAGCGTAGTGACGTTTAATGAGGTGATACCAAACTTATCAACTAAAGGTTTGAGGGCAAGAACAATCCCGGTCACGCTACAATTTGGATTGGTTATCAGGTGGTGATCTGAGGTAACTTGCTCTCCATTTACTTCAGGGATGACAAGAGGAATCCCGGGGGAAAAGCGGTGCGAGCTCGCATTTGAGACAACATAGTAGCCTTTTGCTGCCAAATCGGCCTCTACATCATGTGCAACTGATGCACTTAAACAGGAGAAGATAAGCGGCGCCTTAGGTGAGGAGCTAATAGACTCTACTTTTAGACCTTGAATCTCCCTGCCAAGAGATTTTTCTGATCCAACTAGCTGCGTCACTTCAAACCAGGGATGGTTTTTGATCATTTCTAGCAGTTTAGTGCCAACCAGTCCAGTTGCACCGTAGATTGAAACGGGAATTTTTCTCATTTTAAAATATTCAATGGTGATTTTGACTTGCGTGGAACAGCGTCAAAACCACAGCCTTTTAAGAAAGCAGGACGCTCAAACTGCTCGATTTCTGGCCACATCCGGCAGATTTTAGGGCGAAGTCTATAATTTCCACACGAACCATCATCTTTGAGATGACGACACCCTAGTATATAAAATTCGACATCTTCTGTTTTAACAGGCTTTTTGTCTCGCATAAAAAATCCATTTACCTGGATTGCCCAAAAACGCTGGAGCACGCCTAGAAGACCTGGAATCCGTCTCATCCGAATATAGTGGCAACAATTCCCCCGCTTTTTGCACTTGCCAACGCGTTTAAATGGTGTAGGTATGATCCATTTTGCCAGGCGATGAGCAAGCACATCCAGATGGACAAAGGGAATCATCACCAATTCGATCGTGAGCCTGATCGGCGCGGGAAGCCACCGCTTGGGGATGCCCCCTCTAGGTTCAGGGGGTTTTTTAGTTGCACTTCCTGCAATATCTACAAGTTCTTCTAACATTTTATTGTGAAAATGGACTATACTTCTTTACATGAAAAAGAAATTATTTTGTCTTATTTGCCTTTTCGGCTTTACCTTTGCAGATGAAACCTATTCCGTTCTAGCAGATCCGCTCATGTCTCCATACTCTATGAGCGAAAACTGGATTACAACTCACTACGCGTTAACGAGTGTTGAGGATACAACGATCGGTCCCTTCAAGTCAACAAACGGCGCGGGGGTGATTGGCCGAATGGGCGAGCTGATTTTCATCTGGGGTCCCGTCAATCAGCTAATGATTGTCACTAACCACGAAATTTTTGGTCACGGCTACCGCATTCGTGATCTTGGCATCGATTTTGCCAAAGTTCAAAGCTATTTTATTCGAGCCCCCTTCCCATATAACACCGGTGGTGGTGCGACAACTTTCACGATCACAAATCAGACTCAGCCCGAGCAGATGATAGATATTTCAATTGCTGGCATGGAGGCGAGCTCGATTTTAGCAAATCGCTTAAAAATGAATTGGATGCAAGGGAGACAAATTGATGGTCGGGTGGCGACGCTATACCTTTTCTCTCAACACGATACCACAAGCTATGTCTACTCAACTAGAGATTGGCCTGGAGTTGAGGATGGAAACGACGTCGGAGATTACGTAAAGTGGTTCAATATTTTACACCCAAAGGGCAAAATTTCAATCAACCAACTACGTAAAAACGTTTGGCTCAACTTTATGGATCCCTTCACTTTCTACAGCGCCTTTGCCTATGGAAAGTATGTCGCCCTGGGAGAGAGTGCGGAAATTTATATGATCCCTTTTGGAGATCAAGTCTACTACCTTCCCGGGTTTCGCTACGCTCTTGCTCCCTACGGGCCTGAGAGATATTTGGAAAACTACCTCTCAGTGAATGGGGCTCCAATCTATTTCTACTTAAAAACAGGCAATGCAGACCGCCATCGCTCCTACGGACTTGGCCTTGAGTATCCAAAGCTCTTTATCTGGCAATATTTCTCTCTTGGGGGAAGAGTCGACCTTTGGAAACAGCGACAAACCACAACACCATTGACGTTTTTGCAAGTGATTAATTACGGCGAAACGAATCGAAATATCCCGGTAAAAAACAAAACGCTCTATGGAGTTGGCATGTATGCAATTGCAGAGGCTAAAATTCCAAATACTCCAGTAGGTTTTTTACTCAACCTTGGTTTTAAAACAAAGGGCTACCTACCAGGAGAGGCTTTGAAAGAGTCTCTGATTTTGCGCTTTGGACTTACTGCGAAGTTTTAGAAAATTGGCACCTTCCAACTCCGGGAAGGGTGACCGCCTTTTCAGCTAAACTTACCCCAAAGGAAAGTCCACCTATGGAAAGTTGATACCCCTCCTCGCCACCTAAAGTCATTCCAACAAGCCCCTTGAATGAGAGTTGATAGGCAGAATCTGAAGTCGTGCGCGCAAAAAATCCCCCATCTGTAAAGTAGTCTTTTCCAAGTGAATTTGGTGACATGGTAAAATGCAGTCCAGGAATCGATCGAGCTAAATAGGCGATAAACGTATTGGCATTTGGGCCTGGCAGAAAGTTAAACTGATTGCGATAGGGGTAGCTTATGGCAGCCTTATCTATTTGAGTAATTAAAGATTCTGCTGCAGGTCCCTTTAATTCATAAATGAGGTTTGGCTTATTGCCAAACCAGTGCATATCGGCAGTTCCTTTAAATATGTCGAGATAATCTCCGTCACGTTTTGCATCATTGATGTGATAGATCGTGTAGTACTTGGCAAAAGGCTTTTTAACAGCGACCCAAGTATGCATGCTCAAAAGCCCCCTCCATCGACAATCGCGCGCCTCGTATATTTGTACAATCGCCTCGCGATTAGACTTTGGCCTGGGCGCAATTCCTGCACTTTCAAATCCCCCTTCACCCCAATCGACATCAAAAAATGCGAGTACTGGCCCAATTAACAAAGCGAGTAAGAAAATTCGTCGCATACTAAATCCTCCGTAAATTGTCGTTATATCTAATCGAGAATTTAGCGCAATTAAGATTGTCTATATGTTTAAACTAGATCGTTAAATGGCAAAGTGTTGGGTTCGGTAATTTTTTTTATTAATGCAGGAATCGTTGAAGCAAAAGTAATTAACCCCGTTGATATAAAAAGGGAATTTGTAAGCTCCGATTTACCAAAAGCAACTAAAAATGAGATAGATGCCACAGGAGTAAAATAAGAATAGATTGAAAGTTGTTTTATGGAACCGCGCTTTATTCCATAATTCCAAAGAGTATACGTCGATCCACAAACAAAAAAACCAATAAAAAGTAACTGAAGCCACTCCCTTTGACTAGGAATAGTAAAGGGCTCACAAATAAAGTGAAAAATAAAACAGATCGCTGCTGTTAACCCTGCAAATAAACCAAGGACATCCCCATTTGTTGTTTGATCTCTTGATAAAAAGAGATTAAAAGCAGTCCATGAAAGCGCTCCTATAAAAGCGAAAAAACACCCTAAAAGTTCTTTTGAGTGCATTTTTACAGGAGAGTATCCAATCAAAATATAAAGAGAGATGAACCCAAGTAGAGCCGATAGTGCATGTCTTTTCGTAAACCTCTCACCTGGTAAAAAACTTGAAACAACGACTACCATGATTGGCCAGAGGTAATTGATTAAATCAACAGTTGCAGCAGGGGCCAATTTAAATGAGGCGTGGTAAAAGACATTGAATGCTGTAAAGGTGGTTGCGCCAATCAACCATGTTGAAAGCGACTGTCTAAAAACACTCCAACGTCTTTTCAACGCTATTTTACAAAGGGTAATAAGAAAAAAACAGGAGGTCATTACTCCTGTCAGCAAAAAGGGGGGTATATTGATGAGTTCAACTGAAAGAAGTGCTGTGAGCGACCAAAGAGCTAAGGCCGAACAACCAGAAAGAGTCGGCAGCAGATTTTTCAATACATATCTCTTTTCCAGATCAACCGGTTTGTCAAAAGACCGGTCAACCAAACAACAAGGCCTCCCCAAAAAGCACCCCAAATTGTTTCAATGTGCACGCCATAGGAAATCTCGCCAGCAAGCCAATAGGTAAAGGCATTGATGACAAGAGTAAAGAGACCAAGTGTGAGAATGGTAATAGGGAGCGTAAGAAGCGTTAAAATGGGTCTTACGATTGCGTTTATAAGACCTAGAATTAACCCAAAAAAGATGGCATCTGTTAGATCTTTAATATGGAGACCGGGGATATAGTGGGCAGAGGCAACAACAACAATTGCTGTAATTAAGATTCTCACGACAATTAATATCATTAATACTCTCCTCCTTGAAGAACGATGTTGATGAGTCCCCCATGTAAAACCGCATTGCGCTCTTTTGGTGAAAGGGTATTTTTCACTTTAAAGCTCTCCCCCTTCGTGCGATTGACAACCTCAAGTTCATCTGCATCAAGCATCATCTTTTTTACATTTTTAATTTCGAGCTCATCGAGTTGATTGATACGATCATAATCATCGGGATTAGAAAACTCAAGGGGAAGTATTCCAAAGTTTATTAGGTTTTTACGGTGAATACGTGCAAAACTTTTAACAATGACTGCGTGTACTCCTAAGTAGCGTGGAGTAATCGCAGCATGCTCACGGCTTGATCCTTGACCGTAGTTTTCTCCACCAACAATAATCGACCCCTGAGTTTGATACTTCATCGCCCTCTCGTAATAAGTAGGATCGAGAAGATAGAATGTAAACTTGGCAATCTCTTGGATGTTTGAGCGGAATGGCAAAACCTTAGCTCCTGCTGGCAAAATCGCATCTGTTGAGACATTATCCGCTGTTTTGAGTAAAACTGGACCATCAATATGATCGGGCATGGGATCAAAAGATGGGAGGGGCTTGATATTAGGGCCCATAATCAAATTGCCACCCGGCTTTTCTGGTGCTGGGGTGAGCGACTCAACTCTCTCTTGACTCTCTTTTTCTACAAATTTCGGATAATCCATGCCTAAATCGCGAGGATCTGTGATTTCCCCTGTAAGCGCGGCAGCAGTTGCGGTTTCCGGTGAGCACAGATAGACTGAATCCTCTTTTGTTCCAGAGCGGCCCGGAAAGTTTCGGGGATTTGTTCTCAGTGAAATTTTGCCTGTAGCTGGAGCTTGACCCATCCCAATACATCCATTACACCCCGGTTGGTGGATTCGCGCTCCTGAAGAGATTAGAGATGAGAGGTGCCCATCAACAGTGAGGTTTTGCAATATCTGGCGCGAGCTCGGATTGATATCAAAAGAGACAAAGTCCTTTGCCTTGCGCTCTTTGACCATCATGGCCGGGATGGCAAAGTCACGCTCACCAGGGTTTGCACTTGACCCAATCATTGCTTGAAAAACGGGCCTGCCCTTCACTTCACGCACAGGCACGACATTTCCAGGACTCGAGGGGCAAGCAATTAGCGGCTCAACTTTCGAAAGATCGATCTCATCGTGAAGATCATAAGTGGCATCAGAATCGGCCTTGAGCTCAACCCAATCACCCTCGCGCCCTTGCTGTTTCAAAAAGAGGCGTGTCGCTTCATCTGAAGGGAAAACCGTTGTAGTAGCGCCAAGTTCTGCACCCATATTGGCGATAACGTGACGATCCATTGCAGTTAATGTATCGAGACCTGGACCGTAGTATTCAATAATTTTTCCCACACCTCCGGCGACATCATGACGACGAAGCATCTCCAATATCACATCTTTTGCGCTGACCCAATCACAGAGCTTGCCTGTGAGCTTGACTCCCATGATCTGGGGCATGGTTGTATAAAAGGGGTGCCCTGCAATAGAGAGCGCTACCTCAAGCCCGCCTGTTCCGATTGCAAGCATACCAAGACTACCCGCCGCAGGTGTGTGGCTATCAGAGCCGACCATCGTTTTTCCGGGAATTCCATGATTTTCCATGTGTACAGGATGCGACACGCCATTGCCGGCCTTGCTATACCAAATGCCAAACTTTTGACAAGCGCTGTAGAGAAATAGGTGATCGTCTGGGTTTTTAAAGTCTGTTTGGACCAAGTTGTGATCGACGTATTGACAAGAGACCTCTGTTTTGGCGCGGTCAAGTCCCATCGCTTCGAGCTCGAGCATCACCATGGTTCCTGTCGCATCTTGCGTCAGCGTCTGATCAATTTTAATCCCAATCTCCTCTCCCGGTTTCATTTCCCCAGAAAGAAGGTGACTTTCAATCAGCTTTTGTGCAACATTTTTACCCATAGCATCGCTCCGAACGTTTAGGGAAGGTATACACCATCAACATGACTCTATCAAGAGAATTTTATAACCTCCAATCTCGCATTCATCCCCTCAACACCTTTGATGGTGCCTATCTCAAGCGCGATGACGAGCTTAGCTTTGGAATTAGCGGAACTAAGCTGCGCAAATACCACTCGCTGCTCCCCTATCTAATTGCAAACACAAAAGAGGTCGCCATCATTGGCTCATCGCACTCAAACAACATCGTCGGCCTACTGCAAGCCCTGATTGAAAATCAAATTCGCCCCTATCCCTTTCTACTTGAGCCGCACAACAAAATTCCACAAGGCAACTGCGCTCTCATTCAGCTCCTATCAGACAACATCACTTGGGTTCCCCGCAACAAGTGGCCCCAAGTGGAGCAAATAGCCGCTGAAAAGCACGAGTATGTTATCCCCGAGGGGGCAAATCACCCCCAAGCCCATGCTGGCAGCGCAACGCTAGCTGACGACATCCTACGCAATGAACAGGAGCACAACCTGCAGTTCGATAACATATTTATCGAAGCCGGCTCGGGAACCTCAGCGCAAGCGCTCATCAACCGGCTTACAGAGCTCAAGACCCGCCACCGAGTCCACGTCGTTCTCTGCGCCAACCCAAATCTTGACCTCTCAGAGCCCCACCAAAAGCACACACCCGCCATCGCCACATCATTTGGCAGCGTCAATCGCACCGTCCTCAACTGGGTGAAGCGCATCGCCCGCAACGAGGGAGTTCTGATCGATCCGCTCTATGGCGCAAAGCTTTTTGCAACTTACGATCAGATTCACCCCTCCGGAACAAACCTCTTGATCCATTCCGGTGGAGGTTTGGGACTAATGGGATATACCCACAAATTCTAGCACCACCTTAAAGGTCTTGTCTAACACACAACAGGGTGGGCGCGCTTATTCCAGTAGATAGGCCCATAGTCGTAGCTGAGTTGTTCACCTTTTGTGATGTTGCGTTTGGTGAAGAAGATGATATGGGAAACGCCATCGATAATCACCCAGCGTGAAAGCAGATTTGGCTCATCGCTGTGGTTGATAAAACGTGTATGGTTCCCCTGCTTGCGAGCATCGATGACAAACGGCGTTTCGTGGGGACCGGCGACATAGCCAAAAACGTAATCGTTTGCGCGATCAAGGGCCTTTTTCCTCTTGCGGACCAGTCCCGCATACTCACCAATGTAGGTTAGACCCGGTATCTCTTGGTTGGCAAAAAGGCCGTGACCGAGGAAGGGATCGATCCACTTGAGCAGTAGCTGCGGTTGCACACCCTTATGGTAGTCTTCTTGGTAGAGGGAGAGCATCCACTTATTCATCTGGGCAATTTTGATTTTCTTGAGTCGCTTTTGAGAGCGCAGGTAAGAGGAGCGCAAAACTTTTTCATTTGTGAACTGCAAGCGGTCGCTATATTTAACGTGAAAGCGCTTTTTAAAACCCTCACTGCCAATTGGTGCGATGTTTTTGTACTCATCTTGGTAAAAGAGGGAGATCGTTGGTTCAGAGGAGCCAGTTTCTAGAAAGATCTCTCTTTTTTCGTGGGGCATTCCCCACTCTTCTTTTTTCCGAAAAAACATGTGTTTAGAGTATCAGAACAGGCCTATCACCTTCCACCAAATTCCTCCTAAAACGATCCAAATGATCAAGTTCACAACACTGACGTAGAGACCGAGCTTCCACCAGAGGTTGAGCTTCACATAACCGGAGCCAAAGAAGATAGGAGCAGGGCCACATCCGTAGTGAGTAAGACCACCAAATAGCGAGCTCGAAAAACCGAGAAGTAGAGCAGCAAGTACCGGTGGAGCTCCTAGAGCAATCCCCAAAACGAGAAAGGGGGCGTACATCGCACCGATATGCGCCACATTGCTTGCAAAAAAGTAGTGCGAATAGAAATAGACGAGCAGCAGCGTTAAAAACCCAGGAATCCAATGCATCCCCTGCAAGTGGGAAACGACAAGCTGACTAAACCAGCCTGTGATCCCGAATTTGTTTAAAAAGGCCCCCATCATCACAAGAGCAGAAAACCAAACAAGGGTATCCCAAGCGCCCTTTTCTTTAATGACATCTTCCCAGGATAAGACGCTTGACAAGAGTAAAATACAAATTCCTACTAGCGCCGCCACAACAGCTTTCATGTGAATGTAGGGTCCTGAAATCCAAAGCGCAATGAGAAGAGCAAAAACAAACACCATGACCCACTCCTGAACAGACATGGGCCCGAGTTTTTTTAATTCTTCACGCGAAAAGGCTTTAGCATTTGGAGTGTTTTTTATCTCTGGTGGGTACAAAAGACTCATTAAGTGAGGCATCACAAGAAGGGAAATTAGTCCAGGAACAATTGCCGCTAAAGCCCAGCTTCCCCAGGTAATTGTGATTCCTGATTCTGAGGCAAGTTCTGCAACCAGAGGATTTCCCGCCATTGCTGTGAGAAACATAGCGCTCGAAACAACCCCCGCTTGAAAAGCTGTTTGCACGAGGTAGGCTCCAAGCTTTCGTGGACCATTATGGGGCTCACTACCAAAAGCCTTAGCAAGAGCTGTTACCACTGGATAGACGACTCCTCCAGCACGCGCGGTAACACTTGGAATTGCTGGGGCCAAAATAAAGTCGGTAAAGACAAGGCCATAAGCAAGACCCTTTGTATTTTTTCCAAGCAGATACATCAGCTGATAGGCGATGCGCAATCCAAGACCCGTTTTGATAAAACCACGGGCAATAAAAAAAGCGATGACAATCAACCACACAACATGGTTGTGAAAGCCGCTAAAGACCTCTTGAAAAGTTAGAGTGTTGGTGATGGCAAGCAGTGTCATGCCAAAAATACCCATGGCCCCCATTGGCATCGCTTTTAAAATGATTCCAACAATGGTGAAGATAAAAACTGAGAGCAAAAACCACGCCTCCCAACTTAATCCTTCTGGAATACCCAGAAAAAAGATAAATCCTCCGACTGCTAGGCTAATTAGCAGACGACCCAAGCGCTGTAAAAGAGTCATAGTTCTATCCTATTATGCAAAAGGATTCGGAGGCGTATAACGCCTCGAAGTTCCGCGCATGATTCTATCTTCCTGAAGCATTTCCTCGCCAGGCTTTATTGGAGGTTGTGAAGGTTGTTGCAAAAGAGGAGATGCTGGTTCTTCCTGAAGTCTTCTTAACCTTGGTGGCGGCGTTCTAGAAAAAAGGCGACGATGGTGTGGACCTCTAGGTGGATCGAAGGTCCGAGGAGGTGGCAAAGCCAATGCGCCTGCTCCGGTATCGATTGCAGGTGGTCGAGAGCGAGCAGGCTGTGGACCTAGGGACGGATTCATCGGACAGTGGCTATAGTAGGTGATATGCTGCGATGGCATTCCCCGATCTATGTCAAGAGAACCCATCATGTCATCGACAGCTGTTCTACGCGATTGAAGAGATCCTCTTCTTAATTCAGCCTGTCTTTCCGCAATAATTTGACCTAAATTATGGGTAATTTGCGCATTCCCCGCTACAGTCTCAATCTTAGAAATTGCGATCAGAAGATGTAAATACATACGCTTGGCATCCAAGTGATATGTTGCGGGAACTTGAAGTATGTACCAATCGAGCTTTTTTAATTCCGTCCTAAATGTGTTGTATTCAATATGATCAGCCCCATGCCAAGCCTGTAGCTGTCGAACAATATCTTCCATTCTCTTGTTTAATCTCTTTAAACGCGTATATTTTGTATCATCAACAACTGCAGCTAAGAGCTCTCTTTGCTCATCACGTTTATCATTTAAATACGTAACAAGACCCCAAGCTGCACCACCCAGAGCTCCAACAATAGCAATCCCCCGCAAAATCCAATGCTTCAGACTCCCCTCTTCTTCACACTCATCAAAAGGAACATTCTCAACAACAGTTTTTCCAACCCAAGAACCAACAAAAGCCACCTTCCCCCAAAATATCAAACGTGGGTCCAAACTTGCCTTAACAGTTGCCATTTCTACACTGGCAGCTTGTATATATCTGAAAAGCAGAGCTGTGCGTGCTTTTATTGATTCATTAAAACCTACAAAGTCCCCAATCTGAGGACTCTCGAGCCTGTCAATTTTAGTACGAAAGTTATTGACCGTAGTTGTGAGTGGAACGAATTCTCCCTCGTATTTAGATCCCCAATCTTTGGCGTTTGTAAATTCTAAAGGTTTTGCAGCTTCTAAATCATGGGTTACACTGGCCATAGGTTAAGTCCTCCAACTTTGATATGGCCAAGATATTAATAAAATCTTTAGTTGATATCAATAAATTTTTTAACTGATGCCCCAAAATTTCATCTGCTCAATGGCTTGAGCACGGAACATCTGCAAACCTTCTATCGATTTAACGCCTTGCTTTTTAGCCTGCTGAAGAAGAGGCGTCCCACACATGATCGTTTCTAAAAAAATCTCCCCGTTCACTCGTGTAATAGGCGATTTTTTTCCACACATGCCAACAGGTGTTGCTTGTACCAGAATGTCATAGTTTTTAGGAGTCTGATTACGACCCACCAACTCGATGTGTGCTCCCCGTTTTTTTGCCTCATGGGCAATCGCGCGAGCAGCGCCCCCTCTTCCTAAAATGGAGATGCGCTTACCCTTTACATTTCCAATAGCATTCAGAGCGCCAATTCCATCTGTATTTATTCCAGTAAGCTCAGGCGAAAATGCAAGGGTATTACACGCGCCTATCTGCTCGACGCATGTTCCCATTCTCTTTAGGTATTGAACAACATCTGTCTTGTGCGGCATTGTGACACTCGCTCCTGAGAAACCAATCTCTTTCATGTAGTGAATTCCTTGAGCAAGCTCTGCTTTTTCCAATTGGATTTTGACATAGAGTGCATTGACATTTAACTCTCTAAAATACGCGTTGTGCATGATGTGAGAGGGCGATTGCACAACTGGATCACCAATCAATGCGTAGAGTTTTGTTTTCGTATTGAGCTTATCAAAATGATAACAGGCCATCTCCTCTTCAGTTAGCTGCCCAGGCGCTACCCCACCTGTAAAACTGAGTGGAAGAGGCAAAATGGGTGCAAGTAGGCGGGTGATTTTTCCCTTATCTCCCATACAAAGTCCAATGACGTTTGGATGCTTTTGACAAAAAGTGATCATACGCAGGGAATCTAGAGAAGAGAGGGCTTGAGTTGCCACTTTATAATAGTGAGCGGGATGGGAGAAGATTTCGAGGGTTTCGAGCTGAGGAGTTTTTTCAAAATCATGGTAGGATAAAATGCATTTGCAAGCTGACTGCATCACTTTCTTTGCAGCTTTTGGACAGGAGACATCGACATAGGTTGGATTCATCTCAAGAATGCGATCGAGATGGTGCAATTGATCGCCCATTGTCACAAGGGTGGGAACAAAAATTTCTTTTAATAAAGCACACACATCGTTAATATTTATTAAATCTAATCGGAGTTCGATCCCATCGAATCCACTTTTTAAACGAGCTTTTGAAGAGGGCGTGTAAAAGAGCTGATGCATACAGAGATCCTATATAACAAGTGCGTTAAAGAAGTCTTGGAGAGCATAGACAAGCCCATCTGCATCATCACAGATAGTCATGTCGGCGCCCTCTATAAGTTTAGCTTCCCAACTCTTTGTTTTCCAGCAGGCGAGAGAAACAAGGCGCGCGCCATCAAAGAGCAGTTAGAGGATGCTCTCTTTGAAAAAGGCTTTGGCAGAGATCTTTGCTTGATAGCTTTGGGCGGTGGTGTCACAACCGATCTTGTCGGCTTTATTGCCGCGACCTTTTGCCGAGGAGTTGAGCTCATCAACATCCCCACCTCATTAATGGGCATGATCGATGCAGCTATTGGCGGGAAAAATGGGGTCAATTCCCCATTTGGAAAAAACATGATTGGAACTCTTTACCATCCTGCAAAATTAGTGATTAATCCGCAATTTCTGGAAACCCTTCCGGAGAAAGAGTGGCAAAACGGTCAGGGAGAGGTCCTCAAATACGCACTCTTAACAGGTGATGATCTGATGCAAATGGAGCCTCAAGCTTTGATTCGAGCCTGCATTGAGACTAAATTGCGAATGATTGGAGATGGTGTTCGCGACCTATTGAATTTTGGCCACACTGTCGCTCATGCCATTGAAAAGGTGAGCGAATATTCGATTCCACATGGAGAGGCAGTCATGTTAGGGTGCAAAGTTGAAGCGGCGCTAACGGGAATTGCCGTCGATGAAGTGCAAGGGGAGATCCCCTACTGCCCAAGTGAGCTTTTAACAGCGATGAACTACGACAAAAAGGGCGCAAAAAAATTTGTCGCTTTAAGAGAAGTTGGCACCCCCTACCGTGAATTAAAAACCTATCCCGACGACCACATCATTAAAACACTTGAGGAGACGATTTGTGCCCCATCTACTCATCGAACCTAGTAGACCAGCTGGGAAAATTGTTCTACCCCCTTCAAAATCGCACACGCTCCGTGCCCTTGTTTTTGCCCATTTAACTGAGGGGAAAATTGAGAACTTACTCGATTCATCTGATACAGATTCGATGAGGCACGCTCTTGAAGGTATTCATGGGAGTCATATTGATGTGGGCAATTCTGGGATCGCCTATCGCTTCATCGCCGCGATTGCCTCCACACAAAAGAATCAACTTCATGTCACTGGAGATGCATCAATTCGCAACCGAAGGCCGATTAAACCGTTGGCTAAAGCGCTACAAGAGCTGGGCGTGAAGGTCAATATCGACCAGGGAATTACGGTTCAGGGACCATGGAAATCGGGGTGTGCAACAATTGATGGACAAGACTCCCAACCGGTCTCGGCGCTTTTAATTGCTGCCCCCTTAATGGGACTGAATTTACTGGTACATCACCCTGGTGAGAAACCTTGGATTGATGTCACACTTGAATGGCTGAATAGGGTCGGTATTCAGGTTGAAAGAGAGGGATACGAGCGTTTTGTGATTAAAAAGCAGCCCTACTCTCCCTTTTCCTATCGTATACCCGGTGACCTGAGCACGCTCGCTTTTCCAGTTGCACAGGGGCTGTTGGGCAGCGAAATGGAAATTGAGGGAGCCGATTTATCAGACATCCAAGGTGATGGAGAGCTAATTGATTGGCTCTGTAGACTTGGAGCGAAAATTCAAGATGGCAAAACCTTGAGTGCAAGCTCTAGCCAGCTGGAAGGGGGCACGCTCGACATCAATCGCTGCATTGACACCCTTCCGATTCTCTCAGTACTTGGCTGTTTTGGCAAAGCGCCTTTGACGCTTACAGGTGCAACGATTGCACGCTCTAAAGAGTGTGATCGAATCAAAGCGATGCGAATCGAGCTGAGTAAAATGGGAGCTAAGATTATAGAGCATCCAGATGGGTTAACCATTACTCCTTCAAAACTGCATGGGGCCGAGCTTTTTAGTCATAATGATCATCGCATTGCAATGTCCCTTTCTATTGCTGCGTTTAATGCCATTGGACCATCGAAAATTTTAGATGCTTCGTGTATTGATAAAACATATAAGAATTTTGTTTCAGATTTTCAAAGGATAGGAGGAAAGATCCGTTGGGAAACATTGTAATTATTGGCTTTCCACGTGCTGGAAAGACCCACTTTGGTCGCTGTTTAGCTGAAAAAGAAAACCTCCCTTTTATTGACACTGATGCGCGTATTGAAATGAAAATGGGACTTTCGGTTCGCAGATTGCACGGTCTTGTTGGGGAAGAGCTTTTTCGAGAGATTGAACATCTAACTCTACACGAGATTCATGGACCTGCAATCATTGCAACCGGAGGTGGAGTTGTGATGCGGTGGGAAAATATCGAGCTTTTAAAAAAAATGGGGCCGATTTTTTATTTCCGGCAGCCAAAGGAGCTCATCCGGCAAAGGCTACTCACTCCCCCGCGCCCCTCTTTCTTAGAGGGAGGTGATATGGAGTCGCGCTTTGAAGAGCTTTACAAACTTCGTGAGCCACTTTATTATAAGGCGGCAACTGAGGTCGTAGATGGGAAGCAATAGCTTCGGAAAACTTTTTCGCATGACAACTTGGGGAGAATCACATGGGGAGGCCATTGGCGTTGTCGTCGATGGATGTCCTGCGGGAATTGAACTCTCTCTTGAGGAGATTCAAAAGGCGCTCGACCGAAGGCGCCCTGGCAAAAATCGCTTCACTTCACCGAGAAAGGAGGCCGATCAGGCCAAAATCGTTTCTGGGCTTTTTGAAGGCAAGACAACGGGAGCCCCCATTTCTATCTTAATTCCCAATCTCGATGCCGATCCCTCTCAATATGACGCTGTGAAAAATCACTACCGTCCGGGCCATGCGAATTACACGTATCTGAAAAAATACGGTATTTTTGACCACCGCGGTGGTGGGCGCGCCTCTGCAAGAGAGACGGCGGCTCGAGTGGCGGCAGGGGCAATTGCAAGTAAATTAATTAATGTTCAGGTAACCGGGTTTTTGAAGCAGATCGGCGATATAATCGTGAAAGAGTGGGACCAAGAGGTCAATGAGAGTCCAATTTTTTGCCCAGATAGCAAAGCCGAAAAAGAGATGATTCAGCTCATTGACCAAATGCGCGATGAGGGCGACTCTGTCGGCGGGATTGTTGGCATTCAAACAAGCCCTCTACCTATCGGATTTGGCGAGCCAGTCTATGAAAAGCTTGAAGCAGAGCTTGCCTATGCAATGCTCTCTATCCCGGCATCCAAGGGAATTGAATTTGGAGCGGGTATGCTCTCAAGTCAAATGAGCGGATCAACTCACAACGACTGTCTTGATGAAACTGGCACATTTACAACAAATCACTGTGGGGGAACCCTTGGCGGAATATCCAACGGAATGCCCCTAGAGTTTCGCGTCTCTTTTAAACCAACCTCGAGCATCAAAAAAGTGCAGATGACGCAAACGCTCAGTGGTGAAAGCTCTCAGATGAAACTTCCTAAGTCAGCGCGTCACGATCCGTGCATTGCCATCCGGGCTGTTCCTGTAGTAGAGGCAATGACCTCAATTGTTCTTGCTGATGCTTTTTTAAAAATGAGTGTTTACAAAAATAATCTTTCCGATTAGATCTTAAATTATGAGAAAGGTTATTTATATTGTCTTAGGTATTTTTGTTGTTTTAGTTGTCGCATTATTTATTGTGTATACTCAACTTGCACGCATCGTTTCAAGTGAGCTGACTAAGCGCGCTGGGGTTGAGGTGAGCATGAGCCGAATTTATCTAACTCCCAATCGCATTTCTGTATCAGATTTTTTTGTTGGCAATCCTCCTAAGACAATTCTTCCTCAAGCTCTTAAAATTCGCAGCATTCATGTTGATGCCCCTCTTGGCGAATATACTAAAGACAATATTGTCATCGAGGAGATTAGCCTTCATGACGTATATGTCGGGCTCGACTTTCCAGGCAGTCGCTACAAAAACTCCAATTGGGAGCGTATCACAGACAATCTCAAGCGCAATAACGACTCTGAACCTAGCAAAAATGGTAAAGAGACAGAAGTTTTAATCAAAAAACTCGTTCTCTATAACGTGGAAGTTCAAATCGCAATGGAAGGGAACCAGAAAAAAGTGCGGACTCTCAAACCATTCAAGAAGATCGAATTCACCAATGTCACAAGCTCTGGAGGAATTCCCAGCTCGCAAATCATGAATCTAGTTATGAAAGAGGCGCTTAGAGAATTTTTAAGCCCAGACAATCTGCAAAAAATGCTTCGGGATGCTGTCGACCCGAATAGCGGTGGCCCGTTTAAGTCTCTATTTTCTGAAGCCTCATGAAACGGAAATGGATTACTTATCCACTACTAATGTTTTTGATCCTTTTTTCTGGATTAACTCTGTTTTATTACAACAAACAGCACCATCTTTTATTTTTAGCCAAGCCCCTTCCTAAAGATTATAAATTTAAATTCAGCCACCCTTTTAAAGAGTTTATCTTCCAATCTGACGATCACTCTGAACTACATGCAATTTTATTTTCATGTAAAAACCCAAAAGGGGCAGTTGCTTATTTCCATGGACAAAATGAAAATATACAAACTAATAGCAATCTAATTGCTCATATTTTTTTACGTCGGGGCTATGATGTGATGATCATGGATTACCGCGAGTTTGGGAAAAGCACCGGCACTCTCACTGAGCACATTTTTTTGGAAGATGCGCTGACTCCCTATGACTTTCTTAAAGAGCACTATGGTGAAGAGCGGCTCATTGTGTATGGCTATTCACTAGGAACAGGAGTTGCGACCTATGTCGCCTCAAAAAAACAGCCAAAAATTTTATTATTAGAGGCTCCTTACTACAACATGATCGATCAGGCTTGCTATATGAAGCCATTTCTGCCCAGATTCTTAGTCAAGTGGCTCTTGCGCTATCCACTTAGAACGGATAAGTACATCCAAGATGTCAAATCTAAAACTTTTATTTTCCATGGCACGGAAGATGAGATCGTCCCTTTTGCATCGGGCTTGAAACTTCACGAGAGCGTAAAAGAGACGCACGACATCGAATTTACCCGAATTGAGGGCGGCACCCACCACTCTTTAAAATATCACCCCGATTACCACTATATTCTCGACCAAATCCTTTAAAATTGATATTATATAGACATGATTAAGAAATGTATTGTCTATACTCTTGCAATTGTAGCAATTGTTATTTGTGGAGTTGGCGGTTACTACCATAGCCGACAGCACGACCTTCTCTTTATGAGTCTTCCCTTGCCTCAAGATCACGAGTTTGATTTTGACCACCCTTTTGAGGAGCACTATTTTAAAATTGATGAGAAAGCGACGCTCCACGCTCTGCTATTCAAGGCGCCTGACTCAAAGGGCGTTATCGCCTACTACCATGGACAGGGGGAAAACATCCAAACTAAAAGTGGCAAGATTACGCGCACTTTTATCCCGAGGGGCTATGACGTCATGATCATGGACTATCGGGGTTTTGGTAAAAGCACTGGCAACCTGTGTGAGAAGACCTTTTTAGAAGATGCACTTACTCCATATGATTTTTTAATGGAGCGCTACGGGGAGAAAAATATTGTCGTCTACGGCTGCTCGCTTGGAACATCGGTCGCCGCTTTTGTCGCCTCGAAAAAAGAACCTAAAATGCTCATTTTAGAGTCGCCCTACTACAATATGATAGATCTGGCCTGCTACACAAAGCCCTATCTACCCAGGTTTTTAGTTGAAATGATTTTGCAGTACCCACTGCGCACCGATCAATTCATTAAAGAGGTTACCTCTGATACGCACATTTTTCACAGCACTCACGACAGGATTGTCCCCTATGATTCAAGTCTTCGATTGCTTGAAGAGTGTGATGCTGAGCTCACAACTCTTGAAGGCGGCAATCACTACAACGTGCTCAAACACCCCACCTTTAACGAAAAGCTCGATGAGCTTTTATCTGCGATGTGAGCAGATCCACTTGTCGATGAGATTAGCAACAAGGCCTGTCCACCCCGTTTGGTGTGAGGCGCCAAGGCCGCGACCGGTGTCTCCATGAAAGTGCTCATAGAAAAGAATGTGATCCCAGTGGGGGTCTTGATGGAAAATGTCATAATCTCCATGCACAGGGCGCTTGCCATGCGAGTCTTTCTTGAAGATATTGACCATACAAGTCGCGTAGTGGGTCACCATCTGCTTTAGGTCAACTGTTGCCTCACCCTCAACTTTGATTTTCATATCATCACCGATGATTTCATGAAGGCGATTGAGCGTTTCTATAAAGAGATATGAGGTTGGGAACCAGATAGGCCCGCGCCAGTTCGAGTTCCCCCCTTTAATAGTGATGCAACACTCGCCAGGATCGTAGAAGACAGTTTTATCAAAAAGCTCGTAGGGGTGCTTCTCGTGATATTTAGAGAGTGAGCGCAGTCCATACTGCGAGCGAAACTCTGCTGGATCCCACGCCTTTTCTAAGATGCGCTTCATCTTATCTTGCTTCATGAGGGCAATCATGTACCCCTTTTTATCACCCCGATCAATCCGCGTTAGACACGAATCGACAAAGTGGGGGCGGTTTTTCAAAAACCAGTCAAAGCTATTGGAAAACTCTTTAAATTCAATGAGCTCATCGTCTGAAATAAAGTCGATTGCATATAGAGGAATGAGCCCTACAAGTGAGCGAACAAAGATTTGCTCGTGAGAGCCATCTGGATAGGCGATCACATCGTAGTAAAAGCCATCCTCTTCATTCCAGTTTTGTACCTTGCGATTACCAGACTTTTCTAGGGCAGCTCCAATATAAACAAAGTGCTCGAAGAATTTCACTGCAAGTGATTCATAGTCCGAATCTTGCTTAGCAAGCTCAAGAGACATCCGCATCATCATGAGGGTGAAAAGCCCCATCCAGCCGGTACCATCTGACTGCTCGAGCGATCCTCCACCGGGAATCTCCTCGCTACGATCGATCACCGTGATGTTGTCGAGACCTAAAAAGCCCCCTTCAAAAACGTTATTGCCCTTAGAATCGACGCGGTTGACCCACCAGACAAAGTTAATCATCATTTTATGGAAGCAGCGCTGCAGAAAAGAGCGATCTTTCATTCCAGTTTTCTCATACTCCATCTGGTAGACACGCCAAACAGCCCAAGCTTGCACTGGAGGGTTGAGCTCAGAAAACTCCCACTCATAAGCGGGAACTTGTCCGTTGGGATGCTGGAATTGGTCAAAGAGAAGGAGCCAGAGCTGATCTTTAGCAAAGGTGATGTCAACTAAGCTCAGCGCAAGCGTGTGAAAACAGAGATCCCATGCAGCAAACCAGGGGTACTCCCACTTGTCGGGCATTGATAGGATGCGCTTGGAAACAAGGTGGCGCCAATGTGAGTTGCGAATTTTTTCACGCCCTGCAGGAGGTGGGTTTTGAGGATCATCACCCTCAAGCCACCTATTGACGTGGAAGTTGTAAATTTGCTTACCCCATAGCATACCAGCGAGAGCCTCACGCTGAATGCGCTTCTCCTCTTTAGTTGCATTCTCGGGATGAACAGATTCATAAAAGGCATCCGCCTCTTCTTTGCGGCGATTCACCCACTCTTCGACATCATCAAGGGGATCTTTAAGCGGGTGATTGGAGATGCGCATCACAATCACTTCGCTGCCACCTGCGGGTACATTGATGTCTTTGTAGTGAAAGCCTGCCTTCGTTCCTTTGTGCTGGTGATTAATACAATCCTCTCCATCGATAATGTGTCTATGGAAGGCATCTTTAGTATAGAGGTGGTTGCACTTCTCTCCGTAGAGCTTTTCAGTATTTGTCTCATTGTTTGTGAAGATGAGGTGCCCACGTGGATCGCCATAAAAGTAGGTGGCTCCCAGATGGTAGTCAAAATTGAGAAAAGGGGTGACATCGGCGCCCTCATCATTCGCGACGATGGAGCAATATTTATGGGAATTGTCCCCGCGCCTGATTTCAGGTGTCGTATGTTTTTGCCCATCCCAAACCCAGGTATTTCGGAACATGACCTGTGGAAGAAAGTCTAAAACAGCATCTTCTGGTCCGCGATTGCACGCCTCAATGCGCACAACCATATCTGTTGGAGTGACCTTGGCATACTCAATAAAAATATCAAAATAGCGCCCCTCGTTAAAAATTCCCGTGTCCACGAGCTCATACTCACGCTCTTTAAGCGAGCGCTTGGCGTTTGTATCGATAAGATCTTGATAGGGGTAGGCGGCATGGGGGTATTTGTAGAGGTATTTCATGTAGGAGTGGGTAGGCGTGTTGTCGAGGTAGAAAAAATACTCTTTTACATCTTCAGCGTGGTTGCCCTGCGGACCAGTAAGCCCAAAGAGCCTCTCTTTCAAGATGGGATCGTTGTGGTTCCAAAAAGCGTGCGTGAAGGCGAGCACTTCATAGCGGTCAGAGACCCCTGCAATGCCATCTTCACCCCAACGGTAAACGCGCGAACGCGCATCATCGTAGGAAAATGCTTCCCACGAGTTGCCATCTGCACTGTAATCTTCACGAACCGTGCCCCACTGCCTCTCTGCAACGTACGGTCCCCACATTTGCCACGGTGGTACAATTCCTTGCACCTTCTCTTTAAGCCGAGCCTCCTCGGCAGTCATCTTAAAACCCATAATTTTCGTTATAGCACTTTTTTTTTTCTTGGGAAGATTTTCTTTCTTCCGTAAAGTGTATTGGATGAACTATGCACTTCTTTTACTAATTGCCGCCTGCTGGGGACCTTCTTTCCTCTTTATTAAGCTAGGCGTTGCACACTTTGGCCCCTCTACATTTGTGGCGATGCGGGTTGGGCTTGCTGCACTACTTTTTTTTGGGCTCACCAAAATTCGTGGCACGAAGATGAATCACTCCCTCTGGAAAGAGGCCTTTATCATCGGTCTTGTTGCCAATGCCCTACCCTTTGTGTTGATCTCATATGGAGAAACGCGGATCTCAAGCTCTCTTGGCTCCATGATAAATGCAACCGTCCCCCTCTTTACCGCGTTAATTGCGCGTCAGAAGTTGCGTGGCGTTATGATTGGAATTTTTGGACTCTTTGTTATTTTTTCAAAAAATCTCATTGCAGAAATCGGCTTTGATCTTTTGGGTGCATCTCTTGTCTTAATTGCATCGCTCTCCTATGCAATTGCCATGATTTTTTCGCGCCGCATCATTGGAAAATCTCATCCATACGCCTTTTGCACCATGCAATTTACTGCAGCCTCACTGATGATGCTCCCCTTTGCGCTTTTTGAAAAGCCATGGCTTTTAAGCGCTCCACCTATGAGCGCTTGTATAGGAGTTCTCGGCGCAACTATTTTGGGGACCTTTATTGCGTTTGTCTTATATTACGTGATTTTGCATCGCGCCGGGCCAACATTTTTGTCCTATTCGACTCTATTGTTTCCAGTAGTGGGAATGGTTTTAGGATCTCTTGTCTTAAGCGAAGAGCTAGGGTTGACCGACTATCTTGGAGCAGGGTTTGTCTTGCTAGGACTCCTTTTTTGCCAAACAAAAAAGGACGCCCAAAGGGCGCCCTCATAAGATCCAAGGTTCAATGTGTTACCATGTAAGTTTAGCTTCAACTCGATCCTTGTACGAATTACCGTCATCGTCACTTTCCGATTCAAGACGTGCAATAACTGCCCGAACAACAACGTCATCCATGGCTTTAAATTGATTCCATCCATCTTGGTCCATTTCATCAGCTTCAATTGACTCAACTGTTTTATCAGCAATAACTTGCACCAGACCCTCAGGTGGAACATAAGCTGCTGGAGGGTTAATTGGTGCTCTTGAATCAACAAGACCAACGTGCTGGTTATTAGCACCTTGGTTAAACTTCGACTCGAAGTGAGCTGTTGCTTTACCTGGAAGGGCAACACCACGTAGGGCTTGAACGAGACACTCAGCCGCGATTTTAACGCCAACAGCGTATTGACACATGCGATCTTTGACGCTTTTTACTTTAAATGCAGTAAAGAGAGTTGCGATCGAAAGAAAAGCTGTGCGCACCGCATTCCATACCGCAGATGCCAAAGAGCGCATTGCGCAGTAGAGCCAGCGACCACGCGTTTCAATTTCTTTTGCAAAAAACTTACCGTTTTCTGAAGCCATATTCTGTTTTGTAATATTTACACAGCAGCCTAATAAACCGCTTTTTGCATTTGCCATGTTAACATTATTTTTTGCTGACATGTTTGCAGCTGCAATAAGTGAACCCTCAGTAGGGTAGTGTCTGAGATCAACAGCTCCAACTGATGTTGCCATAAATTTCTCCTGTTTAAATTAATTTGTTTACATTTCCGAGCTTCATTGGAGGTTAATATAGGGTAAAGACTGGAATAAGTAAATGAGAAATTTATATAATCTCTTGGATACTCTTCGAAAAATTTTATATTAGGGGTTGATCCGCAAATGATCAATTTGAGAGTGGATCTCTGGGTAGCGACTGCCCCACCTTTCAAGTCCAAAATTGACTTGCCTTTTGATTTGCTCTGCAGATTTTACTGGAATCACTGCCCCGCGCCACCCTTGGAAAACAATGACAGCATGAAAACCGATTTGAATGGCTGATATAGCGCAGCGGTTTTTCACCGAGTCGACTTGCAAACCAGTTAACAGCGTTGCAAGCGCATAGATAATGGTTTTGAAAAGAGCATAGAGAGTTGAAAAAAAAGCTTTGACTGACAAAATTGCCCAATCAGCCCGGTGAATGAAAAAGTAGCCTCTGCCCTTTTGTGAGTATTGCTTGATCGTGAGTGTTATTGCACTATTATAAGACGAGCAAGTTTTGAGCGCTTGCAAGTAGTTGTTTTTAGCCTGGGGATGGGCAGTAATTGAAGCATCGACTCGCGATGGATACACTGGATTAATCATAAATATATAATGAAATTATTGAAAATAGATTGCAAAGGGATTTTCAATCGTGACGTCGCGTAGAATAGCATCTGTGATCAGTGAAGATTTACCTGTAATCAAATGGGTGAATTTCCCCTCAAAAGTCATTTCCATTCTTGCATTCGGCGCTTTTGGCATTTGCATAAAAAAGCGAGCCCCGACGACAAAAAGGGTGCGCTCATTGTATGTGCGCTTGAATCCGATGTAATTTTGCGCTTGTGGACCCGAGAAGTTAATCGGCTCATAGGCTCCATAGAAAAAGAGCTCTGGATGCATGAGTCGCAGCGCAAACCCTTTTTGCAAAAGGGTTATCTTTTCTTCACCGCTATTAAGAAGCGTTTCTCTGAGTTTATAATCCACAGGTCGGCGATTGTCGGGATCAACAAGCGAGTCGTTGTAGAGCTCTGTGCCTTGGTAGAGATCAAAGGCCCCTGGTGAGCAGATTTTGATAGCAAGCGATGAGAGCGAATTTGCAATACCACACTTGGCAAGCTTTTTGGCAAAGGGGGTAAAAGTCTCTAAAAACTCTGCGTGATCAATAAGGCTCAATGCAAAATCAATCACCTTTTTTTCATATTCAAGGTTTGGTTTGACCCAATTTGTGCGCACCTTTGCCTCTCGCACCGCTTTGACAAGATGCTCTTGGAGGCGCTCTTTGATTCCAGAGCGATCAAGAGGCCAGAGGCAAATCAATGTTTGGTAGATGTAGTACTCTGTATTGGGATCAATGGGGCATTTGACCAATCGGTGCCACTGGTCGATGAATGCCTCCCACTCATCGGGAATTTCACTCAAGGTCACAAGGCGCATGCGACAATCATGCGAGCGTTTTGTGTCGTGCGTCGTGATTGTAATCATTCCGTGAGGGTGATCCTCTAGCCGACGTTGATTATCGAGGTGAAACTCTGCAAGAGGAAAACCCATCCGCGTTGGATCGCCTCCAACTTCGTTGAGGGCAATGAAGCGATTGTAGTTATAAAAGAGGGTGTCTTCAGTCGCCTTTGCTAAGATACAAGGGAGCAGCTGCTGCAATCTGAGAATAATGCGCCTGAAGGGGTTTGGAAGCTCAAGTGAAAAAATCCACTTAAGCATTTTGTAGGAGGCCTTACAAAGCTTTGGGCAGCGTCTCTCCATTTCATCAAAGGCGTATTCTATCGTTGCACTATCGTGCAAGCTGAGCTTATGGTCAGAGAGCTTGATGTAGGTGCGATAAACAACGATTTGCGCAAGTAATTCGATTAGAGCCTTTTTTACACCTCGATACGAGCCCAAAAACCCTTCAGAAAATTCGATGATGTAGGCATAGAGCTGCTTGGCCAAGATAGTGATTTCACCAGAGATATACTTGGTCATGATCTGCTTTTTTGCCTGATAGACAAATTCATCGGGATCAAACTCCTCTCCAATGAATTTGTTGTAGATCTTCTCAAACTTCACTTCACTTTTGCCGTCGACATAAATTTGCGTGAGCTGATTGAGAAAACTATAGCCGACAGTTCCCTCGACATTCCAATCCTCTGGAAGACTCTCCCCCTCTTGTAGAATTTTTTCGACGATAATATAGACGCCAGGCATGTGCAACTTAAGCTCATTGAGATAAGCTGCTGGATCGTAGAGGCCATCTGGATGATCGATGCGTATGCCGTGGACTTGACCAAGAGCGGCAAACTCAAAAATCCGCTTGTGAAAGCGCTGGAAGGTCTCGTGGTTTTCAACGCGCAATCCAATTAATTCGTGAATGTCAAAAAAACGGCGGTAGTTATTTTTCTTGAACGAATCGTGCCAGTGAGCAAGAAGATAGTTTTGTGAAAGCACCTTCTCTTTAAGCGAGTCTCCCTCTGTTTGATGAGAGAGAGGAAGCATTTGATCGTAAACACGCAGCTCTTTTCCAACAATCTCAATGTCTCCCTTCTCAATTGCCACATCGAGAGAATCTGCAAGAATGGGGAGTAGTATTTTCCCAGGCCAGTAGACATCAAAGTAGCTTGCATACTTTGAATCAGCGCCATTTCTCAAAAGGTCGCGAAACCAGCGGTTGTGGGGAGATGCTGCCATGTGATTGGGAACAAGATCGAGAATGTGTTTCATCCCATGCGCTTCAATGGCATCCAGAAGGGCAAAAAATTCCTCTTCTGTTCCTACATCTGGGTTAAAGTGCTCAGTTGATGTAATCATGTAGGGATTATTTGAACCTGGGACGTTTTCGAAGTAGGGCGAGGTGTAGATGGTATCGATTCCAAGACGTTTGAGGTAGGGAAGGGTGTCAATACAATCTTTAAAAGTAAAGTCTGCCCCCATTTGCAGGCGGTAGGCATTGATCGGATAGTCTTCAGGAAATTCATCATTCATGTTAAACTCTCTATACCATGAAAAATTCGAGAAATGCAACAGTTGCCGTTGGCCTTTCTGGAGGAGTCGATTCCTCAGTTGCCGCCTACCTCCTTAAGGAGCAGGGATACAACGTGATCGGTCTTTTTATGAAAAACTGGGAAGAGGGCGACGATTGTCCCGCTGAGGCCGACTACCAAGATGTCGTGCAGGTTTGTGAAAAACTCGATATCCCCTTCTACTCCTTTAATTTTGCTAAAGAATACTGGGATGGTGTCTTTGGGCATTTTATCGAAGAGCTCAAGCTCGGGCACACACCCAACCCTGACATTTTGTGCAATCGAGAGATCAAATTTAAAGTTTTTTTAGATAAAGCCCTTGAAATTGGCGCCGATTTTCTCGCAACAGGTCACTATGCAAAAATTGAGGGCCAAAACCTGCTTCGAGCAAGTGATTCAAATAAAGATCAGAGCTATTTTCTCTACACGCTTAAGAGCCAGATTCTTGAAAAGGTCCTTTTTCCCCTCTCAGACCTCAATAAGGCTCAAGTGCGCGAAATTGCGCAAAAACTCGATCTCATTACACATGACAAGCGCGATTCAACGGGGATTTGCTTTATTGGCAAGCGCAATTTCAAAGAATTTATGACGACTTATCTTCCACCGAATCCAGGCAATTTCATCGATGAATCTGGAAAGGTGGTTGGGCGTCACGATGGACTCCATTTTTATACCATTGGACAGCGCAAGGGGCTTGGGATCGGCGGGCCGGGTGAAGCGTGGTTTGTTTCAAAAAAAGATGTGACAAATAATGCGATTACCCTAGTCCAGGGAGAAAATCACCCCGATCTTCTCACAAAAATTGTGCGCGCTTCGGATATTACGTGGGTCGCAGAGCCGCCCTCGCTTCCCCTTCGATGTAGCGCCAAAATCCGCTACCGCTCGCCAGACGCTCCATGTCTCATTGAACAAGAGGGAGAGAATCTCAAAATTACTTTTGACTCTCCTGAGCGCGCAGCAACCTCGCGTCAATCAATTGTTTTTTACCAAGAAAAGGTTTGCCTTGGTGGCGGGATGATCTTGTAATCTTAGTTAGTACCTGATAGAATACTGGCAAAAAGAGATTATTATGAAAAATTGGAAAATATTTTTTTCAACTTTAATTGATTATTCACTCCTTCTTATTGTTTTAAGAACGCTAGTTTCTTTGACGTCGATTCATATCGAAGGCCTTTGGGGGCTAAGCGGCATCTTATTTGCGACTGCGCTCGTTTGGCTCTTTTTTGAAACGCTCTCAATCAAATTTTTCAAAGCCTCTCCAGGACATGCGATTTTTGGAATTCGCGTAACTGAGGAAAATAGAAAGCGCCTCAGCTTGCTTAGAGCATTTAAATTCGCTCTACTTAAGCACCCTATTTTTTGGAAAAAAGATACACTTCCAACGCTGAATCAACGTAGACGCTTGAGCTCACGCTTTATTGCCCTTGCCTTTGCGGCAGTGTGCCTCAGTTTTTCAGCGATCGTTGAACATTTTTCTGAGCCAATTTCTGTTCTCGCTGTAGGAGGCAATCAATCTTTCAAGTGGAAGCAATTTGCCCTCCCAGAGAAGGCTGTTGTCGTCGACATGCCTAAAAACCCTGAGGTAGTAGAGAAAAAGCTCGATCTGCCAAAAACTGATAAAAAACTCGATGTAAAAGAGTATGTCGCAAAGCACCACAAAGAAGATGTGCACTTTTCTATCTCCTATACTGAACTTCCAAAGAGTATCATGCGCTGGAGCTCCTCTCTTATTCTAAAGGGAACTCTCAAGGTCGTTGTTAGCAATGAAAAAGGGGCAAGTCTTAAGTCAAAAGATCTTGGCAAGTTCAAAAGCCATCCCTGCATTGATTACACACTCAAGCAGGGCGACAAAGAATTTCGAGGTCGACTTGTTCTGGTAGGTAATGTACTATACAAGCTAAATGTACTATATCCCGAATCGAACAAAGCCGATGTGCAGCCTTCAGCTAAAAACTTTTTCGATTCCTTTAAACCTTAGAAGAAATTGATCAAGAGTCTTGCATTTTTCACCCTTTTGGTAGCTCCTATATTTAGTTCTCACTCCTATTGGCAAAAAGAAGCCGTTAGAACCTACGTCCACAATTCTGAAATGCAAAGAAGATGGGCGATCGCCTTTCTTGCTCCACATCTTAAACGCTTTCACGGTAATGAGCACATTTTAGATTTGGGTTGTGGCGATGGAAAGATTTCAGCTGACATCTCACGCTTTCTCCCCACCGGGCATGTGACTGCAATTGATCCCTCGAAAGATATGATTTCTTGGGCGAAAAGACAGTTTTGTGACTTTGAATATTCGAATCTGACTTTCGCCTTAGGAGGATTTGAAGAGACAAATCTATCAAAGGAGTTCGACTGCATCATTTCCTTAAACGCTTTGCACCACTGCAATGATAAAAAAAGGGGCCTTGAAGAGGCGCACCGACTTCTGAAAGATCAAGGAAAGCTTCTGATTTTAGTTCCTTCATCAAAAGAGTCGGCATGGGATGAGGCAATTGCGGCAATTTGCTCGATAGAAAAATGGTCGCAACATCTGGAAAAAATCGCTGAAACCGTTTTTTTAGATTCAGGTGAATACGCTAACCTGCTTGAGACCTGCCAGTTCACTGTCATTTCTGTAAAAGATATTAAAACCAAGGATCCCTTTGTCGACAAGGAGGAATTTGTCTCTTGGCTTGTTGGAACCTACCCGCCAATTGTGAAAAGGGAACTGTTAACGGACTTTTTCTCTGACATTGTTGATCAATACATTGCGATCTATCCAGATGCAATCGATGCAAATGGCACAATTTCTGCTGAATTTGACGCAATTCAAATTGTCGCAGTGAAAAGGTAATTCACTCTCTTTCTGAAAGAGAATTTAGGTACTGGTAGATGCCAACGCCAATAATCAAAAAGGTCGCTATGGCAAAGAAGGCAATGGGGTACATCACTTTTGAAATGTCGGTTTTGGCCGTTTCTATTGTGACAACAAGTCCTTCAAGCGAGAGTGCAGTCACGATGATCACGAAAAATTTTGTCAAAGATCGACGCTCGGCTTTTGGATCTTTTTCCCCCTCGTGAAGCACCTCTTCGGTCATGAGATACTTAACAACATCAATCACTGCAATTGCGAAAATAAGCAAGGCGACCTCGTCAAGCAGAGAGTAAACGGTGAATCCTCCACTATAGATATCCCGAACTATTCCAAAGACAGCAGAGACGATAATCGCAATGGCAAGCAAAAAGAGGATCACTCCCCCAATGATGTAGCCTGCATTTGCGAAAAATCTAATTGCCTTGTCTGCTTTCGTTTGCATCCTTAAACCTCATGATATATTTTCAACCTATGCAGAAAAAAGCATTACTTTTCAAATCTCTTATTATTTTAATTGCAGGGATCGCCTCTATCTCTGTGTTTGCGATGTTTTTTTACAAGCCGCCCCATGACTTCATTTGCCCATATGATAATCGCCCAACTTTGGGTAGCAATGAAGCTAAGGTTAAAATTGTTGTTTTTGAAGATGTGTTATGTCCCGAGTGCATCTACTATAGCAACCACGCCTTTCCTTTGATTAAGATGGACTACATCGATACGGGATTGGTTCACTACACAATGATCCCGCTTTGCTTTTTAGGAGTCTCTGATGAGCTCACTCAGAGATTAATTTGCCTCTACCACAAAGATGCAAATCGATTTTGGCAAGTGCACCGTGAGATGATGCTTGAGCTCAAAAATACCGGGCAGTTCAAGGTTGGCAAGCTTGAGCCCTGCTCGCACCCTGAACACCGACGAGAGATCGATGAAAATAATGCACTTGCTGAGGAAGTAATGGGAGAAATCGTCTCACCTGCCATCTACATTGATGGGGAGTATGCAGGAACCCACAACTACTACAAATTAAAAGAGAAACTTGATGAAAAAATATAGTTTACTATTTGCCTGGCTGATTGCCATCATTGGAACGCTCTACAGCCTCTACCGCTCCCAAATCCTCGGTCACGAGCCGTGCATTTACTGCTGGTACCAGCGCATCTGTCTCTTTCCACTCACAATTCTACTCATAGCTCCACTTTGGAGGGGTGATTCTACCCCTATCCCCTATCTCATTCCCCTACCTATTCTTGGGGGTTTAATCGCCCTTCTACAGGTTATCCAACTGAGCGCTGAGCGCGCGCCCTGCTCAAAACTCGCCTCATGTGACCTTCCCTTTGCACTCATGTCAGTGGCAGGCTTTATTTTAATCACACTCTTCATGTCTTTAAAAAAGTAGATTTATGGTAGAATCTCTAGCATGAATACTCTTGCCCCACGAAGTGGACCTATATTAGAAATTTTAACCCTTCTCTCTCCCGATAGCTCAAAGCGCACTCTGCGCTCTTGGCTTGACTGGGGACGGATTGAAGTGGATGGTGAAATCGTTAAACTTGCCAAGACGCCCGTCGAGAAGGGTCAGCGCATTTGTTTGCAGGCAAAAGTGATGCAGGCTCCAGAGGGGGTCGACATCCTGCACGAGGACCATTATGTTATCGTGATTGAAAAGCCTGAAGGACTTTTGACCGTTGCCGCTCCGTATGAGGAAAACCTCTCGGCTCATAACATTTTGAAAAGGCGCAACAAAACCAAACAGCGCATCTACCCAGTGCACCGACTTGATCGAGAGGCCTCTGGAATTTTAGTCTTCGCAATTGGCGAAGATTCTAGGGAGGCTCTCAAAGCCCAATTTCAAAAGCACACCTGCGAGCGCACCTACTTTGCTCTAGTTGAGGGAAACGTGCGCGAATCTTCGGGAACCTGGCAGAGCCACCTCTTTGAAGATGCCAACTACCATGTTAAATCGGTGAAAGAGGGCGGAAAGCTTGCGATTACTCACTACTCTGTGGTAAAGAGAACAAAAAATAGCACGCTTCTATGTGTGAAGTTAGAAACGGGACGCAAAAACCAGATTCGCGTTCATTGCGCCGATGCTGGACACCCAATTGTCGGTGATGCCAAATATGGTTCCGTGAAGCCAGGCCGTCTACACCTGCACGCAAAAGAGCTCTGCTTTATCCACCCTGAGACTGGAAACAAGATGTGTTTTAAATCGAAAAGGAAATTTCCATGAGGCGTCTATACCGAGATAGATGGAATAAAAAGATTGCCGGAGTCTTCGGCGGTCTTGGCGTCTACTTTCGTGTCGACCCGACAATTTTGCGCATTCTCGGCGTGATCCTAATACCCCTCACAGGATTTTTTCTCGTACCGATCATTTATCTGATTGCCGCACTCATCATGCCAATGGGACCCAAAAACTACATTCGCCCCAATTGCAAGTACCTCTACCGCTCGCGTAGAAACTCGCGCATCGGAGGTGTCTGCGGAGGCATTGCCGAATTTTTCAACATCGATGCCACGCTCGTGAGAATTCTCACCGTCATTGTGATGGTTGTCACTGCGGTCTTTCCAGTAATTATCGTCTATTTCGTCTGCATGGCAATCATGCCCCACAAAATGTAATTGTTATCAAACCCTTGTTTCTATAAACTCTCGCCCCAGAAATATAGTCGAGGTGAGTTATGGACATTAATTGCGATTTGAACCCTGTAGAAGCTGCATTAGCAGAAAGATACCCAAATACTTCAAATGGTTTGACTTGGAAAGCCTGTAAACCAGTAAGGAAACATGTTTCTGAAGCTGCAAAAAGTATTCTTCATTGGCAAGGTGTCACCACTCGTTGTCATGCAGCATTAGGTGAATTATCTGGAACATGTTCTGATTTTTCAGACAGAATTACATCATATACTGGAGGCATCCTTCGCGAGCTTAAAATTTTCCAGGTCATCAACCCTGACCTTGCCATTGAAACAACTGTACCTACCACCACAGTAAAATATGCGCAGGCACTCATTAAAGAGGCAGATGGAAGATCTTCTCCAGAAAAATTTCTCCATAAACCTTCTCACTGGCAGAGCTTTGTAACAAAGTGCAGCGTTAGAAATTTAAAAGAAGAGGTCTCTTGTCGTGATTTACTTCAAACAATAGCAGCTCCAAAAGCCGTTGTTCCGAAAGTTGTAAGAATAACGCAAGATGTTGGACCTAAGACCAGAATACACATCCAAGGCGATCCAAAGGAGCTACTACATCAGTGCATGGTTGTGAAAAAAGAGGCTGAGTGAGATAATATTCGTCGATGAGAAAAGTTGTTATATTATTAGGTCCTCCTGGATCTGGAAAGGGCTCTCAGGCTTTCATGATCCGCGAGGCTTTTGGTCTCGCACACATTTCAACCGGCGATCTGCTACGCGAGGAAATTCGCCAAGGCAATGCTCTTGGTTTAGAGGCAAAAGGGTACATGGATAAGGGGACATTCCCCCCTGATGAGCTCATCATCAAAGTATTAATGCACGGCCTTGAAAAGCCTGAGTGCGCACCCGGGTTTATTCTCGATGGAGTCCCTCGAACCATCAATCAAGCCGAAATTTTAGATAAAAATTTCGGTGAAAATGACAAGAGGATTGTGATCAATTTAAAGCTGCCTACCAAGGTAATTATCGATCGCATTACAGGTCGCCGCGTTTGTAGTCAGTGTGGGGCGCCCTATCATGTTGAATTTTCTCCCTCGAAGAGTAAGGGCGTATGCGACCTCTGCGGCGGCAGACTCATTCAACGACCAGATGATACGGAAGAGGTCGCCAAGACGCGCTTTGAGTTCTTTGAAAATCAAACGGCTCCTATCATCGACTTCTACCGCAAGCAGGAGCTTGTCACGGATATCGATTGCGATGGACTGAGCAAAGATGAGGTCTTCAAGCTCATCGAGCTTGCCCTTACCTCTTGACATCTCATAGCATTTTCGACTATCGAAGGGGTTATGGAAAACAAGACCCCTTTAAATCACCTACACGACGATCTTCACAAGCTCCATGAGGGCTGGCAAGAGATGCTGCGCGAGCGATTTCTCCTTGAAGATGCCGATTTTCTTGCTAAGTTTGCCACTTGCGTTAAAAACCTCGATGCTGATCTCTCTAAAACGGAGAAAGACCCCAAGTTTGGTGAGGCCTCTAAGTTGATTGAGCATCTGATTCGCACTCCATGGGGCGCCCCCTTTGTTTATGATACGCCGCTTGTCGATGCGGCGCGCAAATATGAGGTCGGCCAAGCCAACTCTAAACTGAAGGGCTTGCTAGAGCAGTTTATCTCCTACCACGATGAGATTGAAGAGCAGCTGTTCCAATGTCTTGAGGAAATCGAGAAACGTCTCGAAGCTTAAAGCTCTGCTATGCTAAAATCCTCTCCATGTTTGTACTGGGTATTGAGTCTAGCTGTGATGAGACTGCAGCGGCAGTCGTCAAAGATGGACAAGAGATTTTATCAAATATTATTTTAAGCCAAACTGACCTCCATAAAAATTATGGTGGAGTTTTTCCCGAACTTGCCTGTCGCAGACACCTCGATTTTATGCTACCTGTTATTCAAGAGGCTCTCGATGTGGCAGGCGTTGAACCCGATTTAATTGCTGTCACCCAAGGGCCTGGCCTTATTGGTGCGCTTATTATGGGGATCAATGCTGGTGGGGGGTTATCGATGGGTTGGGATATTCCTCTGGTGGGTGTGAACCATGTCGATGCCCACGTCTATGCAGCAAGTATGGGTGAGGAGATTGAGTATCCGGCTCTTGGCATTGTCGTCTCGGGTGGCCACACTGCAATGATGCTGATGCAAAGCCCTCTTGAGTACGAAATTCTGGGTAAAACAGTAGATGATGCGATTGGAGAGTCGTTCGACAAGGTCGCTCGGATGCTCGATTTACCCTACCCGGGCGGTCCCGAAGTGGAGAAATTGGCAAAAAATGGCGACCCTAAGCAATTTGACTTTAAGCCTTGCCGCGTGAAGGGCAGACCAATGGACTTTTCTTTTAGTGGTCTTAAAACGAAAGCTTTATACGCAATCAAGGGGCCCGGCGGACATCCAGATGGGCCAAATATTATCTCTGAGGCTCAAAAAAAAGATGTGGCAGCGGCTTTTCAGCTAGCGGCAATTGAATCAATTGTTTATAAGGGAATTGAAGCTGCAGTCAACCACGGCTGCCGGCACCTCCTTCTAGGGGGAGGCGTCAGCAATAATGCTCTTCTCCGAGAATTATTTGTTAGTCAAGCCCCCCCTACCCTTTCTCTGCACTTTCCAAAAAAAGGTTTATGTCTAGACAACGCGGCTATGATCGCCGGGCTTGGCTATCATGTCTACCAGAATGAGGGCGCACACGAAATTGGTCTTGCTCCTTTACCCAAGACAATGATATAATTTTTACGATTCAAAAATGGAGTTTACATGGCTAAGAAAGGCGCAAGAGAGAAAATCAAACTAAAGAGTACTGAGAGCACAGAAGTCTACTGGACAATGAAGAACAAAAAGACTCACACAAGTAGACTAGAACTCAAAAAGTATGATAAATCTTTGAAAAAGCACGTCGTTTTTAAAGAAGCAAAGTAATGTTTGAACTCGGGATCGCGAAAAAGTACTTGGTGCCAAGGCGCGGAGGACTTTCAGTCTCACTCATCGCAATGATGTCAATTTTCGTGATCTCGCTCGTAGTTTGTCTCGTACTACTATTTCTATCTATCACCGAGGGAATTGAGCAGGGGTGGCTCAAAAAGCTCACCGCCCTCAATGCTCCTCTTAAGGTCGTTCCGACCAAAGAATACTACAACAGCTACTACTACCAAATCGATAGTATTAGTGAGGCCTCAGATTACCGGTATAAGAGCTTAAAAGAAAAACTCGATGCCGCAGTCACGGACCCCTATGACCCCAATTCTGACGAAGAGCCCCCTCCCTACTGGAATCGTGACGGCTCTAAAGACCTAGTAAAGCTCGCTTTTGCGGCAATTGGCGATGATGTCACCGCCCAAGAGTATGAGATGTCTGGCGCGATGATGCGCCTAAGACTGCTCCGCCCCTGCTTTGGGATGGGTGATGAGCAGAGCTACCTCACTCAGGTGACCTACCTCTCATCTATGAGCGACAAAAATCCAGCAATGAATGGTCTTATTTGCGCACCGAATATTGAAGATCTCTCTCAATTGCTCTATCAGTCAAAAATTTCTAAGAGAGAGGCGTTGTACGATCAAAACCACATTGTTTTGAAAGAGAACCGCGATCAGGCGCAAAAAAATATTGAGCGCATTCTCCATAATGTCGAAATTAAGCAACTTACGATGCCAGGGCTTGGAACTGAGCTTCCTCTGAGGTTTTTTCCTGAAAAATCCCGCATGCTTGTATATGAGAAAAATGGGCGTTTCACTATTGAACCAACTGAGGGCAGTAAGCGTGGGATGATCACAATTGATCCAGGAGAGTATAATTTTTGGTTCGATGGCGAGAGCAAGTCGCTGAGTCCAGGGACAAAAGTTGCGACAACAAAGCGCCTTACCTTCAGCGGATCGCTTCAGCGCAATGCGACGTGGCAAGTTCAAGGGGCAATGGGCGGTCTATCGGTTAAGGGAAAACTTCCCTTTGAGAGCCTTGTTGTCAAAAGAGCTTCTCTTAAGAGCAAGTTTACTCAAACTCCTGAGGTAGCCCCGCACTGGGTCTATTCTGTGAATGGAAAATGGCACCTTCCTGAGGGTGGTGTCATACTACCAAAGTCGTATCGCGACAGTGGCGTTCTGATTGGCGATCGCGGCTTTCTCTCATATGGAGCGAGCACCTCATCAAAAATGCAAGAGATGCGCCTTCCGATCTATGTAGCCGGCTTTTACGACCCAGGCATCATGGCAATTGGGGCCAAATGTATCATCGCGCCAAGTGACCTTGTCCATACAATTAGCCAATCAAGTAGCTCACTTACCCTTGACCAATCTCTCTCAGCAGGAATTCACGTGTGGTTCAAAAACCTGAGCGAGACAAAGGCGCAAGCTGCGCGCATCACCAAAAACCTCCAAGATCTTGGAGTTGATCGCTATTTTCAAGTGATCCCCTACTATGAATACGACTTTGCCAAAGACCTACTGCAGCAGTTTCAAAGCGATAAATATCTCTTTATGTTAATTGGCTTTGTTATACTTTTTGTCGCCTGCTCAAACATCATTACCCTTCTTCTTTTACTTGTGAATGATAAGAAAAAGGAGATCGGAATCCTTCAAGCTATGGGAGCCTCACGCAAAAGTATCGCATGCATTTTTGGCATGTGTGGCATGTTAATTGGTTTGATCGCGTGTGGAATTGGCACCATTTTAGGCTTTTTACTCCTGAAAAATATCGACCAGGTGGTCGGATGGCTTAGCTACATGCAAGGCCACGACCTTTTCAATTCGACCTTTTACGGAGACTCTCTGCCAAAAGCGATGAGCCAAACAGCACTAGTCTTTACCCTTCTTACGACTCCCCTTGTCGCCCTTCTTGCAGGTATTGTCCCTGCGATTAAGGCCTCGCGATTCAAAACTACTGACATCTTGAGGGCAGAATGAGCGTTATAAAAGCGGTAAGACTATCAAAAACCTTCAAAACTCCGGTTAGAGTCAATGTCTTTTCGGGCATTAATCTGGAAATTAAAGAGGGTGAGTCAGCAGCAATCATTGGCCCATCGGGCATTGGGAAAAGCACGCTTTTACAAATCCTTGGAACGCTCGATGATCCAACAACTGGAGAGCTCTTCATCGATGGAACTTCTACTAAATCCAGCAACGTCAATGAACTAAGACAAAATACCATTGGTTTTGTCTTCCAAAATTACAATCTATTTGATGATATGAGCGCCATTGACAATGTGCTCATGCCCTCAAAAATTGCCCGCAGATCCAATATGCACGAGCGAGCAGCTGACCTTCTCGAGCAAGTTGGCATGGGACATCGATGCGACTTTCCTGTGAAACTTCTCTCAGGTGGGGAAAAGCAACGCGTCGCAATTGCACGCGCTCTGCAAAACCATCCGAAAATTTTAATCGCAGACGAGCCTACTGGCAATCTCGACAAGGAGCACTCTCTTGAAGTTGAAAAGCTCCTGCTCGAGCAATGCAAAAAGCACAATTGCGCCCTTATTGTAGCCACACACGATCAAAATTTTGCTAAAAGATGCGAAACCCTGATCAATCTTGAAGAATTAAATTCTTAAAGTCATTACTCTTGGTAGCATGAATATTTTGATGATCGGTACAGGCTACGTTGGCCTTGTAACAGGCGTATGCTTTGCAGAAATGGGCCACCAAGTGATTTGCCTCGATATTGATGAGCAAAAAATCGAAGATCTTCGTGCGGGAGTTATTCCCATATATGAGCCAGGACTCTCAGAGCTCGTGACAAAAAATGCGGCGGCTCATCGTCTACACTTCACAACAGATTTTGCTCAAGCTCTCGCAAATTCACGCGCCGTCTTTCTTGCCCTTCCCACACCGTGTGATGAAACAGGGGCCTGCAACCTCACCTATGTAAAAGAGGTAGCATCGCAAATTGGCAAAGAGATGCAAGAGACAAAACTCATAGTCAACAAGTCAACCGCACCGGTCGGCACAGTCGAAGAGATCAACAAGCTCATCACAAAAGAGCTCGACTCCCGCCAAGTATCTATTCCCTTTGACGTCGTCTCCAATCCTGAGTTTCTTAAAGAGGGCTCAGCCGTCTCCGATTGCATGAAACCCGATCGCATTATCGTAGGATCAAACTCTACAGATGCCTTTCAGCTAATGCAAGAGATCTATCGCCCCTTTAATATGAACCACAATCGCCTGATCCATATGGATGTGCGCTCTGCTGAGATGACTAAGTATGCTGCAAATGTCATGCTTGCCTCCCGCATTTCATTGATGAATGAGTTTTCTCGCCTCTGTGAAAAAAACGGCGCCAATGTGAATCAAGTGCGCGTTGGTATTGGCTCTGATTCGCGTATTGGCTACCAGGCAATTTACCCAGGCATTGGCTTTGGTGGCTCGTGCTTTCCCAAAGATCTGCGGGCTCTGCGCTCGCAAGGAAGACATCTAGGCGTTGCAACTCCCCTATCAGATGCAATCGAGCGGGTGAATGAAGAGCAAAAGCACACGCTTTTTCAAAAGATCGATAGCTACTTTGACTCACTATCAAATGCAACGATTGCAATTTGGGGCCTGAGCTACAAACCAGATACCGATGATATTCGCGAAGCGCCTTCGATTCCCCTAATCGCCTCCTTGCTAGATGCTGGTGCAACAGTGCGCCTCTACGACCCTGAGGCGATGGATCGAATGAAAAAGCTTTTTCCTGAAAGCAACTCGCTTCACTACTGTCAATCAGAGCATGAAGCCGCCATTGGAGCGGATGGCATTGCTCTAGTTACAGAGTGGAAACAGTTTAGACTGGTTGATTTTGAAAAGTTGGGACCTTTGATGAATGGACATGTGATTTTTGATGGCCGCAATCAGTACCAGCCTACTGAAATGACCCGTCTCGGATTTGACTACTTCGGCGTGGGCATTCCCATAGTTCGAAAAGAAGCCTTAGTTTAACCACGAGAGAATAAATCTTAAGCTAAGAACTCGCAGATTTGATGCGCTAGTCGTTCGGGCTGCTCAGCTGTGATGACATGGCCACAATCAAATTCGACCAGGGTTGAATTTTTGATTCCTTTATGAAGAAATTCTGACTCATGTGGCAGACTTATGAGATCTTCGTTCCCATAAATAATTAGTGTATTCGACTGAATATTCTTAAGCTGGCTGCGACCATCAAATGAGCAAAGTACATTGAATTGTCTTATCTGATTTTCTAATGATTGAGGGTAATTTGCTTCTAAAAGGATCTCTTTAAATATTGCAATGTTTTCTTTACTTGAAAGGAATGCTTCTCCAAAAATCCAAGGGACTAACGCCTCAAACTGGAAATCAAATTCAAGTTCCTTTTTACGCATGTTCAAGAGGGATCCTAGAGCCTTTAACATTGCAGTACGCCAATGAGAACTTGTTGTGAGTAAAACGAGATTGTCAATAGCTTCACCATACTTGCTTCCAATAACTTGGGCAATGGTCCCCCCCATCGACTGTCCCACCACATTAGGTTTGATAAGACCAAGTTCTTTTGTCAATTGCACAATCTCTTGTGCCATTAATTCCGCATCTAAGACTTTATGATTATCAGTTGTTTGTCCAACACCCAAGTTGTCAAATACAAGAATTTTGAAATGAGGTTTAAGAAAATCAAGACAAGGAAAGTAGAACTCATGATCACAGGTATAACCTGAAATCAATATAAGTGGTATAATACCATCTCCATATAATTCATAGTAATACTTAGATTGATTAATTTTAATAAACGCCATATCCTTATGGTGAATAATTTTACAATTACTGTCAATCTTGCACCTAACCGGAACCTTGTGGTAATGTAATGCTTTGGAATTCACAGCAGGTAAATCACAGTGAATGGGAAACGAATTTTTGATATGTTCTTCAGCACTATAATACTTATTTTTGGGTCCCCTATCTTTTGCTTAATTGCCTTAGGAGTTAAACTTACCTCAAAGGGCCCCATTTTTTACCGAAGTTTGCGTGTGAAGCAGGGCGGAGCTCTTTTTGCATGTCTGAAATTTCGCAGCATGTATGTCGATGCAGATGAGAGGCTACAGGAGCTAGTTCGTCGAGATCCCAATGCTAAAGCTGAGTGGCAGACCTTTTTAAAGCTAAAAAAGGATCCAAGGGTGACTCCTGTCGGACGTTTTTTGCGAAAAACATCTCTTGACGAGCTTCCACAATTTTTCAATGTTTTGTTGGGCGATTTGTCTGTGGTTGGCCCGAGACCTTATGCTGTGATGAATGGGATCAAAAATTACCAAGCTGAGATTCGGCAATACTTAGGACCCGATTTAGAGAAGGTTTTATCTGTGAAACCGGGAATTACTGGGCTTTGGCAAACAAGCGGTCGCAACGAGCTTAGCTTGAAAGATCGCGTGCGGCTCGATATTGAGTACATTGCGCGGTGCTCATTTTTATACGATTTGCGCCTCATTGCCAAAACTATACCCGTCATGATATTTGCCAAAGGAGCCTATTGACTTACCTACTTTGCCTTTTTGTATTGCTCGTTTCCTCTCAACTATTCACTGGCTTTCATCTCTGCTACTTTGCTCCACTCTTATGTTTAGGTGCAATGAGCGGAACACTTAATCGAGCTTTATGGATCGCTTTTGGCGCAGGGCTAACCCTTGATCTTCTATCCTCAGAGCTTCCCTTCGGCTCTCATATTCTCTGCCATACGGGCTCCATTTTTGCGATCTACCATTTAAGAATCTACTTTGACATCGAGAAGCCTCACGCGGTGGCACTCTATTCCGCCCTCATTGCCTTTGCTTTGACAGTTGGTGAGAGGTTTTTACTGTCTTTTTTTCAAGTGCCAATTAAAATAGATCTACTAGGGGTGATCACCGAATTTGGTCTCATGCCCCTAGTTAATGGATTGTATGGCTTAATGGCTGTGTGGCTTCCTACTTTTGTGTGGTCGACTGGATTAAAACTTTGGAGAGCGAGAAGAGCAAATGATTGATACGTATTGCGATTTAGCAGTCGAGCTGGCCCTTGCGGCTGGCGATATTTTACGCGAAGGTTTCGGAACCACTTTTAAGATTAAATCCAAAGATGGCCGCCACGATCTAGTGACTGAATTTGATGAGCGCGTTGAGGAGATGATCTTAGGACAGATCTCAAAAAGACATCCAGATCATTCGATTTTAGCTGAAGAGAGTGGCTTGATTGGAGAAAAGCGCGGCGGCGTCAAATGGATTGTCGATCCACTAGATGGGACAGTAAATTTTGCCCATGGCATTCCGATGTTCTCTGTCAGTATTGCAGTAGCAGTCGATGATGAGGTTGAAGTTGGCGTCATTCATAACCCAATGACTAGCGAGCTCTTCGTAGGTAAGAGGGGTCAGGGGGCGAAATATAACAATGAGCCGATGCAGGTGACGACAACCAATCGCCTAACAGATTCAATTTTAGCAACTGGCTTCCCCTACAACGTCGCTGAAAACCCCCATCATTGCATCGATCAATTTGCCCATATTGCAAAACTTGGGATCCCGATTCGCCGCATTGGGTCAGCTGCCATTGACCTTGCCTATGTGGCTGCTGGAAAATTCGACGCTTTTTGGGAAGTCATTTTGAATCCTTGGGATTTTGCTGCAGGCGTTTTGCTTGTCAGAGAAGCTGGAGGGAATGTCACAGATCTCGACGGCAACCCGCTAAATATGTTCGAGAGGGGTCCGATTGTAGCCACGAATACCCTTTTGCATGAGCAAGCAATTGAACACCTCAAATACTACGAGGAGTTTATATGATTATTGATGGCACTGCTGTTGCCACAGAAATGCTATCAGAAATGAAGCACTACATTGCGATGTCGGCTCATCGAAAACCGGGTCTTGCTTTTGTTCTTGTTGGTGATGACCCTGCCTCTCAAACCTATGTCAAAATGAAGAGAAAGCGCTGCGAAGAAGTTGGTATGACCTCTTATGTGGTGCGCTTGGAGGTAGATGTCACGCTAGATCAGCTTCGTGAGGAGGTCGACAAGCTAAACAACGATGAGATGATTGATGGGATTTTAGTCCAGCAGCCACTGCCTGAGCAGCTCCCAGTAAGCGATGTCCTCTCAATGATTGATCCTGATAAAGATGTTGATGGATTTCACCCAGTAAATATGGGCAAGCTAATGATTGGTGATGAGTCTGGCTTTATCCCCTGCACTCCCAAGGGAATATTGAAGCTATTGAGCGCCTCACATATTGATTTGAATGGTAAACATGTCGTAGTCATCGGGCGCTCGCTGATCGTTGGCAAACCTTTGGCACTGCTTCTTGGTCAAAAAAAAGAGGGACTTAACGCCACTGTTACAATGGCACACTCTGGCACGCAAAATTTGAAGGAGCTTTGTCTCACTGCTGATTTGATCGTAGTCGCTGCAGGTCGTCCAGACCTTTTGACAGCAGATATGGTTAAACAGGGAGCTGTCATCATTGATGTCGGAGTCAATCGCCTACCAAATGGTGAACTCTGCGGAGATGTTGACTTTGAGCCGGTTTCGAAAATCTCCTCACACATCACCCCTGTTCCTGGGGGAGTTGGCCCCATGACAATTGCTATGCTATTATCCAATACCCTCAAAAGCTGTCGCAAACGATGTTCTTAGTTTTTCTTTTTCTTCTCTTTGGCTGCAGTCCAAGTGAATCACATTTTCACGGTGAGAAGATGTTGATGCCCTATGAAGTGCGCACAGACTCGCGTCGGCACTATCGCAAAACACAAGAGCTAATCGACGCCTGCTTTGAGAGGGTAAATCTCACCTACAATCACTGGAATCCAAGATCAGAGCTGAGTCAGGTGAATAACTCAACAGAGCAATCAATATCAAGTGACTTACTTGAGCTCTTTACACTCTCGAGCCAGCTGCATCAACTCTCTGGAGGAAGATTTGATCCCTCAATGGCCCCGCTAATTTCAAAAATGAAGCGCGATGCTGAAATTGCCCATGCCGAGTATGGATGGGAGCATTTAATTCACGAGCACATTGATGCGGGGTGGAGTAAAATTAGGTGCGCTGGAAATCGTATTGATAAGCCCCAAGAGCTCAAGCTCGATTTCGACTCAATTGCAAAGGGAAAAGCAGTCGACCTTATTTTTGAAACGCTTGAGCATCGAGATCTCTATGTGAGCTGGGGTGGCGAGATCCGCGTTCGCGGCAGGCCAAGGCGGATTGCGATTTCAAATCCCCTGGGTGGCGAGCCAGTTGAAATCGTTGAACTAAAAGATAGCGCTATTGCCACTTCGGGATCTTGCATTCAAACATGGAATGAATACAGCCATTTTATCGATGCTAAAACGCAACAACCAAAAAAAAATTCCAAAATTTTATCTGTCACAGTAATGGCTCCCACTTGCGCACTTGCAGATGGACTTGCAACTGCTGGCATGCTCTTTGACAATATCTCTGATCTTCAAGGTTTTGTAAAAAAGGTCGAATCAGAGATTGCTGGAACCCGCTTTTGGATCGTGACATCACAGTCTGAATTGTGATACAATGCGGAATATGACAACTGTTATCGGTACTTTTTCCCTCCATCCCCGCGGCTTTGGCTTTGTTGTTCCAAACGATACAAGTAGTGGGTATAATGAAATTTTTATTCCAAAACGCGAAACCCTTAACGCAATCAACGGTGATACTGTTGAAGTGGAAATTGCAAAAAACTACGATAGAAGTCGTGGCCCAGATGGGCGCGTCGTCGATATTTTGGAAAGAGGAAGACAAGAGCTCACTGGAATTGTCGAGGATAAAGAGAGCCGCAACCACTACTACGTTCATGTTCCCTCTATAGGTCTGACTCGAGAGATTGTCTGCAAAAGCAAAACGCGTCTAGACACAGGCGATCACGTCACCATGCGCGTTGAAGATTGGGGAAAGAGCGAAGATGATGTGATTTTAACCTCCCTTTTAGAAAAATTTGGAAATATCTCTGATCCCTCTTTAGACGTGAAAGCTGCTGTGCGTGAATTTGAAATACGCAACAGCTTCCCCAAAAAGGTTTCAGCAGAGGCAAAAAAATTTGGCGACAAGGTCACGGCAGCCGATAAAAAGGGGCGCCACGATCTGACAAAGCTTGAAACATTCACCATAGACCCGACGACAGCCAAAGACTTTGATGATGCCCTATCAATACAAAAGACCAAGCAGGGCTTTACCCTCCATGTCCATATTGCAGATGTTTCTCACTATGTGCGTAAGGGAACAGCGCTAGACGATGAGGCCACAACGCGCTTTAACTCGACGTATTTCCCAGGCACCTGCATTCCAATGCTGCCCCCAACGCTCTCTGACAACCTCTGCTCCCTAAAAGAGAAGGTCGATCGACTTGCAGTCACCGTCGAAATGGAGTTTCGCAATGATGGTCACCTCGAGAACTACGACATCTATCGGAGCGTGATCAATAGTAATAAGCGCTTCACCTACGAAGAGGCAATGGAAGTTTTAGAGGGCAAACGGAAAAGCAAGCACATCAAGTCACTTGAGCACATGGTTGAGCTTTGCCTTGAGCTCAAGCGCCTACGCATTGGTCGCGGCTCAGTCGATCTTGGACTCCCAGAGGTTGTGCTTCTTGTCGATAAGAAGGGAATGCCCTACGACTTTGCCATCACCGACTATGACATTACCCATCAGCTTGTCGAAGAGTTTATGCTCAAAGCTAATGAGGTCGTGGCCACGCACCTGACTGAGCAGGGAAAATCTGTCATCTACCGCGTCCATGAAGAGCCCGCTAACGACAAAATTGCCGCCTTCACCCTCCTTGCAAGACAACTTGGATTCCGGATTCCCGATGAACCGAGCCAACAAGACATCCAACACGTCTTTGAACAGGCAAGCGGCTCTGATGCCGCCTACCGATTAGCAATTGGATTTGTCAAAAGCATGAAGCTTGCGATCTATTCCGACCAAAATGTCGGCCATTACGGCCTATCTCTTGAACACTACACCCACTTCACCTCACCAATCCGCCGCTACTGTGATTTAGTTGTCCACCGTCTGCTCTTTGAAAATGAGCAAATCCCCGATATGGGTAAAATCGCCTCGCTCTGTTCAGAATCAGAGCGCAAAAGTTTTAAGGCTGAATCGCATGTAAAGGTGCTCAAAAAGCTTCGCCTGCTCGATCTTTATTTTGACGAGGACCCCGACCGCATCTATGAAGCAACAGTCTCTGAAGTGAAGCCCTTTGGCGTCTCATTTGAGGTCTCGGGCCTGCATCTCGATGGATTTATCCACGTTTCGAAAATGCGCCGTGACTATTTTGTTTACAATCAAGAAACGAGAACGCTTCGTGGAGAGCGCACAGGCCTTACCTACTCAACGGGAAAACCCCTCAAAGTGTGCCTTGAATCTATTGATTTGGTATTCAAGGAAACTGAGTGGTCACTCGCTTAATATCCTAGCTTTTCAGGAAAAAAAAGTTAGCTTGTAAAGCGGCTTTACAGACATTTAAGACTTTGTAAAGATAAATGAGGTTTACATTTTTGGTATCGTTGGCGACAATTGTCTAAAAGGTTTTTTGAATGAAAAAGTACTTCATCACTGGTCTCGTCATCCTCCTCCCTCTAGCAGTCACAATTGCCATTGTCGTTTTTATCGTCAACTTCTTGACTAACCCATTTGTTGGCTTTGTTTCAAATACGCTCACAGATTTAGGCGTCATTAATCGCGGCTTCTTATTCATGAGCCCCACCCAGGTAATTCGCTACGGCTCGCAACTCATTATTTTGATCGGCCTTGTCGTTTTCACGCTCCTTTTGGGAATGATCGCCAGGTGGTTTTTCTTCAAAAGCTTGATTCAGCTAAGCGATAAAATACTCCACCGCATTCCTCTCGTAAATAAGGTTTATAAAACCTCACAAGAGATCATCAAAACACTCTTTTCTTCTGATAAAAACTCGTTCCGCAGAGTTGTCATGGTCCCTTTCCCAATGAAAGGAAGTTATGTGATTGGCCTTGTTTCAAAGGAATCGCCCAAAATGTGCTCCGAAAAAGCGGGTGAGAGGCTCTTTTCCGTCCTTGTTCCGACAACGCCCAACCCCACTACGGGCTTTTTGCTCATGTACAGAGAGAGTGAGATGATCGATCTCGACATGAAACCTGAGGAGGCGATTAAATATATCGTCTCATGTGGCGTCATCACTCCGCCTGAGGGTCCATCGGAGGGTAGCGAAGCTTGATCAAACGGTATCTTCTTACAGGACTTGCCATCTTACTTCCCGTCGCAGTCACGATTTGGGTTGTAATGTTTTTGGTCGATATTTTGACCACTCCGTTTGAGGGAACGATGCGAGCGCTCTTAAACTACCTAAGTGAAAATACGATTTTTCACGACTACTTGATCTTCTTCTCACGCGCCTTTGTCCTAATTGTAATTGTTGTAGTGACCTTTATTTTAGGTTTTTTAGGACAACATTTTCTCACACGTTGGATGATCAAGATGGTCAATCGCATCTTCTTGCGCATTCCAATCTTTAAGTCAATCTTTCGCATCTCTCGTGAAATTACTAAATCTTTTCTGAAGCAAGACTCAAAGCCCTTCAAAAAAACTGTTTTAATGGATTTTCCCGATAAGGATATCAAGGCATATGGGTTTCAGACGGGAATTGCCCCTCAAGAGGTGCAAAATAAACGGGGAGAAAATGAGGAGCTCCACTCTGTCTTTTTACCAACTGCTCCCCATCCAATCTCTGGTTATTTGATGATGATCGGGAAGGATCGACTCCTCGATGTCAATGTAAGCGTTGAAGAGGTGTTTAAGACGCTTGTCTCGTGCGGACTCTTTGTCCCAGGAGAGGATAATGGGAAAGAGGAAGACGATGAAATCTAGAGCGATATTCTACCAAGTAAAGGACGGCAAGCAAAAGCTTAGCGTCGTTTGTAAAATTGCCAAAGAGCATTTTGACAGAGGCGAGCCCCTAATGATCTGGGTCGAAAACGATAAGGGGGGCGAATTTATCGATCGCCTTTTGTGGAGCGATCCAAGCTGCACTTTTCTCCCCCACGAGATGAGCCTCGATGAGAGCCGTGAGCTACTTGTCATCACGCCGTTAAAAGAAAATTTGAACCAGGCCCACTCTCTTCTAAATCTCCGCGGCAACCCAGCTCCGCTTGAGGTTTTTTCAACCATCCACGAGCTCGATGACCAAACCAATGAAGTGCGTGCAGCCATTTCAAAAGAAAAGTACACCTTCTATCGAGAAAATGGTGTAAGAATCCCCGAATTGATGTTGAAATAATTAGTAGACTCAGCTATCATCTTGCTGTTTGAAATTGGAGTATCCTATGACAAGAATGAGTAAGCAAGGCGAGAGACGCAACCGCTGCCCTAAAAAGCGTAAGTATCCCGCTGCTAAAACTGGTCCAAAAAAAGATAATCTAGCAAATGGCTACCGTGAGCACGTCAATGCAGCTCAGGAGCATAACGTATTCATCGGGAAGGTAAAATAATGTCTAGACACAAGAGCTATGGCAAATCAAGTAAAGGTGGAAAGAAACGCAATGTTCTCAAAAGATTTGAGCGCATCGACGTTTTGAAAACCATTGGAAAGTGGAAGGATGGAGAAAATAAACAGGTCACAAACCTGCCAAAAACTCCCGTCCGCTAAGGTCACCCTTTATCAAAGGCAGGAGGAGTGCTCGGTCGATCTCGATGAGTTTCGCGACGCGATCTCCTCTGTCTTGAATTCTCTAAAGATTGATTGTGACGAATTGATTTTTCACTTCGTCAGCATCCCTGAGATTGAAAGGCTGCACCAAGCCCACTTCAACGACCCCTCTGAAACAGACTGTATCACCCTTCCCATCGACCCACCGGGTTGTCGCGAATCGGGATACTGCCTTCTTGGAGAGGCCTTTATCTGTCCTAAAGTGGCGATGAAACAAGCTGCCCTTTTCAGCGACAGCTACGAAAATGAGCTGATCAGATATGGGATTCACTGCCTTCTCCACATGATTGGCTACACTGACGAAAACGATGTTGCTCGCTCTGAGATGAAGGCTCTAGAAGATCTCTGCCTTGACAAGGTGCGCATGTCCGCAGTAAATTAGGTATATGGGCACTGAATCCATTATTATTCCAATCCTACTCGCCTTCGGCTCTAGCGCCTTAGTTGCGATCTCAAAGGCCCTTTACACGCTTGGTCAACAAGAGAGCTTGGCTGAAATTCAGCACTACCCACGCTACTACGCCCTCTATCGCCTGATCGAAAGGCGCTACAATCGCGACAAGTGGAAGCAACTTTTTCGCTTCATCGGCCAAACAAAGCGCATCGTACGCATTTTGTACGCTGTGAGTGCCACAACTTTCTTTCTCATACTGATTTACGGCAACGCTGGAACATGGGCTAACCGCGAAGTTCTTGAGATTCATATGCTCTGGATGATCGTTGCTTGGATTGTTATTGGCCTTTTTTCTCTTCTACTCGATTTTATCTTTCGAATGCTCGCAGCTGCTATGCCACTTGCGATGCTCAAACTCTGCACACTCCCCGCCTGGGTCTACCTAATTCTCTTCTACCCAATCACCTCCCTTTTGCTTAAGGTCGGCTCTGAGGTGATCGATCGAGTCTCCGACAAGGAGAAGAGCACTAAGTCTGAGCGCGTTTCCGACTTAATTGAAAAGTTTGTAAATGACAGTGATATCAAACATCTACTATCGCCAACTGACCATCAACTCTTACACGCCATGGGCTCATTTCACGACAAAATGGCGAGAGAAATTATGGTTCCACGTATCGATGTGATTGGAATAGACGTAACAACATCTATTGATGAGGCTGCCAAAATCTTCCGCGAAGAGGGCTATAGCCGTCTCCCTGTTTACCGCGAATCAATTGATCAAATTGTTGGGATCCTTCTCTACAAAGAGCTGCTGCGCTGCTTAATTGACGGCAAGACAGAGCACACTGTTGAAGAGCTCGTCTCCCCTGTCCTTTTCACTCCAGAGTCGAAGAAAATCTCCCACCTTCTACAAGATTTTCGAGCGAAACAGTCGCACCTTGCGATTGTCGTCGACGAGTATGGCGGAACCGAGGGTATTGTGACAATCGAGGATATTTTAGAAGAGCTCGTGGGTGAAATAGCCGATGAGTACGACTTTGATGAAGAGCAGCTATATATTGACGCGCCAAGCGGCGGTTGGATTGTCGATGCTAAAATGAGTACAATCGATATTGAAAAAGAGCTTGGGATCGAAATCCCCAGCGCCCCTGACTACGACACGATTGGGGGCTACATCTACAACAAAGCGGGATCAATCCCTGAAAAAGGATGGACGATCCACCACGACAACTTTGACCTAGAAGTAACCGCCTCAAACGAGCGGGCAATTGAAAAGATCCGCGTGATTCCTACAAAGCCTGCCTAGCTAAGGCAACAATTCTTTCGTTAAACTTTTGATAACTTGGCGAGTGCACACTCCAGTAGCGCCAAAAAAGCTCCACGTCCCATCGCTTATTTGGAAATATCTCAACTAGCTCACCTCTTTCAAGCTCTTGAGCAATATCAATCAAGGGAATCAGAGCATATCCATATCCCAGAAGTGTATACTTTTTAAACCCTGCAACTGAAGGCACTTGATGAAAGGGAATTTCACCTGGTTGCACGTCGAAGTATTTTTCAAGATAACGCTCGTGGAGATAGTCGTTTTGATCGAATTTAATTGCAGGCGCGCTCCAATTAGGTTTGGCTGAAAAATAGGTGTGATAAAACTCAGGGCTTGCAGCTAAAACATAGGGCATCGACCCAAGAGACTCGACAATTTCCCCCGCAAAGGGTTTCCCAGTGGTCGTCAAACATGCCGATACGAGACCTCTGCGAAAATAGTCGAGGGTGCGCTCCTGGTCATCAGCAAAAATTTCCAGACGCACCTGTTTAAAGCACGGATCATCCATAAGCCCCAAAAACCACGTCTCTAGACTATCGCGATTTAGTGCAATCGAGATCACAGCCTCTTGCCCGACTCCCTCTATAGCCTCAACGAGATCTCGCTCTAGCAGCAAGATCTTCTTATAGTAGGCAATCAAAAGGGCGCCTTTTGGTGTGGGTTGGTATGGAGGCTCTCTGACAAGTAGAGCTTCACCATGAGCTCCCTCTAAGCTCTTTACCCTCTGAGAGACAGCCGATTGCGAAATCTTAAGTCTCTTTGCCGCCTCCTCAAAACTCCCGAGCTCCTGAACCTCATAAAGAGCCTCTATCCCCTTGTAATCGATATGCATGATAAGCCTAGCTTATGGTTTATTAGATTCATTAATTTTACTTATATCATCAGTCAGAATAAAATTGAAGAAAAGGAGCGAGAAATGCAACTTACGATTGAAGAAAAGCTATTAAAAAACTTCCCTAAGACACAAATTGGTTATGTAATCGCGAACATTGAGATCAAAGAGTCTGATGAAAATGTTGAGGCGATGAAACGTAACCTCACCCTCGATCTAGATTGTAAAACATTCACTACTCACCCTTCAATCGCTATCTGGCGCGACATCTATCAAAACGAGTTTAAGGTGAAACCCAAGCAGTATCGCTCATCGATAGAAGCGCTGGTAAAAAGAGTTGTAACTGGAAAAAGCCTGTGGAATATCAATAGTATTGTAGACCTCTACAACTGCATTTCATTGCAGACGCTCCTTCCAATGGGAGGATATGACTACGATGCACTCGATGAACACGTCTGTTTGAGGTATGCAAAACCGGGTGACATGTTCCTTGCCTTGGGAGAGAAGCTGCCAATCGAGGTGAACCAAAATGCCATTGTCTATGCAGATCGCGAAAAGGTCATATGCCATCTTTGGAACCACAAAGATGCCAAAAGCACCTCGATTACCCTAAAAACAAAGCGGGCTCTTTTTATCATCGATGGTTTTGATGAAATGGCAATTCAGACGGCCATCGAGTCACTCTCTGACGGGCTACGCTTAATCGGAGCTATCCCGCATGCACATGGAATCTTAAGCAGGAATTGCCCAGATGCTAGCTGCTCTTTTTAAAGGTTTTTCGACAAGCGCTGGTTTAATTATGGCAATCGGCGCGCAAAATGCCTTTGTCCTCAAACAGGGACTCATGCGAAGACACTTACTTGCGACCGCTCTTGTCTGCACCCTTATTGATGGTGTGTTGATTTCGATGGGAACTCTGGGCTTTAGAAACCTAATTGAGGGGCATCCACTTCTAATAAACGGCCTTAAATATTTTGCGATTCTTTTCCTCTTTATCTATGGAGGCGTCTCTTTCTATTCAATCTTTCAAAACAAGACTATGGAGTCAGAAAACCAAGATATAACCCTTTCAAAAACGCTGCTTGTCATTCTATCGCTAAGCTTGCTCAATCCACACGTCTATTTAGATACCGTTGTCTTGATTGGCAGCATCTGCTCTCAACTACAGCTTGAAGATCAGCCCTATTTCACTGTGGGTGCCGTTGCTGCCTCCTTTTGCTGGTTTTTCTCCCTTACGTATGGAAGTAGGCTACTCTCTCCATTTTTCAAAAAGCCCCTAGCCTGGAAAATCATTCACTTTATTACCGGTGCAATTATGTGGGCAATCGCCCTCACACTCATATAAAAAATCTGATTGAATTTCTATGTGAAATTTGATAAGATTGAAGGATAATTTTGGAGTGCCAACATGCGTCGATCAATTTGCATCACTGAACCTAAGGTAGCACTGGCAGGCAAAGCCGGTACGTGGAAATTCACCTACATCCCCTCCACGACAATTCCAGCTAAGGCAACGATGCTCTTCGATGTCATCTCACTCGGCCGCGAATTTGACTGGGAAATTCCCCAAGCAGGTACGCGCAAGAAGGCAAATCTCATTTGGATGATGATGCCAAATGGGAAATCTGTGGCCGCAAAGCTTGTCGACTCAGACCAAGAGATCTCCTCTGAATTCGAATTTACCCTTCCAGCTGAGGTCAAAGCAGGCGAAGAGCTCTCAATTTTTATCGGCTCTCCTGATGAGGCGACCAATGAAAAAAATGGGACAACGGCGCAATGCTTTATCCAAAGACGCCGCCCTTTTTATCTCTATATCGACCCCAAGGGCAAGGGCGACTATAAGGAGCCTGAAACCTTCCAGGTCGATGTTCGCGGCTCTGAGCTCGACTACATTCGCATTATCACCCCCTCGATTGTAAGCAAAAACCAGCGCTTTGATGTGATTGTTCGTTTCGAAGATGCCTATGGCAACCTGACTGGAATGTGCCCAGAAGATTCACTCATCGAACTCACTTATGAAGGCCTAAGGGATAATCTTTCTTGGAAACTATTTATTCCCGAAACCGGTTTCATTACCCTTCCCAACCTCTACTTCAACGAGCCAGGAATCTATAAATTTAGACTGACCAACTTGAAAACGGGTGATGTCTACTTCTCCTCACCAATTAAATGCTTTTTAGAAACAGATAAGCTCGTCTATTGGGGACTTTTACACGGCGAGTCTGAGCGCTTTGATGCTGTGGAAAACATCGAATCGGCTCTTAGACATTTCCGTGATGATAAAGCCTACCAGTTTTTTGGCACCTCTCCCTTTGAATGGGAAAACGAAACCTCAAACGATGAGTGGAAGCACATTGGAAATAATGTCGCTGACTTTAATGAAGCAGACCGCTTTGTCACCTTCTTAGGCTTCCAGTGGGAGGGAGAAAAGGGCAAAGAGGGAATGCGCAACATCCTCTACAGCAAAGACTCAAAGCAGCTTCTGCGTCAGAAAGACAATAAGTCGAGCACACTTGAAAAGCTCTACAAAAACTTTACCCCTAAAGAGCTCGTTTCTATCCCCTCACTATCTATGGGAAAGGGCCACAGCTTCGACTTTAAAGAGTACTATCCTGAGTTCGAGCCAGTCGTTGAAATTTACAACTGCTGGGGTTCATCTGAATGTACTGAGAAAGAGGGAAACACCAAGCCGATCAAATCTCTTGGGAAAAAGCCCCTTTCAGAGGTAAAAGAGGGCTCGGTCCGAGATGCACTCAATAAGGGTCTTCGCTTTGGATTTGTCGCAGGCGGCCTTGACGATCGCGGCATCTATAGCAAACTCTTTCACTCCGATCAAATCCAATACTCCTCTGGCCTTACGGCAATTTTGGCGCCAGAGCAGAGCCGTGAGGCGATGATTACCGCTCTACAAAACCGCAGCTGCTACGCAACAACTGGCCCTCGCATTATCTTGCATTTCCAACTCGCTGGACTCAGCATGGGCGCACAAACTTCTTCAGAGAAAAAACCTGGCCTTGTCTACAATCGCCACCTTGAGATCTTTGCCGCTGGCTCTGATGATCTGAAAGAAGTTCAAGTGATCCGCAATGGTGAGATCCTACACACCTTCAAACCGAAAGGCTACTCTTGCAATGAAACGCTCGACGATAGCGACCCCCTTGATAAAGTGTGCCTTGAACACCATCAAACCAAGCAAGCCTTCACCTACTACTACATCAAGGTGATTCAAAAAGATGATCAAATTGCTTGGAGCTCGCCTATTTGGGTTGATCTCTCAAGTGAGGAGAGCGCTCCCCCAAAAAAGGGTAGATCGTAATGCTCATCACACTTGCGGTTGCGTTTGGGCTCATTATTATTTGTGCAGCCCTTCTCGGAATTGGTAAGCTGATTACAGGGAAATCAAAGCTTCACTGCAAGCGCTGCTCAAAACCAGAAGAAGATTGTAAGGTTTGCGGAAAAAAATCTTCAGAGCGCCGCTAAGAGAGCGTCTGCATCTTGAAGAGTTTTTATAGGAGGAATGACTCCTCCAGCCCAAAGCTCTTGAAAGATGACATTACGATGCTCGCGGATCAATTTGGCTGTTTGCTCAAAGCGACAACTAGCAGCATCTCTTAAACTGATATCTCTTTGAACATCCTCTTTGAACGCCTCAACTTCAGCTCGAATGATGCTTTTTGCTTGCTCTAAGCTACACTTTGTTGCGTAGTGAGAGCGGTTTAAAGGAAATGTAACAAGAGCGTTGAAAATTCTACTGCACGCAGCCTCACGTTTCGAAACATCGAAAAGCTCAACTCTGGCATCAGGCAAAGGAGAAGTATTTCTCAGTAGATCTTTAGAGGTGCGGGTGAGTTTATCAAACCCACTTTCAATTAAGATCTGAAAATTCGCAAGGGTGAATTTCAAATCGGATAGTTTCACAACTTTTGGATGCATTTGGTAGAGCTGATAGAGATACATCAGCTCATCTGCGCTATTTTCGGTATGTTCAATAGAGTCTACAAACATCCGCGCCTCTTTCTTCAGCAAAATAGCGGCATGAGGAAATTTTGAGCGGCAGCATTTACAGCAAGAAAATGCATTCGCAATCCATTTGAAAATCGGCTTAATGATGTGCTGCCAAGATTTTTTTGGGAGCCAAGTGATCACCTTTACCATCCGGTGGTGCCACTTGGCTCTCTTTTCACTCCCCCCTAAAAGCGGTATATAACCGGCTTGCATTACGGGTGGTGTCATGATCCTCTTCGTGTTATCTCAGCTTGTACTGTAGCAATGATTACATCAGCATCTGGTACATCATAATTTTTAGGTTTTGTACCAGCTGCAAAAATAGGGTGCCAAAAACTTGCTTTTTCATTTGCTTCTTTAAGAGAGTCAGTAGACACCTCTTTTTCAATCAAGATTTTAGGAAACTTAAGCAATAACTTTTCAACTACTGTTCTAACTTTGGATTGAGGATTTGAGTCTTGAATAAAAACCGCAATATTTTGAACTAGCGCCTTAGTCCCCATTCTTAAGGAGTTTAACATATGCTTTATAAGAAAAGAAATTTTCTCGCATTGAAAACTGTTATCACCCTTTAGCTGAACCACTCGATCTAAAATTCTAACATGGTTCTCAGAGGAATCATTTCTTAAAAATTCTTCAGTAAATTTCTTACAGACGCTAAAAGTCGACTCAACACGTTTCTTTTTAAACGCGAAATGGGCAAGACCTAATGTCACAACATAAGAGAGATATTTCAAAATACCAAGAACGATTTTTGTGCATTTATTTTGAACTTTTACTCCACCTTCAACAGGTAGATTTTTGAGACTCTCTAGCCGATCCATCGATAGGGTTGAAACTTGAAACCGGTCGTACGAGTCAAAACTTAATTCACATGCCATTAGATTTCCTCCTCTAATTTACTGAGAGAGTATATCTTAAATGAATAATTAAGAAAAATAAAAAAAATATTTTCGATTATCAAAAGTTTATTTTATTAATAATCGTAAACCACTATTTTTCAACAGTCTAAATATATTAAAATAATTAGTATTATTGTGTAGTTTCTGATTCTATTGTAAAATTGCTATTAGGAGCGTGTTTTCGCAATTAATCGACTCCTAGATAATAAGATATAATAATTGTAATAAATTTTTAGGATAGGTAAGAAAGAGAGTTATGATCGATAAAGTCATTCATTTCCCCAATCAGGGGGACTATGGGCTGAATCGCGAGATCAGCCTCTTAAATGAGGATGCAGCTGCGAATAAGACGCAGGCTGTCTTCACTCGCGCGCAAAATATTTTAAAAAATTATCGTTTGAGCGAGCCTTTGCACCAAAGCTTGGTTGAAACAGTGCGGCAATTTCAACCAGCTAGAGCCGAATTTAAAGAGGTTTTAGATCCCGATGCAGCCTTTGATCGCTCAATTCAGATATACAAATGGGCTGAGGCAGTCTACATTGAAGATCAAGAGGAAGCAGAGGTGCTTTTCCAATCCCTCACTCCTGAAGATCGTTTCCAACTCTCACAACATACCGAAAAGTGTGGAGGTATCTTTAATCGAATTTTCAAAAGTGAGAGTGACAAGGTTGCGGCGCTCAGAGGAGCGGATGGATATGCAACTCACTTAACGCGCCCCTACCATGCGGTTATTTACCACGATCTGCCAGACGTCCTTGAGGCGATCTCAATGATGAATTCCTAACTGAGATTTTGCAGCTGCCATAATATAAAAACTTCCAGTGATCACAAGGGCTGCCCCTTTTTCTTGGGCGGCCCTTGCTGCTGTATGCGCCTCCTCTATTGGATGCGAAAGAGTTTCTGGCGCGATAAGTCGCTGATGACGCTCAGGAGAAACAGTGATTCTCTCCCCATGCTCTTCTAAGGTTGAGAGGCAATGGTCTATCGATTTTGTTTTAGAAAACCCGATATGAAAATGAAGTGGGCGCTCTGGGTAGCGCTCTTTGAGCTTTGCAACAAGGTGTTCAATTGAGGCTCTATTGTGGGCAACATCGAAGATAATTGGAAGTCCAATATGGTGGACTTCAAAGCGACATGGAGGAAGTTTTGTGAGTGCGCGCATCTGATCAAGAGGTTTTATTGGAAACTGAGCGTCTAATAAGCGCATTGCTTCAATTGCAAGAGTATCATTCGAGGGGCAAAATGTGAGCGGACTTTTCATTGCAAAAGCTCTCTCTTGCAATTTGGGATAGAAAGTTGTTGGACCGAGTAGAGTGTGAACACCAGGCTTAATGATCCCTGCCTTTTCACCAGCAATTTTATTGAGGGTATCTCCAAGAACGTCGATGTGATCATAATCGATTGAGGTAATGACTGATAGAATAGGCGTTATAATGTTTGTGGCGTCAAGTCGCCCCCCAAGACCCGTTTCAATGATAGCAAGGTCGACGCCTTTTTCCGCAAAATGCATAAGCGCTAGCAAAAATGTGATCTCAAAAAAGGTTGCCTTCTCAGGAAGCTGCTTGTAGTAACTTACAAGCTCCTCTTTTGAGATTTTTTCGCCATCAACTTGAATACGCTCGCGATAGCAGTGAATGTGAGGTGAAGTAAATGTCCCGACGCGATAGCGCCCACTATAGGCATTTGTGAGCTGATGACAGAGAGTTCCCTTCCCATTTGTCCCAGCAATATGAATCATGGGGAGATTTTTTCCAGGTGAGCCGAGCTTTTTGTAAATGCGTGTGATGGTCTCCAGCCCCCACTTACCTGTAGGCTGAGAGATAATATCTTCTAGTGCGCTTTCATACGTGACCATAGCTTGATCTGATTATAGGTTTCCTGATCAACCCAAGAGGCGCCGAGAGGAATGTGAGGCCGAATTTCGCCATGATAATCGGAACCTCCGCTGATTAGCCACCCCTTGCTACGAGCGACTTCAACCCATTTTCTCTCCCCCTCTGGGCAGTGACGAGAATAATAACATTCTATGCCATCAAAAGGGAAGCTTAAGAGTTCTTTTATCAGCTTATTTCGCTTGATCACGTGCGGATGCGCAAGAAATGCCTTGCCGCCGCAAACATGGATGAGCTCAATGGTCTCTTCAACCGTAAAAGGCTGTCCTTGAGCATAGCACGACTTCCCATCACCAATGTATTGTGTGAAGGCAGCTTCAATGCTCTTTACGTGCCCCATGTTAACGAGAATTTGGGCGATGTGGGGTCGCCCCTTACTCTCTTTGCGCGAGGCGGGAGTGGGATAGAGATCCTCTTCACAAACGTAGAGCCCATTTTTGCGTAAATTTTCGATGATACGTAGGTTTCTCTCGTAGCGCTGCTCACTGTGCTCTGCACAAAATTTATGAAGCCGTGGATTTTCCAAATCGACGCCATAGCCCAAGATATGCACAGAGGAGCTATGCAAAAGCGTTGAAAACTCTACGCCAACTAAAAGCTCCAGCTCCAAAGTTTTTGCAAGTGCGATGACCTCATCAGTGTAGGCAGCAACTGTATCGTGATCGGTAATCGAGAGCCCCGCAAGACCTGCCTCTTTAGCTAGGTGTAGAAGTTCAACTGGCGTATTTGTTCCGTCAGAGCAATTTGTGTGGGTGTGCAGATCAGCTCGAAAATTCATAGGGGATGTATCTCACTTCTTCTTTGAGTGTTATGCCGGTCTCTTCGTAAACGCGCGTTTTTACAGCGTCCATGAGTCCTAACACATCTTTAGCGGTTGCCCCATTTTTATTCACGATGAAATTTGCATGTTTTTCAGAAACTTGCGCCCCTCCAACCGTAACACCTTTCAACCCACATTGATCGATAAGTCGACTCGCACTCTCCCCCTCAGGATTGCGAAAACAGCACCCTGCTGTTTTATCACCATAGGGTTGCGTCGCTAAGCGGTAGTCGAGAATTTTTTTCTGCGTGATCTTAGCCTCAGCTGAAGGGGTCAGGCGAAAGCGCGCTTCGGTAATCATCCCCTTAAGTTCGTGAAAGGGACTATGGCGGTAGCTAAAGTTAAGCTCATCACGTGAAAAGAGATGAACAGATTCATCGACAAAGGTAACCTCTTCAATCACATCACACACCTCCTTGCCACCGGCGCCAGCATTCATAAAGACTGCACCACCGACAGTTGCGGGAATCCCAGAGGCAAACTCAAGTCCCGACATTCCAGCGCGTGACATTTGCGCGCCGAGTTGAGAAAAGTTGTAGCCACTACCAACAGTTAACAAATTTCCATCGAGCTTTTTGTGGAGGATTTGATTGAGAATCACGAGCCCTGGAAAGCCTCGATCATCAAAGAGCGTATTGCTTCCCTTTCCCAAAATGTGAATGGGCATCTCCTTGCCGTAAGAGAGAGCCTCAAGGGCCTCATCGCTATTTCTTACGGCAACAAAGTAGCGCGCAGCTCCCCCAATCCCAAAGGTGGTGTAGCGAGCCAGAGGCTCATTTTCTTTTACGAGCACAGAAGAACAACTTCTTTGTATATGTGATTTAAGACGCCATTGACGAACTTGGCCGCTTCAGGAGTACAGAATTTGCGTGTCAGTCGAATCGCCTCAGCGATTGCGACCTTTTCGGGGACATCGTGGTCGATGCAAAGCTCAAAGGTAGCCAGGCGCAAAATGTTGCGCTCAATTGCCGGAATGCGCTCAAGGGCATACTCTTTTGAGACATCTGAGATAATTGTGTCAATCTGTGGAATGTGCGCGCGCACCTCGTCTGCGCGGCAGCGAGCGAACTCGGCATTAGAGCGAGAGACTTTAGCCATCTCCTTAATCAGTCCAAGATCGACCTCATCATTGAAGTCCTCGGCATAGATTACAAGGAAGATCAATTCTCTTAATTTAGCTGGTGAAATTCTCATGGCGATGAGTTTACCAAAGAGGGTTTAAATACTCAATTCATATTGAAAATTTTACTTGCTTCTGACATTCTGGGCATCATGTTAGGAATTTTTTTGGACACAGAAACCAATGGTCTTGACTTCCGGAAAAATCGGATCATTGAAATATGTTTTATCGTATTTGATCTTATTAAATACGAGGAAATTGAGCGCTATGAGTCGCTTGTTTTTCAATCTGAAGAGGTTTGGAAAGATAGCGATCCCGACTCTCTGGAAGTTAATGGATTTAACTGGGACATGATCGCCGATGCGCCAGGAGAAGCTGAGGTGGCAGAAGAGATCAAAGAAATTTTTAAACGCCTCAATTTAGTCCGAAAAAAAGCCGTTTTTATCTGTCAGAACCCCTCCTTTGACCGCAATTTCTTCTCTCAGATGATCCCCTCTCGCGAGCAAGACAAGATGCAGTGGCCCTACCATTGGTTTGACTTTGCCTCGATGTTTTGGGCGCTATCGCTTGAGAGAAAAGAAACGCTTCCATGGAAAGTTGGTTTTTCTAAAGATAAGATTGCCGCTTACTACGGCCTGCCTCCAGAGCAGATGCCCCACCGCGCGATCAACGGCGTTTTGCATCTTATCGATTGCTACAAAGCTGCAATCCCCAAAATAGACCTTCCAGACAATGCTTGAGCTTGAGATTGAGCTGATAACCCTCAATTGCATCTACGATGCGTCTTTCAAGCTCTTCAAGCGAAAAGCTCATGTGCTGCGATAAGAGCTTCAGATCCTCAACCTCTTCTGTAAAAAAGAGCGCATCCGCTCCCTGCTGAACAAGATATAGATCGCGAAACCACTGCCGAATGAAGGCAAAAATATCTTCAGCAAGTAGGTCCTTATCCAAAGATTCAATGGAGTTGAAAAAGAGCTCATATCTCTCGGAGAGTCCCGTTTTGATAAGGGTCACTAGACGATTATAGTTATCTCCATCCATCAGCGTCATCAATCGCTTGGCATAGCCCATCGATCCCTGTGCGAGATGCGCAATTTGCGTGGCGCGCTCATGCGAAATATGGGTTTCTAGCTCTTTTTGAGAGATGGGTGCAAAGGGAAAATCAAGTGTACGGGAACGAATCGTTGGAATAATCGCGTCGATGTCATCGGTAGTTAGAATAAAAATGGCATAAGGCGGCGGCTCTTCAAGAGTTTTGAGCAGGGAATTGATGTGCATCGGGAGCATGCGATCTGCATCACGAATGATAAAGATGCGCCACTTGGCTTCAAAGGGAGGCAAAGTCGCTTCATTGATCATCTCCAAAAGCGTTGCCATGTTGTGCCACTTCCCTTCTGGCTCAATAATGCGCAAGTCGGGATGCTCTTTTTTTTGTCCTAAAAGCGCTTTAGCAAAATTGAGCGCAAATAAACCTTTGCCTACGCCCTCTCGCCCATGAAAGAGAAGTGTTGAGTGGATGCGCTCGGTCGCAATATGGTCTTGAAGGCGCTTTTTGATCGCCTCGTTGCCGACTAAATCATCAAAAGACATCTTCGAGCTCCTCAATCACCTTGTGCAAAACCGCCTCTTTGCTTTCACTAGCGTCAATAACGCGAATACGCTCGGGCTCCATTGTAGCAAGCTCAAGAAAATTCTCGCGCACTTTTTGATGAAAGGCGATATCGCGATCGTGCATTTTATCATCTCCCTTGCACCGGTTAAGTCCAAGTTTGGGGTCGATATCTAGGTAAAAAGTGATGTCAGGCGAGTAACCGGCAGCAGCAAAATGACATAGGACTCTCAGCAGTTGATCGTCGTACTTTCCGCGTTGATAGGCAAAAGTTGAGTCGGTATAGCGATCGCAGAGAATAACGCGCCCCTTCATCATCTCGGGCGCAAGCATTTCAGAGACGTGCTGCGCGCGATCAGCGAGAAAAAGGAGCAGCTCGGCGCGCTTTTCGATTGCGACATCTTTATTGTGGAGAAGAAGCTTGCGAATCTCAACGCCAAGTTGCGTGCCCCCCGGCTCTCGAGTCACAAGGGGCTCATAATCACGCTCAAGAAGGTGGCGGCGCACGCCCTCAATTAGGGTGGTTTTGCCCGCTCCCTCTCCACCTTCAAATGTGATGAGCATCAGCTCTCCTGTTCTACCGATTGCATCGATTCAATTTTCTGCACAGAGGCAACAGTGTGTCCACTCTGTAGCGTCACAAGGCGTACACCTTGTGTCGATCGACCCATCACGCGAACATCTTTCATCGACATACGAATTGTCTGTCCGTGATTTGACATCATGATGATGCCATCTTCATCACGAATCGCAAGTCCCGCAACGACATCGCCGTTGCGCTTACTTGTGATGATTGAGCGAACGCCAACTCCACCGCGGTTTGTTTGGCGGAAGTCACCCACTTTTGAGCGTTTTCCATATCCCTTTTCACAAACCACAAGAATTGTTTGGTCTTCAGAGACGGCCTCACAAGAGACAACGTAATCTTCTGGATCTTTCAGCCTAACACCGCGAACACCACGAGCTGTTCGGCCCATGTTGCGCACCTGACTCTCATCAAAGCGAACAGCCATTCCAAACTTAGTAAAAATCATCACTTGATCGTTTTTGCGTACCATCTGAGCTGAGATGACCTCATCATCGTCATCAATTGTGATGCCGTAGACACCCTTTTTGCGAGGATTAGAGTAGGCCTCAAGAGCTGTTTTTTTAATGACACCCTGGCGTGTCGCAAAAAGAATCGATGCATCCTCTTGTTGGAAGTCAGAAACGCGCATCACAGCGGCGATTTTTTCCTCTTTTTTGAGTCCTTCGAGTAGATTGACAATCGCTTTACCCTTCGAGCGGCGTGAGCCCTCTGGAATTTGCCACACTTTGACCCAGTGACAACGTCCAAGATTTGTGAAGACAAGAAGGTGATCATGTGTGCGCGCCACATAGATGTCTTTGAGTCCATCAGACTCTTTTTTCATGTCGACGCCGATAACGCCAGATCCACCACGCTTTTGCTCGCGGAAGGTCGTTTCAGGCATACGTTTAATGTAGTCGTCTGTGGAAAGCGTAATGATAGCTGGTTCATCGGGGATGAGGTCTTCCATCACAAACTCACTTTCAGCAGCAACAATCTGCGTACGGCGTGGTGTGCGATCACACTTTTGCACTTCAATTAGCTCATCCTTGATGATCTCACGGACAAGTTTTTCATCTGCCAAGATGGCCCGGAGGCGCTCAATTTTCTTAAGAAGCTCTTGATACTCGTTTTCAACCTTTCCACGCTCAAGACCAGTTAGCTGATAGAGACGCAAATCTAAAACGGCATCAGCTTGACGTTCAGAGAACTCATAGCGCTTGATTAATTCAACTTTAGCCTCAGCACGATCGCTCGATGCGCGAATAAGTTTAACAATTTCATCGAGATGGTCTAGCGCTTTGAGGTAACCCTCTAAGATGTGCGCTCTCGCTTCAGCTTTATTCAGCTCGTAGCGGGTACGACGTCGAATCACCTCAATGCGGTGATCGATCCAGCACATAATCATCTGTTTGATGTTCATTGTGCGCGGCATTCCCTTGTCGAGCGCAAGCATGATGCAGCCAAAGGTCGTCTGCATATCTGTGTACTTATAGAGCTGATTGATCACAACATCGGGGATCTCGCCCTTCTTAAGGTCGATGACAATGCGCATTCCCTTCTTATCAGAAGCGTCACGTAGATCAGAAATCCCAGTGATTTGTTTGCCGTTAACGAGGTCAGCGATTTTCTTGATCAAAACCGATTTGTTGACGCTATAAGGAAGCTCAGTGATCACAATGCTTTGACGATCGCCCTGCTTTTGATCCTCTACCTTTAAAGTTCCGCGCAGAATAATTTTACCGCGTCCCTTATGGAAGGCCTCTTTGACTCCTCGGTACCCGCAAATCACGCCACCTGTTGGGAAGTCAGGAGCTGGCATAACCTCCATAATCTCTTCGATCGTTGTCTGTGGGTTGTCAACGAGAAGCGTTGTCGCTTGGATAAGCTCACCGAGATTATGTGGAGGAATGTTCGTGGCCATTCCAACCGCAATTCCCGAGGTTCCGTTACAGAGAAGATTGGGAAATTTGGATGGGAAAACAACTGGCTCTTTTTTCGTTTCATCGTAGTTAGGAACAAAATCGACGGTCTCTTTATCGAGATCTTCCATCAAATTGACGGCTGATGAGGTGAGACGCGCCTCAGTATAACGCATCGCAGCTGGAGGGTCACCATCGACCGAGCCGAAGTTACCTTGTCCTTGAACAAGTGTATAGCGCATTGCCCAAGGCTGCGCCATCCTTGCAAGTGTCGGGTAGATGACCGTTTCACCGTGAGGGTGGAAGTCCCCCGATGTGTCACCGCAAATTTTCGCACACTTACGATGCTTAGCACCTGGTGTCAAGTTAAGCGCGCGCATCGCAAAGAGGATTCGTCTTTGGGATGGCTTTAAACCGTCGCGCACATCTGGAAGAGCTCGCGAAATAATTACCGACATCGAGTAGCGGATGTAGCTCTCTTTGAGCTCATCCTCGACGTTACGGTCTTCAATGATTTCACCTTCGGTATATGATGACATGGACGTATGGCTCCTAAATATCTAAATTCTTGACTGAGAGTGCGTGTGTTTCAATAAATTGCCTACGTGGCTTCACTTCTTCACCCATCAAAATCGTAAACATGTGGTCAGCTGCAATGGCATCAGGGATTGTCACCTTGATAAGGGTCCGTGTTTCGGGATCCATTGTCGTCTCCCAAAGCTGATCGGGGTTCATCTCACCAAGACCCTTGTAGCGTTGAATTTCAATTCCCTTGCGACCATTTTTTCTCAGTGTATCAATCACTTCATGTAGAGTGTAGAGGGGCGTTTCTTCCCCATCTTCATCAACCAAGTCTAGGATTTTCCCATCGGCAACAAGGTACTGTGAGAAGCTTAAGTTAAGCTCTCCCAGCTTTTCCTGAATTTTGGTCAATTTCTCCTCTTCAAAAAGCTCGCTGTAGCCAAGAGGTTTTGGGCTAAAGACGCGCATCTCTTCTGACTGCTCCTCTTCTGGGATCGCAGCAAGCGTCTCTTCAAATTCAGTACGCTTCTCTTCGAGGTCGCGCTCTTTTAGCTCATTAAACTCCTCTTCAGAGTAGACAAATTTCATCTCATCTTTCAGGTTTACGATGAAGTGTGGCAACTGCCCCTGCTCATTACGTGCTCCTAGAAATTCTCTAAAGTGCATCCCCTTTCTTTCAATCGCAGCGACAAGTGATTCGATGTCTGCAATTACGTTTAAAAGAGAGTTCACCTCTTTTTTCTCAAGATACTCGCTGTGAGAGGCCATGCGAACGTGAATATCGCTTGTACCTAACTTGAGGAGATACTCATCCATCTCTTTTTCAGAATGGATATACTTACTCACCTTCTTACGTTTAACGCGGTAAAGAGGTGGTTGCGCGATGTAAATGTAGTTGTTTTCAACAAGCGCTGGCATGTGGCGGTAGAAGAAAGTCAATAGAAGCGTACGAATATGCGATCCATCGACGTCGGCATCCGTCATGATGATAATTTTGTGATAGCGCAGCTTCTCGAGATTGAAGCCATCTTTACCAACCCCACAACCAAAGGCTGAGATCATTGCACCAACCTCTTGGTTTTGCAAGACCTTCTCAAGTCGCGCTTTTTCAACGTTAATAATCTTACCGCGTACTGGTAAAATGGCTTGGAAGCGGCTGTCACGCGCGCCCTTTGCAGAACCACCGGCCGAGTCTCCCTCAACAATGTAGATTTCGCAATTTTCGGGATTCTTGTCAGAGCAGTCTGTGAGCTTTCCTGGGAGGCGTCCGCTATCGAGCGCTGATTTACGCAGCGTCAGGTCGCGAGCTCTTTTTGCGGCCTCTCTTGCTTGTGCCGCGATTGCCGCTTTGTCGAGAATCATTTTGGCAATAGAGGGGTTTTCCTCTAAGAAAGTTGCGAGCTCTTCACCAACGATTTGTTGGGCAACAGAACTAACTTCACCATTTCCGAGCTTTTGCTTTGTTTGCCCCTCAAACTGAGGATTTGGCACCTTTACAGCAACAACTGCAGTCAAACCCTCTTTGATATCTTCACCTGTAATCGATGTTTTATCGTTTTTGAGGATGTTTTTATTTTTGGCGTAAGAGTTTAGCACACGTGTCATGGCTGTGGAGAAACCAGTTAGGTGCGTTCCACCTTGACGCGTAAAGATGTTGTTTACGTAAGAGAAAATCGACTCTGTGTAGGTCTGGTTCCATTGCAGGGCCACTTCAAATTCAACGGGGCCATCGTGGGTATCACGAGTTCCATGAATGTAGATCGGATCTGGGAAGAGCGGTTGCTTGTTCTCGTTAAGGTACGAGACAAATGAGGCAAGTCCACCTTCGAACTTAAAATTAATTGGATCCTTGTCAGGTGTGCGCTCATCCTTGAAAGAGATTTCAATTCCTTTATTAAGGAATGCAAGCTCACGTAGGCGTTTGAAGACAATGTCGTAGTCGTAGCTGAGAACATTGAAGATGTCTTCGTCTGGCCAGTAAGTAATTTTTGTCCCGCGCTTTTCTGTGTCGCCAACAACTTTGAGGAGTGTTTTGACCTTTCCACGAGAGAAATCCATCGCATGCTCTTTACCATCTTTATAGACTTCAACTTTGAAGAGTTTAGAAAGAGCGTTAACACAAGAGACACCAACACCGTGAAGACCACCAGAGACCTTATAGGTGTCTTTATCGAACTTACCACCCGCATGAAGGATGGTCATAACAACTTCAAGAGCAGAAACTTCTCGTCCCTGTTTCTTGGATTGAAGCTCGTGCTTTCCAATTGGAATACCACGTCCGTTATCTTCAATAGTTACCGACCCATCTTCGTGCAAAACCACTTTGATCAGCGAGCAGAAACCAGCCATCGCCTCATCAATACAGTTGTCGACTACCTCGTATAATAATTGGTGAAGCCCCTGTGATTGGGTGTCACCAATGTACATCCCGGGACGTTCACGAACGGCCTGTAGTCCTTCTAGAACCGTAATCGAACTTGCATCGTAATCTTTCTGCTTTGCCATGGTACTCATAACCTAAATCCAAAATTGCTCATTATATCCGAAATACTAAAGCGTTAATCCTAACACCTGGAAGCTTTTTGTGCATCTCATCAATCAGTCGTTTTTTTTGGTTGGCAGAAAAGATGCTGTGAAGCGTCGCGTTTTTTACCTTAACAAAAACGACACCATTTGTAAATGCCTGAGCTTCGGTCATTGGTGCTAAACGTTTGCCAACAACTTCGTACCAGGTGTCAAAAACAACCTGAACTTCACTCTCAACTTCTTTCTGTATTCCCTTTAAAACCCTTGGAAGAAGCGAACCAATCAAACGACCGGTTGGGCGCTTTCCGTCGTAATTTTTAGGAATCCGCTTGATTTCATCCATTTTGTGAGATTATACATTTATTTAGGAAAAAATGCCACAATCATGTAACATATCCCCATGCATACACCAGAAAAGATTAGAAACGTCGCGATTGTGGCGCACATTGACCACGGCAAAACGACGATTATTGACTCTCTGCTAGCTCAGAGTAACATTTTTCGAGATAACGAAGAGACTGAAGAGCGCATGATGGACTCCAACGCACTAGAAAAAGAGCGTGGAATCACCATCTTTGCTAAACACACTTCGCTTATCTACGAAGATTACAAAATTAACTTGATCGACACCCCAGGACACGCCGATTTCTCAGGAGAAGTTGAGCGCGTTTTAGGAATGGTCAATTCAATTATTCTTTTGATTGATGCCGCAGAAGGGCCCATGCCTCAAACGCGCTTTGTTCTATCAAAAGGACTCAAGATGGGTCTTAACCCCATTGTCGTTTTGAATAAAATTGATCGTCCCCACGCGAACCCAGATGAAGCCCTCAATAAAACATTTGATCTCTTTGTTGAGCTTGGGGCCACTGACGAGCAACTCGACTTTCCCTACTGCTACGCCTCTGGACTTGCCGGTTATGCCATGAAAACACTTGGCGATCCTGAAGAGAATATGGCCCCCCTATTCGATCTTATCCTCGAAAAAGTGCCTGCTCCAACAGGGACTGCAGAGGCACCATTTTTGATGCAAGCCGCTTCCATCTCCTACAACGATTTTGTAGGCCGACAGGCTTCGGGTAGAATTTTAGAGGGTGTGGTCAAAAAGGGCGACTCGTTTACACTCGTGAATAGCGATGGCCACCCCACACACCATAAGGTGACAAAAATTGAGGGCCACTTAGGACTTCAAAAAGTTGATCTTGAAGAGGCCGGTGTTGGTGATATTGTTAGTATTGCAGGCGCCCCCGAGGTCATGATTGGCGATACGATTTGCACACCCGACCACATTGTCCACCTCCCGCCGATTGCCCTCGGAGAGCCTACGCTCTCGATTGAGATGATGGTCAACTCCTCACCCTTTGTGGGTCAGGATGGAAAGAACTTGACGATGAACAAAATTCGCGACCGCCTATTGCACGAAAAGCGAGCGAATATCTCTCTGAATATTGAAGAGGTCCATGGCCGCGAAGATGCCATCCGCATCTCTGGCCGAGGAGAACTACACCTGGCTGTTCTTATTGAAACAATGCGCCGAGAGAGCTATGAGTTTTCTATCTCTAAGCCTCAGGTCATTATGAAAGAGATCGATGGTGAAAAATGCGAACCCTATGAGATCGCTCACGTCGAAGTTCCTGAAACCCATTCAGGAGCTGTAATTGACCAGCTTTCTCAGCGAAAAGGTGAAATGCGCAGCCTCAACACTTCTGATGAAGGTTTGACCACGATGGAGTTTTACATTCCCACACGTGGACTTATGGGCTTCCGTAACGAATTTTTAACGATGACTAAGGGCGAAGGGGTTCTAACTTCTGTCTTTGACAGCTATGCACCGGTGAAAAAAGACATTCCTGGACGTAAAAATGGTGTGCTGATTGCATCTGAGCGCGGAAAGGCAAAGCCCTATGCGATGTTTGCCCTCCAAGATCGCGGAACTCTGTTTGTTGAGGCGACTCAAGATGTCTACGAGGGAATGATCGTCGGAAAAAATAGCCGCGAAAATGATCTGGTAGTTAATATCTGTAAGGAGAAAAAGCTCACAAATGTACGCGCGTCAGGAACGGATGAAAATTGCATTCTCATCCCCCCAGAAAAACTTACACTTGAGCGCGCTATCGACTTTATTGAAGATGACGAGCTTTTAGAGATTACACCTGACAACATCCGCGTTCGCAAGCGTGTTCTTAACGAATCAGAAAGAAAGAGGAAGCGCTAAACCGCTTCCTCTCCTACGCCTTCCTCCACAGGTGGCGCTGGCGCTTCGTCTTGCGGAATGATTCCCTGAGCATGCAACTGCCCTTTAAGGGTAGCAACTAGCGCTTGCAATTCGATTATTCTGGCCTGAAGCGCAGGTCGATCTGCCATCGCTTGCACTTGTGTTTCTAAACTTTGTATCGAATTTGTGAGTCTCTGCCCAAAATCTTGTGGAATTTCTCCAATATTTTGCACTAATTGATTTAGCTCGGTTACAGTTCCCGTTAAAATCCCAACTTGTGTCTTTAAAGCCTCTTTTTGAGCCTCAGCGCGATTCAGCTGCTGAGTTAGCCGATTATTTTGTTGGGTAAAACCTATTCGCTCTTCGCCAAGCGCTTTGCGCTCTCCTGTAATCAGCTTTCTCTCCTCTTCAAGCTCATCTTCTATTAGGTCGAGTTTTTCAGCGACATTTGTGATTACTTTGATCTGCGCATCAATAACACCAATTAAGTTGTCTAGCTGCTTGATTTGCCTTGCTAAGGTCTCTTTTGAAACCGACTGCCCTACAAGAAATAATCCTCCAACCATGACAGCAATGCCAATGATCAACTGAAGCGTACTTCCTTGTGAAAATGCCGCAACCACTCCGCCAAGAATTGTTAAGGCAATTCCATAGATAACAGCAATTTTAGTGCAACATGCAGTCGCACACAGCCTTTGAATACACGCGCACTTCTTCGGCTTCATTGTATCTTTTGCATTTCTAGCCGCTTCAAGCTGCGTTTGCGCAGCATTATTTACAGCCGTCATCTGCCTTTCTCGTGGAGCGCCCGCTCCACCTCCCGCTCCAGCAACAGCTACTGCCGCTGCGCCAACGCCACCACCTGCCACCGCTACTGCTTCAGCCATACAGCTATCTCCTTTAATGAATCTTAATTATTGCATCAAGTAAAATTTTTATACAACAAAAACTTGGTGGATGAAAAAAATGGTGTGGCGTAAGCTCGTTGTATGATCGATAAAACCACCTCACCATCTCTTTTCAATCGCATTTCTAAAACGTATGACTTCCTTAACCACACTCTTTCACTTGGGGTCGACTACTACTGGAGGAGACAACTTGCCAATGCCCTGCCACAGAAAGAGGACCTACTTCTGGTTGATCTTGCAACAGGAACTGGCGATCAACTCTTCTCTGCGTGCAAAAGGCGTTCGATCAAACAGGCGTGGGGCTTTGACCTCTCTGAAGAGATGCTGAAACATGGGCAAAAAAAACTCTCTGCGAGTCGCATAAAAGATTTTGCTACTTTAAGCGTGGGCGATGCTTGCGAGATCCCATTACAAAGCACTGTGACAGATGCTGTTTCAATGAGCTTTGGCATTCGAAATGTTCCCGATCCTCTGGCATGTCTACGAGAGATGCATAGAATTCTCAAACCAGGCGGCAAGGCGCTTATTCTAGAGTTTTCCATCCCTTATCGCCCCCTGCGCGGCATGTATCTTTTTTACCTCAGACATATTTTACCAAAAATTGGCAAAGCAATTTCTGGAGATGATGGAGCGTATGTCTATTTGAACCAGACGATTGAGAGTTTTCCATACGGAAAAGAGTTTTGCAACTTGATGTTAGATACAGGATTCTCTTCTGTTGTAGCAAGACCTCTTACATTTGGCGTTGCAACGCTCTACACAGGCTATAAAGATGCCTAAGATCTACTGGGATGGCTCTTTATATAAAACGCCATGGCCCAAACCGCATCCCCTTCGTGCAAATATCATAAGTCGGGTCGACCGCCCAAATTATGAGGAGTTTTGCACGCTTGTTGAAAAATTTCACGCATCAGGAATTAAAAAAGCTGTAGTTGCTAGAGAGACGACCCTAAACTTTGATGGACCTCTATGCCCTTTTGATCTTCTTAAGCGCCTTCCAAAAGCAAGTGTGAAATTTGCAATTGTTGAAGGTGACACCACGTTTTTTGGGGCAACACCTGAGCATCTTTACATGCGCGTAGGAAGAGAGATTTTTACAGAAGCTGTTGCTGGAACCAATCTTGACAAAGAATGTTTGCTAGGCTCAGAAAAAGATCTCCATGAATTTAACTACGTTTCTGATTTCCTCCACGATGAACTCAAAGAGCTATGCTGCGAGTATCAAGCATCTAATTTAGGAGTCAAAAAAGCGGGACCTGTGTATCATTTGCATCGAAAATTTACTGGGATATTGAAAAATGAGATTAACGACACTGAAATTATCAAACGCCTGCACCCCACTCCTGCAATTGGCGGCGTGCCCAGAGACGAGGCGCTTTGCTGGATTGCTGAAAACGAATTTTTCCCTAGAGGACGCTACTCCGCCCCCATTGGATGGACGAGTAGCGATCGAGCAGAGATCGCAGTTGCCATTCGCTCTGCCAGGTTGGATCGTAGAAGCCTCAAAATCTATGCAGGGCTGGGTCTTGTCGATGGATCCACACCAATAGTAGAATGGAAGGAATTAGAATGCAAAATCGCACAATGGATGGTGCTACTGCAGCAACCTGTATCGTTAAAGAGCTGATTCATCAGGGGCTCCGCCACTTTTGCATCGCTCCAGGCTCACGCTCGACACCTTTGACTGTAGCCATTGCACGCCACCCTCTAGCTAAAACAACCGTCCACTTTGATGAACGCTCATTGGGATTTTACGCCCTTGGACTTGCCAAAGCAACGCGAAGCCCCGTTGCAATTGTCACAAGCTCAGGCACTGCTGTTGCAAATTTAATGCCTGCAGTGATCGAAGCCTCAATGAATCAGCTCCCCCTGATTATCTTATCTGCAGATAGGCCCTGTGAGATGCGCTCTACAGGCTCCAACCAAACAATCGATCAAATGGGACTTTTTTCCAAGTTCGCCTGTTGGGAGTCAGATGTTCCCTGCTTTGATTTCTCTATCTCTCCTGAACAGTTTCGGGGATTTGCCGCAACAGCAGTTTCACGCTCATGCAAGGGACCTGTCCAACTCAATTGCATGTTCCGAAAGCCCTTTCTAGGTAAAAAATTTGAAGATACAACGCCCGCTTTGATCCGCTATCATAAAGGAAAGAGTTTTTTAAGTGACGAGCAGTTTCAAACGATTGCTGATCAACTCGGCAAATATGAAGATGGGATAATTTTAATTGGGGAACTTCCCCACACAGTTGATCCAGCTATTTTTGAAGCTTTAAGTGAAGCTCTTGGGTGGCCTATATTTACAGATATTCTCTCAAATCTGAGGAGCTCTAGTCACGCCGTTCCTTTTATACGCCCAGAGGAGACGCGCTCGCAGGCGATTTTACAATTGGGAAGTCGACTCACTTCAACAAAAGCTCTTGAAGCGAATCTCTATATCCTTGTAAGTAGCGCATTAGAGCCATGTGACCCCTCTGGTCCAGCTACTGATCAGATTGAAATGGATCCTGAGGAGTTTGCAAGGAAAATCGTTCCCTTCCTTGAAAATCGCGAGATCACATCATGGAGTCACGATTGGATTGAAGAGGGACTCAACCGGCGCGAGGCAATCAATAGCTTTTTTCAAGCACGTAAGAAACCATGCGAGCTCTGCTTTTTCTACGACCTCAATGAACTAATTAATGAAAATAGCGCCCTATTTATCGGCAATAGCATGCCGATTCGCGAAGCCAACCACCTCCTGTTTCCCGACAAGATGGGGCCTGTATTTGCTAACCGTGGTGCATCTGGTATCGATGGAAATCTATCAACCGCGATTGGAATCTGTCGCGGACTTGAAATGCCACTTGTTGCCATTGTTGGCGACCTGACATTTCTTCACGATGTCTCCGCTCTATCAATGCTGCGAGACGATCCCATTTTGATTATCGTCATCAATAACAACGGTGGAGGCATTTTTTCCTTTCAACCCATTGCAGCTGAAGTAGAGATCTTTGAAGAATATTTTGCGACACCTCAAGAAATCAATTTGAAAAAGATCGCAGAGAGCTATGGAATTGACTACGTCCTTGGAACTAAAGAAGATGCCCAAGAAATCCCCTTGCGCTTAAAGAAAAAAAAGCCGACTCTGATGGAAATCCAATGTGATCGAGATCAAAATGTGATCATTCATCAGGAGATTGAGGATGCTATATTTCACGAGCGAAGGCAGCTCAAACAACCAGCCCGTGCTCTTTTTACACGGCTTTATGGGAAGCGGTAGAGATTTTACCGCGATAAACCTCCCAGATTTTTGGAAACTCACCTTTGATCTCCCAGCACATGGAAAGTCGATTTTACCCCTTAACTCAGACAATTTCTTTGAAGAGGTTTGTGGCCATGTCCTCTACACACTCGATAATTTAAAAGTAAAAAAGACCCATCTTGTTGGCTATTCAATGGGTGGACGGCTATCTCTTTACTTAAAAAAGCACCATCCCAATCGCTTTTTGAAAACCCTTGTATTTTCAGCAAACGGAGGCGCAAAGACAAAGGCCCTTAAACTAATTGATTTGGAAAAGTGGTATCGCAATCCGATCTTTGACGGAATGAAAAATAGACAGAGTGTGATTGCCAAGCGTCAAAAAGCCCCCAAATATGGTCTCAAGCACTATCTAGACAATTTGAATGTGAAAAGACAGGGCAACCTTTGGGATGTTGATGCCGATTTCTTTTGTGGCGCTTATGATAAAAAGTATCTCTCCCTTTACCAAAAACATTTGGATCGGTTTAATATCATTGCAGATGCTTCACATGCGGTATTTGAAGACAACCCTGAAGAGTGTAATCAACTGATTAATAAGGAGCTATATGAGCACAGCATTGAAAGAGCGCACAGCATTTAAAGATATTCTCTACGACAAGAGTGACGGTATCGCTAAGATCACTATCAACCGCCCTGAGGTGCACAACGCCTTCACTCCAACAACTGTTTTCGAAATGCGACGAGCACTTCAAGATGCACGATTTGACACCTCTATTGGCGTTATTATTCTCACAGGGGCTGGGGAAAAGGCCTTTTGCTCGGGAGGCGACCAAAGGTTTCGTGGAGAATCGGGATATAATAGTGGTGAAGAAATTGATTCTCTCAATGTCTTAGATTTTCAAAAAGAGATCCGTTCATGCCCTAAACCGATTATTGCAATGGTCTCTGGCTACGCTATAGGTGGAGGACATGTCCTTCATCTCATGTGCGATCTCACGATTGCGGCAAGCCACTCAATCTTTGGTCAAGTTGGTCCAAAGATGGGCTCTTTTGATGGAGGCTTTGGAGCGAGCTACCTAGCCGATATTGTGGGGCAGAAAAAGGCGCGTGAAATTTGGTATCTCTGCCGGCAATATAGCGCCCAAGAGGCATTGGAGATGGGCTTAATCAACATCCATGTACCTCAAGAGGAGCTTGAAAAAACGACGCTTGAGTGGTGCAATAAAATTTTAGAGCACTCCCCGATTGCTCTGCGCTGCTTGAAGTCGGCTTTCAACGCTGCCACAGATGGCGAATCTGGAATACAAGAGCTCGCCGGCAATGCAACCATGCTCTACTACATGTCTGAAGAGGCGCAAGAGGGACATCGTTCATTTATGGAAAAGAGAAAGCCCAATTTCAAACAATTTCCGAGGCGACCATGAGTGTTTGGGTTGAAGCAGCAAGACCAAAGACGCTCCCTGCAATTCTAGGGCCAATTGCCATTGGCACTTCAATTGCGTTTAAGGCAGGCCACTTCAACCTACTGACTCTCTTAATCACGCTCACTGCTGGAGTGGGCGTGCAAGTTTTGTCAAATTTTGCCAATGACTACTTCGATTGGAAAAAGGGTGCTGACGAGGGGCGCACAGGACCACGAAGAGTAATGAGCGCAAATTTAGTATCGGCAAATCAGATGAAACTTGCCATGACTCTCACCTCACTAATAATTTTTTGCTCGGGACTCTACCTCTCTTTCCTAGGAGGACCCTATATTATTCTACTAGCAGCTATTTCGATTTGTCTCGGATTTCTCTACACTGCGGGTCCCTATCCAATTGCCTATGTTGGCTTGAGTGAAATATTTGTTATGATCTTCTTCGGTTTGATTGCAACGGGTGTCACAACATTTTTACAAGAGGGTAACATTTGCTACCAAGCAATAGCTGCGGGTATCGGCCCAGGTGCACTTTCAACTGCAATGCTTACGTTAAACAACATTCGCGATATCGAATCTGATCGAGCATCAAATAAGTGGACCCTACCGGCGCGCTTTGGCAAACGATTTGGCATGATCGAACTAATCGGCTGTTTCATACTCGCAGCCTTTATGCCCATCTACTTTGTTGCAAGTGGTTTGGCGCACCCAGCTCTTTTACTTACGAGCATCTACACCGCGATAAATTTTCCTTTAATTAAAAGAACTACTTCCGCAAAATCGCCAAAAGACTATGCAGAGATATTTCCCAGAGTGGGCAAATTAATCTTTGGATACTCAACTTTATTTGCACTCGGATGGCTGGTATGAAGATCCAAAATTTTGACCTCTACGTTTATAAACTCCCTCTGAAAACTCCTCTTAAGCTTATGGGCGAAGTCCTTTCAATGCGCTTTGGCATGATTTTGGAACTTACAACAACCGATGGTAAAAAATCCTATGGTGAAATAGCGCCACTTCCACACATGAGTAAAGAGACTGTCATTGACGCAGTCGGCCAGCTCAAAATGATCAGCCACGAGCTCAAGCAGACAGAATTTTCTCGCGAAAGTTGGACAAGCGAGATGCTAAACTTATTTGCTAAATGGGGACTTGCTCCCCACTCATCTGTTCTTTTTGGTCTTGAGAGCGCCTTTTTTAAGCTCTTTGAGGAGGAAAATACTCTTCGCGAGCTACCTGTTTCAGCCCTCTTATCTGGCAATCGCGATCAAATCTTAGAAAAAGCTGAGAAAATCAAGAGCTACAACACTGCAAAGCTTAAAATCGGGCAATTTTCTCCGCTGCAGGCTATAGAGATCGTACAGCAAGTAAAACAAATTCTGCCCAAAATATCACTTCGCCTAGATGTTGGTCGCAAATGGTCTTTGGAAGAGGCTGTGCAGTTTGGCAAAGGGTTTTACCCCAACACTTTTGAATACATTGAAGAGCCCGTTCAGAGTTTTTCAGACCTTGCTACTTTTCACAAAAAAACCCTTCATTCTATTGCGATTGATGAAACTCTGCGAGACCACCCTCTTCTTGAAGTCCTTGTTCCAGAATTTGTGCAAACAGTTGTGCTTAAACCGACTCTCCACGGTGGCGCTCACTACTGCATGGGAATTGCAAAAATGGCAAAAAATCGCGGGATGCGTGCAGTCTATAGCTCCTCTTATGAATCAACGCTCGGACTGGCAGATATTGCACGCCTTGATGCACGCACACATACCCAAAGCCCTGTCGGCATAGATACCTTTGATATTTTTGAAAAAGATCTATTTCTCCCTCAACTAAATGTGAAGGATGGGAAGGCCTCTATTGCCCCCTCTCAAGAGATCTCACTAAGTGAACTCAAACCAATGAAGCTATGAGGCTTTTAAAAGAAGCTGCTAAAAAGTTTGGTTCCCGGCCGGCAATCAATGGAATGACCTATCGTGAGCTTGACAATCTTGTCGATCAGACCATTATTGATGACTCCCCTGTTGTCTACTATCAAAACCTCGTAGAGTATCTAGCGATTTTGAGACAAGGCAAAGCAGCAAGCGCCTGCAGGGGAATAAAAGAGGCCGATCCAGGGGTCACGCTGCTTCCCACATCTGGAACAACTGGCGAGCCAAAACCAATCACGCTGCATGAAGAGAGCTTCATTAAAAACTACCAGGGGCTTTCTCAGCTCATTTCAATAAAGCCCTCTGATCGCTGGCTCCTTAACCTCCCAATCCACCATGTTGCAGGCCTTGCCATTCTCTACCGATGCCTTCTCAGTGGCGCTGAAGTTGTCACAGAAAATGCGACTATTGCCTCGTTTGTTCCGACTCAATACTACAGAGGCTGCCCGACTGGACTGCATACTATTTTACTCGGAGGCGGACCGGTGCCTGATTGGATGCTCGAAGATCCTCGCGTTTATGAGTCGTATGGAATGACCGAAATGTGCTCGACAGTTGCGCTTAATGGAGTTGTGCTACCCACTCGTAAGGTAAAAATTGTCGAGGGTGAGATCTATGTAAGGGGTGATGAAAAGCCCAATTGGCATCGAACTGGAGATCTCGGTGAATTTATTGAGGGAAGGTTGAAGATCTTAGGACGGATCGATCGAAGGTTTGTTTGTGGTGGGGAGAATATTCAGCCTGAAATCATTGAAAAGGCACTTTTAAATCTTAATGGGGTCACAAAAGCTAAGGTTTGTCCTGTTGAAGACCCCGAGTGGGGCATGATCGCAAAAGCAACCCTTAAAAGCCCCATGAGTGAGGAAGAGATTAAATCCCAGCTTAAAGAGCGGCTAGCTCCATTTCTGATTCCAAAAGTTTTCGCATTTGTGGATTAATCTCACAAGAGCGCCCACTCTCCTTGAACTGACAGACGTGTACAATCTCAGTATAGCCGACAAGCACGCTATTTTTATGGTGCTCAGAGGTGATGGTAAATGAAGAGTTCCCTATTTTTGCTACATGCAAATGGATAACAAGCTCATCGCCGACTTTGACTGGCGCTTTATAATCAGCGCTTGCGTGGACAATGGGATAGAGATACTCCCCAGACTCAATGATCTTCGAAAGAGGGTACTTTCTCTCTGAGAGCCACGTCTCAAATGCTTCCAGAGAAAATGTCATCTGTTTAGCGAAATAAATCACTCCAGTTGCATCTGTATCTTCTAGCTTTACCGTTTTTAAATATTTGAACATGACCACCTCAAATCCTTAAACTTTAATATATGGGGAGTTATGAACGGATTTCCCACAAAAATGTTATAAAATTTTTTACGATTTTTTTTCTTAAAGCTGCGTTAAAACTCTGCTTTCATAAACCCCTTACGTGCAATGTCTCACGCTACAATTGCAAGTAGTGTGAACGGCTAAAGTGATGGTGTCAAGAACTTTGAAAGGATTGCCTGAATAAAAAATGTGACATATAATTCCGGACTTTAACGAGCAAACAGGAACTCAGTCGAATGAATGCAGGTAAATTCACCAATTCCTTCTCAGACATGGCTAGCGACCAACATTCCCTCTCATTCTCATCGGACATTTCGATCACTCCGATGCTATTTGACGAGAGTGAAAACAAGCATTCAAATCTGTTTTTCAAACAGGGCGAGCGCCTGTTGTTAAAGGGAGACCACTCTGGTGTCAAATTCTTTGACATGGCAGCCGATCTCGACCCCTCGAATGCTCAACTTCTCTATGACCAAGGCTTAGCTCTCTTTGAGTTTGGTAGCGAAGAGGGAAAAGAGAAAAATCTACTACTTGCCTCCAGACGTTTCAAAAAATGTACTTCGATTGAACCTACTTACTTTCATGCATGGGTTGCGTGGGGTGCAGCACTTTACGCTCTTGGTAAAGCAACAGGCGAAGCGCACTATTTCCACGAGGCTAAAACCAAGCTACACAAAGCGACAACTCTTGTTGAAGAACAACCACGAGATCTAGTGACAGACCTTCTTTGGAAGTATGGCCTAGTCATGACTGAAATTGCCATACTCTCTCAAGAAGTTTCTGATCTCAATGGCGCTCTTGAGGCCTTCAATAAAGCTTTAGAAATTGATAAACGTCAACCTTCAGAATTCTGGGTCGACCTAGGTCGTGTCTATTTCAAACTCGGCCAACAAATCAATGACTCTCGCCTATTTGTCAAAGCAATCGAGTGTTTTAAACAAGCAGTGACGATTAACCTTTCGAATTTCCAAGGTTGGCACTTGATGGCGCAGACACTCACTCGCCTCTACGATTTCACTCACGACGAAGATCACTTCACTCAGGCAAATGAATGCTATGCAACAGCGGCTCAACTCTCTGCGCATGATAGCGGCCTTTGGTTAGGCTGGGCATCCATGCTCAAAGAGTCTGGAAAACGCCTTTGCGACACAAAAAGACTTCATTCTGCAATTGAAAAATGTCACCGTGCTTACGCATGCGACAGCTTAAACCTACGCTCGATTGGCATCTGGGCCGAATCCCTCGCTGCCTTGGGAGTATTGCAAGATCGTCTTGACCTGCTTCAAGAGGCCGAAAACAAAATTTGCGAGGCCATAGACGATAGAGATGCCGGCCCTGAAATCTACTATGCATATGGCATGGTTTACTACGCTTACGGCACCTATTTTGAAGATATCGAACACTACTACCAGGCAATTGAGAAATTTCAAGAGGGTATTTCAATCGACCGTACCTACCATAGACTTTGGTATGCTCTTGGAATTACTCACGCTCAAACAGCCGAGCTGCAAAATGACCCAAAAATTCTTGAGCGCGCTTGTAAATTTTTCTCTCGCGCAATCGGTCTATCCAATGTCAGCAGCTACTACTATGAGTATGCACTAGCGCTATCGAAACTCGGTGAGTACCACCGCGATAAAAATACCATCGAACTGGCAATCATCCACTTTGAACAGGCCTTGAATCTGCAGAAAAATGCGATCTACCTCCACCCTGAATGGCTCTATCAATACGCCGTTACACTTGACACCCTAGCAGACTACACAGAAGACGAGAACCACTACGCCCGTGCAATTGAAATTCTGGGTCATGTACTTGTTGTTGATCCAGAACACCCCGAAGTGCACTATCGCCTCGCGCTTTGTTGCGCTCACTATGCCGAGCTAACCAATGAAATTGGTGTCTTTCAAAGAGCAACCTCGCACTTTAAGCTTGCCTACAAAAAGGATAGCGAAAACGACATCATCATCCTCGACTGGGCACTCACATTGATTTCAATGGCCGAAATTGCAGACTCACTATTCGAAAGAGAGCAGTGGCTCAAAGAGGCTGAGTACAAAATTGTCCAGGCAGCGAAACTTGGCAATGTTCAAGCCTACTATCACCTCGCATGTCTCTACTCAATTACTCAAGACTTTTCTCGCTCGATTCACTTTCTACAAAAGGCCTACGAATTTTCAGCCCTACCACCACTTGATGAAATTCTCAATGATTCATGGCTTGACAACCTCCGAGAGACCGACTTTTTCAAAGCCTTTCTCTCAGAGATCCAAACATGGAAGCCGAATACCGCTTAGCATTTAGACTTTTGACACATATCACTCACTAAGTGAAGTAACAACCTAGCCTTAAGAGCTACTCAAACTCAACCTGAAATGCCTGCAAAAACCATGTAACCCACTCGAATCGCTTGCCCCTCCAAAAGAGGAAATTTAATACAAAAATTGAGTTAAAAACTGACTCTTTAACATTCCTCTTGGAGACAAATTCAAGAAGAATTAAGCTAGTATTTTTTATTCATATGTGAGAGAATCCTGGTCTATGGACAGAAAATCAATCATCTTCATTTTGCTACTAACAGTAGCTCTCTTTTTCTCAAACCAATGGTTCGCCTCAGGAAATGAGGAGGCAATAGAACAAAAGCGCCAAGAGGAGCAGCAAAAGCAGGCTCAAGCAAGCGAAAGGTTGCAAAGCGACCTACGCAAGCGCACGGCACGACCCTCTGACCTACCATTGACGGTTCTCTATAGCGACGCAGCAGGAAAAGACCCAGTTGCCTATGCTATCATGAATGGAGATGTCTACATCTCACAAGCATGGACAGGAGACCTGCCGGAGCATGTATATGTCCGAGCTGGAAAAAAAGGGATCGAAAAGCTCAACCGGATGATTGATGCGAACAATTCGCAAAAAGCAATTGTCTATGGCACTACCAAACCTCAAATCGATTCGGCCTACCTTCCAACAATTGGTATGAGCGATGTTCAGGTTGTCTCTCTTAACGCCTCCGGCATTGTGATTAAACTTGCTGAATACGAAGATGGACGCCTCTACTTCCCTTCTGGAAAACCCGAAGTCAATAGTATTGTCCTCTACAATTTCGATGGCAATTACATGCCAGTAGGCTTCTGGGAAGCGAGTAATGACACCTTTCATACGCTCAAAGATGTCTCACAGTTTCAAGATATCACTAGCTTTAAGACTCTAACTACAGAACAAGAGCGCGCTCTTGGCAAGGAGCAGTTTTACGTTCTAGAAAACGAATACCAACAGCTCGTTTTCTCAAATATCGGTGGAGCTTTAGCTGAGATCAATCTCCCCTATAATGAAACTGTGAAACCAATTGGCTTCGATCGTACAATTTTGAATAAGCATGCCGCGAATGCCCGATTCCCAAACCACGCTTACTGGAGCGTTGAAGATGGGAAAACCGTGCAAAAGCAGCCAAAACTCGGTGGGTATACACCTCTAATTCGTCGCAGCCTTAAAGCGCCAGACGGGAAAACTGCCTTTTTCGCCCCCTCTCGCTACTATGCTATGAATCTAGTTGGCGAAGACAGCGATATCCACACCTCGTTTTTCCGAGTCACTAAATTTACCGATGAAATGATTGAATTTGAGGGAAGTAGTGGTGGACGTCGATTCATTAAAACCTACACCCTTCCTGCAAAAGACCAGAAAGCCCCTTATTGTGTCACGCTGACGGTTCGCTCTGAAAGTGGAAGCCGCGAGCTTTGGCTCACGACTGGCGTTCCTGAGGTTGAACTCATATCAGGAGCTGCATCTCCCGAGCTTCAGCAAAGATATCAAAAGGGAAGCAAAACTGTTGTTGAGAAGGTTTCACTGCCAAAAACATCAACAACTATCACAACTTCATCACCCGATTGGATCTCCGACTCAAATGGATTCTTTGGTATGATTCTCGACCCCCTTTCTGAGAACATGCCAACTGGCTTTAAGGCCTACCACATCCCTGGACAAATTCTACCGACCCGTTTGACGCTCATTGATGCAGCCTACAACCAATTTCCAGCAGATAAGTATCCAGGCTATGAAATGCTCCTTCCTCTGAAAAAAGGAAATGGCGTATCCGAGTTTAGACTATTTGCCGGTCCCTACCAGCACGATATTTTAAATCAGGTTGATGCAACTTATAGTAATCCCTCGATAGGCTACAACCCGGATTATGCAGGCGCTCAAACCTACCACGGCTGGTTCTCATTTATTTCGCAGCCCTTTGCGCGCTTTTTGTTCATGCTGATGCGCGTTTTTTACAGCATTACCCACTCTTGGGGCTTTTCAATCATTCTATTGACGATTGCCCTTCGCGTTATGCTCTATCCACTAAACAACTGGTCGATCAAGTCGACTGTGCGTATGCAGCAAGTGGCACCCAAGGTAACAAAGATCCAAGAGCGCTACAAAAAAGACCCCAAGCGTGCCCAAATGGAGGTCATGAAACTCTACAAAGAGGAGAAAGTCAACCCCTTCTCAGGCTGTCTACCTATTTTAATTCAGATGCCCTTTTTGATCGGAATGTTTGACCTGCTCAAATCTAACTTTGACCTTCGTGGAGCGAGTTTTATCCCTGGATGGATCAACAATTTGACCGCTCCAGATGTGCTCTTTTCATGGGGCTACCCAATTTTCTTTATTGGAAATCAATTCCACCTCCTTCCAATCGTTCTTGGAGGATTGATGTTCCTTCAGCAGAAAATCAGCCAAGCAGGATCGACTGCTACTTCAGAGCAAGCGCAGCAACAAAAAATGATGGGAAATGTGATGTCAATTGTCTTCACTTTCCTCTTTTACAACTTCCCATCTGGATTGAATATCTACTGGATCTCATCGACCGTACTGGCAATGCTTCAGCAGTACTTCCTAACGAAAAAATTGAAGGGAAAGATAGTGACGACTACTTAAGACTGGCATGAAAATCTGGACGAATTTTTTAGAGCAACTTGAAAAAGAAATTGGCACCGAAACAGTCAAGCGTTGGCTGACCCCACTAAAACTGCATCGTTATGATGCCGGGAACATCTATCTTCATGCTGATGATTCATTTGCGATTAACTGGTTCGAGGAGCACATTGCATCGAAGGCCAAGACCCGCCTGACAAACAACAATGGGCGCCCGATAAAAATTCACATCTCTCTTGCTAGTCAAGATGGCAAGACAAGTGGTGCGCAGCAAAAGCCCCAGTCTCACAGACCAATCGATTTCATCCCAGATAAACTCGATCCTCACCACACTTTTGAACAGTTTATTCCAGGGCCAGATAACGTTGTTCCTCTCAAACTACTTGCCAATGTCACAGGATTCAACCTCGAAACACAAGAACTTATTGAGCCGACCATAGAGCCCACCACCTACAACCCTATCTTTATCTATGGAGGACCGGGAGTTGGTAAAACTCACCTATTGATGGCAGCAGCAACCGTCCTTGAACTCCACGGGAAAAAGACCTTCTACGTCCGAGCCTCCTCCTTCACTGAGCACGTCATCTCTGCCATACGACGAGGGGTTATGCAAGAATTTCGCGCCGCCTACCGCCATGTAGATGTGCTGATCATCGATGACGTCCAAGATCTCATTCGTAAAAATGCAACGCAAGAAGAGCTCTTTCACACATTTAATACGCTCCACACAACCGGCCGGCAAATCATTTTAAGCGGAAACTGCTCCCCTCAAATGCTCGATGGAATTGAAGAGCGATTAATTAGTCGCTTTGAGTGGGGTATTACCCTCCCTCTAACCTCAATCACCACCACTAATGAACTTCACCAAATTCTCTCACGCCGCTCGCAACTCTTCAAATTCCCTGTTCAAAAAGAGCTAACTGACTTTATCACCCACAAATTTCCAAGCGCGCACTCACTCTCACACGCCATCGAATCGCTTATTCTCCATGCTCACCTTGATAAACTTGACCTTGAGTCCCCCCTATCACTTAATCGAGTTAAAGAGCACCTTACCCACCTCTTTGAGGAGGAAAATAAGGCAAAACTCACTCCAGATAAGGTGCTGCAACTCATCTCAGAGATCTTTGGCCTTAAAACTGAAGATATTACGGGAAAATCCCAAAGTCGAGAGTGTGTACTACCTAGACAGATCGCTATGTATGTAATGCGCAGTGAGCTTAAAATGCCCTATATGAAGATTGGGGCCTATTTCTCTCGAGATCACTCGACAGTAATGTCCTCCATCAAGTCAATTAAGAAGGGACTTGAAACCAAGGATAAAGAGATCGCATTCTATCTGTCTGATGTTCAGAGAAAACTCCTTAATAATTAAAATTTCTTTTATATAGAATTCTAATATTCAGTATGATATAATCCTTCTTTTAAAGAAGGATGGATTTATGACAACACGACTAACATTAGCAATACCAGAAACAGGCCCCCAGTTTGAGCCTATTCAAACCCCTTTGGAACAGGTCGGGTTTTTCCACTTGGTTCGTCGCAATATATTAGAACCAGTTGTAGGCAATAATCGATGTGCACAAATTAGCTTTGGATTGGTGATTTCCCCTGTAATAGCAGTACTTGGACTAGCCTATCTAGCTACTAATCTTGCCTACCTTATTTTCTTTGGTTGCTCAAACTGCTGTCACAGAAATCAAGGATAAGCTTTGGACAATTTACGACTTGATCGCATGCCAAGACACCCCCCACCTTTAGTCAGGCAACAGGCAGTGCTCAATGAACCTACTCGTAGATTCACTCGCATATCTGCAAAAGATATCTTGTTAGCTACTATACTATTCCCATTTTGTGTTGCAAAAAAAACCTATGAAATCTCAAGGAAGTTCTTTTCAAGAGCTTGAACACGCATAAAAAAAGACCCTAGAATTAGGGTCTTTTTCTTTTAACAAATTTCAATCCAGAACTCTTTAACAATCGTGAATTAAAGACTTGGACAACCTAAAGAGCTCTAGGCTAAATTTAAAGAATCTACACTCTCTGGAATCCACCAGGACCACCAGGTTGATTGCCACCACCAGGTTGGCCACCAGGCGTCATACCTCCAGGAGGCGCTTGCTGAGGAATGTTGGGTTGAGTAATTGTCTTATCATCACGTCCTTCTAGGATCTTCTGAACACGCTCTCTCCATTTTTCAACGCACTCAACAAAGAGTGGTGCAAAACGACGGAGAGTCGCAGCGTCAGCTCCTGTACCCATTTCTAGTACAGCGTGCATAAGGATAAGCTCTTCTTTAACCGCAACACCAACACCACCGCCAGCCATTTGGCCGCCGAGCATTGATCCCTCTAGTAGAGCCTCGTAGAGAGATAGGCGAATTTTATCATCTTTGGGAAGCCCATCAAGAATTGGTGAGTAAAGATACAGGCGATCTGAGTTTGGCTCGTAAGTGAGGTGTAGAGAGAAAGTATTATCAATCCCTAAAATACACGTGTGGTTCTCATCAAAGGCGAGCCCTTCGAGATTCAGTTCCTTACCAAATTCTTCAAGATTGGCTTTGGCGTTTTCTAAAGACATATTGTCTTCCTCCGAAAAAAAAGTTTACACATAAATTTTCTAGTCTTCTGAGGAAAATTTATCAGATTTGGTATTTGAAAGCCAAATAATTCTTAAATTTGGTAAAGATTAAGTTATGTATTCTCTAGGACCCTCTATGAGCGATGGTAGAGCCACGCTGAAGTTTTTCTCAAACGCCGAAAAGGTTGATCTCTACACACCTGAAGGCACTTTGCAAATGCAACAAGCAAATGGCATCTGGTCGGTAGATCACAAGCCTCCTTTCGATTACGCCTTTAAAATAGAGGGCTCGCTTTATCCTGATCCTTATGGATTCGACCTTAATACACCAACTAAGTGGGGAGCCCCGCGAGAACAACTTCTTTCGAGATACGCTCCAACTCCCCAGTTCGACTGGGAGGGCTTTCATCATTGTAAACACGAGAGAAAAGATCTCATCATCTACGAGATGCATGTCCGCAGTTTCACCCAGGATCCCTCTGCACGCGTGAAAAACCCAGGGACATTTAAAGGAGTCATTGAAAAGATTGACCATCTAAAAAATCTGGGCATCACTGCAGTCGAGCTGATGCCAATCTTTGAATTTGATGAGACAGACCACAATAACTACTGGGGCTACTCACCAATCAGTTTTTTTACCCCCATGAGACGCTATGGGACAAAAGCAGATTTTCAGGAGATGGTGAAACGGTTGCATATGGCCGATATCTCAGTCATTCTAGACGTTGTCTACAACCATGTAGGCAACTTCCCAATCTATGATAGAGAAGAATATTTCCTTACGGGACCAAATGGGGAGCACACCAACTACTCGGGATGTGGCAACACCCTTGCTTGCAACAAGCCTAGAATGGGTCAATTGATCCTTGATTCTATGCACTATTGGTCGCATGAAATGGGCGTTGATGGTTTTCGCTTTGATTTAGCATCGATCCTTACCCGGGGCAAGTCTCCTTGGGTCATTAAAGCTATGGACGACTCCCTACACTTGATTGCTGAACCGTGGGATGCAGCCGGTCTCTATCAAGTTGGCTCTTTTCCTGGTGGAGAGAACTGGATGGAATGGAATGGGAAATTTCGCGATACAGTGCGCCGATACATTCGTGGGGAGCCTGGTTGTGACAGATTTTTTCAAGATGCCATGGAGGGTTCACCGTCACTTTATTCCAGCCCGCTAAAGAGTGTCAATTTTATTACAGCACACGACGGCTTTAGCTTACGCGATCTTGTGAGCTATAACCAAAAACACAATGAAAAGAACGGTGAAAATAATTGCGATGGTTCCAACGAAAATTACAGCGATAATTGTGGGTTTGAGGGAGAATCAGAGGACCCTAAAATTCTTTCAAAAAGAAATCAGAGGATGAAAAAATTCATCGATGCACTCTTTCAAGCCAAGGGAATACCGATGTTGACAATGGGTGATGAGTATGGCCATTCCAGACAAGGAAATAACAACCCGTGGTGCCAAGACAATGAACTCAATTGGTTTAATTGGGATCATTTAGAGCAAAATCAAGAGCTATTTGAATTTGTTCGCACTAGCATCAAAAATAAAAAAACGTTATGTTGAAGCTATGAGAAAGATATTTGCACTACTAGCCCTTTGCCTTGCAGGTTGCTACCAAAATAATAGCGCACAACCCTTCCACGATGATGGTAGAGCAAAACCACGCGTTGCACTCCTTTCACTATACGACCATAGTGATGCTCAAATGCCGTGGAGCCTCTCTCAAGAATTTACTGATGAAATTAGCTCAAAACTCAATTATCAGGGTCACTTGTACCTTAAACAAAATGACGATCTACCCATTCCGCTTCCAGTGATCGAAGGAGATTTAAACCCCTTTCAAGATCACACATGGCTGATAAATGAAAACACTGATGTCGAATTTTACGTCTTTCTCGAGCTCGTTGACCACTCAATGCAACCGAGAGAAGCTCCTGAAACAAACCCCTCATATGATTTGATGATGAGCGTAAGAATCAAAGTTGTCGATGTGAGAGCGCCAACCCCCCGTATCATTTTGCAAGAATTTGTCGAGCAAACCTCCCTAGTACCAAAACAGTTAGTGAACTTGGATTATCATCGTTATGGATATGGAAAGGCGACATTTGGTCTATCTCCAGTAGGCATTGCCCACGGTAAGCTGATCAAAAAAGTTGCCAATCGCATCCAAGACTACATTTTGCTAGCGAAAACCCACTCATGACAGAGACAATAGTCCCCTCTTACCTCCTACTACTCTCAACATTAGCCATCTCTATTTTTTTCAGCTGGATGGCTTGGCTTAGAGGTTTTTTTCGCTCGAGCAAATACCCACCAACAGAGACCCTATTAGCGGGCAAAGATATTATTGCCTTTTTCCTCGCCTTTATTCTGATATACCTCATTGTCCCAACAGCAATGCTCGCCCTCTCTCGCGACCTATTTCCCAGCGCATCACTCTCTTTCCATATCACGATTTCACAATGTACAATCTTTGTTGCACTGCTCTTTTTCTACTATATATTAACCACCCGAAAGAAAGGTACCTTTGCTCGAATTTGGAAAGACTACTCTTTTCCCCTATCTGCACCGCTTTACATGGATGCAGCTATTGGCGCGCTCACTTGGCTCATCTCTCTTCCAGTTGTCGGCTTTACCGCCCGGCTCTTTGATCTAATTGTCTACCACACCTGGGGACTAGAAGGACCCGATCAAACTGCAGTTTTATACCTCAAGCAGGCGCAAAAATCTCCGGTTCAGCTGCTCGTTGCCCTTATTTGTATTGTAATCTTTGCACCTCTCATTGAGGAGTATCTATTCAGGGGCTGTTTTCAATCATGGCTACGAAATAAGCTCAGCTTTTTTAAAACCAATATCATCACTTCAGTGCTCTTTGCCCTGATGCACTACTCGAGCTACCAAGGAACCTCAAACCTCCCCCTTCTCACCTCGCTCTTTGTTCTCTCTCTCTACATCGGCTACACCTACGAAAGGCAGCGCTCACTCATTGCCCCCATTACACTGCATCTCACCTTCAACTTTATTAGCGCCATCCGTATAATTGGGACAAACATCTCAGGTTAGCTATGCGCCTCATCATCTGCTCACTTCTTTCCCTTTCATTTATTTTTGCAAACCAGCGCGATGATCTCATTGCCGCTAACCAGAACTTTAGCTTCAAACTCTTCTCTCAGTTTAAAGAATCTCAAAACCCCATCCTCTCTCCTTTTTCAATTGAGTCGTGCCTTTATATGACCTATTTTGGTGCTCAAGGGCTTACAGAAATCGAAATGAAACACGCTCTTGATTTACAAGGTTTGAAGGAGAAGCTCCCTGACAATTACCGGAGACTCTGGGCTCACCTCTTCAACGGTCCCAAGGCTAAAGATCGCGCTCCACTCACCCTAGCCAACTCTATCTGGATTGATGATAAAACAGCTCCTTTGCCAATCTATCAATTTATCGTTCAAAAAAACTTCCGCGGGACAGCTGAAATGACAAGTTTCAACAACCCAGACCATGCGATTCAAACGATCAATGATTGGATAGCAACAAAAACAAAGGGAAAGATCAAACAGCTTTTGACAAGCGAAGATGTCAACGCTTCTACCAAAATGGTTCTAGCCAATGCTATCTTTTTTAAAGCTAATTGGAAACTGCCATTTAATAAGAAACTCTCTTATCGTGCTCCATTCAATGTCAGAGATAATGTGACTCAACATGTTAATCTAATGCATCAAATTGAAGAGCATAAATATAGCGAAAGCCCATTTGGTCAATGCATCGCACTCCCCTTTCGCTCAGCCCACCCCAAAGACCTCGCATTCGTCGTCTTTCTACCCGCTCTTGGCAAAGAAAATACGATAACTTTTCCTCAGCTCTCGAATTTGATCGATGAGCTTCAGGAAAAGCGTGTTGATCTTTTTCTTCCCACATTTGAATTTGAAAAGAACTACTCTTTGTCAAAGCCACTTATGCAGCTTGGGATGATTAAACCCTTCTCAACTTCTGCAGATTTTTCAGGGATCACTGGAGAGAAAAACCTCTATTTATCAAGCGTTGCACACGGAACCTATTTTTCAGTCAACGAAGCGGGCGTTGAGGCCTCTGGTGCCACTTCTGCATCACTCAATTTAGAATCAATGGCAACTGCAAAAGATGCATTGCGCTTTGAAGCAACGCGCCCCTTTCACTATTTCATCCTCGATCTCGAGTCAAAAATGATTTTTTTCATGGGAAGATTTGACAAACCTGAGCAAGCCCCTGTTAAAAAATCTTTTTTTTCACTAGGATGTGTATTATAACAAATTGACTTCCTGGATTTGCGGAAGATGCAAAAAAAATGTCGAATCGTCAGCTCCTGTCAATCTGATGTTGGTTTAGTTCGCAAAACCAACGAGGACTTTTGGGCGCAAATGCCTGAAGAGGGATTTTATATACTTGCTGATGGGATGGGTGGACATAAAGCGGGTGAAGTTGCCTCGAAAGAAGCTGTGCGCTACATGTGCCACGGAATTCGCGATCTTTTCCAAACTAGACACGAAAAAATTAAGCTCGCCGATCTCACTGGAACCATTGAAAAGCTTATTGTAAGCGCAAACAAGTGGGTCCACAAACTTGGAACTTCTGAAAAGGGGTACAAGGGCATGGGGACAACGCTGTGCTCAGCCCTCTTCCATGAAGAAAAAATTATCTATTCTCACGTAGGCGATTCAAGAATCTATAGATTTCGAGAAAAGGCTTTAAAACCACTTACCTTAGACCACTCAATACATAATGAACTTTTGAAAAAAGGCTCTTTTGATCAATCTGAAATTGAGCTATTATCTTATGCAAAAAGATTGACCCGAGCTCTGGGAACAGAAAATAGCGTCAAACCCGATGTGGGCATTGAAACAACGCTTTTTGGGGATATCTACCTCCTTTGCTCTGACGGCTTGACCGATCTTGTGGATGATCAGCACATCGAAAGAGTGCTTAAAAAATCCCATGATCTCGACACAGCTTCACATAAACTCATTGAAATGGCCAAAGCAAAAGGGGGGCGTGATAACATTACGATACTCCTTTTGAAGGTCGATGAGTAGAATTTATTTAGACAACAATGCCACGACAGCACTAGCCCCTGAAGTCAGAGAGGCAATCGATCTATGCTGGGCCGAGCCACTCAACCCCTCCTCGACTCACTACTACGGCCAAAAGGCGAAGAAAATGCTCATGGCAGCTCGCGAGTCAATTGCCACCTCCCTTGGAGTCAAGCCACGAGAGCTCATTTTCACATCTGGTGCGACCGAAGCGATGCAACTGGCGCTGCCAAAAGGGCAAATTCTCACTACTAACTTAGAACACGCCGCTACATGGGAAAATCTACAAGAGACAAAGCTCATTGATTGTGGGCTCTATGGCTCGCCCACAGCTGCAGCGATTCAACAAGCAATCGATGAAAACACAGCAGCGATTGTGATTAGCGCGGTCAATAGCGAGACGGGCGCAAAAGCCAATCTTGAGGAGATCGCAGCGATTTCCGGTGACATTCCCCTCATCGTTGATGGTGTTCAACTTCTTGGCAAAGAGCCTTTTCACATTCCACCAGGTGTAGATGCGATGACCTTTTCAGCGCATAAGCTTCACGGCCCAAAAGGAGTAGGGGCTCTTTTTAGCCGTAAAAAGCTAAAGCCGAAATATCGTGGAGGCTTTCAAGAGCGTGGAATGCGCCCTGGAACTGAAAATCTCGCGGGGATCGTTGGATTTGCCAAAGCCTTAGAAATCTCAAGCAGGCCCCACCAAATGGCCGAGCTACGCGACCTTTTCGAGTCGCTACTACCAGAAAATGCTCAAATCAATTGCTCTGGACCTCGGATCTGCAACACGACAAACGTCTATTTTGAGGGTATTGACGGCGAGACACTCAACATCCTGCTAGACAAAGAGGGAGTAAGCGCCTCGCAGGGCTCAGCTTGCAGTAGTGGCTCGTTAGAGCCCTCACGAGTTTTACTTGGAATGGGCTACTCTAGACAAAGAGCAAAAAGCTCGCTCAGATTCTCGCTTTCACGCTATACCACGCGAGAGGAGATCGAGCGAGCTTCTAAGATTTTGAATGAGCTTACGCTTTCACTTTCTTGTTCTCGATGTAAGTGATAACATCGCCAACAGTTTTAAGCTTTTCCGCCTCTTCTTCAGAGATTTCAAAACCAAAACGCTCTTCGAAGGTCATGATTAGCTCTGTCTGATCGAGCGAATCAGCATTGAGATCTTCGACAAAAGACTTTGACTCATCGACTTCATCGGCATCAACGCCAAGTTGCTCAACGACGATGTCCACGACTTCCTGTTTTACTGACATAGTGTTTATTTCCTTATGTTATGCGGTCATTCCACCATCAACGGCAAAGACCTCTCCAGTCATATAGTCAGAGAGATTGCTCGCTAAGAAGAGCGCCGCATTAGCGATGTCTCTTGGCGAACCAAGTTTTGCCATTGGTATTTTACTTAAAATTTGTTTTTTTTGCTCGTCATTTAATTCATCGGTCATAGGCGTTGCGATGAAACCAGGAGCAATGCAATTCACATTAATCCCCCGTGGGGCAAGCTCTTTAGCAAGCGACTGCGTGAAACCAATAATACCTGCTTTGGAAGAGCAGTAATTCACCTGACCGGGATTTCCAGTAATGCCAACTACTGAAGAGATATTGATAATCTTACCCCTGCGCGCCTTCATCATCGGACGAACAAGTGCGTGACAGAGGTTATAAAGAGACTTGAGATTCACATCGATTACTGTATCCCAGTCATCTTCAGTCATTTTCATTAAAAGCTTATCTCGCGTAATCCCAGCGCAATTGACTAAAACATCCACTCCTTTCCAATCTGTGAGAAGTTTTGTAACAGCCTGCTTTACGCTCTGGTGATCTGACACATCGACTCGCTCAAAAATCACACTCTGCTCTTTATTTTCACGAACCTTTTCAATTTCTTGAATGGCAACTAATCCCTTATCAGGGTTTGTTCCCATAATCGCAACATCCGCCCCATGCTCTGCAAAGACAGCTGCGATTTCACGACCGATTCCAGATGTTCCACCAGTGATGAGAACTTTTTGACCTTTCAACATCATCGACATACCTCTTGTTTCTCAAGCTGCTCCACAGTGCTAATCGAGTGCGTTTTTCCAGCTCCAATTTTTCGATTCATTCCAGCAAGAGTGCGGCCAGGCCCAATCTCAATAAAGAGCTCGACACCAGCCTCCATCATCGCACGTACATTTTCTTCCCATCTCACAGTATCGACCACCTGGTCGATCAAATTTTTACGGATCTCAGCCAAATCACTTGCGAACTTACCCGTTGAATTCGATACAAATCCAATATCACTTTCAATCAAATTAACCGATTCTACAGCAGGAGCAAATCGAGACTTAGCAGGGTCCATCATCTTGGTATGAAAAGCTCCAGAAACATCTAATGGAACAACCCTTTTCCCCTGGACTTGCGAAACAGCCTCATGAGTTCCTGCAACGACCGTCTGGCCGGGGCAATTATAGATAGAAACCCAAGCACCCTCAGGCAAATCCTTTACTTCGGAGCCGATAATTGCTGCCATGGTCCCTGGATTTTCGACTGACGCCTCGTGCATCAACTTGCCTCTCAGAGCTACTAGCTTCACACAATCAGCAAAAGAAATGCGCCCAGATGCGCATAGCGCTGTATATTCACCCAAACTCAAACCACCCATTACATCGGCTTTAAGACCAGGGCACTGCTGGGAGATCACACGAAAAATCGCCATCGAAGTGATAAAAATTGCAAGCTGGCTATACTTAGTAAGCGAAAGGGTCTCTTTATCCCCTTCAAAAATCAGCTTAGAAAAATGCTCTCCTAAAACCTCATCGGCTTCTAGAAAAGTATCTCTAGCGACTTCGAAAGCGTCAAAAAAGTCTTTCCCCATACCGGGAATTTGAGCCCCTTGGCCCGGAAAAATAAATGCAACTTTACTCATTAACAACCTTTAATGTGGTGGCGCCCCAAGTTAAACCCGCTCCAAAAGCAACAAGGAGCAGATGCTCGCCTGTTTTGAGCTCAGTTTCTTGGGTTAATTCATCAAGTGCAATCCCGACAGAGGATGCTGATGTGTTTCCATATTTATGAATCGTACAAAAAACCTTCTCCATCGGAAGCTTGAAGCGTTTTGCTAGCGACTCAATAATCCGAATATTTGCTTGGTGAGGAACAAGCCAATCGATCTCTTTAATTCCAGATTTTTCCATACATTGATTAGCAGCTGCCTCCATACGCCTAACGGCATGTTTATAGACTTCACGACCATCCATTTGAAGATAGTGCTGCTTCTCTTCTACTGACTGCTTACTTGCAGGAGTCCGACAGCCGCCTGCTGGCACCTTTAAAATCGCCTCCTGAGAGCCATCACTTCCTAATATTGAATCAAGCAAAAGTAGCCCTTTCCCCTCTGCACTTACGACAGCAGCGCTCGCTCCATCTCCAAAAAGGACACAAGTGGCGCGATCCTCATAATCGACTAGCGAAGAGAGTTTTTCAGAAGCAACAATCAAAATATTTTTATGAGCCCCCGATTCGATCATCGCTTTGACTATCGAGAGAGCATAGAGATAACCAGTACAAGCAGCTTGAATATCAAGCGCAGCTGCTTTTTTACAACCAAGGGCCTCCTGAATTAGACATGCCGTACTTGGAAAAATAAAATCGGGTGTGCATGTAGCACAGATAATAAGGTCGATATCTTCAGCAGTGCGTCCACTCGCTTCTAAAGCACGACGCGCTGCCTCAACCCCCATCATGGAAGTGGGTTCAGAGTCGAGAGCAATACGCCGCTCTTTCATCCCCGTTCGAGAGACAATCCACTCATCGTTAGTATCAACAATTTTCTCTAAATCTTCGTTCGAGAGCACTTTCTCTGGGAGAAACCGCCCTGTTCCCGTGATTCTAGCTTGAACATTTTTCATTTCACAGCCCTTGTTCGTGCGCCAGTGTATATAAATGCTGGAAAAAACTAAAGAAATTTGAGATACTTATCTTTATGAGCTATCCAAAGACGCTAACAACTCTGATTCAGACACTTAAGAAACTCCCTGGAGTCGGTCAAAAAACTGCTGAACGTTTTGCCTTCCAAATGCTCTCCTGGCAAGAAAAAGATTTAATCAACCTAAGCACCGCCGTCTCAGATGTAAAACAAAATTTAACTTACTGCAGCGATTGTGGCTGTCTGATAGAAACAGGGCCATGCAACTATTGCACATCAACCAAGCGTGATCCAAAGACTCTCTGCATTGTCTCAAGTGCAAAGGATGTTTTTGCAATTGAGGAGATGCGCCTTTTTAACGGCATCTTTCACGTCATGCACGGACTACTCTCTCCTATGGATGGGCGCACGGTTACCGACCTTGACCTTAACAAACTCAAAGCCCGCATCCAATCGCTTGGAACCCAAGAGGTGATTATCGCCCTTGATTCGACAGTAGAAGGTGATGCAACTGCCCTTTTTCTCAAAAAAGAACTTGAACCCCTTGGCCTCTTCCTCTCTCGACTAGCTCTCGGTCTACCAATGGGTAGCTCGCTAGACTTCGTCGACGAGGGAACCCTCTCGCGAGCCTTTGCTGGCCGCCACTCCTTTTAATCGTATCGCTTACCTAAGAACAATCAATTGTGAGAGTAGATCATAGAAGGCTCGGTAGGCCACTTGACTTCTTGGATAGGTATTCCACTCCTTTGGCGGATGGGAAATTAGATCTTCCATATCAAAGCCAACAACAATCACATTATCAAGCGATTCATTCGATTCAGCTAAGCGATACATGACAACGTGCACGTTGGCTGAAAAGGTCAAAAAGACGCGCCTACCCTCAGTTATCTGTCCGTAATAGTTTTTGGTATAGTATTCGCGAATTTTTGCAAGACCCTCTTGAGTCGGATGCGTTAACATCGGCTCCCACTCATCGGAGTTTTCAAAACCAGCCCGAATAAACTTAGGACGTCCGAAACACTCCTCATACTCATCGATAAAAGTTTCATACGTAATATTATGCTTGCGATGTATCTCACCATCGTAGGGATCGTAACCATGTCTTGCGGCATGAGAAGGATGCAAGCTCAGCTCACTTTTGAATTTTTGTAGCATCATAAGCAGCGTTTGGGAGCGACACCATCCTCCTGAACAAATCGGATAAACATCATCGCCCGAGCAAAGTTCAAAAGGAAGACTTGTCTCAGTCATTCTATGAAACGTACCACCTTTTGCTAGGAAAGCTTTCAAAACGACTTCTGGACGCCCCTCTAATCGCTTTTCTAATATTGGATCAACCTTGAAAGTGTGTTGACCTGATGTGTAAAAATTGTAGGGCTGCCAAGCCGTTAAATGTAGCATCAAAAGCATGGGGGCAAGATATTTCATACCTCTCCTTTAGGTTAGGGCAAGGAGTATAACACGACATGTTTGCCCTTGCAAATATTTACTGCCAGAGTTATTCTGGAATCTCAAAATTTTGAGCCGACAATGAAACGACTAATTCTATTTCTATTGCTATTTACAACAGGATTAACTGCTCAACCAGGACCCGTTGAGGCCTTTGAGGGCAAGCCTGTTGCACAAATCGAAATTCGCATGATGAATCTACCCTCAGGTGCATCGTTCGACACTCACTCTATTTTATCACAGATGACAACAAAAGAGGGCGACCCGTTTAATCAGATCGCATTTGACCGCGACCTCAAGCACCTCTCCAAAAACTACGAAAGGGTTGACCCATCAATCTCTGTAAGAGATGGTGAGCTCTACATTGTCATGCGCCTCTGGGAAAAACCAATTATCCGCTCAATCAAATGGCACGGCAATTCTGCAGTCTCCTCAAGAAGACTTGCAAGAGAGCTCGACGTCAAACCACATACAGTGTTCGACCGCAAGGAGCTTTCAGAGGGATTAAAAAAAGTCAAAGACCTCTATATCAAAAAGAGTTACTTCGAAGTTTCTGCTCGCTACAAAGTCACACCTGTACCAGACACCAACGAAGTCAATATCGATATCTACGTTAATGAAGGGCGCTCAGCGCGCGTTGGAAAGATCATTTTCGAAGGCTTCACTGAAGCAGAGCAGACACATCTGCGGCAGATGATCAACACAAAAAAGTACGATCTATTCACAAGCTGGATGTCTGGAGATGGCGTCTACCATGAGGAAATGTTTGAACACGATCGCATGACGATCATCAACTACCTCCAAAATCAGGGATACGCTGACGCTCACGTTTCATTTGAAATCAAGGATTCAACAAATAACAAGAAGAATATTTATCTTGTTGTCAAAGCAGAAAAGGGACCAATCTACCGCTTCGGTGATGTCACCTTCTCTGGAAATGCGATTCATGGAGACGATAAGATCAAAGGGCGTACTTTGATCAAGAAGGGCGACAAGTACTCCCCCGACAAACTCAAAAACACCGCTGAGGCAATTAAAGATCTCTACGGTCATGAGGGCTACATCGAAACCTCGGTCCAGTACGAGCTCACTCTCCAAAGAAATGAGCCTGTGTACAACGTACATTTCACAATCGAGGAATCTGAAAAGTTTCGCATTGGCGTCATTCGCGTTCTCGGCAACCACTCGACCCAAAACAATGTTATCATGAACGAGTCGCGTCTTGTACCCGGCGAAATTTTTGACGAGCGCAAACTCAAAGCGACGCAGATGCGCCTGGAGGCTATTGGTTACTTCAAATCGGTCAATGTCTACGCAATTCGTAGCCCAGACGATCAATCACTCGGACCAGAGTACCGCGATGTTGTGATCGAAGTTGAAGAATCAATGACCGGAAACATGAGCATGTTCTTTGGTCTAAGTAGTACTGATTCGATCTTTGGTGGTCTCGATGTCACTGAGAACAACTTCAACTGGCGCGGTCTTGGCAGCTGGTGGCGTGAGGGCTGGCACATGCTCCGCGGTGGCGGCCAATTCGCATCGATGAAGCTCTCTATCGGTAAAAAAGAGGGCGGCGTCGACATTTCATGGGTCAACCCCTACTTTAACGACACAAACTGGAGAGTCGGCTTCGACTTAGGCTACTCCCAAAACAGAGTTCAGGCTCCCGACTTTATTGTCCATGCCTTCAACTTTAACCTCTTCGGTTCATACCCAATCACCTCATTCTGGAGATTTGGCCTCTCTGGTCGCTTTAGAGACTCATTGATCAAGGTTAAAAACCGCGCAAGTATTCGAGCTCAAGAACAAAAAGAGAACTCGGGTAATGTCTACGGTTTTGGCGGATACCTTACCTACGACTCGACAGACAATCCCACAAGACCACACCGCGGTTTAAGATCAACTGTTGAAGGTGAACTTGATGGCGTTCACAGAAGACGTAGTGGCAAAGTCTACACTCAATATAGTGATGGGCAACTCGTTCAGGTTAACATCCCTGAAGATCAAAAGGGACCTAAGAACTTCCCATTCATTAAACTCGCCTTCACTAACTCCTACTACTACCCTGTTTGGAAGAAGGGAACCTTCAAGCTGCGCGCTGATCTACGCTTCCTCGAAACATTTGGGGCTGGCAAGCCAATTCAGCTTCCTGTTAACGAGCGCTACTACCTCGGTGGTGAGACCACAGTTCGTGGATACACAACTGCAATTATCGGACCTGCTTTTATCACGCGTGATCCTCAGGGTGTGATCCAAGAAAAGGATCCTCAGGGTGGAGCCAGCTCAGCCCTATTTAGCGCCGAATACATGCAAAATATCATCAAGCCGGTCGATGCCTTTACATTCTACGATGCGGGTGCCGTTTCAAGTAAAGAATATAAGGTTGGCAAGCTCCGAATGAGCTGGGGTGTTGGTGTCAGACTCAACGTAGGCGGCGGCAGACTGCCTATGGTCCTCGGTGTTGGTTTCCCGATCAACCCAGAAGACCGAAAACAGGATGTCGAGAACTTCTTCTTCTCTATGGGAGGCCAATTCTAGCACCGAAAATTGCGAAGATGTGATATAGTCACACAGACGATTTACTACTGGAGATATATATGAAACTTTTTAAAATTCTTGCTTTAGCCTCCTTGATTTTTATGGGAGCTGCAAAGGGCTACGCTGCTAGCCCCCACACCCAAGCTGCTGTTGTCGACTTTGGCTCGTGCATCCAGCAATCAAAATTCGGTAAGCGCGAACAGGAGGGCTTCGAACAGCTCAAGCGCCAAATGCACAGCATCCTCGACGATACTGAGAAACAACTCAATGATGTTGTCACAAAGCTGCAAGACCCTGACTACCTTGATACCCTCTCACCTGAAGGTGAAAAGGAACTAAAGGTTCGCTTTCAATCTCTTCAAGAAGAGCTCGGTCGCTACCAAAACCACTACTATCAGATCCTGCAGCAGGCAAACATGCGCATGATCCATTCTCTTGCAGCTCAAATCAACAGAGCTTCAGAGACAATTGCTAAAGAGCGTAAAATCCCAATGGTCCTAAACAAGGATGTTATCTTCTACTACGACCCAACTCTCGATCTCACAACTGTTGTAATCGAAAGAATGGATAAAGACTACGAAGTCGCTGAAAAGTCTGGTACTCTCCCCCCTACTAGCCAAACTATGATGCCAGACCCAAAACAGATGATGCACCAAGGACCAGCTTTACATGGCTAAACAATTCACTCTTGTTGAGTTAGAAAAGCTCACTGGAGCAAAACTCGTTGGCGACCCAAACTTTCTTGTTGAGGGCGTCAACGAGCTTGAAAATGCAAACGAAAAAGAGGTCTCTTTCTTTGCAAACCCTCGCTACCTCGATGTCATGAAAAGCTCTTCTGCTGGCGTCATCTGCACAGCAAAAGAGGCGCCTCTTCATGAAGGTCGCAACTATCTGATTTCAGAAAATCCCTCTCACACCTTCCAGATCATCGCTGAATTAATCATGAAGGCCAAAACAACCTCTGCTTTTGTGGGCATCCACCCAAATGCAACTGTTGCAGATGGTGTTGAGATTGGGGAGAGTGTTACAGTAGGTCCAAATGCTGTCATCGATCAACTTAGCTCAATTGGTAGCAGAACGACAATTCATCCAAATGTAACTGTTGGCCCTGGAGTGAGTATTGGAGAAGATTGTGTGATCTACCCTGGTGTTGTAATTCGAGAAGGATGCCAAATTGGAAATCGCGTCATTTTACAACCAGGAGCAATTATTGGCTCCTGCGGCTACGGTTACACACCAAATGCAGAGGGAAAGCACCAAAAGCTTGAACAAATGGGGATTGTCATCATTGAAGATGACGTGGAAATTGGCGCAAACACATGTATTGACCGCGCACGCTTGCGCGCTACTAAAATTGCTCGTGGAACAAAAATTGATAATTTGGTGCAAATCGCACACAATGTTGAAATAGGCGAAGACAATCTCATTGTCTCTCAAACTGGTATTGCCGGATCGAGCAAAACGGGCAGACATGTCGTTATGGGCGGTCAAGTAGGCGTCACTGGACACATTACCATTGGTGATGGAGTCCAAATTGCCACAAGATCGGGTGTCAGTAAATCGCTTACAAAAGCTGGCGGCTACCGTGGAAGCCCCGCACAACCAATAGAAAAATACAATCGCTATAAGGTATACGTTCGCAATATCGAAAAGCATGTCAAGCGGATCAAAGCCCTTGAAGAGCGCTCTTCGTAGCCCAAAGCGATTGACAAAACGCTTGTTTTTTATCTAACCTATTGCCATAGGGAAGAATAGAGGCGCCTGATGATAAAGTATCTATACAAAGAAGAGCTAGACGAGGCCTTTCATGAAATCGATGAGCCCCAAGAGGGTTGCTGGATCCATGTTGACGAGGCAACAACAAGCGATATTGTCAAAATTGCTAAGCTCGTCGACCTAGACTACACCGATCTTAGCGACACTTTAGACAAATACGAAATTCCCCGTATTGAAAGAGATGACGATCGCGTCATCATTTACACTAGACACCCCTCTGACGAGGAGATGGGACTCAAAACCTCAACTCTAACAATCATCCTTTCTAAAGATTATTTTGTCACAATCTCCCCTCATAAAAGCCACCTCATTGAGCGCTTCATCTCACAGAAGCCAAAGATTACCTCTGCTGAAAAGTCAGGCCTGTTAATCTACATCCTTCTAAAAATTACACAAGAGTTTACCATCCAGATCAAACGCATCCGTACTAACGTGTTGCAGCAGGAAAAATCAATCAGTCAAATTGAATCTGAAGACATTACAGACCTTACAATCAACGAGGAGAACCTTAACCAGTACCTCTCCTCTCTTGTACCCCTCCGCAATGTCTTTGAGCTGATCGCCTCAGGTAAATACACAGTCCTTTTCGAAAAAGATCAAGAGCTTCTAGAAGATCTTCTGAACGCCTCCATTCAGTCAGAGGATCTCTGTACAATCAATCTACGTACCATCCGCGCTCTGCGCGATTCCTACCAGATTATTTTCACAAACCAGCTCAACAAAATTATCAAGCTTTTAACCGCACTTACTATCATCCTGAATATTCCAACTATGGTGGCCTCTCTCTACGGGATGAATGTGAGTCTTCCTATAGACAATAACCCTTTTGCTTTTGTCTATATTCTCATTGTGATTGTTGTGGTCTCTGTGATTGCCTGGGTCCTATTTCAACGAAAACGTTGGCTGTAGTATCTTTTAAATTTCTTTGTAATCTATTTCTTTAGGGCTTATACTAGCTCCAATTTTGGAGGTTAACATTGTCTACATTCAACACATGTTGTTTTACTTATAATAGTAAAAGCTCACAAGTAAGCTTTAGTTTTCCGATTGGAAAAAGCGCGAAAGATCTTGCGCAAATGGCATTGAATATATTTGAATCTTCAACAAGTTCAATCGTCTATTCACCCCCTGAAAGATTAGAAATTGAGCAATTACGAGAAAAAATACGAAATCATGATCCAGCTAGTCTTGTTGCAACAGTAAAATTTTATACCTACTGGGAAGATCTGAGTTCAAGAATACAAATACCCTCATCGAGCATACCAACTTCATCTACTAATTTATTTATAAATTTAATTGGAAGAGTCGGTTAAAAGAGAATTTATTGATGACAAGTCATATAGAATGCTGCTGTGTATTTAGGTTTAATTATTCAAGCATTGAAGTCACAGCTAAGTATCCACGAAACAAGGCAATTAAAGACATAGCAACCAATGCACTATTTGCCCTTGAAGGAGACGCTCCTCTTATTTCAACATCAGGTGATATCCCTCCAAAATGTTCAGAGCGCAAAGCTTTAGCCTCAGCTCTTAGAGAAAAGCTGCGAAACCTAGATGTAGGTGAAGCAGACATTGATTTTGGCTTCACAACACCTTATCGAATACTCGAAGAAGTAGAAGTAGCTGCAGACTATGTTCCTCATGCACTACACACAATAATAGTGACCTATTATGAACCTGTTGGTTAATTTATGAGAAGAATCGAGGGATTCTCTAGCAGCTTCTTAACTTCTCGCGTGAATTCTGCCCCTAGAGCGCCATCGACAACGCGATGATCTGCCGCAAGGGTGATTTTCATCACTTTTCCAGGGATTACCACTCCATTATCAACAACAGGCTTATCTAGAATGCCACCAACTGCCAATATGGCAGCTTGAGGGGGGTTAATCACAGCAATAAACTCAGAAACTCCATACATCCCAAGGTTTGAGAGGGTAAATGATCCCCCTTGGTACTGCTCGGGCTGAAGCTTTCCCTTTTTAGCCAGGGTTGCAAGCTCTTTGACCTCTTTTGAAAGCTCTGCAATATTTTTATAGTCTGCCCAGCGAACAATTGGGGTGATTAACCCCCCATCAATTGTCACAGCGACAGAAATATCGACTGTTTTATAGTGCGTGATGGTGTTATCTACTGTATTAAAACCTGCATTGACATCAGGGTATTTGCGCAAAGCAAGCGCTGTGGCTCGCATGACAAAATCATTAAAGGTGAGTTTAATCCCCCCCTCTTTAAGCTGCGCGCGCAGCTCAAACATCGGCCCGGCATCGACCTCTTGAGAGACGTAGAAATGGGGAATAAATGTCTTAGACTCTTGTAGGCGCTGACCAATAGCTTTGCGCATTGGTGAGAGCTCGACTGACTCAAAGCTTCCAGCAACCTCTTTTGGCACTTCGCGTGAGCCAAAGGCAACATACCCACCAGCTTGCGCTTTTTCCACATCAGCCTTAACAATGCGACCACCAGGCCCTGAACCTTTAACAGTTGTGAGATCAACTCCCTGCTCTTTAGCTAGGTTCTTTGCTACCGGTGATGCCATGACGCGCTGACTTGGCGGCTCTGCTGGCCATTCGAAAGTGTGAGATTCAAGAGGAGGTGGAGGTTGAAACGCGGGTTGTGCCAGCCCACCTGAAGTTGGCTGAGAAGGGGCGGCTGCCGCTTTTGGCTGCTCTGCCACCTCTTCTCCCCCGGCCTCTTCAGTAGGTTTCTCTTCTTGTGGAGTGAAATCATCAATATTTTCATCAGCGCTCTCGGAAAAAATAGCAATAGGCTGATTTACAGAGGCTGATGACCCCTCCGGGACGAGAATTTTACGTAGATAGCCCCCATCAAGGGCATTATATTCGACAGTTGCTTTGTCTGTTGCAACTTCCATCAAAAGGTCGCCATCTTTAATCTGATCACCCTCTTTGACGTGCCATTTGGCGATCACGCCCTCTTCCATAGTAGGTGATAATTTCGGCATTGTGACAGTAAATGGCATTGCTCTTCCTTAGGTTAGTGTCTGTTTCATCGCCTCAATGATGCGGCCAGTATTAGGTAGGGTTTCTGCCTCTAGCACTTTGGAGTAGGGCATGGGAGTCTCTTTTTGACAAAGTCTGTGTACAGGTGCATCTAGGTAATCAAAGCAGTGCTCCATTACTTGAAAGCCCACTTCTGACCCAATCCCTGCATAGAGATGCCCCTCTTCAACAACCAGGCAGCGGTTTGTCTTGCGTACAGAGTTCACAATCAGTCCAATATCAAGTGGCTTTACTGTACGCAGATCAATCACTTCAATCGAATAACCACTCTTTGCAAGCTCATTTGCCGCCTCTAAACAAAAGCGAAGGGTGCGCGAATATGAAATGACTGTAAGTTGCGCCCCTTCTTTAACGATTTTTCCCTTACCAGCAGGGACTAAATACTCCTCTTCAGGTACTTCACCTTTGAGATTGTAGTCGAGCTCATTTTCCAAAAAGAGAACAGGATTATTATCGCGAATTGCTGTTTTCAACAGCCCCTTTGCATCGTAGGCATTCGATGGGGCCATAATGATAAAACCAGGAAGGTTTCCGTAAAGAGATTCAACGCAGTGTGAATGCTGTGATGAGACCTGTGCCGCTGCACCATTACACCCCCTGAAGACAATTGGTACAGAAAAGCGTCCACCTGACATGTAATACATCTTACACGCATTTGAAATCAGCTGATCGGCAGCAACAAAGCTGAAGTTAAAGCTCATGTACTCGACAATTGGACGCAGACCTGTCATCGCAGCGCCGATAGCAATTCCAGTAAATCCATTTTCAGCAATGGGTGTGTCAATGACGCGATCGCCGCCCCACTTCTCCCAAAGTCCCTTTGAAATTTTATAGGCGCCATTGTACTCAGCCACCTCTTCACCCATGAGCAAGACATTTGGATCACGCTCTAGCTCTTCATCAATTGCCTCTCGCAGGGCATCGCGAATTTCAATCTCTCTCATGGCGCATATACTCCTTCTTCAAGCTCTTCAGGATCGGGCCATGGACTCTCATCTGCAAATTTAACAGCTTCTACAACAATTTCTTTCTGCTCTTCATTGAATCGATCGAACTCCTCTCCAGTGAGCATGCCATTTTCAAGCATTTGATGCTTTAGACCTAAAATTGGATCGCGAGTTTTAATCGATTCGAGCTCCTCGCGCGACCGATAGACAGCCGGATCAGAAACAGCATGACCCCTAAAACGCTCTGTAATCGCCTCAACAAGCACTGGACGAGAAGTATCTTTACCAAGCTCCGAAAAGAGGTTATAGCACGCTGCAAAATCCATTCCATTGACACTATAGCCCTTCATATCATAACTGCCAGCAAGCTTTTCGCCAATAGGTTGCGCGCAAATCGCGCGCTCAACGCCTGTTCCCATGCCCCATTGATTGTTTTCAATGACATAAATCACAGGCAGGTCCCAAAGCGAGGCGAGGTTAAGTGCTTCATGAAAAGCCCCTTGAGCCACTGCACCATCTCCTAGAAAACAGACAGCAACGCCCTTTTTCTTTTGATAGGCGATTGAAAAAGCTGCACCAGCAGCAATAGGTGTATGCCCGCCAACAATGCCAAAACCACCAAGCATGCGATCTGCGTAAAGGTGCATCGATCCCCCACGACCCTGAGCGCAACCGCTCTTTTTGCCGTAAAGCTCTGCCATTGCCTCTTTTGGAGTGCAGCCACACAACAGAGCGAGCGCGTGACAACGATACGTCGTGATCCACCAATTATTTTCCAGTCCAAGTGCACACGTCGCGCCCGTTTGAATCGCCTCTTGTCCCATATACGAGTGAAAGAAACCGCCGATCTTACCGTGTTGATAACCCGATTCCGCGCGCATTTCAAAGTGTCTCAAGAGCATCATCTGCTTGAGCTGATCAGTAACCCCCTCTTTACCAATAGCTTTAAGAACCTCTTGGGGATTGCACTCTGTGTAATTGTATTGTACTTTCTTTCTTTCGCGTCTTTTCATGACATTATCTGATAGTTTTCTCTCACATTAGTTGAAAAATAAAATTAAAACAACCGATTAATTTAACTAACTAAAACTTCTACCTTGTTCTCATCACAAGAATTACTTTGATATAATGGTAGAAGAGTGTAAGATTTAGACATAATATTCAAGGTTTTATGCGCCCAATCTACTACGACACAGAGACGACGGGAATTCGTCCCGACAAAGATCGCATCATTGAAATTGCGCTTTTCGATAAAGAGCGCGACAAAACTTTAAGTATGCTCATTGATCCAGAAATGCCTATCCCCCTTGAATCGAGTCAGATAACTGGTATCACAGACGAGATGGTTGCCGGCAAGCCTAAGTTTAAAGAGGCTGCTGAGCAAATGGTCGAATTCTGTGAAGGCGACAGCGTTTTGATTGCGCACAACAACGATAACTTCGATAAAAAATTCCTCGAAGCAGAATTTGCACGCGCTGGAGTAGAGCTTCCTGAATACAAATATATCGACACCTTGAAATGGGCACGCAAATATCGACCCGATCTTCCAAGACACGCCCTACAATACCTGAGACAAGTCTATGGACTCGAAGAGAACAATGCACACCGAGCCTTAGATGACGTCATCATTATGAGCCAACTATTCACTATGATGATCGACGACCTTCCCATGGAAATGGTCTATAAACTTCTCAATGAAAAGGGGAAGAAGATGCGACAGATGCCTTTCGGCAAACACCGAGGCGTCCCCCTTGAAAAAGTCCCACCCACCTACCTCGCTTGGCTTGCCAAGAGTGGCGCACTTGATAAACCTGAAAACGACGATCTAAAAACGACACTGAGCGAACTAGGACTATTAAAAAGTGTGCAGACCACTCCATCATGAAGTAAGCATTCACATCCCCCCACAATCGCAGCAACCCGCTAGAGAGCCACAAAGAGAGGTCATCGATCCTACTCCTATAACCATTGCTACGGCCCTTATGTGGCTGACCCCCACACCTCTGAGTCTATCGCTTGGAGCAAGCTCAATTGGTTGTAAAATTTTCAGCTGGTTGAGGGGTGGGGAAAAGTGTTTATCAGGATATATCCTCTCAGAAATTGGCAGCGCCTGCTTAGAGCTCACCCTCTACTCTGGAATTTTTACACTGTTATCGGAGTTTGAGCATTCGGATTAAAGTGAAATTCCCACATTAATTTGAACTGAGGACAGCTCGCTAAAAGCTCATCTTTTGTCCCTTCAGCCACTTTCTCCCCATCTTGGATAAAGATGATTTTATCGGCATGCTCAATCGTTGAGAGGCGGTGGGCGACAATGATCTGTGTGATCTCTCCGTGCAGCTCTTGAATAGCTCGACGAATATGGTCTTCGCTGATTGAGTCGAGAGCTGAGGTCGCCTCGTCTAGGATTAAAATAGGAGCTTTTTTAACCAGGGCGCGTGAAATTGCTAGACGCTGCTGCTGGCCACCAGAGAGCGTCTGCCCCATTTCTGCCAGATGCGTATCGTATTGGTCAGGCAAATCGACGATAAACTCGTGGGCGTGACCACGCTTTGCTGCGTTGATAATCTCCTCCCGCGAGTAGGGCTTGCCATAGGCGATATTAGAGGCTACCGTATCGTAGAAAAGAAAGGGTTTTTGCGAGACAAATGAGATTTGTTCCCTAAGTGACTGTTGAGTGATCTCTCCAAGAGCAATTCCATCAACAAGGATTGAGCCCCTCTGCACCTCATAGAGCCTCGGTAAAAGCTGTAAAATTGTCGATTTACCAGCACCAGTTGCCCCAACAATCCCGACTGTTTGTCCCTTTTCAATCGTGAAGCTTACATCCTTTAAGACCCATTCATCTTCATACTTAAACCAGACGTGATCGAATTCAATCTTGGAGGTAAACTCGGTCAAAACAGAGGCGCCATCTTTATCCGTGAAGTGGGGCTCGAGGCGCATCACCTCAAAAAGGCGCTCAGCGGCAACTACACCCTTTTGAATATTGGTATTTTCCTCGGCAAACTTCTTAACGGGCTCGTAGAACATGTGCAAAAAGCCACAAAAGACGATGAGCTCGGGAACGCTAATGTTGAGGAAATAGAGACCGAAAATGACAACAGCAGCTAAGCAAAACGTCGTAATCGTGTGTAAAATTGGCCGCACCAGCAAATCGTACTTAGCCGTTTTTTGCTGCAGATAGGCCATCTGATCGTTTTGCTCTTTATACTTTTTGAGCGAAAACTTCTCCATTGAGAAGATCTTCACCGTTTGGATCCCAGCCAAATAGTCGATTAAAACCGAAGTAAAGCGCTCTTGATTTTTCAAAAACTGACGCGTGATACGCTTCACCTTACGCGTGAGGAAAATCACAGGGAAAACAATCGAGGGCAGACCAAAAAAGATCACCAACGAGAGCTGCCATGAGATATAAAAGCAGACTACAAGAGAGGTCACCAAAGTGAAAGGGGTGTGGACATAGTTTGTGATCAGCGAATTAATCGACAGAGAGATCTGAGAGGCGTCACCTGCAACACGAGAAGAGAGCGAGCCAATATTATATTTGTGATAAAAGCTCATTGGGAGCTTCTGGATGTGCTCAAAATACTGCTGACGCAAATCTGTGCTTACGCGAATTGCAAGAAGCTGAGTTGTATAGCGTGAGGCAAAGAGAAAAATTGCCTTAAATATCGCAACCAAGATTAGCATCGTTAAAATCGTCTCAAGATTGCTACCACTCAGATTGAGCTCTTTTCGGAACTTTTGCAAGATGCGTGAGAGAAAATTGCTATCGTTTTTTGCCAAAAAGCGGACTGTATCTTGCTTTGTAATGGGCCGCTCTGCGCTACCTGAAATTTCTGGCCAAATCTTTTGGACCTCACTAAGTGATACCTCACGTTGGTCAAATGGAGTATCGGTTGTTTCAGTGCGAAAAAGAGAGAAGAAGTCGGCGCCCGTGTTAGAAATAACGCCAAGTGTGATCATTTCGCATTGGTTGGCTACAGTGAGTAAGACTAGAGTAATGAGCGTTGCAAAAACGAGACTAAGATGTCGTTTGACGCGAAAGGCGGCTTTCAGTAGTAATTTCATATCCTTCAGGGCAGTATACTAGATGAAGGATATTTCAGTCGCCCATTTATTCAGAGAATGTCCCGAGTTTGCGGAAGCGCGCGTAGCGGTTTTCCAAAAGATCATCAAGATTTTGAGTCTTGAGACTTTCATATTGCTCGAGAACATAATTCTTTACTGAATTGAAGATCGCCTGGTGATTCTTGTGAGCGCCCCCCTGTGGCTCCCTGACAATCCCATCGATTACTTCAAACTCAAGTAGATCCTCTGCATGCATGCGCAGCGTTTTTGCTGCCTCTTCTTTGCGTGCTGGATCTTTCCACAGAATCGAAGCGCACCCCTCAGGAGAGATCACAGAGTAGTAAGAGTGCTCAAGCATTCCAACCTTATCGCCAACTCCGATTCCAAGGGCTCCACCCGAGCACCCCTCTCCAATAATCATAACGACAATGGGCGTTTTTAGCTTTGCCATTTCCATTAGATTGCGCGCAATGGCAAATCCCTGTCCGCGCTCTTCTGCCTCTAACCCAGGGTAGGCGCCAGGAGTGTCAACAAGCGTCAAAACGGGAAGATTGAATTTTTCAGCGAGCTTCATTAAGCGAAGCGCTTTGTTGTACCCCTCAGGATGCACCATGCCGAAATTACGCTTGAGTCTCTGATCGGTATCGCTCCCCTTTTCCTGTCCGATAATGACAAATTTTTCACCACCAATCACTCCAAGACCGCCAATAATTGCTGCATCGTCTCGGTAGAGGCGATCACCAAAGAGCTCTTCAAATGAATCACAAAGACCCGAGATATAATCGCTCGTTTGCGGCCTTTCTGGGTGTCTTGAAATCAAAACTCTCTGCCACGCTGTCAGTGAGCTGTAGATTTTTGATTTGAGATCTTCAAGTGTGCTCTCCATCTCGGAGATTTCACTATCGGCCGATCCATTTTGCTCTTTGAGCTTTGTCAATGCCTTTTCACAATCGTAGATCGGTTTTTCATGTTCTAACATGTTTATTGTGCCTCCCTAAGTGGAGCAGAATCTTGAGTGATTTCAAGGATTGTGGGTCGCGTTACAACGATCGCATAAAGCTCTTCCATGTCATTTTTAGACATGCGCACGCAACCATCGCTGTTATGCACTCCAATGAATCCCTCATGCTCACGCACATCACCCGTCTCTTCATCGACGTAGCAAGGCGCTCCATGAATTCCAAATCCTGTTCCATAATCGAACTCATCGCCCTCATCACTTGCAAATGGAATCCAACGAGTTCCAAAGACAGTGATCATTTCGATGCGCTCATTTTGAAAATAGCTCTTCACACCAGGTTTATAGGTTGCAATTTTATCTCCAAGAGAGAAGCGACCTGTTGGTGTAAGTGAACCCGAGGGCATGGAACTATCTAAAGTTCCAACCCCAATGTTGTATACCTTTAAAAGCTCTTTGTCACCTGTCGCATTATCAACGTAGTAAAACCACATCTTTAAACGAGCGAGGTCAGCAAGTAGATAAAAAGAGAAATCAATATCAGAGCGAAAGACGTTAAACTTATCGCCTGGTGCGACCTTTTGCGTGAAGTAGTCGACCTTTTTGTTTAAGCTGCGAGCGATAAAGTGGCGTGAGGTCTTAAAGTGTGATGCATAATCAGCAATCCAAGCAGGGCGCCCTTTGAGCCATGGTACGCGACTTGTATAGGTGACTGTCTCAACAATAGGTAGCTTGTTGCGACCGATTTTAAAAAAATCATTAATACGATCAACCATTTCAATCGAGTCATCTTTGATCAATTTAAGATGACATACCGGTTTTTTCTCAGGTTTAGGCGCTTCAACGACAATTGGCTTAGGAATCGGCTTAGGCGTCGGAATCGCTGCTTTGGCTACAGGAGCAGGCGCAATAGCCTCCTGTTTTTTACCCTTTTTAGCAATCGCAGCTAGTGTAATACCTGAAAATATTACTAATGTAGAAATAATAAAAATTTTGGGAAAGTTCACTTAATAACTCCGACCACTTTGTTAAAATAAAATACGAAAAATTAACTAATTAATCAACCATTCAAAACATTTTTCGCTATAGTTTATTCTATAGGCTAATAAAAAATCGGCTCCCCAAAAAAAGTTTTGGCCCGCCAGGGGGATTAGCTCGATTTCAGCCTGTTTCTTTGTCTCAATGACAAAATTATTTTTGACACCTTCGAAGCGGACGCGACTTGCTCTTCCATCGTAGCGATCAAGAGAATCGGGAAGCAATTGCACCTTTTGATCGACGTGGGCTTTATTCGCGTTCACGTAGAACACAAAATAGAGCGGCTCACTATGAAAATCGCCAACAAAACGCACTTTTAAAGAGCGTGCATCCATTGCGACATGCATCCACCCCTGACCCAGCTTTGCTCGGGAGACGGTCTTTGAGCTCCCCTCTCCATCAGGAGAGACAAGTCGTACCCACCCGCGATTTCGTTCAAAATCCGCACTAAAAAAATTATATATCCCAAAACCGCTAGAGCTACCTAAACTTCCAATTTGAGGGCCAAATGAGACAATTGTCACATCCTCTTTAACCATCGCCCCAAGCCCTGTACCAACACCGCTCAATGTGAGATAGCGCCCTTCATTGACATGAAGATCACGAGGTTGTATTTTGGGAAGCTCTACAGATGGCGCCTCTGTAAGGAGAGGGTCGATGACCATCAAAAGAAGAGGAATCAAAGTTGGTAGATCATCAAGCCCACCTGGGGAAAGGGAGCGTATTTTTGCCAGGAGGGTATCGCTAAAAGGTCTATGCTCTTCGTGACCAAGATGTGCAGAGAGGTAAAAGATTAAATACCCCCACCCAAGTAGCTCGCCTAAACGATAGTCCTCTTCACGCACCCAAAGCGGTAAAAAGGTGCCCGATTCTTTTTGGAAAAGATGTGAAGAGAGGGCGGCAACTTCCAGTCCCTGCTGCAAGAGCTTAAGATCACCCTTTAAGAGCCCGTAGTAGATAGACAAAACGCCCTGTTTTAACTCGAAGAGTAGGTCTGGTGCAGGTGAATCGAGAAATTCTTCTCTTGTAAGTGCAGCATTCTCATCAATATCGCACGGCCTTCCACTGATGCGCATTAAAAGCTCTGCAGTGAATCTTGAATCGGGATCGCCTTTTGCTAAATAGGCATCAATTGTCTCTTGCGAAACACAAACCCCCTCCCTCAAAGATCTCAAAAGCTCTTTGCTGGGAAGGGTGTCGATCATAAATTCAGCTAAAACTGGGAAATTCATAAACCCTAATTTTTACTAGATTTTGATTATTTTCGCAAGAAGACACTTACTTTCTACCAAGCTCTTTTAGTATCCGATCGGCTCCATACATTTTATCAAGCGAGTAGATAATCGCATCTGAGTGCACATTGATCGCCCTGCCCTGCGTATCATCGAATTTATAATCATAGCCAAATGCATAGCGATTGCCGTCAAAGAGCAGACCAACAATTTCACCATTTGTGTTGATCATGGCACTTCCAGAATTACCTCCAATTTTATCGTGATTTGAAACAAAATTGACTGGTAATTCCATACCTAGATGATCCCGCGCTTCAATCCATCTACTAGGAAGTGAATAGCTCTCATCATTTGGATGCTTGTCGTGAGTTGCAAAAAGGTCTCCTAGCGTTGAGATCGGCTGTAAATAGCGATCTTGACCATAGTATCCCTTCATTTGGCCATAGGCAAAGCGCAACGTGAATGTCGCATCTGGATAAATTTTTTCTCCCTTTCTTTCAATGAGCGTTTTGCAAATTTTCGAGTAGCTCTCAACAACAGGAGCATTAAACTCATCCTCAACAAAGCGACGGATTTCTCGAGCAAGTGGATCAAGTAGCCTTGCAAACACAATTGCAGGATCCAGGCTTGTTTTAATTAGTTCGGGGTTGTGATATAGCTCCTTTCGCAACTCAAGTGAATTGAGCTTAGAATTAGAGACAATATCTTCAGCAGATGGTCCGGAAAGTAGCTGCTTGATGATTGGATGGTCTTCGCCAAATAGAGCCGTCAGGTCTTTAATCCCTCTATCGATAAGACACGTTTCAAGATCCTCAAAAAAGGGCTCTTGGCTAAATAGCTCTCTTTCGATGGTTGGAAGTTCGGTATTAATGTATTCTTTCAATCGTTTGTGACTTGGTTTATTTCTTTCAGCAGAAAATTGCACAAGCTTCTTTGCAAAGGAAAAGAGTTGTGATCCGTAAAAAGCCCCACGCTCGACATAGAAACTGCATCCTCGTGCAACGCGGTGTTTTTCAAAACACTCTTCCAGATCAAACCAAGGCTTTGAGTTTACCACCCCAAAAAGGTCACTCTCTTGACATATTTTCTCTTGAATCACGGGTTTATCTTCTAGATACTTGTGCATGCCAGTCATTACTTTTTGACCATTCATCAACCTTTTTAAGAGTTTATTCGCCCGTCTTTTCTCTTCGCTTCCTCTCTTTCCAAACTCTTCCATTAAATTGATACGAGAGTTTAGAAACTTAAGCAAAAGAGGAAGTGTCACATCGCGCTTGTCTTGTAGGTGAGCGACTGTAATCAATCGATCGGTTCCCCCAGGATTACCAACGATAAATAAAACCTCATTGAGTTTAGGCCCAGACTCGCTCCACTTAAAATAGTTTGGAGTCAAAGCAGGCTTTCCATCTTCATAAAGGCGAAGCAAGGTGTAGTCGAAACATTGGCGTGGATATTCGAAATTTTCAGGATCGCCCCCAAATGCAGCTGTTTCAGATTCCGGCGCTAGTACAAGTCGAACATCAGTGTAGCGCTTATAAAAATAGAGCTCATATTTTAACCCATGATAGAGGGTAACAACCTGCACATGAAGCCCACTCTCCTCTTGCGCTTTCTCTTTGAAAAGAATCAAAAGCTCTTGTCGTCTTCTCTCCTTTTCTTGAAGAGACATCTCCTCTGTAAGATGCGCATTGACCCTCTCTGTAATGTCAACACGCTTAATTAGCTGATCGATATGAACGTTGGGGCATTTGAGCTCATCGTCCAAGGTATTAGCATAAAAGCCCTCTTTAATATAGTCGTTCTCAGAAGTCGAAACGCTGAAAATCATACTGCGCGCAACATGATGATTCGTTAACACAAGTCCGTTTGGAGAGATAAAAGAGCCAGTGCCACCTGTGTTGGTACGAAGAGCTGCAAGTTGCATATTTTGGGCAAACTCATCTGTCAGCTCGTAATTGTACTCTTTTTTGAGCTGCTTTTTTGGAAGCTGATCAAAAGTCCACATCCCCTCTTGAGCAAAGGTTAAAGAGAGGGCTAAAATTGGTAAAGTCAGGCGTTTCATATTCGCTCCAGGTTATTTTAGGCGCGAATAGTAACAAATCAAAAAAAAAAGTAAAACCCAGAAGGTAGAAAATACCTTCTGGGAAAAAAGGTGGGGTTAGTAAGCGTGTTGCGCACCTGGAGCGTGCACTTCAGCTTGAGTTGAAGCACTTGGCGCTTGATCTTCAATCATGCGCTTCATCTTCTTACCAGCAGTAAACTTCACAGCTGGGCGAGCAGGAATAATGATTGGAATGTGCGCATTTTTCGGGTTGCGTCCAACTTTCTGCTTACGCTCAACAATTTCGAATACACCGAAATCTCTAAATTCTAGGCGATCGCCTTCAGCCAAGCTCTCAGTCATCATATCGAGGAATTCTTGAATCACTCCTCTCACTTCGTTAGGGTGTAAACCCTTCTTCTGTGAGATCGCTTGGATCAACTTCTTTTTGGTGACAGTTGCCATCTCTTAGTCTCCTTGGTTGGTCAATAAACTTTTATTTCCTACCTGACATGAAAACTTATCCAATCGTTTTTTCAGCCCGAGGTCCTCAAATGCAGTAGGTTCCTTCAAAGCTCATTGTTGTATCTTATTGATTTTCAATCAAGGGGTAAGTCAAAAAGTTTTAATGTTTTTTGACTTCAAGGAGCATTTTCTTCTTCTTTCCTGCTCCAAAAACGAGATATTGCTCTCCGACTAGATCGCTCGCATCGATTAAACGTGCAGTATCGGTGACTTTATCATTGTTGAGATAGGCTCCCTGATTTTTCACTAATCGGTTAGCCTCACCTTTAGATGAGAGAATTCCAATTTTAACGCATAGATCGGTGTACTTGACACCAACCACCTCTTCAATTGAAAGGTAGGCTGTTGGAAATTCTTTTGAGATGGCGGCAAGTGTTTCTGGATTCAACTCTGTTTGAGCTCCAGGTCTTGCAGCAGCCGTCAGTTTTTCTGCACGCGCGAGTCCTTCATCGCCGTGAACAAAGCGGCAGACCTCTTCCGCTAAACGTTTCTGCGCCGCATTTGGGACACTGGAAGATAAGGCGGCTTCAATCTCTTCGATCTCCTCATTTTCCATCATCGTTAGAAGACGCATCATTGTTATAACGTCAGCATCTGGTACGCGATAGAGATATTGATAAAGGTCGTAGCTTGAAGTGCGATCTTCAGTAAGCCAGATCGCGCCATCTTCACTTTTACCAAATTTTTTCCCATCACTTCGGACAATAAGTGGGAAGGTCAATCCATAGACACTTTTACCAGTCAAACGACGTGTGAACTCAACACCAGCTGTGATATTGCCCCACTGATCGCTTCCACCCAACTGAAGCACCACATTGCGCTCCTTATTCAGGTGGTAAAAGTCGTAACCTTGCATCATTTGATAGGTAAACTCTGTAAAGCTCATGCCCTCATCAGACTCCAAGCGGCGCTTCACACTCTCCTTACTGAGCATGGGCCCCATGCGAAACTGCTTACCTACATCACGAAGAAAATCAATCAGCGAAAACTTACCAAGCCAATCGAGATTGTTTATGATAATCGGTGCATTTTCACCCTCAGTATCGAAAAAACGGTGAAAAATCTTGCGGATCCCTTCCACATTAGCATCAATTTGTGCCTCACTGAGGAGGGGGCGCTCTTTATCTTTACCAGAAGGATCACCAATGCGGCCAGTTGCGCCACCCAATAGAAGAACGGGGGTGTGACCAAACTTTTGCATCCACCTTGCCATAACAAGCCCAACAAAAGAGCCTAGATGGAGAGAATCGGCAGTTGGGTCATAACCAATGTAAAAAGCGCGAGGTTTCTGCAAGATCTCTTCGAGATCTTCACCAGCTATTGCTTCAAGGCACTTGCGCCTTCTGAGGAAGTCGACGACGTTATTTGACATTAAGGAAATACTTCTCGACCTTGAGCTTCTCTTCTAGTACTTTTTTATCGCTTGGCTCTTGAGGAGTTTCAGGATTGCGAACGGGTTTTTTATCGCCGCGGTGGCTCTGAATTTCTCTCATAGCTCTTTCAACCTGTTCTTGACCTGGCTCGGTGTCAAACATTTCGTACTCTTTAGTCACAACATCACGTGCTTTGATCGTCTTGGGCTGTGGGGGAGGATTTCCCATAGAGTTCTCCTTGTTTAGTCCTTTAGGAAGACACGAATATTAAATGAAATTGAAATAATGATCAATACTTGACGAGGAATTTTTCATACTTCAAGATATGAATTATGGCTCAAGATGACATGAAGCGACTCGCTGGCTATCAAGCGGCAGATTTAGTGCAATCTGGAATGAAACTAGGTATAGGCACAGGAACCACTGTCTACTACTTTATCGAAAGATTGATCGAGCGCGTGCGCGATGGACTCACAATTGAAGCTGCCTTCACCTCCAATCGCTCTGAAGAGCAAGCGGGCCAAGGGGGCATCTTCTCCCTACCAAATGATCAAATCATCGAACTCGACCTCTGCGTCGATGGAGCAGATGAGATTGACGGGCAAATGAACATGATCAAAGGGGGCGGCGGTGCACTTACCAGAGAGAAGATCATCGCCTCTTCGGCCAAAGAGATGGTTGTCATTGTCGATGAGAGCAAGTGCGTTCAGCAGCTCGGGACCTTTCCCCTTCCCGTCGAAATCATTCCTTTTGCCCCTCAAACAACAATTAAGAAAATCAATGACCTTGGTTTTTTTGGCACCCTGCGCCACAACGAAGAGCACGACCTTTACATTACTGACAACCACAACTACATCTATGATCTCAAGCTCGACCCCCCTATTGGAGCGCCGAGGGAGCTGCATCAAAAGTTAATTACCCTACCAGGCGTTGTAGAGACAGGCCTCTTTTTTGATCTTGCAAAACGCCTGATCATTGGAGGTAATGATGGTAAAATCCACACAAGGTGATTCATGGAACTTATAGAGCTCAATTTTAAGAAAATTATGCAATCGAAGGGCTATACTGCCTTTATTTTAGGAAATGACCAGAAGCACTTTGCCATCTACACCCAACCCGAGGTGGGGGAAAACATCCAGCGTTTCATGCAGGATGAAAAGTCTCCCCGCCCCCAAACACACGACCTCATCAAATCGCTCTTTGTGGGCCTGGACATCTCCCCTCTTCAGGTCGTGATTCACGATGTACAAGATTCAATCTACACCTCTCGCCTCTTTCTTGAGCAGCAGCAGGGTGATGAGAAAAAGATCCTTGAAATCGATGCCAGACCCTCAGATGCTCTCACGGTTGCTCTGATGAATAACTTGCCGATTTACTGTCGTAGAGAGGTGATGGAAAAATCTATCGAGATTAGTACTTAATGTAGAATTTGTTTTTTGCAAGTTCAACCAGGGCGCGAATCGCCTCAGCAGCATCATCTCCCTCTGCCTCAATTGTAATTTTGGCGCCTCTGGCAGCCGCAAGCATTAGGATGCCGAGCAGAGACTTACCGTTTACAGTCAGCTTCTGATAACAAAGGTTGATTTGAGCCTTAAAGCCCGATGTGCATTTCACAAGCTCTGTCGCGGGCCTTGTGTGGAGACCCTTATCATTGAGAACTGTGAAGGTCGATTTGAGTTTAGTATCCGTACTCATAGGTGTCTAATTTGCTATTTTCCTTAATTCTTTTCAAGCGATTTTACTAACTCATCAAATCGATCGATCAGATCGTAGATTGGTTTTTGTGTCGTCATGTCAACACCCGCTTTCCTGAGTAAATTGACAGGATAGTCACTTTTTCCTGAGGCGAGAAATTGATGATAGTCTGCTAGAGCCTGATCCCCTTCATTGAGCACCCGATTGACAAGCGACTGGGCCGCAGCAATTCCAGTGGCGTATTGATAGACATAAAAGTTGTAGTAAAAATGGGGAATGCGTAGACACTCATAGCCGAGCTGCTCATCAATTGTCAGATCGGGTCCATAGTATTCAGCACACAGACGCGTGTACTCATCACGCATCAGCCCAGGTGTAATTGGGATCGATTTTTCAGCAAATTCATGGAGCAATAGTTCAAATTCAGCAAAGAGAGTCTGACGGAAGAAGGTAGCCCGAATTCCATCAACCTGCTGGTTGATGATGAAGTAGCGCTCCTCTTCATTATCCGCTCTCTCTAAAAGATGGCGATATGTCAACGCCTCGTTGAAAGTGGAGGCAACCTCTGCGACAAAAATAGGATAGCTTGCGTAGTGAAAGGGTTGGTGCGAATTACTGGTTTTTGAATGCATGCTATGACCCACTTCGTGCGAAAGGGTCATCATATCGTTGAAGACATCGTGGTAGTTGAGGAGAATATAGGGCACAGAATCGTAGCAGCCACTTGAGTAGCCGCCAGAGCGTTTGCGCTCATTTTCATAGACGTCAACCCACCTCTCTTTTAGCAGACCTTCTCGCACAGAGTTCTGGTATTCATGACCAAGTGGTGCATATGAATCAATAACGATTTGGCACGCCTCGTGATAGGGGTAAGTTTTATCAAAGGCGCTCAGGGGAGTGTAGAGATCGTAGGTGTGAAGCTCATCGACTCCAAGAGCCTTTTTCCGAAAAGAGATGTAGTTGTGAAGTGAACCGATCCGCTCTTTTGTTGCTGCAATTAGATTGCGATAGACTTTGGGGTCAATTTGGTTTGGATATAGCGCCGCTTCCAAGCAAGAACTGAATTTGCGCGCTCTTGCATTAAATAGGTGCGACTGAACAGAGCCGTGGACCATTTCGGTGACGGTATTTTCCCAATTGGCAAAACCGAGATGGATGTTTTCGTAGGCACTTTTTCTCAACTCTCGATCTTTCGACTTAAGATAGAGAGAGTAGCTTCCATGCGTGAGCTCATTTTCGCCACCAACTGAATCGCGCGCTGGAAGAAACTTTAGATCAGCATTATTGAACGCACCAAAGGTCTTTGATGGAGTCGAAAGCGCTTGACCTGCAAGAGACATCAACCCCTCCTCTTCTAATGAGAGAATGTGATCCTTTTGGTCGAGTAGCATTTTAAGAAACCAACTGTAGCTCTCAAGCCTTTGAGAATCGACATAGCCCTTCAATTTCACCTCTTCAAGCTGTAAGAGCTCAGGCTCAATCCACGAGGCTGCATTTGCATAATCATAATAGAGAGCAGTCGCTTTTTGGTAGGCCTCTTTATGTCTCTCGTGGGCGACATCTTCATCGTGCTTGAGATGAGCATAGGTATAGAGCTTTTCAATCTCGCGTTGTAAACTAAAGTTTTTAGTTAACAGCTCGTTAATAATATCTTCGCCTTCATCGAGCTTGCCCCGGAAGTGTAAAAGCTCTTCCCACTTATTTTTAGAAATAGTAAATATTTTTTCAAAATCACTATTCCAAGCGTCAAGATTTGGATACATCATCTCTACGTCCCAGGTATCCTTCATGGGAACTTCACTGCGTTCTTTAGCCATGGCAAAAAGTATATTCAAATTTTACTTGAGTGTCAAGCCAAGGCCCCCCAATATCATTGCAAAAAAAACTGAGCGTGAATATGATAAGGGCGGAAATCATCCAATAGGGAAAAAATATGACACAACAAACAAAGACTAAACTAAAACCCGTCGGTTATCGCGTCGTGGTTCAGAGAAAAGAAGAGGAAGAGAAGACCCAAGGTGGGATTATTCTCCCTGATTCTGCAAAGAAGAAACCCGAAAGTGCACTTGTTGTTGAAGTTGGATCCCCCAAAAAAACTAGTGAGGGAGCTGAACTTCCTATTCCTGTTAAGGTTGGCGATACAATTTTAATGGATAAATATGCCGGTCAAGAAGTCTCCATCGATGATGAAGACTTTGTTATTCTGAAGGCCGACGATATTATTGCAATTATAGAGGAGTAACAATGGCACCAAAAGATATTAAGTTTAAAGATGAAGCGAGACAGAAGATCAAAAAGGGTGTTAACACTCTGGCTGAAGCTGTTAAAGTCACCCTTGGTCCAAAGGGGCGCAACGTCGCTTTAGAGAAAAAATTCGGCGCACCACACATCACGAAAGATGGTGTCACCGTGGCAAAAGAGATTGAGCTCGAAGATAGCCACGAAAACATGGGCGCGCAAATGGTAAAAGAGGTCGCTTCTAAAACAGCTGATAAAGCAGGTGATGGAACAACAACTGCAACTGTGATGGCTGAAGCAATCTACACCGAGGGCCTCAAGCTCGTTGCAGCGGGCGCAAATCCCATGGAAGTTAAGCGCGGGATTGAAGCTGCTGTCAAAGAGATCGTCGCCTACATCAAAACGCTCAGCAAATCAATTGAAAACCACAACGAGATTGCGCAAGTTGCGACAATTTCTGCAAATGGTGACGAAGAAATTGGCCAAATCATCGCTAAAGCGATGGAGCGCGTTGGCAAAGATGGAACCATCACAATTGAAGAGGGCAAAGGCTTTGAAACTACTCTAGACGTTGTCGAAGGGATGAACTTCGATCGCGGCTACCTCTCTGGCTACTTCATGACAAATCCGGAGACGCAAGAGGCTGTCTACGAAAACGCCTACGTTCTTATCTTCGAGAAGAAAATCTCTTCAATGAAAGAGTTTCTACCTCTGCTACAAGCTGTGGCAGAAACGGGCCGTCCCCTTCTAATTATCGCAGAAGATGTCGATGGCGAAGCGCTCACAACACTCGTTATCAACAGACTGCGCGCTGGTCTCAAAGTTTGTGCTGTTAAAGCACCAGGCTTTGGCGATCGCAGAAAAGCGATGCTTGAAGATATCGCGATTCTCACTGGCGGTCAATTCATCAGCGAGGAGCTTGGCCACAAACTCGAAGAGACAACTGTTGAGATGCTCGGTAGCGTCAAGAAAATGGTCGTCAAAAAAGAAGAGACCACTCTTATTGAGGGCCAGGGCGCCAAAGAAGAGATTGAAAAGCGCGTCTCTCTCATCAAGAAAATGATTGAAGATTGCGATTCTGACTACGATCGCGAAAAGCTTCAAGAGAGACTGGCACGACTAGCTGGTGGCGTTGGCGTTATCCGCGTTGGTGCTGCAACTGAAGTTGAGATGAAAGAGAAAAAGGATCGCGTTGACGACGCTCTTCACGCCACAAAAGCGGCTGTTGAAGAGGGATTCCTGCCAGGTGGCGGATCTGCTATCTTGCAATCTCTAGACAAGCTCAAAGCTCTCTCAGACACCAAGCATGGCGATGAGCGCATGGGCGTTGAGATCCTGATCAAAGCGATCACAGCACCTCTACGTCAAATCGCAGAAAATGCTGGCGAAGAGGGATCGATCATCGTTCAGAAAGTCGCAAGCATGAAGCCCGGTGAAGGCTGGGATGCTCGAAACAATGCGTATGGCAATCTTATTGAAATGGGGATCATCGATCCAACAAAGGTTGTTAGACTAACGTTAGAGCTCTCCTCTTCAATCGCCTCTCTACTGCTTACAACAGAGGCCCTCATCACTGAGGAAAAAGAAGAAACGCCTGCCGCTCCAGTTGGAGCTGGAATGCCAGGAGCTGACTACTAATTTCGACTCGCCCCAGCTTAACTTGCTGGGGCATTTCTGTTACTTCTAATTTTTTACCCCTCAACTTCAAATAATTCATGACATATCACATCAGCCTCATTGTAGATGGATTAATCTTACCCAAATCCAAGTTCGTAGAAATGGATCCTATGGATCGAATGGTTAACCTTTTTAAAAAAACACAAAAACTCGTTTTTACAAGTCAACGGGAATACACATTTGTCTATTTTCTCACAAATGGGCCGTATACGTTCACCATTAATGGAAACATGGGAGATTTTTTTAAGGGATTAAGAGAGCGCATTGCCGAAATTGGCTTTTCTGAAACTTGTTTTTCGCCCGACCCGGACGTAAGCTCAACAGGACTTGTACATCGCATCTTTACAATGCATACCTAGTTTTTTTGTTTGCGCCTTTTTATCTTTTCCGTAAGATGGAGATCTCAACTAACCCGAGGTCAACATGAAAAAACTCGCAACACTATTTGTCACACTCTTTGCCTTTGCTACAGGGATGGCTGGTGAATACACGACATACATCACTAATAGAAGCACAGAAAAGGTCACAGTCGAGTGGCGTACATCTCTATCAAGCTCAACAAAATCTCCAGTTTCAAGACAGGTAGTTCCTGCTAAAGCTCAAAACTTTCAAGCAAGTGACAGCGTGGACTGGTTCATTCCACACACTGAGTCCTCTTCAAACGCAATGATTTATACAGTTGATGTAAAGGTATACGACAGCACTGGACGAAATCTTCTTGGAGAAAATAGCATCCAGAAGACGATGGGAAAAAACCAATTGACTGGCCCAGATGCTAAAGCAAATCTCTACATTACAGTTGGCAAAAAATTTGCTCCAAGTGTAGTTGTAAAGTAAAAAGGATCTAGTGCATTGAGAAAGATTGTCTATACCCTTTGCTCTATTGGGATTTTGCTGATCATTCTCTTCTCAGCACTCTTTGTCGGGTACCGTATGGTACCCGTCTATCTTTCCGGCAAACTGACGCATCTTATGGGCGTTGATGTCACAATCGACAAGTTCCAACTCGGCTGGAAACACTTCAATTTCCAAAATTTTGTGATCGACAATCCCCCTAAGAGCTCACTTCCCCTTGCATGCAAAGTCGAAAAAATTCAGTTTGACGCCCCCTTTAATCAATACTTTCGCCCCCACATCAAAATTAACGAGATCGCCTTTGATAATGTGTATGTCAGCATTGAATTCTACGACAGCTCAAATAAAGAGGGAAATTGGGTCACGATCATGCAGAGTCTGACACGCGGCGATCAACAGCCTGAGACAAAGCCTCTCCATGCTAGAACAGTACAAATCGACGAGCTTGTGCTCCGCAATGTGAATATTACATTGAAGCGCTACGGAAAAAATGCGCTACGTTTAGTTCCCCTCAAAGAGGTGCGCCTAAAAAACATCAACTCCGAAAAGGGATTGCCAATGGAGGAGATTTCACAAATTGTCATCCGCCAAGCAATCAAATCAATTTCCCTTGCTTCAGGAATCGGTGATATGCTCGAAGGGTTTGTCACAGTGCCGGAAAAAGCTGTGAAATCCATCTTCACCCCCTTCTCTCTTTTCTTTGGCAACGACAAAAGCAAAGAAAAGGATGAAAAGAAAAGTGCTCCTGAAACCCCTGCTACTCGTGGCAGAGGCGGTTCAACATAGGAGAAATAAAAATCCCAACGAGAGTGAAGGCAAGCCCTATAAATCCCAGAGTCATAAAAACGTTTTGGTAGTGCTGTAGCGAAACCAGTGGGGTTGCATCTTCAACGACCTCCAAAACAGAACTAAACTTTGTCCCAATCAAGATGCCCGCCGCTTGAATCAAATACCAAAAGCCAATCATCATGCCACGAAGATTCTCGCCCGCAAATCGTGTAATCATCGAAAGCCCAATGGGACCTAAAAAGAGCTCTCCCATTGTGATGACAAAAAGACCAATGCCAATCCATAAGACAGAAATAATTCCATTAAGATCAGCTCCAAGCGTACACCAAGATAAAATCACATACCCCAAAGCTGAGAGTAGCATTCCGGCAAAAAACTTTGTCGTAAGTGAAAGTCGACGCTTGTTCTTGTCAGTAAGGACCCACAAATGGCTAAGCAAAGGGGCAAAAACGACTATGTAGAGAGGATCAAAAATTTGGATAACAAGGGGCGTCACTTTTAAACCAAAGAGTGTTCTCTCCATATTGATTTGCCCGAAAATCATCACCGAGGTAAACATTTGCGAATAGAGAAACCAAAAAGCGATTGAAAGCACGGAAAGAATAAAAACGACAAGAAGGCGGTCCCTATCGACCCTCTCTAATTTAAAGAGTGTATATGTAATTGCAGCAAAAGCAAAGAGTGTAATCAATGCTACAACAATTGTTGTTAAATCAAGTGACATCATCACAAAACGCAATACAAAAATCGTTAAAACAAGTGCGATATAGAAGAGTAGACTGGAGCTAAAGTACTTAGCCCCTCCTTTTTGCAAAGGGCTATGCTCAGGCGTTTTGCCAACACAATTGAGAATCTCTTTTCCGCGAAAGAAATTCATCACTCCAATACAAAGTCCAACTGCAGAGGTAAAAAACCCAAAATACCAGCCGACACCTAAAACAAGAGTTGTTGCCATGATGGGGGGAAAAAGAGCTCCCAAATTTATCCCCATATAGAAAAGGGTAAATCCCCCATCACGCCTTGTGTCTGTAAATTCGTAGAGATTTCCTACCATACAAGTGATACTTGGTCTAAAAAGCCCCGAGCCGACACAAAGTAAACTGAGCGCAAAATAGAAAAGCTGAATTTCGGGTAGGCCAATCAACACATAGCCTAAAATCATTAAAACAATGCCAATGCTTGCTGCTCTTTGGTAGCCCAAAAAACGATCGGCTAAGATTCCACCGAGAATTGGTGTCATGTTCAAAAGAGCAGTGAACGTCCCAAAGAGAACAAAAGAGTTTAAGAGAGTAAATCCCAGTTGCTTTGTCATGTACAAGATCAAAAGCGCCTGCATCAGATAGTAGCCAAAACGCTCCCAAAGAATCGTAAAGAAAAGTAAATAAAGACCCTTTGGTTGCTCATCTTGATACATCAATTTCTCCTATGAAACACTTATTGAAAATAAAACATTTATTCATTAGTAGAAAGAAAAAAGGAGTCTCAAAAATGGCTACCTCCCCCTATCTTATCGCTCTCTACACCCTTATTCCAATGGCAATCGCAATCCTAGGCGGCCTTCTCGCTTCATGTACAATCCCCAAGAAGAAATTTAATAGCGCCTTGCAACACCTTGTAGCAGGTATTGTGCTTGCCTCTGTGTCAGTTGAACTCCTTCCAAAGATTTTGAATATGGGCTCTGCTGTCACTATATCCATCGGCTTTGTCCTTGGGGTGATTGCCATGTTAGCAGTCCATCGACTCGCTCACTACCTTTCAGACAATCTGAAAAACCAACAATACCCAGTAGGACTTGTTATTGGCTCAGCAATTGATCTACTTATTGATGGTGTGATTATTGGTATCGCATTTATTGCAGGTAGAGGATCTGGAATATTCATAGCGCTCTCCCTATCGCTATGTGGTTTTTTTATGAACCTCAGCGTAGGGAGCACGCTATCGCAAAGAAATCAAAGCAGCATTACCAAAATTCTCTCTGTCCTATTTGTTGCGACCATGCTTCCAGTCGGCGCATATCTAGGCGGATATATCATTGGAAAGCTGCCCTACTACATGTTAACGGAGACGCTTGCTTTCGGCGTTGCTGCGCTGCTTTTTCTAGCAATTGAAGAGCTAATCGGAGAAGCTCATAGAGAGAGTCACAGCAACTATTGCTCACTCTCTTTTTTTCTAGGATTCTTAGCAATCCTTCTGTTTAAATTCTAACTATTTCACTGAACAGGAAAAATTCTTTTATCATCAAGCGTAACAGAAGATCTTGCCTCGTGAATCTGGCGAAGTTGGATGTAATTAAAGAGCACATTCATCGACTCTTTCATATCTGCTTGGAATTCTTCAAAAGGAACTAGATTGCCGCTTTTATTTGAAAAATACTCAATAAGTCGCTCAAATTCAGGTGTATTTACACATTTAAGGTGAATTTCGATCTTCAAATCACGGTCTCCTTCTACTGCTGGAAGAGAGAAAAATACGCACATAAAAGCTGAAATAAAATATTTTGCCATCAGAAATCCTCAATGATTTTAATAGAATAAAATATCTTAAGATCAGATATCAGTTCAAGAAAAAAAGGAAATGCTCTCTTTAACTCTTGATGGGGATTTTGTGGTAACCTTTTCGAACAAGAGTATTTAGATCATACGTTTGGATATCGAGATTTGTATAGGTGCGTAATTGAATACTACCCCCATGTAGATCCTTAACAATTGCCCACTGGGTATAGTCAAAATCCTTTCCCCCCTCAGATTGAATTGTACCAAAGGGAATATCAACTGTATTTAGGAGATGAAAAGCGAGATTAACATTTTGCGAAAGCGCCTTTGCCTGCTTAGCGAAATTTTTAAAAAGGGCAATACGCACAAAACGTGAGGGCGGCGTCCAATCCCCTGGTATACCAAGAAGGCCTGAGCCCTGCCCAGTTGTCCCAATCACCGTTCCATCAAAGGAGACTGGCCCCTTATTCACTGCTGTAAGATTGATATAATTTTCTAGATTTGTAAGGTGCCAGGAGAAACTTGGCGCATTCGTCATCACGGCAATTGGATTCTCATCAACAACCATCTTTCCATCAATAAACTCAACAACAATACTTTTCCCCGTTGCATCGTGCACAGCAAAGTGCAACTTGGGCACACCCTTCAATGCTGGTAATACGACAGGATAAATCGTGATTGTTTCTAACGCCTCTTGAACCTCTGCAACAGTTGCACAAGTTCCTAACGCCCAGTTCGCAAAGTCTAAAACGGAGACAACTTTGCTCATGTTCCCGGTTAAACGCGTGGGATACTTAGCAATCGGAAACCATAACCCTTCAACAGCAAGACCCTTTTCGTTGACCCCATCGAGAACTGAAACCATTCCCAAAACACTAAGGCCAAAAAAATCATACTTTTGCTGCCACTGCATGGCGACCTTGCCACTAATAATGCTGTGTTGCTTCTCACCTTTTGGAAAAACAACAAGTTCAGAATCAAGTGGAGTAGACCACTCCATTGAGCGTCCAACAACACACCCCTTCTGCTCATCGATCAGTAGAAAGTCAGTGCATGCTAAAACTTGGGATAACGTAAAAAGTAAAACAAAGTATCTCATGTCTTATTCATGACATAAAAAACTATTTTTGAAAAGAGGCCTTCCAGGAATTGACCATTTGAACATATGGCAATACACCTGGCTTAAACTCTTTACTGATCTCACGTTCTTGAGTGAGTGGGTATGCCCCAAAGTGCTGGTTCCACCCTTTCGACCATTCAAAATTATCGCAAAGCGACCATAAAAGGTACCCCAAAAAATTCTCAGGACCAATCTTCTGACGGGCATATTCAGCTGCAACCAGTGCGCGAGATGCATGCCGCGCTCTTTGTGTGTCACATCTAGTCGATATCCCATTTTCTGTCACAAAAATTGGTTTTTGAAAGGCATCAAAGGTATTGACGATCGCTTCATAGATCCCCTCTGGATCCTCAGGAAGTCCAAGCATCTGCGTCATCTCACGGCGACCTGGATTAATGGTAGTCAAGCCAATAAATACTCTTCCATAAAATTGGAGCCCAATAAAATCTGTCTGGGGCTTTCTTTCAGCACGATAGTAGACTCTACCAAGTGGAAAGTAGCTACAATCAAAAATACCCTCTTTGAAAAAGCGTAAAATCGCAATGAAGTACTTGTTAAAGAAATTCACAACGGGTTTTACAAGAGGATTTTTTGTATGAAATCGCAAATGTTGATAGGTAATGCCAATTTTAACGCCCTCTTTGCCTGAAAGTTTTTCATAAAGCAGCGCATGAGCTTTCAAACAGCCTAATAAAAAACGCGCCCCCCTTTTGAATCTAAATCGATACCCAGGAGAAAAATCCCCCAAAAGATAGCGGTTATAGGCCTCAACACCAGGCTCATTGATTGTGCAGAAGTAACCGACCAAGGGCCTGCCCTGAAATTCTTCAGTTAGTGCTCTAAAAACAAGAGAGCTAAAGTTGGTGTAGTGAGCAATATTTTCTTCATGTTCAAAGCTGCCCATTTCATGAAACCAATTTGGCTCAGAAAAATGGTGCAGAGTCACCATCGGCTCAATATTTGCCTCGCGCAGCTTTTGGCAAAACGAGCGGTAAACCTCAAGCTTTTCTCGAATAAATTGCCCCTGCTTGGGTTCAATGTGAGACCACTCCACACTGAAGCGATAGGTATTTACGCCCAGCTTTTTTAGGCGATCAATGACAATTTCGGGTTTTTTTTCGTAAATTTCGAAAAGGTTGACACTTCTTCCTGAGTGATTACCCTCTTCCACATGAGTTTTTTCCCACACGCTCCATTGAGAATTCGGACAATGAAAGGCCCCAGAGTCTTGAAAAGTACTAGTGGCAACTCCGTACAAAAAGTTTGGATCACCGCTACCTAATACAGCCCTTGGAACCGTTTTTTCAAAATCATCCCATAAGGTATGATCATCTAAAATCTCAGTAAACTTCATATCCCAATTTTCTTAAGAGCAGCTCGCACGGAAACACCCGTTGGACTATTGGTGTTGCACACAACCTTTGCCCCTGGGAAAAGCTTCCCATCAAGAGCATCTCTTGTTGCAACTAAAACAACATCCTTGCCCGAGTCGATTAACTGCTGGATCACAGCCGCTTGAGCCTGATCTTTCCACGCATTGTAGGATAAGACGACAATTACATCACCATCAATTTCGGGAGCTTTAGTATCAAAAAACTTGACCCCCTCAACTTTCCCCTGCAAAGCTTTCGAAGCCACAATGCTTACAGATTTACCTTCAATGAAGGCTGGATCGCCGCGTACAATCTCAACGCCAAGGGACGCTGTTGATTCAGCTATATATCTATATATATGTCGATCTAAAATAGAGCCTTGCTCTTCAAGTTTGAACTTGAGCTCTCTAACCCGTCCAACCGCCTCGTTAAGCCTATCCTCGGAGATACGCCCCTCTTCTACAGCCTTCATAATAGCCGCATGGATAGCGCGATACTTCTCAATAGGCATCGCTCCATCTTGTCCATATAATTTTCTGCCACCTAAAATGAGTAAATCATAACCTGCCTCAAGAGCGCGCACTGCAGCCTCATCGACCCTCTCTGCTAGACCTTGCATGACTAAAGAATCAGTCATCATGACCCCATCGAAGCCCTCTCTTCTAAAGAGTTCAACAACTTTACTGGAAAAAGTGGCACAATTATTTGGATCAATATCTGGAATAAAAAGATGCCCAGTCATAATCGCATCCAGCTCAATTTCAAAAAAAGGTCTAAGATCTTTTGCCCTCAGCTCAGCTAGAGTTTTAGTAATCACAGGCATACAATAATGAGAGTCTACCTTAGTACTGCCATGACCTGGGGCGTGCTTGCCTACTGAGAGAACCCCAGCCTTTTTTAGCCCCTTGCTAAAGGCCTTTCCATGTTTAACAACAGTATCAACATCCTCACCAAATGAACGAACTCCAATTACCGGATTTCCATCGACATCGACATCAAGAACAGGACTAAGCCCCGCATGAATCCCCAAAGAGCGAAGGTCTTCTCCCATAGCAAGCGCTGTCATCTGCGTCAGTGCAACATTATTTGCCACACCAAGTGCCCTAGCGCCTGGAAACTCTGTCTCTCTCCACCTTTGGACAAGACCTCCCTCTTGGTCAGTTGCAATCAAAAGTGGAATTGTTGCTTCTCTCTGGAGCGAACTAGTTAAATTTACAACTTGCTTGCGCTTTGTCATCCCGTTTGCCCAGTTGTATAGAATGATCCCTCCAACATGAAGCTCACTAACAAGTGCTTTCGCATCGCTATTAAATTCCTCACCAACAAAGCAGGGCATCATCACCTGCCCAACTCTCTGTTCCATTGGCATATGACAAACGCATGGTAGTGCGGCTAATGCTGCATACATTTTAACCTCCAGTGTATGTATTCGTTTCGTACAGTTTCATAATCTGACAACACCTCAAATAAGCGACCCTCAAGAGATTTTGCAAAAGCAAATGCGGCAAGGTTTCCGCCCTTCTCATGAAAGCTAATATTTTCTCTGTTTTCCATCTCTTCGATTGTCGGCAAGCGGTCGGGTGGATATTTATGATAATCCGATAAGTAGGATGAAACGCCATAGACTACCCAGTAGGGAAGCGCACCATAACGCTGCTGAATAAGCTCCGAAATGAGATTGAGCTTCAAAATACGTGTTGTAGATTCAACATTGTGGAAAGGGCCTGCCCTCCATGGAACAACTATTTGAATCATATGATGGGCATTCGAGGCGATCGCCCACTTGGGGTAATTAACAAGTCCAAGTCTTTCATGTAGTGAAGAAACATCTGGATAGAATCTCAAAGAGATTTCAGCTGGCTCAAAGCCAATGCACGCTACCTGCTTGGAATAAAACTCATCGAGTGAATTGACGAGCTCTTCTGCACGAGCCCGATCCTCTTCAGTACACCTTATACGAAGTGCCTTATGGGTAAACTGACATGGAAGCTCGATTGAAAAAAGGTACGAAAAAAGAAAAATAGATAAAAAGTATCGCATCTACACCTCAAATTTTAGGGTAGAAAATCTAACGAAACGTAAATTTTTAATAAAGAAAAAAATTACATCTTATTTCTATGGAGCTGTTCTTTTTCTTGGTGATTGAAAAAGTGCGTGACCATCTGCGCGACGCGACCACTGAAAACAATTGATTTATGCCCGCGGCGTACAACGGCACGCTGGTGCTGACGCTCAAGTTCTGTCTCATCAAGAGCAACAGTCCCATCGTTTTTCCCCTTAATCACAGGATTGAACCCTAAAGAGCCTGCAATTACTAACATCCGTTCAATTGAGTCGGGATATTGCCCAAAATCGTCAAAGTTAGTTCTTGTCATGAGCTGCTTTGCGGAAAATTCCTTGAAAATCTTCTTGGTAAATCCAAATTGATTGAGCCACCTTCCATAGGAGGCTCCCTTCAGGGGCGGAGCAATTAAAACAACCTCTCCCCTTTTAGCTTCATCGGGACATTCTGGAGCATTCAACGCAGAGAGAAGCACCAAACCTCCCATAGAATGGGTGACAAAATTGATCGGCTTTCCGGGCGCTTCCTTGGCAATCTCATTCAATTTCTTGTTTAGCGCCATTCCGTGATCTTCAATGTATGCGTCGAGACTCGGATAGTCCCAGTTGACTACTGCCCACCCCTTTTGGGTGAGCTTTTTCTCAAGATAGCGCATGCACCACTTGCCTCCCATGAGTCCATGAATGCAGACAATAGGCTCATCTTTATTCGCAGCAGAACATAAAAGTGGAATACAAATAGATATTAACGCTAAAATTCGCATAGATTGAGAATTATACAGGACATTCTATTTAATGAAACCACGCTCATTTAAAAGCTCTTTTAATTCTAAAGCTCTTAATTTGGGATCGCCAAACTTTTGCTCAAAAAAGATCAGCTCAATCCCCCTCTCTTCGCAAAGACGTATCGCTGAGTCTCTGAGCGCTTTAAGAGTTGGAGCATAGGATTCAATCAAACCTTTTGTCATATCAAATTCACGATGGCGAGTTTCTAAAAGAGAGAGCCACGTCTCTTTATTGACCTCAAGGAAAACGAGCACATCAGGATCTGGTAGAGACTTCTGATCGAGGCGGCATATCTCGCGAAAAACCGAGTAGTACTCATCTGATGGGTCAAAAAGCCACTCCGTTCCTGGGACATCAAGCTCATGATGCAAAAGCTTGTTAAAAAGCGTATCCAAAATAGCCACGCCACCCTCATTGCGCCAGGCACTGGCAGAGTAGTGGCTCTTCAGCCACATCTCACGAAAGGACATCCACCTGGAAAAAAGCCCATAGCGCTCCCAGTTTCTTGCAACCTCTGGCCACCCCTCCTCCTCGGGCTCAAAAAAAGCCTTACCATCGACAAGTTCTGCTAATTGCCGAGTCATCGTTGATTTGCCCGACCCTGTTAAACCTGCAAGAGCAATCAATTTACCCCCACCATGCAAAGAGACGCAAATTAAAAGAAAAAGACCAATTAAACGCATTTGAACTCCAAAAATTTTTAAAGAGAAAGCCTAAACGAAACTTCGTAAAGACTACAATATAAAACGCCCTTGGCTTATACTATTTCGAGAAAAAGGAGAGAAATTTGACAGAACCTGCTCGTGAATATCTGATAACAGTCGCGCCAGATCCAACCCCAAGAGCTCCGCTGTGCCCTTGCACAAGGTTTAGACAAATCTCAAGAGAAGATTATGAGGTTGCTCTCCGCCCCCCCTCTTGTGAAGAGAAAGTTTTTAAATATTGCATTTACACATGGGCCGCTTTCGGATGCTTTACAGGTTCTATTGCAGCAGGAGTATGCAAAATGTCGCTAATTATTTCAAACACCGCAAAGTGCACAGTGTATGGAGTATCAACAGGAGCAATATGCGGGACTATCTATACAATATTTTCTAAGACAGTTAAGCTATGCAAATGTCGTCGATAAAGAGATTTGTTAAAAAAATCGTTCAGGTGGATTGTTACCCTTTTTCCAATCCTAATTGAACTATTCTTTGTTCCCTACTCATCAATAAAAATGGATTGGCAATCCAAATAAGCTATACCACGACGTAACTAGCCACTTTTCCAGAGCAAAATCAATTCCGCATCTTATAAAATGAAAATAATAACTGGGACCTTAGATATAAGCTACGCTTATTTTATGTATGAAAACTCAATATTCGTTGCAAAATTTCGAAAAAAAATCTATTCGTAGGCTATGCCTGATCTAGATTCTAAGCCTTGTAAAGAAGCGTCTTTAATATTATTTATCCTAGCCATATGTTCCTTTGGAATAGGAACAACAGAGTTTGTTGTTGCAGGACTTTTAGACATCATGGCAAAGGACTTGAACGTCTCTATTCCTGTCGCCGGATGGGTTATGACTAGCTATGCCCTTAGCGTGACAATCGGCGCACCATTAGTCACAGGATGTACAATACACCTAAGAAGAAAAAGCGTCTTAATTGGATTATTATCCCTATTTATCTTAGGTAATGCTATTTCAGCACTTGCTCAAAGTTTTAGTATCCTAATAGTCGGGCGGGTGATTGCCGCGCTCTGCCATGGAGCATTTTTTGGAATTAGCGCAGTTATTGCAACACACATTGTTGAACCAAACAAACGCTCAATGGCACTTGCATTAATGTTTACTGGATTGACTCTTGCCAATGTGATTGGAGTTCCCTTTGGAACGCTAATGGGTGAGCATTTTGGCTGGCACTCCCCGTTTTATGTCATTTGCATCATTGGAGTCTTAGGTCTACTAGGTATAATCATCTATGTACCCAAAAAACTTACACTACCTCTGACACACATCACTCACGAGATAAAAGCTCTACTGCGCTTTGACATCGTGCTTGCCTTGCTAATTACAGCCCTGGGATTTGGAGGTCTATTTGCCGCATTTAGCTACATCGCCCCACTTCTTATCAATGTAACCCATTTTAGCCAAACAGATGTTGCCTACCTCCTGTTTCTCTTTGGCATTGGTTTAATGCTTGGTAATTATTTAGGAGGAAAAGCTGCAGATAAATCTCTCAAAACAACGCTCTATGTCACTTTGATTTTACTAGCACTTGTTCTCTTTGGCTTTGTCGTGACATCGCATGCAAAAGTACCAGCAGTCATTACCCTCTTTTTGCTCGGCGTCATCGGATTTGCGACAGTTCCCGCCCTACAAATGCAGGTAATCCAGTGCGCAAAAACCGCACCCACCTTGTCCTCCTCAGCAAATATTGCAGCCTTTAACCTTGGAATTGCACTGAGCATTTATCTAGGCGGGCTAGGAATTGACCTTGGACTTGGGTTCACCTCACCAAGTTGGATCGGAGCCCTACTCACGCTGTGCTCCCTTATATTACTCACTCTGCTCAATCGCAGAGTCGACAAGACAGCTAAAGCCCCTGAATAGACTCCTCGTCTCTCTAGACCAAGTTATGAAGATATAAGACTACTCATAATTGGGTAGCGAAATGCCACTCGAAAGTACTTTAATTTTTTCTCTAATTAGATTTGAGCGCTCTTCTACTCTCTCTTTCGAAATCTCGCCCTCCGGAAGATAGCTCTCCCCTACCCAAACACCTAAGTCTTGACTGGCATCAACAAGTGGGCGCATGAGCTCATTGTAGCGCTTGAAAGCGATAGAAAAATCACCTTTTGCTAATTTAAGTTCGCCCGCCAAGATATATGCTCCAACTATAGCCAAATTAGTGCCTTGACCAGACATTGGCGAGGGACAATAGCCGGCATCACCTACCAAGGCGACGCGACCCTTTGTCCAGCAATCCATTTTTATTTGAGCAATTGCATCAAAATAGAAGTCTTTACTGTCATCTATCAGGTCAAGTAACCTATTTGATTCCCAACCCAAACCATAAAACGTCTCTTTTAGACACCTTTTCTGCCTTTTTTCACTCTCTATCCCACTCAAAGCTTTCTTTGCACAAAACGCAAGACGAACAAGTGCCCTATCAGGATCTTGATCACAATTCACACCGATTATTTTTTGATCTTTTACGAATGAGACTTCAACTCTATTGAGATGTAAATAATTAGGTATGCTGAAAATACCGATGTATGAGCCGAGACTAAAGAGATCATATTCATCTCTAGAAAAGGCCATCTTTCTTGTCGATGAGTGCAGTCCATCAGCTGCTATCACCAAATCATAGTGCTCGGTTTGGCCACCCTTAAAAGTCACTTCGACAAACTCATCTTTCTGGATAAGATGCATAATTTCTTTGTCGAAATGACAAGGAATATCAGAGATCGATTGAAATAAAATATCAACTAAATTGCCGCGCTCGATCTCAACATCACTCCCCTCTCGAAAACTCGCTTTTTCGCCCTTTTCCTCTGATAAAATTCGGCCCTCAGCATCCACATAGCGCTTTGACAATACCGAAGTGCGCTTTGTATAGATAGCGTCATAAATGCCCATTTTTTTGACAATGTCTGCAGCAATGCCGCGAACATCAACCGCGTATCCGCCCGTTCTTAATTCTTTGCTTTTTTCAATTAAGGTTGGACTGAAACCATATTTTTTTAGCCAATAGCAAATCATAGGTCCCGCTATGCCACAGCCTACAACAAGAATTTTCTGATTTTTATTCATTTTTATCATATGCGAGTAGTGAAAGGATTCAATTGGGACTTAATTCCATGGTTAGGTAATTCGTATCAAGATAGTGAAGTTGAACAGATAAATAACAATGATTAGAAATATTTACTATTAGACACTCCCTTAAACTATTAAGAAGAGCTTGAGAAAAGGAATCATCGCGGTGCTGTTTTGACAAGAGCCAAATATCAATTTTTACATGACTGTGTTTGTAGGTTTTGGCTGGGTATGCCCTAGACTTGCATACACCTGCTGATGAATCAAGATCGTTGATTACAGACTCTATCTGATCAAATAAGGTGTTAACGTCTAGAGAAATATCATTGGAGAATTTGATTTCTACATGAGGCATATCTTGAGCATAAAATAGAGCAAAAACCTTGTCTACAAAAAATACCCATCTAAGCCCAATCCCAGGCACTATTAGCGGTATTGGCAGCCTCCCACTGAGCTTATCCTATCACAGATTCTCACTATTTTTTGACAAGGGACCGTAGGCTAGAGCAGCGTATGCGACAAGTAGCTCATCTTGTGCGCGGCTCTATCAAGCCGCCTCTCCAGATACTGGGCACTCTACAAACTTTTGACGGGGTTCAATGGGCTGAAACACATATACCACTCCTCAAGTCTTTCGATAAAAAACACAGTAAGCAAGTAGGTTGGCGATCATTTTTCTTCCACATTTATTGACGAACTATCTATTATCTTTTAAAAATTATAAAATCTTAAAAATTGATTTTAAGTTCTGTTTTTAAGAGAGCCTTCAGGGCTCTCAAAGGGACGCAGATTTGCGCTAACTCGACACAGTCGCTAGGGTTTACCCTGCACAAGGAGAGCTAGGGTGAAGATGCGGTGCCATGTGAGGCCTTTATAGCTGTGTTGAATAAATCAACACAGCCAAGATGACCCATCATCATTTTTTCTTCGATGGTCACTTAAAGAAGATTCTTAGCTTACAATATTGATCTCTACCACAAAGCCGGGACATGGCGAATGGTATTCTCTACTATTTGTAGCAGACTTACGCTAATGAAGTAGCCTATAGAGAAGATGTAGCGTATCTATGAAACTGTCTTTCATAAAAATCAGTATGACCACTTTTTTTCATATCCTTAAGATGTTTCTCTAATCCCGCTCTAACGAATTCCTGAAAACCCTGTAAGAAACGAGATGAAAAACCAGGCTGCTCCTTTCTCACTTCCTGCATGAGGAAGATGTATCTTTCAATCGACCCATATTCCCATGTTTCAAGAGCTCTAGCATACTCCTTTGCCGAATTAAATTCCGAACATTTGGGCGCTAAGTGCTTCCTTGTAAGATTAATCAATTCGAAAATAGCACACTCTATACTCTCTTCTTTGCTATTTGATGGATGAATCTTAACACCAAGATTGTTAGCTTGCGCTCTCCAATTCAGCTGAGAGTCGATCTTTATTTTATGACCAGAACATAAAACAGGAGCTTCCTCATATAACACCTTTAACACATTAAACTTACCAATCGTTTTCAGAATTTTCTCTACTTTTTCTATATCACTGAGACCAAACCATTTTATATCTTTTTTTCCATAAACATACAATGAATCTTTATGAATATGGGACAGTGCAATACAGCCAAAAATAATAGGGGCAATAATAGTAAAATAGGAAACGATTTTTCCAATCGTAGACAAAAGAGAAGCTCTTTTTTTAGAAAGAACGTAGTGGGTATAGTTTTCTCCATTATGAAAATTGACAGGAATCTGGTGTTTTACCGAACAATTATTCCAGCAAGTGAAATAGCTAAATGACGCCTCTATATAAGATTGTTTTGAAATACAAGTCATAATAATATTTTTAAAGTTAAATTTTATTATATCTTAATTATAACTTAATTTTAATTTAATTGTAATTTAAAACACAATAAAAAGATGGTAAAACCTAAGTAGCTGATACTGAGAGTGCAGATTCACCCACCTTTCATCTTTATTCGTCTTGCAAATAGCGCAAGGCTATTTGACTGCGACTCACAAATCTGAACCCAATCCCAGGGCACTATTGGCAGCCTCCCGCTGAGCTTATCCTATCACAGATTCTCGCCACTTGGACGAGGCGGCGAGGTCGCGTAGAGTATGGGAGGAGCGTATG